>JAAVYF010000018.1 GCA_022790975.1 Clostridia bacterium | reverse complement strand
TCTTTTATTTGTGTTATACTGTTCTTGACACATAATTAAAAACCTCCAATATTTAGTCTCGCAACTAACATTTTATTTGTTTTTTAATTGTGTGTCTATATTTTTATGTCTACATCGTGCATTTAATTATACAATATTCTAAAATTGAAAAATAAATAGTATCAAAAATTACAAATTATTTATTATTTTTTAATATATTTTTATATTCTTGCTTAAAATTTCTCTTCATATTTTTATTATGTTTTTGAATATATGCAGTAGATATTTCATTTGGAGTTATATTATATCTTAATAAAGTATCATTATAATACATTAGCACATCACTCATCTCTTCTACAAATGCACTTCTTACTTCCAAATTGTTCATAATTTCATCATCACCTTTTTTCTTTATAATAGAAATAGCCTCCCCCATTTCTTCTATCATCCATAATAAAAAATTTTTTCCATATTTAGCTTCCATTGGAGACCATGAATCTTTGTTTAATTCCCATAGTTTCATTTGCATTTCCATCATTTCTGAAATTTTAATATCATTTTCTGTTTGTTTTACTTCCATCAATATATCCTCCAATTTATATTATCTTTTTAATATCTTATAATTTTTAAATCATATATAATATATAAGAGAGAGCACATATAATATTTTTGATTTTATTAATTAAAAATATATTTTAACTCTCTCAACTTTTAGCTTTTTTATAAAATTATATATAAATATATTAATAAATTCGTTATAAAAATATATTTTTATTTTCTTAAAAAATTATCTAATTCCCCATTATTAAAATATACTGTATCTTCATATTTTTCTTGATCTCGTACTGGTAAAAATATAGATAATTTAACTAATTCACTGCCACATCTTGAACATCTATATTTTATAATACCACATGCATATGTACCAATTGGAATATCTGCTTTACAATTTACTTTATATAAATTATTTATATAATAATTCGCATCATTATGTTCAATATAATGCCCTACTCTCATAGGAAGCATATATAATTGACGCCATGTTTCATCCATTTGATACTGGCATTTTCTACACCAATCATCATGAAAAATAGAAATCATTTTTCTAAATATACCCATTTTATTTAGCTCCTCTAGTACGAGCATCTTCCAAGACTTTAACCATCATATCAGCTTTTGATATACCTGTAAGAATATAATCACTATCCATACGCCAACGCCTATTAGAAGTAAATGTATTAACTCTAACTTTTACATTATCTACATTAAAAAGAAAGCTCACTCTACTACTTCCTTCTAAAAATCCAGCTCCTCCTCTTCCATCATCAACCCATGTTCTATTAATTCTACTTGCTGGAATTATGAAATTTTGAAAAGGATTCCAAAAAAATAATAAAGCAATTTTACCATTTACAACATCTACTATAACCATATTACTTCTTCCATAAAAAGTATGATTACGTTCAAACCCATTTTCATTTAATTGTTTTTCTAATTTTTTTTGATTATGTTTGTAAATAAAATTTCCTCCAAACACCCACCATATAAATGAAATTATACTTGGAGCCATACATAAAATAACAGCCATATTTCCTTTAGGAAAAAATTCTGAACTAAGCCAAATTCCTAAAGCTATAATTATTATAGGTACAAATATGTAAGATAATAAATAAATTAAATTAATTTTCTTTACTTTTTCATTTTTCATTTTTAAATTCACCTCTTTTAATATTGCTTATTTCCATTCTGCTTCTTTCTTTTTCTTAAAAGAAAAAAATGTTGGAAATATTCCTAATTTTGAACCAATAGTGTGAAAAATTGGAAACATTATAAATATTGTTAATAATTGAGTTATAAGTATTGGAGTTTCTGTGTAGTCTTCTTTACTAAGTTTGCCTCCATTACCAATCATATCAATATAAAAATCTTTACGAGAAAGTTCTTCTGAATATTCAATTTGGTTTATAAAGTATTCATTGCTTGTTAAATCTTCATAAACTATACGTCCAACAGGCAAAATTGAATCTCCACTATACATTGAATCTCCTGTATGTTGTACAGAATCCATATTAATACAAGCTGCTATACGTTCTCCAGATGGTAATGTTACAGAATACATATAGAAATTATCATAATATCCTGCTCCCTTATTACAATACTCAATTCCAGGTGAAATTATAGTAAATGTTTCATTATTTAATAAATCTTCTACATTTTGCGCTCTATAAACATCTTCTCCTGCTTTTCCTCCAATATTTCCATCTTCAACTATATGTTCTTGAACATAATCTTCATATTTTTTTGGTAAAATTCCTTCTACTATTTTAACTGTGCCAAGACTTACTAAAAAACTTAAAGCCAGGCAAAGCCAAATATCAAATCTAAGAATATGATATCTCATTTTTCTCACCTCACATATTTAATTTATTCTAAAAAATTATAACAGATGACTTTTGCTATGTAAATATTTTTCTGCATTTTTCTACATTAAATCATATAAAAATATAAATTAAAAATATTTAATTATAATTATATTTATTTACAATTTATTTTTTATAATTTATTTCCAATCTTTATTAATATATTTTGTCAAAGCCATGACAAAAGCATATTCTGTTAAGTCTATTCTAGATATTATATTATGTGTTAATAATTGTATACCACCACATTGGTTATGTCTTTCATCATTCTTTCCAAAAATTGAATCCATTACTTTACTTAAATTTGTATTTATAACATCATCAACTAATCTATCTGGCACAGGAAATGATGGACTTGCTCCATAACTTTCAAAATTATTATTATCTTCAATTACAGCTATATTAGTAATCATCCATCTTCCTAAAGAATTATTAATTCCACTTTCTATACTCATATATAAAGCTGCTTTTACATTATTTTCTTTAGCATATTTTTTTAAGTTTTTTACTCTGTTTTTTGCTCCTTTATATATTTCAGCATTAACAGGCTGTTCACTAACATTAGATTCTACTGGAATTCCATCAATTTCAATATCATCAAAATACTTTAATAATGCTTTTTTTGCTCCTTCGATTTTTCCTGGATTTTTAGTACCAATCAATACTTTCATAAATATTTCCTTTCAATACAAACTTTTTACAATTTATTTATTTTTAACTATATATATCATTAAATAATTCATTTTTTCATATATCTTTTTTAACAATTTATATGTTTTTATATAATTTTTTAGTAGTTTATTTATTCATATATTTATAATAATTTAATATATCAATATTTGACTATTTATTATTTTCAATTAAATCATAATATTTAACTAAATATTCCCAACAGCCAGTCTTATCTGTTATTCCATCATAATTATTTTTTATTCTATTAATAATTTCTTGTTTATCCATCCATTTAACTTCTGAAACTTCTTCTTTTTGAAGCTTTAATTTAGTTTCATCTATATCTTTATTAACAATATAATATTCATTAAAATGTTTATCTAATATATCATTTTTTTTATTATTTGAAATTACACTACCTATGAATGTTATATCTTCTCTATCTAAATTAACTCCTAATTCTTCTTTTGTTTCTCTAATTGCAGCCTGAAATCCAAATTCTCCAGAAAGTACATGTCCACCAGATGTTATATCCCACATATTAGGCCACATTTTTTTATTCGAACTTCTTTTTTGTAATAAAACTTGTCCCTTAGAATTAATTATGAAAACTGCAATTGCTTTATGCCATAACCCTTCTTTATGGCATTTATCTCTAGTCTGAACTTCATTAAGATATTCTCCATTTTCATTCAATATATCAAAAAATTCTTCCATGTATTTTCCCTTCTTAAAAAATTATTTTTATATTTAATAAATTACTTTATTTTAAAATTATAGCATGAATTTATAAATTATTCTATACTTAGACTTGTAAAAACTTTATATATTCAATTTTTGAAACTTTTTATATAAATGATATATATAATAACTTTTTATAATAATAGAAAATCTAAAACTCTAAACTTAAATTTTTATTGATTTTTAAAATTTTTACCACTATAATATTATTATTAAACTAAAATTATTAATATGGAGGATTTTATGGAAGAAGACTATGTAGAATTTGTAAAAAGTCAAATTGAATTAGATAAACTACTATCTGTTATAAAACCAGAATATCATGAACAAATAAAAGAACTCCTTAAAAAGAAAAAAGAAATTATGAAAAATAATGGATTTTTTGCAGATTTTCAATTAAATAAAATAAATAAAAAAATAAATAAAATTAAAAATATAGGACATATATAAGATACTTTCATATTTTTAACTTTTCTACATTTAGAAAACATTCATTTAGATTTTTTTTGCATAATAAATCTTCTTTTATTTTTTATTATACAAAAAAATAAATGTAAACACATTCTTTTTGTTTCTACATTTATTTTGTATTTAAATTTTTATATCTATTTTGATTTTTAAATTTAACTATACGATAAATTACTTAATAAAAAAATATAATCTTTAATTAATATTAAATTATAAAATTATATAAAAGTAACCGATTTTACTCCACATTCTGAAAACATATTTTCTGTATCTGCATTTTCTGTTATCCAATTTAAGCTATTAACATTTATACTAGTAATTGCCCAGCAATCACTAAACATTCCTTTCATGTTTATGGCTTTTGAAGTATTAAAATTTATTAAATCTAAACTTGTTAATGAATGACATGCAAAAAACATATTTTCCATATTCTCTACATTACTTGTATCAAAACTACTCAAATTTAAACTTTCTAGTTTCCAACATCCTCCAAACATACTATTCATATATTTTACTTTATCTGTTTTGAATTTGCTTACGTCTATGCTTCTTACTTTAAAACAATTAACAAACATTCCTCTCATATTTTCTACATTACTTGTATCAAAATTACTTAAATCTAGATTAGTTAAAAAACTACAATTTTCAAACATACCTTGAATTGTTGCTAATTTGTTTGTATCAATTTTATCTATATTTATTACTTCTTTTAATTTAATTAAATTGCAGAACCAATAGTTCATATTAGTTGGATAAATTTTATTCTCAATTCGAATTTTCTCTATTATATTTTTTTCTTCTTGCCATGGAGTAATATTTCCATTGTACCAAAATTCTTTACCTTTTATATTTCCATAATAATGTTCTTCACTATCTGCATTTATTCTTGCAAGTTCTTCATTACTATAAAAACTTAATATATTTCCATTTAATGAAACATATATATCTTCTGATACTTTCTCTTCTTCACCACTTGGTCCATTTTCATTAAAATTTTCATCATATATATTATTTAAAATATCTTCTTGATTCTTTAATGAACTTTCTTCTTCTCTACTAACAATTTGATAATTATTAGTTGTATCTTTTGCTTTTCCAATAATTCCATTTTTTCCCAATATAGCATACATAGAAATAGTTGCAAAAATAATTAATATTATAATTGTAATAATTAATGCAATTAATGTAATTCCTATATTTTCCTTAATCCTTTTCATGTTATTTCCTCCTTTTTTCATATTTAATCATCTATTATAAAAAATTAATTTATTAACATAAAATAAATATTTTTAGACCACAAAAAGAACAATTAAAAATTTAATTGTCCTTTTTAATCTATTTATATTACAAATAAAACTATATATAAATATAGTTTTATTTATTTCTTTTAATAATGGTTTAGTATGTGTGTACAGCCACAAGCATTTACTGTATTTATATTTTTTTCTTTTGTAAAAATATCCATTTTTTAAAATTTTCTCCTATTTATAACATAAGTACTTCCTAAAATTGCTTTAGCTCTATGTTTAACCTGAGCACTAATTTCTCCAATTTCCAGAGTATTAGAAAATGTATTATTATCAACTTCAACAACTCCAATTGAAATTGAAATTATAGGAAATTGTTCTATAATTCCTCTCCTATTAGCAACTTCTACAAATCCTCTTTCTATATCTTCATCTGTATAATATTCAAGAATATCTCTATCGAATTGTTTAATAATATCTCTACATATTTGATTATAATCATATTTTTCTATAATAGCTACAAAATCGTCCCCTCCTATATGTCCAACGAAATTATCTCCAGATGGTATTTCATGAATAGTTTTAACTATTGTTTTGGCTGTAAATTTTATTATCTCATCACCGATTTGAAAAACCATATACATCATTATATGCTTTAAAATTATCTAAATCAAAGTATATCACAATAAATTCTTCATTATTTAATAATCTTTTTTTCATTTCTGCTTGAATTTGAACATTTCCAGGAAGTCCTGTCAAAGGACTTACCCTTCTATTATTAGTAACAAAATCTATCATATTTTTAACTGTAATATAGAAATAATCTTCATTTAGTGGTTTTAAAATATAATATTGTATAGACATATTTAAAACTTGCATTCTATAATCATGATCCATAACTGAAGATAAAACAATTATTGGTGTAATACTATTATCTTCATTAGTTCTTATTTTTTTACATATTTCTAATGCATTTAATTCTGTATTATCATCTTCGATTATAATCATTGTTGGAATATTTTTTAAAACAATATCTACTTTATTACATGGAACACTTACAAAGTGAAAGTCTTTTTCTTCTTTAAATAAACACTGTAACTTTTTTATAAGTTCTGCTTTATCATCAATAATATATATATCTTGTAACATCTTTCCCCCAACTATCTAGTTTTATTGTTCTGTTTCTGTTCCAGTAGGTTCCTCTGGAGCACCATTTGGATAATATTGCCATTCTGGATTAAAGTTTGCAACAGTTCCATTAACGCTTGTAACTGTTAAGTTCATTTTATTTTCTCCTTCTTCAGATGGTTGAGTAAAGCTTATATAAGTTGAAATTTCATCATCTTCAAATACTTTTTCATAATCTTTTCCATTAAATGTATAGAAGATACTCTTTATTCCATTTTCATGAGTACAAACTAATTCTAAAACAGAAGCATCTGCAGTTAAATTATATCCAATTTCAGGTTTTGTAACACCATCTAAAGTTTTTGTAGCTGATTTGGTATTTGGTGTTTCACTATTATCAACAGCAATAACATTTATTGTATTTTTGCCTCTTGGTATTTCTAATTCAACTTGAATTTCTTTTTGGTCTTCCTCTTCTGCTTCAACAGTTATTTGTTCTCCTTCATTCCACATATATGTGATAAATGCTATTGCATTATCATCTGTTGCTGTAATTAATAATGTTTTTGAGCTTGTAATTTCTAATGTTATTTCAGGTGGAGTTGTATCTATTCCTTTTTCAGCTTCAAATGAAAATGTTTTTATTGTTTCATTATTTTCCATATCTATAACTTTAATTGTTAAAGTATTTTGACCAGCTGGTAAATCTATTAATTCTTCCATAGTAGTTCTATCTTCGCCAGAAATTACCTTTTCAATATTTTGATTCCAATTATAAATTAATTTATTTATAGCAATATCACTAGAAACACTTATTACAACTTTTCCATTATCTTCATTTGCTTGAGCCTCTATTGTTGCTTGTACTTTAGATACTGTAGGTGTCTTATCTATAGAAGAATCTTTTTTATTTTTCATTAAACTATATACTCCACTAGCAATTAATGCAATTGCTATAAGCATTAATAAAAAAGCAAAAACTTTAACTATTTTATCAGAAGATGAACCTCCATTTTTATTTCCTCCACTGCCTTTGTTTCCTTTATTACGTGGGGTTTTCCCGCCTTTTTCAACATCATAATCTAATATTTGATTCATTTTATCACCTCATATGTATTAATCAAAAAAATTATACCATATAGCAAAATTATTGTAAATCAAATTTTAAAAATAAATTATTTTTTGTTTGATTACCATTTTAAATGTAAAATTTAATTAATTACACTATTTTTTAGAAATATAAAAATATTCTAATAATAAAATTTTATATATATAATCTATAACTTACAATAAGCAAAATAATTATCAATCAGTATATCTGATATTTTACACTTAAATTAACAAAAAACACCATAAGTTTTTAATTTATGGTGTTTTTATTTTAATTAATTCTTAATTTTTATTTTTACATATTATCTAAAACATATTTTTTAATTAAGAATATACCTGTTCCTAAAATAAGTAATACTGCTGATGTTAATACAATATATGGTCTATCTGCTATACCTGTAATAATACCAATCCAAACAGGAGCATCATCATAATCATCTTCTGTTGGAACTAAATTATTTGGTGTTGAATCCACATCATGTGAATCATTTGGATTCCAATCATCAGAAATTTCAGCTACGTTTACAAATTTTCCAATGTTATCACTGCTTCTTTCCCAATCTAATACAACTTGAACTGTTGCTGTTTGCCCTGGTTGTAATAATGTTTTTGCTAATGCATTTGTTCTAATTATTTTATCAGTAACAACTTCCCAATCAGGATTTGAAGCTTTATTAAATTTCAATCCATTTGGAATATAATCTGTTATTTCTGTTGCATATCCTTCAATTTCTCCTTCATTTTTAACTGTTATATTATAAACAAATTGAATTGAAGTAGAATTAATTTTCTTCTTTTGAATTTCAACTTTAATTCCATCATCAACAACTGGTACTTCAGTTGTTTTTCCATCAACTGTAACTAAAGCTTTTGTTACATCTTTTATTAAACTCAAATCGAAATATTTTACATATACTTTTTCTTGATCAATGTCATCTTCACTTAAATCATTATTATCTGGTGTTGAATCTATATCTGGAATGTCATTTCCATCTTTATCTGTACATTTTGTAATTTCGGCTGTATTTATTAATGTTCTAGCAGATGTTGTAACTGTTTTTTCAATAGCATTTTCATCAACTCTAAATACTAATTGTACATCTTTATATGAAAGAGTTGTTCCATCATATGCTTTTATTAAGTTTTCTTCAGATGATTCTTTTGATAAATATATTGTTTTTACTCTAGTAGCTTGATTTACATCTGTTGTAATATTTCCAGCTTTATCATACATTTGCCATCCATATGATTTATTTACTTCATTGTCTGGTACAAATACTAAACCTGTTGGTATATCGTCAGCAACTTCAGCTGCAAATCCATCAACTTCACCTTCATTATATACTCTAATTGTATATGTAATTAAATCACCATTTCCAACTGCTAAAGGTTCTGCGTTTGGATGTGTATATTTTATTTTTCCTTCTGAATTTGAAACTATTGGTGTTCTATCTGTTATTTTATTTTCATTTACTGCTGTAATAAATTTTTGTAAAGCTAAATCAAAATCTTTTTTATCTGTTTTTACAACATCATAGTCATCATCATCTTCATTTCCTGTTGTATAATCATCTGGATTTATATCATCTTTTGGTGTTGAATCTCTGTCTTCTGAGCCTCTATCTGTTTCTACTGGATTCTTGTCTTCATCACTTTCTTTAGTTATAGCAGCTATATTTTTTAATGTCAATTCATCTTCTGTTACTACTATACAAGAAATTTTTATATCTTTATATGAAAGCGTTGTTCCATCAAATGCTTTTATTAAATTTGAATCACTAGTTGCTGAAGATGCAAGTGCTGTTGAAGTAATTTTTGTTTTTCCAAGAACAACTTCTACATCATCTAAGCTTTCTGTATCTGCAAAGTCTGATAATTTAACATTATTTTTTGCATTTTTTATTGTTGATAATTTTACTGATTTACTATCTGGTGAAATTGCCCATTTATTATCATAATTTGTATTATAGTTCATTAAAAAGCCTAAGCCTTCTGGTATATAGTCTGTAATTTGCTCTGCATATCCTGAAATATCACCCTCATTATATACTCTTAGAGTAAATGTAATTATGTCACCAGTTTCAACATCAACTGGAGTTTTTGTTGTAGTATAATTTGCATCATCTTTTCCATTATTTAATGGAGAAACATCTACTTTTGGTTCTCTTGATAATGCATTTCCATTTACTGATGAAATAAATTTTTTCAAACTTAAATCAAATTGTTTACCTTCTATAACTAATTTTTCAAAATCATCATCATCTTCAAGTCCTTTATAATGGTATGAACTATCTGATAAATCATCTTTATTTGATGTATTTCCAGTAAAGTCTTCTGTAATTGTTGATTTGTTTATTGAACCTTCATTAGAATCTCTATCTTTTCCATTATCTGTTACTATTTCTGCAACATTTGTTAAAGTTGTTCCTTGAGTTAAATCTCCTGTAATTTCACATTCTAATTGAACAGTTCCATAAGATAAATTAAAATTATTTTTATCAAATGCAGATATTGTTGTATTTGATAAATATGTATTTTTTAGAGTTGTTCCTTGAACATCCCAATTATATTTTGAATTAACTGTACTTTCTGATTTGTCTACTACTGTTAACCCTTCTGGTATATAATCTACTATTTCTTTAACTTTGGCATCTAAATCGCCTTCATTATATATTCTAAATTCAAATACAACTCTATCACCTTTATTTACTGCTAATGGTGATTTGCTATGTGTATATTCTGCTGTTTTTATTGTTCCTTCTGCTAATTTATGTAAACTATCTTGTGTAGGAACTGGAGTTCTGTTTGATGTAGCATCACCATTTATAGAAACTACAAATTTTCTTAATGCTAAATCATATTCTTTTTCATCAATTTTTCCTATAATTTCATCTTTAACTGGTTTTCCAGGCTCTGCTGTTAATAAAACTACTGGTTGAAGATGTTGAGTATCATGTTCACCTGTCCATAAACTTATGTTTCTTCCAGATTCAGATGTATATTCTGTTTCTAATTTTATACTTGTTATAGTATTATTTTCTATTGGTAAATATATATAGTATTCTTTATCAAGTGCTATATCTTTAAAAGAATTTGTAATATCTACTCCATCTTCATAAATTTTATAAGCTATATTTGATAATTCTCCACCTTCTGTAGAAAATATTGCTTTAAAATCTGCTGGAAGTGTATTTCCACTATTAACTTTAAATGGTCCAACTTTATAATATTCTCCATCAACAGTTGATGTAACTGCTTTTGTTTTATCTATTGTTGGATATGTTTTGTTTCCATTATTAACTTCTGCTTTACTAGCATCTTTTGCAGAATTTACTAAATATTCATATAAAATTCCTGCATATTTTTGTCTTGTAGTAGATAAATCTTCTTTTTTAGTAACTGGTTTTCCATCTTCTACTTCTAGATGAGAAATTTCAACGCTTCCAAAATTTTTATATTCATCTTTATAAAATGAATTTGCTGTATTACTTCCATTTGTGAAATACCAAATAGCCCATTGTTGAACAACATCAATATCATCATCAGTTAAAAATGATTTGATTGTATCAACAGTTGTTGTTTGAACATATCCATTTTCAACAGTTTCTTCTTCTAATAAATCTGCAAATGCTTTTGCTATATATGCATCTTTATAAGAAGTATCTTGTTTTTTCAAATAGATATTATTTAATAAATAAATTAAAGATTTATAATTTTCTTCACTTATTCCTACTGAGTCTGCCCACTCTTTAACTTGTGCATCAGAAATTACTGTAAAATCATCAGCCACTTTATTGTAATTATATGAATCAGTAATTGAAAGAGATAAACCTGCATTTACACAATAAAATGTATCTGCATATGTTGCATCATTTTTTTGAACAACTTTTAAAACATTTATTCCCTTTACTTTATAAGCATATCTTCCAGTATCATAATTATCTGATTTAAATCCTGAAGCTTCTTCTCCACCTTCACGATATGGTACTGATTCTAATATAGCTGAAACTGAATCTTTTGTTAAGGCTGCTGCTAATACTTCTGTACCAAAAGGCATCACTAAAGTTATTATACATAACCAAACAAGTAGAATCTTACAAACTTTTTTTCCAGTCATAATTATACCATCCTTTACTATAAATATTTTTATTATCATTTTTTAGAGATTATTATGTTCTATTTCTAATAGACATAATAACCCCTATTATTAATCGATACTATCATTATAGTACAAATTCAATATAAAATCAATGAAAAATGCGAAATTTATATATCATTTTGGCAAAAAAACGTCATTTTTTTTACATTTAGTTTACATATTTTTATCAATTTCCTTGATTTTGGTAACATTTTGTGTTATAATATTAACTGTAAGCGTATAAAAATATATAGTTTGTAATAAATATATAATAATAGGAGGTATAAATTATGTCAGGATTTTTAGATTCTATGCTTCATCCAATTAGAACTGTTAAAGAAAATTTTTCAGAAGAAGCAATAGAATATAAGCAAGACTTATTATTTGAAAATAATGCTAAGGAAGCTGCAGAAGCTTTATGTAATACAGATGGTTTAGTTACTATGGATTTAGATAAAGAATTAGCAACTTTAGAGTATTACAATAACGAAGTAACAGGTATAAAAGTTGATAAAAAACTAAAAACTTTTATTACCAACAATAAAAACGCTATTGAAGAAGCAAAATCAAAAATAGAATCTTTAAAAGATGACTATATTTCAAAATCAAAATCAATTCAAAATCAAAATAAATATCTTAGAACATATAAACGTAATATCATAGGCTGTAAAAAAGCTGTAAGAAAACAAAAAAAGGAAATATTTAATGAAGTAACACCACTTGAATATTTTTTAGGATATGGAAAAGGAAAAGGTTCAAAATCAGAATTAAAAAGAGCTAAAGAATCTGTGAAAAAAGCTATAGCTGAAAAAGAAAAAGCTAGATATAAATTAAATACTTTAACATCAGATTTATCAAATATCAAAAAGAAAATTAAAGAACAAAAAGAAGTTATATCTAAAATAAACAATAAATTAAATAATTATAAAAAATTATTTAAAAGTCAAACAGATATTGCAAATAACCATATAGTAATTGGAACTATGGCTAAACAAGCTGGATTTATGGATTGGGCTAACCCTGAATGTAAAGCATTTTTAGAAAAAAATAAAAGAACTATGCAAAAATCTTTATTTAAAAATACTCCAGAAGGAAAATCTCTTTCTTATGCTTTAAATAATTTAGGAAAAGCAAAAAAAGATTTAGAAAAAACTCAAGATGGTAAAGATTTATTAGCAGCTCTACATAATATAGAAAAAACTCCAGAGTTCTTTATAAAAAATAAAGAACTTATAAATAAAAATAGACATACTCTTAAAAAATCAAAAGAAGGTAAAGCTTTATTAACTGCTTTAGATAATTTAGAAAAAAAACCAGATGTTTTAGAAAAGAGTAAAAATAGTAAAGAATTATATGCAGCTTTAATGAGTTTACAAAAAAAAGATCCAAATTTCTTCAAACAACACAAAAATACTATAGAAAAAAATAGAGCATTTTTAGAAAGTTCTGAAGAAGGTAAAACTTTATTAGCAGCTCTAGATAATTTAGAAAACAATATAAATGTTTTAGAACAAAACGATGAAGGAAAAGATTTACTAAATGTGTTACTTAATTTCTCAACAGAGAAAGATTTAACATTATCTCTTGCAAATCCTTTAAGTGCTGACTCAAATGAACAAGTACAAAATACTGAACATGCAATAGATATTTTAAACTCTTTAAATTTAGAATATTCTCGTTCTAAAAAAGGAGATAAACATATAGAATTATCAAGAGCAGGTCAAAACAAAGATGGAAGACCATTATTAAAAACTATAAAACATACAGCTCAAAAAAGATTAAATAAATTTTTAGAAAAACAAATGGCATTAGAAAATGGAGAATTAGTAGTTGATGATACATTAATTCAAAGTACTGATGAAGGAAGATAAGATAAAATAAAAATGATTAACTATGGTGTAGTTATTAAAAACTACACCACAGTTTTTATATAATTATATTTAACAACTATTTTTCTGCAAACACTTGAACAAAAATTTTTCCATAAGTTTTACTTTGTATTATGGCAACCCCTGTATAATTATATTTTTCATTTAAAATGTTAGCTTTATGATTTTCTGAATTCATCCAAGCTTCAACCGCTCCAGCTAAATTTTTATTTCCTGCAATATTTTCCCCAGAACTTACACAATTAATATTAAATGTTTTAAACATATTTTCAATATTTCCATATGTTGGAGATACATGTGAAAAATAATTATTCTCATTTAAGTCTTTTACTTTAAGCCTAGCTATATTCTGAATTTCAGGATCCACTTGTAATTCACTAAGTCCTATATTTTTTCTATTTGAATTTATTAAATTTAAAAATTCTTGTTCTTCTTCACTTAAATTTAAAACATCCTCAAATTCTATATTATTTTCTTGATTAATACTCTCACTAGCATTTACCTCAACATTTGTTCCTTGTTCATTACTTTTCTTTTTCTCCATGGAAATCTCATTCTCATTATAAATCGCCTCTATATATTCAGATGAAACTGCTCCAATCAGTTCAGAATTTGTTTGAATAATATACCAGTCACCTACTTTGGCAAAAACATTTATATACTCATCTTTATATACTTTTCCGACCTTATTATAATTTATTCCAGGTCCACATCTAACATTCAAACATTCTGTCTTTACTTTTCCATACTTAAAGTCTAAATTTTCATATGTGTATGCAAAAACCCTAGAATAAAATGCATATACTGAAATTATAAAAATTGAAAAAAACAAAATAACAAACTTATTCTTTTTTAAAAATTCTTTCATAAAAACCCTCCTTTTATTTTGTAGTTTCTCTACAAAATTATTTGAAGGGATTATACCCACATTTAAAATTTATATACAAAAAATTATATTTTTATTTTATAGTATTTTTTGTAGTTACAAATAAATGATTTAAAATAATCTTTCCAATTCATTTTTTCTATGCTTTGAGATATTTTAATATCTATCTCATACAATATTTCATTTTCACACATAACCCTTAATTTTCCTATAGTAGAATTTTCAACAAGTGGAGCATTTATTACGGAAATGCAATAAATCGAAGTTTTCAGCATAGGAATTTTATTTTTATTTATTGGATAAATATAAGTAAAATTATCTGTATAATTTATTTTTATTTTACTTTGGGATTTTAATAATTTTATATTTATGGAATTATTATAATTTTCAAATGCTTTCTTTACTAAATCTTCTGTATTTATCATCTCATAATTATTAAAAACATATTCTAAAACACTTTTACTATCAATTCCTCTTATTTTTTTAGTATCAGCCCCAAGAACAACAACTATAACATCTAAATTTTCTCTTTTGCAAGCTGTAACCAAACATCTTCCTGCATTTCCTGTAAAACCTGTTTTTACACCATATACTCCTTGAACATTTCCTAAAAGCTCATTTGTATTATTTAATGTTCTAGAATATCCCCCTATCATTATATCTATCTGTTTAGTTCCAACTATTTTTTTAAATTCACTATTATTTAAAGCATAATCTGTTAAAATAGCTAAATCATAAGCAGTGGTATAATGTTCATCACTATCTAAACCATGAGGTGTTACAAAATGAGAATTAGTTAATCCTAGGGATACTGCTTTTTCATTCATTAATTTAGCAAACTCTTCTACACTTCCTCCTATATGTTCTGAAATTGCAACAGCACAATCATTTCCAGATCTTAATAGTAAACCATATAATAAACTTTCCATTGTCATTGTTGTATCCGAAGTAATACCTAATGTTGAACCTCCTGTACCCGCAGCTTTTTGAGAAATATGAACTTCTTCATTTAAACTACATTTTTCTAAAGCTATTATTGCAGTCAAAATTTTAGTAGTAGATGCCATAGGAGTTTTAGCATAAGCATTTTTCTCAAATAGAACTCTTTTTGTACTTCTTTCCATACAAATTATATATTTAGAATATGTTTCTGGTTCTTCAACTGTATTAGAAGAAGTAATTAGTATATCTTCATCAATATCATTAAATTCTTCTATTTCATCATCAGCAAAAACATTATTTGAAGAAAGAAACATAATAATTATAAAAAATATAATAAAATTTTTAAAATAATCTTTTAATGTTCTAAGCTTTCTTAAAAAGATTCCTTTTTCATTATTAAAAATATTTTTTAACATCATAAATTTCACCCATATCAAAATATTCATTAATATTTTTTTTAGAACATCATATTACATAAATTATTGACAACTACTTTTCATATTTATATAATTAGCATAAATAATATAATTAATATTTAGGAGAAATAAATGTTTAAAATAATAAAAAATTTTTTAGGAAACATTTCAAAAGGATACGTATATGTATGTGATGTTCAAACAATTTTTAATTTCATGAAAAAAGAATTAGAATTTTCTATCGAAAATAATTTAGAAGCAGTTACAGATTTTTATATATACTATAAAGAAAGCAAACATCATGTAATTATTTGGAATTATAAAGCATCAACCTCAAAACTTGAAGCAGAAAAAGGATTAAGTATTACTTTAGATAATATAGAATTCAATTCTATTGAAAATTTTATAAATACAGCCAAATTAGAAAATAATTTAATTTCAGAATTAAGTGGATATTTAAAAATAGAATTAACATATTCTGATTCTACATTTTTAAATGAATATAAAAAAAGTCATCCAAATATAGAATCTAATTATTAATAAAATTATAGAATTAAAATTTTATATAAAAACTTCAGTATATGAAATGAACAAAACATGGTTATTTTAATATAGTAGTTTTTTTACTTTAATATTAATACTAAAAGCAGTAAGACTTTGCTTACTGCTTTATTTCTTATATTAGAATTTTCTTTTTCTTGCGGCCTCTGACTTCTTTTTTCTTTTTACGCTTGGTTTTTCATAATGTTCTCTTTTTCTAACTTCTTGTAATACTCCATTTCTAGCGCATTGTCTTTTAAATCTTTTTAAAGCATCTTCTATATTACCGTTATTAACTTTAACCTCTGACATTATATTTCCCCCCCTTCGAAGTTCGAAACCATTTTGTGGGATTTCTTCTCTCTTAAACATTAAGGTATGTACAACTTTTATGTTATCTCCTTAACTGTTATTTATTATACATTAAATTTGTACAACTTGTCAATACTTAATTTTAGGTATTTTTACAATTTTAAGTAATTATCAATTTATTCTATTTCAAATAATTCTCCAATTGAAGTTGCTTCATTAATCCTCTTTATTGCTTCTCCAAATAAACTTGATAATGAAACTACCGAAATCTTATCTAGTTTTTTTGATTCTGGTAAAGGAATTGTATTTGTCATTACTAATTCTTTTAATTCAGATTCTCTAATTCTTTGTATTGCTGGTCCTGATAATACTCCATGTGTACATCCAACATAAACATCTTTTGCACCAAATTCTTTTACAACTCTTACAGTTTCCATTATTGAACCAGCAGTATCAACTTCATCATCAAAAATTAATGCATTTTTTCCTTTTATATCTCCAATTACACTAGTTGCAATAGCATTATCATCATTTCCATTTCTTCTTTTATCAATCAATGCAATTGGGCATTTAAAATGTTCTGCATATTTATAAGCTCTTTTTGAACTACCAGCATCTGTTGCTACTACAACCTTATTTTCAATTTCTTTTTGATCAAAATATTTTTCAAGATGAGATTTTCCTGTTAATACATCAACATTTATATTAAAATAAGCTTGAATTGCTGGATTATGCAAATCGCAAGTTAATACCCTACTTACTCCAGATGCTTCTATTAATTGTGCTAAAAGTTTTGCTGTAACTGGAACTCTAGGCTGATCTTTTTTATCTGTTCGAGAATACATATAATATGGTAAAACTAAAGTAATTCTTCTTGCTGTTGCTCTTTTTATACTATCAATCATTATTAGCATCTCCATAATTCTTTCATTTACAGGTGGCTCCGTGGTTTGAATTACAAATACGTCTTTTTCTCTAACACTTTCTAATATTTGAACAAAATTATTATCATTTTTAAATTTCTGTCTAGTACACTTTCCCATATCAACATTTAAATAATCACATATTTCTTTAGTAAATTTCTCTGCTGATTCACTTGCTGCAAAAATTTTTATATCTTTCATTACTTACCTCCTATATTTAATTGTACAAATTTTACCTCTAATTTAATTAAAAAAACAAATTATATAAATTTAATAGAATCAAAAAATTCTAATTATAAAAATTAATTTTTATATACAAAAAAGGAATAGATTAAACTATTCCTTTTGCAGCTATTTTGACTTTTTCTTTTTGCACTACAAACTCATTTGATTTTTCTTGATGTTCATTATTAACTACATTAGAAACAGATGTATATGTTGGTATTAAAGCAACCTCGTCTTTTTTAGGAAATTCTGTAATCCAAATAACTTTTGGATTTTCCTTTTTCTTCTCTATTGCTTCATATCTATTTTCATCACCAAATTTCATTGTGATAACTTCATTTGCAACAATACTTGCTTGTACATCTATTTTTCTTTGGTTATATGAACCTCTAAATTTTAAATCTGTTAATTTTTTTTCTTCAATAAATTGACCATCTATCAAAATATCTATTTTATTAAATAATTCTTTTGTGAAATCATATTTAAGTAACATATTCTTTAGTATATCTTTTTCAAAATCATATCCTGTGTAACACCAAATATTTTTATTTGGAAATTTTTCTTTTACTTTATTTACAAGGGGAACTAAACCTTTTTGATTAATAAGTTCTAATGGTTCTCCACCTAATATTGAAAGACCTGCAATATAATCATTATCCATTAAATCTATAATATATTTAATTTCTTCTTCTGTAAACTTTTTTCCATAATTAAAATCCCAAGCCTCTTTATTATGGCATCCTTTACAATGAAAATGACATCCACTAACATATATTGAAACTCTAGCTCCTTCGCCATCTTGTATATCTAGTTCTTTTATATCTGCGTAATTCATTATAAATTCATCCCCTCAATTATTAATAATTTTTACATATGTAGTACTCTACTTTTAATTTCTTTTGTTTTGCCTTGGACGAGTGACATATTTCTCCGAAATATGTCCCACGAATGTCGGCATTTATAATCTTAAAATTATATATTTTTTACTACATATGTAGTACTCTACTCTTAATTTCTTTTGTTTTGCCGACATTCCAAAAATTAGCTCCTAGGTAACCACATGTTCTTCTTGTTACTGACAATTTAGAATGGTCTTTGTTTCCGCATTGTGGGCATTCCCATTCATCTTGTTCGTTTATAATTATTTCTCCATCAAATCCACATACATGACAATAATCTGATTTTGTATTTACTTCTGCATATTGAATATTTTCATACATAAACTTAATTAAAGCTTCTAATGCTGGTATATTATTTTTCATGTTTGGAATTTCAACATATGAAATAGCACCACCAGAAGAAATTGGTTGGAACTCACTTTCAAATTTTAGTTTATTAAAAGCTGTTATTTTTTCTCTTACATCTACATGATAAGAATTTGTGTAATATCCTTTATCAGTAATATCTGTGATATCTCCAAATCTTTCTCTATCGATACGAGCAAATCTATAACATAAACTTTCTGCTGGAGTTCCATATAGAGCAAATCCTAATCCTGTTTCTTTTTTCCATTTATCTACTGTATTTCTTAAATATTTCATTAACTTAATAGCGAAGTCTTTTCCTTCTGGAGTTGTATGGCTTACGCCCTTCATTAGTTTTGTTACTTCATATATTCCTATGTATCCTAAAGAAATTGTAGAAAATGGTGTGTTTAAAAGTTTATCTATTTTTTCTCCTTTTTCTAATCTTGCAATACCACCATGTTGCCAATGTATTGGAGAAAGATCAGAAGTAGCACCAAGTAAGGCTTCATGTCTACACATTAATGCATCAAAACATAATTCTAATCTATCATCTAATAATTTCCAAAATTTCTTTTCATCACGATTTGCAATGATTCCAATTTGAGGTAAATTAATACTTACAACTCCTTGATTAAATCTAGATTCAAATACGTATTCACCTTTTTCATTTTTCCAAGGAGATAAAAAGCTTCTACAGCCCATTGGACTAAATACATTTCCCTCATAATTTTCTCTCATTATTTTGGCAGAAATATAATCTGGATACATACGTTTTGCAGAACATTCAACAGCAAGTTTTGTGATATAGTCATATTTTCCACCTTTTAAACAATTATTTTCATCTAAAACATAAATCAACTTTGGAAATGCTGGTGTAACATAAACTCCTTGTTCATTTTTCATTCCCTGTAATCTTTGTTTTAAAATTTCTTCAATAATCATTGCAATTTCATTTATGTATTCATTACTTTCATCTAAATACAAAAATATAGTTACAAAAGGAGTTTGTCCATTTGTAGTCATTAATGTATTTATTTGATATTGAATCATTTGTACACCAGTTTCTAAATCTTCCTGTCTACGCTCAATAGCGTCTTCACTAGATTTTTTATGAGCTTCTTCTTTTGTATATCCCTTTTCAATATATCCTAGGTATCTCTTTTTATATATTTTATCATAAGTTTTTCTTAAATATTTTCCTAAATGCCTGATATCAACAGATTGTCCACCATATTGTCCACTAGCAATTGCAGTTATAATTTGAGTTGTAACATTACAAGCTACAGAAAAACTCTTTGGTGTTTCAATTAATTTTCCATTTATAACAGTTCCATTATCAAGCATATCTTTGATGTTAACTAACATACAGTTGTGCATTGGTTGAATGAAATAGTCTTTATCATGGAAATGTAAAACTCCGTCATTATGAGCTTTAACAATTCTCTTTGGTAACATTATTCTATCTGCTAAATCTTTTGAACATTCTCCAGCGATTAAATCTCTTTGTGTTGAAACTAAAATCGCATTCTTATTGCTATTTTCTTCAGCTGTTTCTTTATTATTATTTCTAACTAAGCTCATTATGCTTTCGTCAGTAGAATTTACTTGTCTTATAATAGAGTGCTTATCTCTATATAATATATATTCTTTTGCTAAAGCAAACTTCCCTAGCATCATTAATTTTCTTTCTATTATATCTTGGATTTCTTCAACAGTCATAGATGCTTTTTGTTTATTTTCAATTTCACAAATTACCTCTTCTATTCCACTTCTAGATAATTTGTCTTTTCCTCTAACATCTTTATTTGCAGAGCTTAAAGCAACAATTATTTTATTGCTATCATATTCAACTTTTCTTCCATCTCTTTTTATTACAATCATTTCTTCCCCCGAATATAAAAGTTATGATTTCCCTAAAAGCCTGGGATTCAAGCTATATACAAAGATATTTTTTTACTATATCTTTTCGATAAATTCATTCTACCATCAAAAAAAATAATGTCAAGGATTTGTAGTTATGTAAGCCGAACACATTAAATCCTTAGTACAAAATGGATTTTAAGTTTGTTTCAATTCTATTTTTTAGGTTATAAAACTTTGTATTCTTAGATACAAGCCATTTTCAAAAGTATATTTAAATTATTTATTAAATTTTTCATTACATTATTACATTTATATATTTTTTTTATATTATATTAAAAATAAAAAAACACTTTAAAATAGAAATGTATTTATTTCTTATTTTAAAATGTTTATTTTATCTGTTTTTATATAAAATATTGAATTAATACTTTTTAAAAAACTTTTTTATTTTATCTATTATTTTCTCTATAAAGCTTTTTCTTATAACTGGATGTATATCTAAAACATCGTTTTTAGTTATATCTGGCTTTTTTATTTGGTTATTTTCAAAAATATTATCTATTCTATATTTTTCTTTCAATTCTTTTTGCTCTTTTACATCATTTTCTTTATATACTTGTATTAATTTATTCCTTTGATTTTCAGTATCACACCAATAATTTAAATTTATTAATGATATTATAGCAATACTATCTTTAGTAAAGTTATGTGGATTAATAGGAGTTTCTACAATATAAGTTTCATCCATTTCTTTCTTTAAAATTTCTATAAATGATTTTGGCGTTTTACTTATATATGGCTCGCCAAGAGCATTAATAAAAGCATAAACTTCAGAATATGACTGTTTTATATTTAAACTATTCATTAAATTTCCTCTCTAAAAGAACCATCATCTTTATGATTTTCATCCTTTTCCTCTTTTCCCTTTATACTTTCAGCTATTGTTCCTTTAGCCGAACATATTTCTTGAAATCCTAAATTACTAGATTCTAAAAGAAATGCATCTAATAATTTAGATTGATTAGTTATTTCCAATACTTCGTTAATAATTTCATTATATCTAGTAACTTCTGGAGTATTTTTCTTTAATTTATAATCACATGCTACATGATCAGTTACAAAACTTCCAAACTCTCTACTCAAAGAATTTATTTTTAAAAATTGAGAGTATATAGGTAATTCTTGAAATTCTTTAAAACTTTTTTCAGAAAGCATTGAATCAACTATTAATTGCCTATATTCATTAAAAAATGGCGATATAACTCTAAATGCTCGTTCATAACTTGGCATACTTCCTTTTGTTCTAGATTTATCAGGAGAATCCATAATAAAAATTCCCTTGGAATGCAAAATATCTGTAACTTCAATTGATAACTGTTGATGAATTGATTCATTTAATGTTTCATATTCTCTTTTTACTTGATTTGGCTTCTCTAAGCTTTCTTTATGTTCATCACTTTTTAAATCTATTCCTAAAAACTCAAAACCAGTTTTATGTAAATAGCTTCCATTTTCTGATTGAACTAATTCCTCTTCAATAGCATGTCCAATTTCATGAATAATTGCAACATCAGCACAGTTTTCCCACGTTCCATTATTTAACATTCCTGGTAAAAATACCATCGGTAAATCCTCTATTGTTCCATCAGGCCTTTCTACAATACTAGAAGAAACATAAATCATATTATTATATACAGCATCTGGCGCATAAACTTCTTCTAAACATCCTAAATTAGATATTTTTTTCAAATCCTCTTGATAAGAACCTGTATTTTTGATTACTTCTATTTGATATTTTTCACAATACTCCTTTCTCAAATTAGCAATTTTATCTATTACTGCTTGTTCTGGAATAATAGATAATACATTAGGATTATTCATATATTCTTCATAATCATCTCCTAAATCAATACCATTTATTTTAAAAAATTCAATTCTTCCTTCTTTTACCATTTCAATTTTAAAATCTTCTTTACTATTTCTTAAAACGTCATTATATTCAGAAGAAAAGTATTCTATAGGACTTATTCCTAATAATGAATCATATAATCCAAATTTCTTTAAACTATAATCTAAATTTTGATCTAGTTCATTTTCTTGTTTAATTCTAATTTGAAACTGTTCTGGCAAACTTGAAATTATCTCAGTCAAAAGCATTGATGTATAATTTTTTCGTAAAGTAGATTCTATTTTAGTATTCTTTTCATTTTCCATAAATTCTTGCTTATGCTCTTCTAAAAAAGCATCTCTTTTACTATCTAAATCTCTAATTACTTCTTGTAAATTTGATACTTTTTGAAGGACTTCATCTAATAATCCATTATCAATATATTTTTGGTAGTTTGACTCATTAACATTAGCTCCAAAGTAATTTAAAATATCTACTCGTTGCTTTACAATTCTATTTCTAAAATTCTCAGTAGAATTAGAAAAATATTCTTCTGAAAATAATTTCAAAACATCTGGATAACGCTCTCTTGAATATTTTTTGTCACCAAAACATATTTTAAAAATATCATTTGATTTATCAGTTGTTTGTAATGAAGCTTGGAGTTCTAACAACATTGACTCAAAATCCATACTATCACTTACTTTTTTGGAAGATGAATTTTCCACTCCCATAGCTTTAGCAAATTCATCAGTTAATCCTAATATATTATCTTCAGATAAATTACTCAAATATCTGTTAAATTGCTCTTTTGAAACATAAGAAATAATTTCTAGTTTCTCTACTCTTTGAGTAATTAAATCTCTATTTTTTTCTCCATAAACCTGAATAAACGCTTCTGCTATCTCACCTTTTAGTTCTTTTACTTTATCAAAGTTTAATCTATCATAAACACTCATAACATTCCTCTTTTGTTCATAATTCTAATTTTATAATACCATACATGATTTTTTATGTAAATAATATTTTATTTATTTCTATAAAAAATTTTCTACAATTACATTTACTTTATAAAATTGAATTTAACCTTTTATTTGGTCAAAGAATTTTTCTTAATTAATATACAAATTAAGATATTATTTTTAAAGATATAATAAGATATAATAAAAAAACAACTCTTTAGAAAACCTAATTTCTAAAGAGTTATTTTTTTATGAATTCATAATATATTCAAATTCATCTCCATCAATTTTTTCTTTATCTAATAAAACTTCTGCTACAGCTGTTAATTTATTCATATTATCTGATAAAAGTTTTTCAGCTTTTCTGTAAGCTGTATCTATTATTCTTTTAACTTCATTATCGATTAATCCTGATGTTTCTTCACTGTAATTTCTTTCTTTAGCAAAATCTCTTCCTAAAAATACTTCTTCTTCACCAGAACCATAGCTAATAGCGCCTAATTTATCACTCATACCATATTTAGTTACCATTGCTCTAGCTATTTTTGAAGCTCTTTCAATATCGTTTGAAGCACCTGTTGAAACATCTCCTAAAACTAAAGCTTCTGCAACTCTACCACCTAGTAAAGAAACTATATTTTCTTCCATTTCAATCTTGCTCATAAAAGATTTATCTTCTGATGGTCTATACATTGTATAACCACCTGCCATTCCTCTTGGAATAATTGAAATTTGATGAACATTATCTTGAGTTGGTAAAAATCTACTAACTACTGCATGACCAGCTTCATGGAATGCAACAAGTTTTTTCTCTTTTTCACTAATTACTCTAGATTTCTTTTCAGGTCCCATAGTTACTTTAACCATAGCATCTTCTACTTCATCCATTCCAATTTCTGGTTTGTTTCTTCTTGCAGCTAAAAGTGCTGCTTCATTTAATACATTCTCTAAATCTGCACCTGCAAATCCAGCTGTATTTTTAGCAATAGTTCCTAAGTCAACATCATCTGCCATTTTTTTCTTTTTACTGTGAACTTCTAATATTTGTTCTCTTGCTTTAACATCAGGATTTGATACTACAATTTGTCTATCAAATCTTCCTGCTCTTAAAAGAGCTTTATCTAATACATCCGGTCTGTTAGTAGCTGCTAATACTATAACACCTTCATTTTTTGTGAAACCATCCATTTCAACAAGTAATTGATTTAATGTTTGTTCTCTTTCATCATGTCCTCCACCTAAACCAGCTCCTCTTTGACGACCAACAGCATCAATTTCATCTATAAATATTATACATGGAGCGTTCTTTTTAGCTTGTTCAAATAAATCTCTAACTCTTGATGCACCAACACCTACAAACATCTCAACGAAATCAGAACCACTTATAAAGAAGAAAGGAACTCCTGCTTCACCTGCAACTGCTTTAGCAAGTAATGTTTTACCAGTTCCTGGGTGACCTACTAATAAAACTCCTTTTGGAATTCTAGCACCCATATCTGTAAATTTCTTTGGCGATTTTAAAAATTCTACTATTTCTTCTAATTCTTCTTTTTCTTCGTCAACTCCAGCAACATCTTTAAATGTTACTTTATTTCTACTGTCTGTCATGTTGATCATTCTAGCTTTACTTTTTCCAAATGAATTTGTTTTATTATTATTTTGATTTGGATTCATTAATAACAACCAGAATAATAAGAAAATAATTAAAATTATAAATGGTGAAAATATATCAAATATAATTGATAATATTGATTCTTCTTCTTGCTCTAATGTAAAACTATTTTCACTATCTTCATTCATATAATTAGTAACTGTATCCATAAAACTGTCTAAACTTGGAATTGTTACCTCTTTCTTAATATCTGTTGAATCTAATTTTACTTCAGCCATTGTTCCATCTGAAGAAATTTTAATTGCAGATACTTCACCTGCTTTAACACTATTAATTAATTCAGAATAAGTAAATTTTGTGTCATTATTATTAAAATTAGCATTTAATAATATAACAAAAAGAACTATTCCTATTAGCCACATTGCTAATGTTTTAATTCCACTTTTCAAACCATTACCTCCTGTTTATTAGAAATAAATTTTCTAACTTCTCTTTAGTTTGTTTAAATAATAGCATATGAATTTTTGCATTGCAATAGAATTTTTTAAAAAAAATATTCTTGTAACAATAGTTTTTTCAAGGGTTACTACGGATATCTTGTTTTATAGAACTTATATGTATTTGTTTATTTTTTATTACAATTTTAAAATTCTTATTTGGAGTCAAATATTTATTACCTATATTTTTATTGCAAAGTTTTATCATATCATCTAAATGAATTTTTTCTATACCTTTAATAGTACCAAAAATCTTTTGAATAGAAAATAACAATATTTTCTTTTGAATAACAATATGCAATTTATTAAACTCTTTTAAGTCTAATATAATTGTAGACTCTTTTTTTGTATTATATTCATTTCTATTATACTCAAAATTTGGCAAATTTATTTCTTTAATTAAAATTTTATTATATTCTTTTTCAGATTCATAATTTAAAAAATCTTCTTGTTCTCTAGTAATTTCTGCTAAACGTTCTAAATTTTCTATTATATTGGGATTAAATTCTCTTTCTATGAATGGAAATACAATATTTCTAATTTTATTTCTAGTAAATTCATTATTAAAATTTGATTCATCAATTCTAGGAAATAATTTCTCTTGCTCACAAAAAGCTTCTATTTCTTTTCGTTTAATTTCAATTAATGGTCTTATATATTTTCCTTGTTTAGCTCTTATTCCTTTAAGCCCATTTGTTCCACTACCTCTTAATATATTCATTAACATAGTTTCACCATTATCATTTTTATTATGTGCAATTCCAATTTTTGTTGCTCCAATATTTTTAGATATTTCATTAAAAAAATCATATCTTACTTTTCTTCCTGCTTCTTCTAAGCCAATTTTTTGTATTTTTGATATCTCATTTACATTTGCATGTAAGCAAAAAAATTCTATTCCGTAACTTATTACACCATTTTTTAACATATTCTTCATCAATACTTGAATTTTCACGAATTCCATGATTAACATGGCAAACTACAATTTCAAATTTTAGTTTTTTACGTAATTCACTTAAAATAATAAGCATGCTAATAGAATCTGGACCACCAGATACGCCTAATATAATTTTATCATTTGCTTCTATTAAATTATATTTTTTTATAGTTTTTAAAACTTTCTCTCTTATCATTTTTTCTCCAATTATTTTTAACTAACTATACTATCTGGGGCTAAATCTAAAAACTTTGTATAATTTCCTAGCCATCTCAAATTAACAGTTCCTGTTGAACCACCTCTATGTTTAGCAAATATAATTTCTGCAACATTTTTATTTTCTGTTTCTGGATTATAATAATCTTCTCTATATATAAACATAACAATATCAGCATCTTGCTCAATAGCTCCAGATTCCCTTAAATCCGAAAGCATTGGTCTTTTATCATCTTGTCTTTTTTCTGCACTTCTTGAAAGCTGTGAAAGTGCAATAACTGGAACATCTAATTCTTTTGCTAAAATTTTCAAACTTCTACTAATTTCAGATATTTCTTGTTCACGAGATCCATTCTTTTTTGTATTTGATGCAGTTATTAATTGCAAATAGTCTATTACAATTAGCCCTATATCTTTCTCCATTTTTAATTTTCTACATTTAGCACGTATTTCCATAATAGAAATACCTGGTGTATCATCAATATAAATTGGTGCTTCTGATAAAATTCCTGAAGTAGATGCAAGCTTCATCCAATCTTCATCATCTAAACTTCCTGTTCTTAATTTGTTACTATCAACCATTGCTTCACTACAAAGAATTCTATTTACAACTTGTTCTTTTGACATTTCCAAATTAAATATAGCAACTGGAATATTAGCTTTAACAGCAACATTAGTTGCAATATTTATTGCAAATGCGGACTTCCCCATTGCAGGTCTTGCAGCTAATATTAATAAATCTGAATTGTGTAATCCTGATGTCATTCTATCCATTTCTATAAAACCAGTTGTTAAACCAGAAATTTTACCTTTTTGATTATATAATTTTTCTAATTCACTAAATGCTGAAACTAAAACATCTTTTATTACTGCATAACTTTTATTGGCTTTATTTTGAGATAATTCAAATACTTTTTTTTCGGCCATATCTAAAATTCTTTCAGTTTCTTCTGTATCATCATATCCAAGAGCAATTAAATCATTTGAAGTTTGAATTAAATTTCTTCTTATTGCATGTTCTTCTACAATTTTAATATATCTATCAACATTTGTTGTTGTTGGAACTTTTTCTGGAAGTGATGCTAGAAATTCTAAGCCACCAATCCTTTCAAAACTACCATTTTCTGTTAATTCATTCTTTACTGTAATTAAATCTATAGGTTCCGACTTACTATATAAACTCGCTATTGCAGAAAACACAGCTTTATTATCTTCTCTATAAAAATAATCTTCTGTAAGAACTTCTAAAGCACTTACTACAGCATCTTTATCTAATAACATTGAACCGTAAAACTGCTTGTTCTGCTAAAATATCATGTGGTGGCACTTTATTTAGTTCCATAAATAATCCCTACTTTCCATTTTATAATTCAAATAATTATTACTATATAGCTTTAACATGAACTTTAACTTTTGCTATAACACCTTCTTGTAATTTCAAATCTATTGTATAAATTCCTTCTTGTTTTATAACATCTGTTATAATTTTCTTTTTATCTATATCAACTTTTAACTGATCTTTTAAAGCTGTAGAAATTTCCTTTGATGTAACTCCTCCAAATAGTTTTCCATTATTTCCAGCTTTTACACTAATTTCTATAGTTTTATCTTTTAAGTTTTCTGCTAATTTTTTTGAATTATCTAAATCTCTTTCCTTTTGAGCAAGTTTAGCATTATTTTTAGCCTTTAAATCATTTAGATTTCCACTATCTGCTGGAACTGCTAGTCCTTTTGGAAATAAAAAGTTTCTAGCATATCCGTCTGCAGCATTAATTATTTCATCTTTCTTTCCAACATTTTTTATATCTTGTTTTAAAATTACTTTCATAATATAAAACCTCCTACTTTAATCTCGTTTTATGTCATAGTATTGTATAACATTTTTAATGTTTTTTCAAGTAATTACATCTGTAATCCGTAAAAATTCCAAAACATTTTATTTTAATTTTTATTTTTCTAATTAAACAAAATTTTTAGAAGTAATTCTATAAAAACTTTAAATTTAAAATATTCATTTTTAATTTTAAAATACTTTTAATAATATACAATTAAATAATTATTAAAATTAAAAATTAGACAAACATAAAAAAACAAAATACACGTAATTATAATTGCATTTTGTCGTAATTTGTATTATAATATGCCCTCCTTTCTCAAAAGGAAATCTTTGGAAAGGAGGGCATATTATAATGCTGAAAATAATTTTAAAATTTGTTATTTTTATATTCCAATTAATTTTACTTATAATCGAAATAATAGAAAACCTCAAAAAATAGCAAGTCCCCACGAATAGCCGTCGTGGGGTTTTATTATAATGCTAAAAATAATTTTTACTTTTTAGTGTTTTTATTATAACACCTATTTTATTATATGTCAAACATTTTATATTATTACTAATTTTTATATATTATCTTACATTTTATTTTAGCTTTACAAACTATATTTTACTTTTAAAATTTATCTTTATGTATATTAAAATATTAAGTGTCTGTCTTTTATAAAATGTAAAATAATTATTGTTAATTATTTGATTTTAAATTCATTTATCTTTTAATTTAACATTTGATTTTTATGTGTCTATAAATTTACATATACAATATAAATTTAATTATATGATATTAATTATTTTTGAAAACTAATTTACATACTGACCATCTTTAATCCATATAGAAACACTTCCACCTTTGCAAGAAAACTTTCCATTTCCTTCTAAATCTACATACACTTTTTCTTCTATATTTCCTAAACAATCATAAAATATTGTATTTGCTAAAGATTTACCAACATTCATTGTAATTGAACCACCATCTCTATCTGTCATTACAACAGCTAAACCTGAATCTGGATGTTCATAATCACCTTTTCTTGTAAAACCTATTAAATCATTGGAAACAAAATAATCTTCTTGTTCTCCATAAGCAAAATATTTTCTAACCTTTAATAATTTATCTAATAATTTATCTTTTGGCTGAACTGATTTTTCTGGAATTCCATAATAATCGCCATAAAATACACAAGGCATTCCATCACGTCTTAATAGAATTAGTGAATAACAATGTGGTTTGAACCAATCTAAAACCCAAGATTCTAAAGCTTGACCAAGCTCAGTATCATGGTTATCAACAAATGTTACTGCTAATTCTGGACATTCTTTAACAAGAGTTCCATCAAATATTTCACATAAATTAAATTCACCATTACTAATTGAAGCTTTAAAAAAATTATAATGAAGCGGAACATCAAATAATTTAATTTTATTTTCTGTTCTTTCTATGTATCTTTTCATTACTTCAACATCTATAGACCAATATTCTCCTACTGTATATATTTCATTAGAAGAAAACTCTTCTATTTCTTCTAACCACTCTGGGAAAAAGTCTGCTCTAATATGTTTTATAGCATCTAATCTAAAGCCATCAACATTGGTAGTTTCATAATACCATTTTCCCCATTTAATAAGCTCATTTGAAACATCATTATTATTTAAGTCTATATCAGCACCCATTAAATAGTCAAAATTACCTTTTTCTTTATCAACTTCTTCATCCCATTTTTTACCATAAAATTTATATATTGATGTCTTTTTAGTATTTTCATCCCAATCTACTCCATGAAAATGAGTCCAATCCCATTTAAAATTTGAATAAATATCTCCTCTTCCTGGAAACGTATATTTAGTCCAAGCCCTTATTGGAGTAGCTGATGTTAAACTCACATTTCTATTATTTTCATCATCTTGAATTGCAAGCACTTCTTCTAATTCATCTGCTCCCATTTTATGGTTTAGAACAATATCAGCTAAAACTTTTAAATTATTTTCTTTTAAAATTCTAATTGCATTTAGATATTCATCTTTTGTTCCATACTTTGTTGGAATAGTATTCTTTTGATTAAATTCTCCTAAATCATATAAGTCATATACTCCATACCCTACATCATTTACTCCTCCTGCTCCTTTATATGCTGGTGGAAGCCAGATATAATTTATACCAAGATTAGCTAAATGAGTTGCATCTTTTGCTACTTTGTTCCAAAGTGTAGAATCGCTAGGCAAATACCACTCAAAATACTGCATCATACAATAATTGTTTGCCAAAGTTTCTCACCTCATTTTTTTATAAAATGCATATTATACCATACGCAATTTTACATTTATAATTATAACATTAATATATTTTTATTTTCAAGTATATTTTAGATGAATTTTATAAGTTAAATAGAAAACTGAAGAAATTCATAAAAATTATAATTTTCCATTATAAAAAAATTTCTTCTTTATAAAAATATAGAAGGGATAGTTTTATCTCCCTTCCATTTTTATAATATTAATTTATTTTATTAAATACTTAAAACTAACTACTGACCACCATTAGCATTTTCTTTAACTGTTATTGTAACAACTGTTCCTTCAGATACTGGTGTTCCTGATGTAATACTCTGAGATGTAACAATTCCTTTTGTTCCATCAACCACAACATTTAAATTAGAAGATTTTAAAATATTTATAGCATCATTTAATGATTTATTTTTTACATCTGGTACATTAACTGAAGTTCTTACTTCATTTTCACTTGTATATAAATAAATAGTTGCTCCTGCTTCTAAATATGCTCCTGGCTTTGGCATTTGGTCTGTAACTATACTTGAATTTTCATCTTCTACATTTGCTACTACTGTGAATCCTGTTGATTCTAATTTCTCTCTTGCAGTACTTACCATCATATTTTTAGCATCAATTACAGGTTTACTGTTATTTTTTACAGAATCTGAATTATCCGTTGTAGCAACAGTTGTTGTTCCTGTAATATTTATATATGGTAAAACTTCAGATAAAATACTTCCTGCTACTGGTGCACAAATTGTTCCTCCTTGATGTCCACTAGCACTTTTAGGATTATATACTATTACTAAGCAAACAACTTGAGTGTTTTCAATAGGAGTAATTGCTATAAATGAAGCTACATACCCAGCTGATTCATTCCCAACTGTTGGTTCTGATGTTCCACTTTTTCCTCCAACTTCATATCCTGTAACTTTAGTTCTTCCTCCTGTTCCATTTTCTACAACAGAAAGCATCATTTCTTTAACTTGATTTGAAGTTTTTTTAGAAATTACAGATCTTATAGTATTTACATCTGTTGTAACAATACTTTTGGTGTCTGTATCTTCAATTTGTTTTACTATTCTTGGTTCAATTAAAGTTCCTCCGTTAGCAATTGTTGAAACTGCTGTAATTAATTGAAGTGGTGTTATAGAAAATCTTTGTCCAAAAGATGTTGTTGCAAGTTCTACTGAACCAACTTTATCAATAGGAGTAAATTTTGAAGATGGAGTTGCTGCTATATCATTTCCACATCTATCAAATAATCCAAAAGCATCAAAATATTTATATAATGTTCTTATACCAATCCTTTGACCTAATTGTATAAATGCTGGATTACAAGAATGTTCTAAAGCATTTGTTAGTGTTTGATAACCATGAGCATATGGACTCCAACAAGCAATTCCTTTTTCTAACCCTTGAACTTCTTGATTTCCGCTACAGAAAAAATCTTTTTCTGTAGCTGTTTGAACTAGCCCTTCTTCTAAAGCAATTGCAGATACAATTGTTTTAAATGTTGAACCTGGTTCATATAATGCAGAAACATTTTTATTAGTCCAAATATTATATCTAGCATTACTTTTTTCTTCTGATGTTAATGTATCCCATGAATCTGATAAACCTGTATAAATTGGATTTTGTGGATCATTCAAGTCATAATCTGGATAGTTAGCCATTGCTAAAATATCACCATTTTGCGGATTCATTAAAATTACTCCACCATAATCAGCACTATTTTCCTCAACAGCTTCTTTTAAATGTCTTTCTGCAATTGCTTGAACAGTAGAATCTATTGTTAAATAAATATTACTTCCATTTTCTGGTGGTATGTATTCTTCATTTTCATCTGAAATAGCATCTCCATTTACATCTGATGTTACAGTTAATCTACCTGTTGTTCCAACTAATTTATCGTTCCATCTTTCTTCTATTCCAGTTAAGCCAGTATTATCTGTACCACAAAATCCAATTAATGTTGAAGCTAAACTTCCATTTGGATAATATCTCTTAAAATCTTCATCTATATTTATTCCAGAAGTTATTTTATTTTCATCCATCCAGTCTTTTAATTTCTTTACTATATCTGTTTCTACTTTTCTTGCTATAACTACAACAGAAGAATCACTTTGAATCTTATTTAAAGTTTCTTGATAATCAAGTCCAAATAATTCTGAAAACTCTGTTGCAAGAAGTTCATTTTCAACTTTTTTTCCATTTGAATATTTAACTTTACCAGGATTAAATGAAACAGTATCTACTGAAACACTTATTGCCAAAACCTCTCCGGTTTACATCATATATAGTTCCTCTATTAGAACCTATAATTTGACTTTTTGTTTGCTGTGCATATGCAGCTTGCTTATAATCAATACCTTTTACAAATATTACATAAGAAAGTTTTGCAATAACTGATATAAAGCCTAGTGTTATAATAGAACCAACCATTATCATTCTAATTCCTGATTCCATTCTTTCTTTTTTTATCTTTTCTTTTGTTTGCTTTTTCTTCTTTTTGTTTTTTCCTATGATAGCTCACCTACCCTGCTTTTGTAATTTTCCATTTTTAAAAAAAGAATGTATATTTCTATACATCCTATAGTATTTATTTTTAATTATTCTACTGTTGGAGCTCCTACTGGACATACACCTTCACAAGTTCCACACTCTATGCAACGTTCTTTATCTATTACATAGCACTTTTCACCTTGCTCTATACAACTCATAGGACAAGCTCCTGCGCAAGCGCCACAACTAATACATTTTTCTGGATTTATTTTATACATTTTATTCACTCCTCTCAATATTATTTATGTATAAGATTATATTATTTTTAATAAAAAAAGTCAAGATATTATTTAGTATTTTAGTGTTCTAGTATTTTAGTATTTAGCATTTTTGTATTTAGATTTTGTATTTTAGTTTTCAAGTTTTATAATTTTTAATATTTGCTAATTTATATAAATTAGCAAATATTAAGAATTATAAATATTATAAAATATTTATTTAAAGTTTTTGAACTAATTTTTCTAATATTTTAGCAGCTCTTTTTGAAGCAATTTTTAGATATGAATGAAAATCAATTTTATTATTTCCATTAGGTACATCAGAAATTCCTCTAATAACTAAAAATGGAATATTATCTAACAAACAGACTTGAGCTACAGCGGCTCCTTCCATTTCTACACATTCTGCATTAAATTCTTCTCTTATTTTAAAAGCATTTTTTGGATTAGCACAAAATCTATCAGCAGAAGCTATTGTTCCTACTTTTATATTAAAATCATTATTTTTTAATTCTTCTATCACTTTATTACAAATATTGATTAATTTAATATCTGATTTTATATATTTACCTATTTCGCAAATTTCACCTTTTTCATAATCTCCAACTTCAGTAATATCAAAATCATATTGAACTAAATCTTTGGCTATTACTATATCTTCAATATTTAATTCTGGATTTATTCCTCCTGCAGAGCCAACATTTATAATGCATTCTATATCATGATTATCAATTAATATTTGAGTTGTTCTTGCAGCATTTACTTTTCCAACACCACATCTAACTAATATACATTCTTTAGAAAAAATTTTACCTTTTATAAAATTTAAATTATAAATCTTTCTTTCTTCTATATTATTCATTTTACATTTTATAGCTAACATTTCTTCGTCTTCTGCTGCAATTATTCCAATACTCATATATTATTTTCTCACTCTCTCTATTTTACATTTAAATTAATAAATACTTTTATTCTCCATCAAAAATTACTGATGAACTTATTTCATAATCTTTTATTTTTTCTCTTCCTTTTAATGTTGGCAATTCTATTAAGCAACTTATTTTTATAACTTCTCCACCTAATCTTTCTACTAGTTTTATAATTGCTTCTATTGTTCCTCCTGTAGCAATTAAATCATCAATTATTACAACTTTTGTTCCTTTTGAAATAGAATCTTTATGGATTTCTAAAGTTTCTGTACCATATTCTAAATCATATGATTCTTCAATAGTTTCATATGGTAATTTTCCTTTTTTTCTAACTGGTACAAAAGATTTTTTCATATTATAAGCAATTGGAATTCCAAATAAAAAACCTCTTGATTCAGGAGCTACTATTACATCAAAATCTAAATTACTTAAGCTTTCTTGTATACTATTTATAGCTAATTGTAATCCTTCAGCATCTTGAAAAACTGTTGTTACATCTCTAAACATAATTCCTTCTTTAGGAAAATTAGGAATAGTTCTTATATAATCTTTTAATTCTTTCATTTTTAACTCCATTCTTTTTATTTTATATAATAATAGTTCTATTCAGTTATAAAGTTTTAAATTATTTTTATTTTTCGCAATATATTCAATTCAATTATAAAATCAAAATTATTTTTACTTTTCATAATATAATTTATTTAATTATAAATTTTTAAATTATATTATAATTATTTATATATCATCTTCATTTTTTGCTTCTCTTTTTTCTAATTTTTCAAGTTCTTGTAATTCTTTTAAATCAGATTCACTATCAACATCTTCTACTCTAATAGAGTCATCAACTTGTACATCTTTAATAACAATAACATCTTTTGCTTCATACTTTTTAAAAAATACGTCTTCACCATCTTTAAATTTTACTCTAATTCGTTCTTTTAATGTTTCAACAGAAACAACTTCTCCTGTTCCATCTTCTGTTTTTACAATAGCTCCAACTCTTGGAAGTCTTTTTAATTTTTCAGTATAAACACATTCTTCATATTTCAAACAACACATAAGTCTTCCACAATTTCCTGAAATTTTAGATGGATTAAGTGAGATATTTTGCTCTTTTGCCATTTTTATGGAAACAGTTTCAAAATTTCCTAAAAAAGTAGTACAACACAAAGACCTACCACAAACTCCGCATCCTCCTATACGTCTTACTTCATCTCTAACGCCAATTTGACGAAGTTCTATTCTTGTTCTAAACACAGAAGCTAAATCTTTTACTAATTCTCTAAAGTCAATTCTTCCATCAGCAGTAAAATAAAAAATAACTTTACTTCCATCAAATTTATATTCTACTCCCACAAGCTTCATTTTCAAATCATGTTTTTTTACTTTTTCCTCAAATATTTTTTTAGCTTCTGGTTCCTTAGCTTTATTTTCATCATACATTTTTTTATCTTTATCTGTTACAATTCTAACAACTTTTTTCAAGGGTTCTGTTATTTCTTCTTCTTTAACTTCTTTATCTACTATAGCAACTTCTCCATATTCCTCTCCCATAGCAGTATCTACAATAACATTCATTCCTTTTTGTAAATCTAATTCACAATGGTCAAAAAAATATATTTTACCAGATTTTTTAAATCTAACTCCTGTTACCTTTTTCATTTAGCTCCTCCCAAATATTAAACAATAATGAATCAACATTCATATCAAAATTTCCATTTGATTTTAATCTTAAAGTGCTTTCACTAACATATTTTAAACAGTTCAAATATCTTTTATCTTCTTTTGCTTTTGAATATAAACACACTGTTAAATAGTCCAATATTTCAAATATTTTTTCTTTATCATACATAAATTTAGAAGTTAAAAAAATAGAAATAATGTCATCCGTTTTCATTTTATTCATTAGTGTATCTATATCTTTATACTTTTCCTTGTTTTCCTTAAGATTTATAGCTTTTCTAATACTTCCACCAAATGTTTTTAATAAATTTTCAGAAATATCTTCATATCCTATTTCATTTATTGCATAATCATACAAAATTTTATTTTCGATATTCTTGAATTTTACTTTCATACATCTTGATTTTATAGTATTTAGAATCATATTTTCATTAGAAGTTATTAAAATCATAGTAACAAATTCTGGTGGTTCTTCTAATGTCTTTAGTAAACAATTTTGTGCTTCTTTTGTCATTTTATCGCAATCATTTATAATATACACTTTTTTATTTGAAACAATTGGCTTTTCTATTACCTTTTCAACAAGTTCTCTTATCTGTTCAATTTTAATAGTTTCGCCAGTTTCATTTATAATTTTAAAATCGGGATGATTATTTCCATCATAGCATAAGCAAGATTTACATTTACAATTTTCTTTTGAATTTTCTAAACACAGTATATATTTAGAAAATTCCTTAGCAATTAAAAATTTTCCAATTCCTTCTGTACCAATAAATAAGTAACTATGCAAAATATTGCTTGTTTCTATATTTTTTCTTAAGTAATTTTTAACTTCTGAGTTTCCAATTACATTATCAAATTTCAATTTATTTTCCCCTTAATAAGTACAAATTTATTTTACAGTTCCAATTTTATTTAATGGCCAAAATCTACAAACCACTATTCCTTCAATTTTATCATAAGGAATACATCCAAAACTTCTACAATCAGTACTTTTCCCTCTGTTATCTCCCATACAGAATAAATAATCATCTGGAACAATAAAATCTGTAAAAATTTCAGATTCAGTAATTATATCATCTGATAAATACTCTTCTTCTTGAAGTTTTCCATTTATATAAACATTTCCATCTTTTATTTCAATATGCTCTCCAGGTAAACCAATTACTCTTTTTATATAACTTTTTTTAGTAATTTCTAACACATTATATACAAAATTCTCTATTAAATTTCTATCATCTTCCATATATATTGCAACTGGATTAGATTGATCTGCTGTTCCTGATGAATATGTATGTGTAGGTGCTTCAAAAGTAATAATATCACCTCTTTTAGGCATATTTCCAGTTATTCTAAAAGTTCTCTTAACAATAAGTCTTTGATCTTGTACAAGTGTTGGATACATAGAAACTTGTTTTACAACTGTTGGAGTGGCTATAAAATATCTAAATAATAATGTTAAAACTATTGCTATTACTATACAAATAACCCACTCCACTATATTTCTAGTTTTTTCACTCATATGACCTTTTTTGTTTGGAGTATTTATCTCTTCACTTTTTTGTTCTTCGTCCAAAGTATACATCCTTCTTTCTAAATAAAACTATTCTTTTTTCTTTTTAGTTGTTGATTTTTTTGTTGTCGCTGATTTTTTTGTTGTACTTTTTTTAGAAACCTTTTTTTCTTTTTCTAAATTCTCTTCCATTTGAAATAGAAAATTATAATCTACTGGAAGTTCTTCTGGCATCTCTTCTATAATTGGTTGTTCTTCTAAATCTTCTTTTTTAGTATATTTTGTTTTTGAATTTCCTTCTCCATTTTCATTTGTCGCAACAGAAAAACCTTCAAAAGTACTTTCTGGTTCTTTAAATTTTTTTAATTCTTCTATAAAAGAATCTGTTTCTTCATTTATATTAGTTTCTTTTATATCTGAATCTAAATTATCTAAATCATCTATTTCTTTTTCTAATTTATTAATTGAAAAATTATTATTCTCAGTATTAAATATCATAGTTTCATCAAATGATTTAGAATTATTTTCATCTATAAAATCCGAATTTATAGAATTGACATTATTTAAATTTGTATCTATTGGATTTAAACTATCAATATTAGTATCCATTGAATTTATGCTATTCATATTTGTATCCATTAGATTTATACCATTTAAATTTGGATTTACTGAATCCATATTTAATGAATTTATGTTTGAATCTGTTGAAATATTATCTTCATTATCTATTTCATCAATTATACTAGTATCAAATACTTCTCCTGTAGCTTCATTCTCATCTTCTTCATAATTATTTAATGAAAAATCATATGGATTATTATTTACATCTGAATCAAAACTACCATCTGATGTAAATAATCTGTCGTCATCTTCCATATATTCAACATCTTCATTTAAATCATTTGCAGATACATTGTCACTTTCATAAGTAACATTAACATCATCATTATAAACAACTTCTTCTCTAACTTTCTTTTTAGGTTCTTTTTTCTTTGATTTTTTTGGAACTCTTGAAGTGCTTACATCATTTTCTTTTGTATCCATTCTATATCCTAAAAATAATAACAATACTATTACTAATAAAGCAACTCCCATAAAAATATATTTTGACTGGATTCCTTCACTTTTAGAAGCAACTTCATTTGTTGCATATACTGTATTATTAAATACTAATGTTAATGCAATCAATGAACTTAATATTTTTCCTGTCTTTTTCATATTTCTTCATCCTCTCTTTTAGTTTTTTCTGTTGTATTTTTTAAACTTTTTTCTAAAGCTTTTTTAGTTGGTATTCTAATTACTACTTCTGTACCTTTGCCTAATTCACTTTTTATGTCTATTTTTCCTCCATTTTGCCCTAATATTTCTTTAGCAATCGAAAGTCCGAAGTCCTGTTCCACCCATTTCTCTAGTTCTTGATTTATCCACTCTATAAAATCTTTCAAATACTCTTTCAATATCTTCTTTTGGAATACCAATTCCTGTATCTATTACTTTTATATATGCATCATTATAAACAAACCCAACATATACCTTTATAGTTCCACCGTTCTTCTGTATATTTTGTTGCATTTGATATTATGTTTAAAATTACTCTTTCTATACCGTTTTTATCAGCATATACGGTAGGAACATCAGCAGTAATAAGGCATTCAGCATCTTGATTTTTTTTGTCCATTTCAAGTTTTAATCTATCAAAAGTATTTTTTGTAAGTTCACCTAAATCAAATTCTGTTTTTGTTGTTCCTGTTTTAACATTATCATATCTAGATAATGTTAATAAATCATTTACAAGTTCTGCCATTCTATTTGCTTCAGCTGAAATCCTACTTAAAAACTCTTTTTGCATTTCTTCTGGAACATTACTTTGAAGTAATGTATCTGAATATCCCATAATAGAAGTAATTGGAGTTTTTAATTCGTGCGATACATCAGCCACAAATTCTTTCCTCATACTATCTAGTTTAACATGTTCTGTGATATCTTGTACAACAACAATTACTCCTGCTGGTCTATCATTTTCATTTTTAAATGGAGCAAAAAATAAATTTATTGCTCTATCTTGAATTGTAATTTTTCTTTCAGAAGATGTCCAATTTTCAAGATAAATAATTTTTTCCATATTGATATCTACATCATATTTATTAAAAACTTCTTCAAAAGAATTATTTTCATCAATATTTAAAAAAACTTTTGCTGCATGATTTATATGAATTATTTTTCCATCTATATTAAATGCTACGATTCCGTCTGTCATATGCAAAAGAATGGTTTCAATTTGCTTTTTCTGTCTTGTAACTTCATTAAGATTTTCTGTAAGTTCATTATTCATAACTCCAAAAGCATCAGCTAAATCGTCAAATTCAGTTTTACTTTTTCCATCTCCTAAATATTTTTTTGTATGTGAAACCATTTCTGCACTTTTTACTAATTTAGAAATTGGAGCTAAAACTACTTTAGCGACAAAAAAACTGCCAAGTATAGTAGCTAATGTAAATATTCCAAGTGAAGCATATATAGCTATTTCAACTTGATTTATATGTTCATCTACAATAGAAATATCTGAACTTGAACTTTCCATTAAAACTTCTGTCATTTCTATTTTATATAAACAAAATAATCCTAAAGTTGAAATTACTATAATCCCAAGAATCGCAAAAATCATAGCAATTTTAAATTGTATGCTCTTTAACATTTTCTTCTCCTATTATAAGCTTTTTATATTATATACTTATATCTTTTTTTATTCAAGGGAATTTTAGAAAAAATTTACGAACTTTTGAACTTTTAGGAACAGTTTAGAATGTGGTAAAATCTTTCCGCTGTCTAATTACAAAAAGTTCAACTAACTTTCTTTCATTATTATTCAATTTTGAGAAACAATACTCAAAATTTTTGAATTTTCAAAAATGACTACAAAAAGTTTACTTTATTATTTTTACAAATATATATTTATCTATACAATTAAATTTAATATTTAATTTTCTAAAGATTATTATAAAGGCTCTTTTCTATGCGATATATATTTATTAAGTGACTTATTTTGCAAATATATATTTATTATAATACAATTGTAGAATATAATAAAGGAGTTTGATTTTTATGATACAATTAAATGTAATTGAAATTTTAAAGAAAAAACGGAAAAACTAAATATTGGTTATGGAATCAATTAGAAATGACATACACCAATTATGATAATCTTATCAAAAATAGAACTCAATCTATTAGATATGAAATTATTGAGAAACTTTGTGAACTTTTAGAATGTGAACCTAATGATTTATTTGTAAAAGTTGAAGATAAAACAGAAGAAAAATCTAAAACTTTACATATGTAATTTTTTATTAAATAATCAAATTTAAAATGAGAGTTAAATAAGTAAATAGTTTTACTTTATTTAACTCCCGTTTTTATCTAATTAAACATCACAATATTATTTTTATATTATATCTTTTCATTCAACATTTGTCGATTTTTTTGCCAATATCCTTGACTCCCATTAAGTTATATGTTATTATACTTCTGTCAATTAGCCATATTCCCTATTTAGGGTTTTTAATGGGTAGAGTGTATTTTTCAGTATTTATAAAAGGAGAGATAGTATGAACATTAAAAAACTTTTCACCCTTCTGCTCGCTGTTTCAATGGTATCCTATTGTTTCAGCGCAACCGCTTATGCTGGAAACCAAACAGCAGATGAAAGCTTAGCTGTTGTATCAGTAGACTCTGAAACAGCAGTTGAGGATGCACCTGAGGGCTTTGTTGAAATCGGACGAGCCTCTGTCCCTGGAATTTCAGTAGCATCTGATCGGTCTGGAAGATTTATGAATAGCGCAAGTGTTACATTAACAGTTCCGTCCGGATACTATGCAGATGCTGTAGGTTTTAAGATTGTTAACAGAACCGATCCATCAGCGACTGGAGATATTTTCACAATTTCTCCAAGTCTATTAAATGGTAATACTGTTCCTTGTAGCAGTCAGATGTATTATTTTAATATTATCAGGCTTAATGCTGGTCGATCAGTAACCTATACTATAACCCATAAAACTGGAGAACACTTTTTAAACGATTATGAAGCCGCTGTTATACTGTATCAAAAAGTAAATTAACAATTAAGTAACTTTAGACTAAAATCCACTCTATAAAAGGGAGCCATTTGGCTCCCACCTTTTATTTTATTCAATAATTTATAATATTAAAAAATATTTATTAAAACACCTCTACATAATATTCAATGTTAGACGCAAATGAATTTAAAATTTCATCTTTCATTTTACCATTAAAATTGGTAGCATTATATATAACTTTTGCTGAATCTATTTTTATATTTTTTACAATTCCAGAAGTATTATCAATCCATTTATCATATTCCTTTCTTGCCAATTCTTCTGTTTCATAATCATACATCATTCTACAATCTACGCAAACATCTTTTTTATCAAATGTATAAATTATTATCACTTCTTTTAAATTAGCATTATGTGTAGTTTTAACTAATACATAACTATAACAAGTATCTCCTTTTTTCAAATCTTTACTTTCTTCATTTTTTTTACTTCCAATTTTGAAACCAACAAACATTGATATTATAATAACTATTAAAATTATTAAAACACCCATCATTCTATTTTTCATAATAAACTCCTCCTTCTCCTCTATTTTTAATAAATTATTTTAAACTATTTATTATAAAAACGTAATACATCTATATTATATTTTCATTATACATTTTCATTAGACCATCGTCAATTAATAAATAAAATTTATTTAAAATTAAATAACCTTTAATATTATTTAAAATTATTGCAATACTATAAATAAATGGTTTTATAATCATAAATTCTAAAATTTATATGTAAAAAATTATTATTTACGAAAGGAGAAATTATGAATAATAACGAAAATGAAATGAATATTTTAGATGAAATTAATAAAGGCGCAACTATGGGAATGGATGCAATTACTGATATTAAACCTAAAGTAGAAGATGATAGATTCATGCAAGTTTTAGATACTGAATATAGTAAATATAAACATATATCTCAAAGAGTTAATGAAATGTATGATAACTACTCTTCAAAAAAACCTCATACTCCAAATGAAATGGAAAAAACTATGGCTTGGTGGGGAATTCAAATGAAAACAATGACAGATAATACTCCATCAAAACTTTCTGAACTTTTATTAAAAGGAACTAATATGGGAATTATTGAAGGTCGTAGACTTTTAAATAATAATCCTAATGCTAGCCCACAAATTCATAAACTTTTAGACGATTTTGTTTCAATGCAAGAAAATAGTGCTCAAATTCTAAAGGATTATCTATAGTAACTAGAGATTAGAAGTTAGATGTTAGAAAAAATCAGAAAAAGTTTTTAATTTAATAAAAAAAGCAAGAAACTTAGTCGAATGACAAAAGCTTCTTGCTTTTTTAACATTTAATTTTCTAACATATAGTATCTAATATATAAATTATAAATATTATAATCTCTAATATCTAATTTCTAACTTCTAACTTCTAACATCTAGCTTAGCCCTTATCTGTAACATAATATCCAGAACCTCTTTTAGTAATAAGGATTTTTGGATTTGATTTATCTTTTTCTATTTTATCTCTAATTCTATTCATTGTTACATCTATAGTTCTTATTGCTCCAACATATTCTTCATATTCCCAAACATCACGAAGTAGCATTTCTCTTGTAACAACTTGTCCTGGTTGAGAAGCTAAATATTTTAAAACGTCAAATTCTTTTTTAGTTAAGTTTATTACTTCATCTTTTACTTTTGCTTCAACACGTTTTAAATCAAGAGTTAAATCTCCAACTTTTATTATGTCACTCTTGTCTTCTTTTGTTTGAAGTTCAAGACCTGTATTTAATTCTGATTTTCTTAAATTAGCTTTAACTCTAGCTATTACTTCTCTTATTTGAAATGGTTTTGTTATATAGTCATCTGCACCTATTTCTAAACCGACAATTTTATCTGTTTCTGTGTCTTTTGCAGAAATCATTAAAATTGGAATACTTGACATATTTAAAGAATATCTAAGTTTTTTACATACAGATTTCCCATCTAATTTAGGTAACATTACATCTAGTAATATTAAATCTGGACTTTCTTTAAGAGCTATATCGACAGCTTGTAAACCATCTCCTGCTTCTATTGTATTATAACCCTCGTTTTGTAAATTGAAAACTAATAAATCTCTAATATTTTTTTCATCATCAACTACTAAAATTGTTTTTTTATCTCTATCTATTACGTTTACGTTCTCCACTGAAAAATCCACCTTCCTATTTCAAATTTTATATCTAATTTATATCATATAAAATTTTTTATTACAAGTTTTTTTCAAATATTATACAAAAAAATTTCAAAAACTTATATTTACATTACAGAATTGCATTTAACTTTTTACTTAACAAAAAAATTAATATAAAAAAGCTAATCTTTTTAATAGTTAGCTTTTTTAATATTTATTATGGTCAAATACTAACAACAAAAATTACATAATAACCTCTATATTATAAATATGACCATCATCTTGAAGTAAAACTCTTTTTTCTTCTACTTCATTTTCATTAACAAAAAATTTACTAACTCCTGTATTCTTTCCTTCTAAATTCTTAACTTTAATATTATACATACTAGTTTTATATTTATAGTGTATTTCATACTCTTTCCAATTACTAGATATACATGGATTTAAACTTAAATATCTATTCTCAATCTTAAATCCTAAAATATGCTCAACAATTGCATCATAATACCAACTACTAGAACCTGTATACCAACTCCATCCACCAGTTCCTTTAAGACTTTCATTATCGTAAACATCAGCAGAAACTACATATGGTTCTATTCTATATTTTTTAGCTAACTCTTTATTTAAAGAATGATTTATTGGATTAATAATGTTTGCAAACTCTAATGCTTTATCTCCAAAACCTAATTTACACAAAGCAATAATAGACCAAATTGCTCCATGAGTATATTGCCCACCATTTTCACGAATTCCATTTGGATAAGCTTTTATATACCCTGGGTTTACCTCTGCTTTCTCAAATGCTGGCCAAAATAATTTTATAATATTATTTTCTCTATCCACTAAATTATTTTCTAGTTCTTGCATTGAAATATATTTTTTATCATTATCTGCTGCATCAGATATAACAGCCCAACTTTGAGAAATTCCATCTATTTTACATTCTTCACTATTTATGCTTCCAAGTTCCACTCCATCATCTGTAATTGCACGTTTAAACCATCTTCCATCCCAGCCTTTAGTATTTAAAGTTCTTTTTAGTTCTTCTTTTATTTGAGTATATGTTTGAACATGCTCTGTATCATTTCTTTTAACTCCAATTTTTACAAATTTATTTAATATATCATATAAAAAGAATCCTAACCAAACACTTTCTCCTTTTCCTTTAGTACCAATATTGCTAAATCCATCATTCCAATCTCCAGAACCAATTAAAGGAAAACCATTATCTCCAAATTTGCAAGCTCTATCTATTGCTCTTATACAATGCATATATAAACTTTCTTTTACCTCAGATTTATAAAATTGATTATAAACTTCATCTTCACCTTCTTTTAATTCATCTCCTTGTAAATATTCAATTTCTTCATCTAAGAAATTATAATCAGAAGTAACATTTACATATTCATATACACTATATGGTAGCCATAATAAATCATCAGAAAATTTAGTTCTAATTCCTTTTTTAGTTTCTTCATGCCACCAATGAAGAACATCTCCTTGAATAAATTGATGCATAGCTTCTTTTATAATTTGTTCTTTTAACATATCACTATCTACAAATTTCATTCCAAGGCAGTCTTGAAGCTGATCCCTAAAACCAATTGCTCCTCCAGATTGGTAAAATGCTGTTTTTGCCCATATTCTACAAGCTATTGTTTGATAAATAAGCCAGCCATTTAATAAAATATTTAACTTATCATCAGGTGTTTTAATATTTAAAGTACTAGTTAAATTTAACCATCTCTTATTTACATCATTTAAAGCTTTATCTACATTTTCAATTTTCTCAAAATTATTTTTTTGTTTTTCAATTTCAAAAATATCATTTTCTTGTCCAATCATTAAACACAAATAATTTTCTTCATATTCTTTTAAATCAATTTCAAACTCTACTGCGACACAATTTCCAATTCCAGATTTAGATGAAAATTCATCTAAAAATAAACCATCTGGCATTAAAATTCCACCATTTCCAAAAACTTCTTTTTTAGATTTTGTATAACTTTTAATTTCCATATTTGAAGTAATATAAGCAATCTTTCTAAATTCGGCATCAACTAGCATATTTTTCATTAAAATAATATTTTTATTTTTTTCCATATAAACATTTCCAGAAGTTACATTTTCATCTTCTCCTAAAACTGTTTTCAAATAAACAATAATTTTTAATTTCTTTTCATCTAAAGTAGTATTTTTAAATCTAATTTTGGTAATTGAAATACTACTATCATTTGGCACAAAAATGTCTGTTTCTTGTAAAATTCCATCAGAAACGTTCTTATATTTAGAATATCCAAATCCATAAGTTACATAATAGTAATTTGGATTTGGTAAAACATTAGAATTTAATGTCCAAACTTTATTATTTTTTTGATTTCTAACATATATAATTTGCGACGGAATATTCAAAACAGTATCATTATTCCAAGCAGTAATTCTATTTAATCTGCTATTTTTATTCCAAATTATATCATGCATATTTTCAGTAGTAATTAATCCAAACATTTTATTTGATATAATGTTAGACCATATACTTGGAAGTTTATTTTCTTTATTTACAGCAAATTTATACTCTTTTCCATCTAAAGAAAATCCACCATATTCATTAAAAAATAATAAATCTTCTTCTCTTTTTGGAACTATTTCTTCTTCAAAAATAGCATTTTTATTAGATACCTTTTTATATTTTAATTTCTTTTGTTCTTTAATAAATGAATCTATTCCACCAATATCTGCTTTAATTATAAGCTTAGATTTAATTTCAATTGTTTCTAAATCATCTTTTTCAAGTTCATTACTATTTAAAATAAAAATTCCACTCTTAATATTTTTTAAATAATTTAATTGCTTATCTAAAATAATTCCATCAATGCTATCTCGTACAAATCTTTCATAGCAATTTGATTCTTCATTTAAAATTACTAAATCCATATAAACCGATTTAGCTCTATAATACATATATGCCTCTATTATTTCTTGAACATTTTCAATAGCTTCAAGATTTTTTACTTTAATAGTAAGAATTGGAATATCACCCGAAATTCCAAATTTCCAAAGGCTATTAATTTCATATTCTTTATTAATATCAAGTTTTAAATCTTTAATTATATTTGGGTCTAATATATAACTTAAAAACTCTTGATATTTTCTAGAACTCTCTGAAGATATTTGCAAATATTTCATCTCTTCTTCAATTCTAACTTTTGAAATTTCAAAAGTTTTTAAAATATCATCTTCTTTTTTACTATCATTTAAATTTTCAAGTGCTTCATCTTTATTTTCTGAAACACTAATTAATAAATTTATATTTATCTTTTCGCCAGCAGGAAGTCTTACAACTTGTTTTAACGCTAAAACCTTATTAATTGAATAACTTAAATCATTAGAAAAATTTCTAGACTCTTTTTGACTTATTGGTTCATTTGAAATTCCTCTTCCAAAATACTTCTCTTTATTAATTTCAAAACCATTATCCACAATTTGGCCACTTTCTGTGTATAAACAAGTCGCCAAATACATAAATTTATCAAGCTCTCTACTATGTCTTTCGACTATAATATTATCATTTTCTTTATCAAATTTTAAAAACATATTATTAAATGCAGGATGAGCATATTCTCCTGCTGATTCACTCAAAACAGGAATAAAATCAGCAATAACTTCTAAAATTTCTTCATTACTACCAAAATTTTCAATTTCTATTCTTCTAATTTCTACTGGCTTATTAGGATTTAAAGTAACTATTCTAGTGACTTTAATAGCACCTTCTTGCATAACAAATTTGGCTCTATCTTGAGAAAAACTAATTTTAGAACTTGAAAAATTAAATAATTTATTTGTTTTTAAATTTTTTAATCTAAAAAATATACCTTGATTAAATTCATGAGCTGGTTTATATTGATTAATTAATATTCCTTTATAATTACTATATCCTTCTCCAAAATCATCAATAACTATTTTATAATTTTCATTTGAAATAACATTATAATTTTTTCTATTTCTATCAGAAAATAATATTGCTTTTTCTATATACCCTGAATCTATAGTAGATTTTATTCTTTCTGGGCGTTCTTTTTTCTCTTTAGTAATAATCATATCTTTAGGCATTCTTTCCTCCAACAAAATTTGAACTGATTCAATTTCTGGATTATTATTAAATCTTGTTTGTAAAATTTTATTGTTTAAAACATTATTTATAGAATTAAAAATTAAACCTTGATGATGTGCCATATAAGTTTTTACTATAGCATATTTCTCTCCTTGTTTTAATCTACTTGAAGTATAATCTATAGATTCAAAAAAACCATAATCTCCAAAACTTCCTAATTTTTTTAATTCTTCTATATTTTGAAAAGCAGACATATCTCCATCTTGAAGAGCTAAAAAAGTACTATATGGAGAAATTACTAAATCATATTCCAACCCTCTTTTTAATCCAAGCCATGGAATTCCAAAAGCTTTATATTGATAATTATAATTTAAATCTCTTAAATTAAATGCAGATTCAGAAATACCCCAAGGAACTCCGCAGTCTTCTACAATATTCTTTCTGACTCATAATAGCAAATTTACTAGACTCATCAATTAAACTTCCTTCATAGGTTTTTAAATTTATATTAGGCATTAAATATTCAAATGCTGTACCAGTCCAAGAAATTAACCCTTTATATCCTTTAAAAATTGTAATTGTTCTGCTTAATGCATTCCAATGTTTAGCTGGAACATCTCTTTTTGCAATTGCAACTAAACTTGCCTGTCTTGCTTCAGATGCTAAAAAATCATAATATGAATCTGTTAATTCATTTTCTTCTAAATTAAAACCTATTGAAAATAATTTTGTTTTTTCACTATATAACTTTGAAAAATCTGTTTCATTTATAATTCTACTTGCATCATCATAAAGCATTTTGCAATCTTCATCTTCTTTATGCTCATTTAAAAACTCTTTAACTATATACATGTATCCGCACAAAATTTCCACTATCAACTGTTGAAATATATCGTGGTTTTAATGGTTCTAAAGTATTTATTGTATACCAATTGTATAAATGCCCATTCCATTTTGAAAGCATTTTTATTGTATTAAATATATTTTTTAAATAATCTTTAGCCTTTTTAAAATCTATAAATTTCATGTCATATGCAGATATAATAGATATCATTTCTAACCCAATATTTGTAGATGAAGTTCTATTTACTGTTTTTTCTTTTCTATCTGCTTGAAAATTATCACATACTAGATAATTATTTTCTAAAGTAATATTATCTTCAAAAAATTTCCATGTTTTATATGCAACTTCGTTTAGCATTTCCTTATCATTATTTTTTAATAAATTTTTTGATTTATTTTCTATAGATATTTTTTGTGCTACGGAAGGCGCAATTATAAAAAGTACTCCGAATAATTTTAAATACTATATTTGGTATAAAAATTAAAAATATAATACCAATAAGTAAATTTATCCACATCTGCTTATATACTGAAATTACTGTATTTTTAGTTTTTTTATCTCCGATCTTCAGCTGTGACCCATTCTAAAAGCTTCTTTTTTGTTGTCATTCGGTAAAAACTTCTAATTATAGAATCTATATTTTCCCATGCCTCATAAGGAAGAAAAATTATCTCAAATAAAATTTTTAAAAAATTTAAACGTGTTCCACCCATATCTTTAGAGAATTTTTTACGTGAATACACTGCTCCATAAATATTACTTTCCTTAAAAATCACATAATTTAATATTTCCAAAATATACATTACAGTAATAGAAACTAAAGAAAATATTAAAAAACATAAAGAAACATTTCTATTTTTAGAAAATAGAAAAGCAGACAAAACAAGTAAAACTAAACTGAAAATTTTTAATACACTTCTACGTAAATTATCAAAAATTTTAAATTTTGATATTTGATTTAATCGTTTAGATTTAAGCCACCTTATTATTTGCCAATCTCCTCTAACCCATCTATGATTTCTTTTTATATAAGAAATATATTTAGCAGGATATCCATCTAAAAGCATAACATCTGAAACTAAAGCACAACGCAAAAAATTTCCTTCTAATAAATCATGACTTAGTACTATATTTTCTGGAATCTCATTTTTTAAAATCTCATTATAAACATCTATATCATAAATACCTTTTCCTGTAAAAATTCCTTCTTTAAAATAATCTTGATAAACATCCGAAATCGCATTTGTATATAAATCTATTCCGACCAGGAACACTATATATTTCTATGAATTTGCTAGTTTTGGCTAAATCTAAATCTAATCCTATTCTTGGTTGCATAATTCCATAACCAGAAATAACTTTATTATTTATAATTATTGGCGTATTTAATACATGGCTCATTGCTCCAACTAATTTACCTGCAGAATTTAGAGATAAATTTGTATCTGAATCAAGAGTAATAACATATTTAAAATTTGGAATTAAATTTTTTTGAGCTTCTATTGTATTTGTGTTAAAATTATTAGGAATAATCTTTTTTATATATTCATTAAAAGTAACAAGTAAGCCTCTTTTTCTTTCCCAACCAATAAATTTATTTTCTCCCTCATTCCATGTTCTATTTCTATACAAAAAATGGAATCTATTAAAACCATCTGTTTTATATTTATCATTTAATCGTTTAACTTCTGCTTTTCCAGCTTCTACAACTTCTTTATCAAAAGATGTTATTTTATTAGATTCTTCTGAAACATCTCCTAAAAGCGCGAAATATAAATTATCATGAGGATTTGCTAAATAATATACTTCTAATTTTTTCATCATTTCAAATACTTTTTGCTTAGATTTTAATATTGTAGGAATTACAACAATAGTTTTTTTGTCATCTGGAATTCCTTCTTCAAAATTCATTTTAGGAATTATATACGAATATTTTAACTTTACCATAAAATAATTCATAATTCTAATTACTATTTCAGATATTGGAACCCATAATAAAATGCTAAAAAATATCGTTAAAAATATCATTTTGCATTTTAAATAAATTAATATTGTAATTATAAAATCTATATATAAACTTATTGCAAAAAAACTTCCTATATAAAGCTTCGCTTTATTTTCAGTAGTTTTGAATTTTTTATTATTTTTATTTAATAATATATTTTTTAATTCACAAAAACCTTCATCAATTAAGTAATATCCTACATGCATTTTTTTAGAATTTATTTTTTCAATATTTTTTTGACTTACGGCATCAGCACTTTGAATTTTTTTATTATTTTTTATTTTATTATTTTTTATTTTATTATTTTTTATTTTATTATTTTTTATTTTATTATTTTCTTTATTAATTTTTAAATTATTATTATTTAAATTATTATTTCTTGAATTATTATTTTTTAAATTATTATTTTTTAAGTTACTATTTTTTAAATCATTATTTTCCAAATTATTATTTTCCAAAAATTCATTAAAAGAAATTTTACTGCATAATTCTAAAATTTTCTCTGCAATATAAACCTCTGAAATTTTTGTTTTTTTAGACAATTTTTCTATAACTGATTTATATTCACTTTTAGTTTCCTGATCCATATACGGATATACGCCTGCTGGATCTCTATTTAATATTGCTTCAGTTCCATTCATATTTCCAAGTAATTCACTAAAATTAATTCTACTAATATCTCTTAAAGACTTTATACAATTTCCAGCAATTATTTTTAAATTAGCTATATATAAATGTTCCTTTTGAATTACTTCTTGAACTGTGATTCCAAGTTTTAAAACTTGCTCATCTAAAATATTTTGATAATTTCCAGCATATTTACCATATTTTTTTAATTTATATGACATATATTCTATAAATGGATATTTAAGCTCATTATCAAAATTATTATATCCCTTAAAATTATTTATAAATACTCTTTCGTTTTGTTTCTTATTTTCAATAACTCTTTCAATAATAGATTCAACTCTAAATCTTTGAAGTTGTGAAGAATAAATTCTTTCGCAAATTTCTTTTATATGTGATATAATAGCAATCTTTAAAAATACACCAAAGTTTGCAATTTCATCTATTGTAAGCATCTTATTTTTTTGATAAGATTCCAAACAACTATATATAATATCAGAATCTAACTTGCAATCTGTATAAGATACTATTTCTTCAGCTAAAACATAACTTCTAGCAAAACCTTCATATTTTCCTGAAGCCAAACCTATCATCTTACAATATTTTTTTAAAGGCATTTCTTTTCGTACAGTTTTAACTATCTCCTCAATTATATAAAAATTGTCTAAAATCCATTCACCAGCAGAATGAATTTTTATTCCAAGCTTTATATGTTCATTTAAAATTCTATATGTTTCTAGAATAAAACTATAATTCTCATTTAAACTATAAATAGGATACGTATTTTTATCAGAACTAATTTTTATATTATGCTCAAATGCTAAATTTTCCATATGAGATAAGAGTTGATTTCTATCTAGTAAAACTCCAGAAATATTTAAAGTTTTAAAAACCATTGCTAAACTTCCTTTTCTAATTTTAGTTTTTAAAACTATTTTTTACTATTTTAAACAATTTATACATAGATTAAGTTTTTAAATTTCAGAATTTTAAATTTTAATATAAAATTTAAGTATTAATAAATTAAAATTCTAAATATTAATATAAAATTTAAATATTAATAAACTAAAATTCTAAATTTAATAGAAATTTT
>JAAVYF010000070.1 GCA_022790975.1 Clostridia bacterium | reverse complement strand
ATCTGTCATAAGCCATCTTAAAGTCTCTAAATTTTCATCACTATATTTTGCATAAGCCTGTAAAATATCATATCCAAAGCAACTTACAAATTTTCTTTGTAATAAAATAAGCTCATTTTCTTCACTTATTTGTGCTTCTAAATTCATTTCTTTTATAATTTCATCATACTCTTCTAGTGGCTTTATAAAATCAACTGGTGTATTATCTTCTTCATAACCATTTTTAATTAGTTTAGCATTTGCATAAACCGTATGGTCACTATCTTTATTTTTTAAATCTGTACTATATAATTTCAAGTACTTTACATCTTTAATATCTATTTTTACAAATATAGCTTCACTATCGCCCTTCTGAACAGGTGGAGAAACTTCTGTTTTTAAATCCCAATCTTCTCCATTAGAAGATGTATATATTGCAATCTTCACTCCATTTCCCCTAGTTCCTGTACTTGCATCTACTCCAATGTATGAAGTAAAATAATCATAATTATATTCACTAATATCATAAACAAGTGTTGATGGTGCATGAGCAAGAACTCCTTTTAAAAATGGTGTTTGCTTTTCATCAATAATTAAAGTAATTAATCCATTATTAAATCCTGTATTTATATTTGTATCTAATAAAATACTTCCATATCCAACTGATGATTGTTCTTCTATATATTGTATATCAGATAAATATATAAATTCATCCTGATTACTTACTGCCAATATGGCTTGATTGTTATTTACTAAAAATATCAAGAATAAAAAAGTAAAACTTAGACTTATTTTTAGTAAATAGTTAAAAATTCTACTTTCGTTATTTTTCATATTCTTTTCCATTTATACCTCCAAAATTATTTTTTTCTTACGCATATATTATTATTATACTACTTTTTTTGTGTTATGTAAATCTTTTTTTGTAAAAATTATCTTTTTTTCATATTATTTCTTTCTTTTCCATAATATACAATATATAGAAAGGTTTGGTGAAAAATTTGTATGGCAATAACTAGAAAAAAACGTCTAAAGAATATGCTAATTGTTCGGCTGCATAATATTTATGCTACTTATAGCACGTATTTCTTATATACAATTTATACAAGGAGACGAACTTCAAACTATGGCTTATGTCCAACAAACATTAGATAGAACAATAAATCCTAATCGTGGAACAATCTATGATAGAAATGGTGAAATACTTGCAATGAGTGCAAGTGTTGAAACAATAACCGTAAATCCAACAAACATATCAAAAGATAATAAAGAAAAAGTGGCAAGAGCTTTAGCAGATATTTTTGATCTTGATTATGAAACTGTTCTAAAAAAAGTTAGTAGAAAAACTTCAATAGAAACTATTGTAAAAAAAGTAGATAAAGAAAAAACTGATGAATTAAGGAACTGGATGCAAAATTCTGGAATAACTGCTGGAATAAATATAGATGAAGATACAAAAAGATATTATCCATATGGCACACTTGCTTCACATATAATTGGTTTTACAGGAAGTGATAATCAAGGACTAGATGGAATAGAAGCAAAATATGATGAAACTTTAAGTGGACAGAAAGGAAAAATTGTACGTAAGACTGATGCATCTGGGAGTATTATTGGATATGGAGAAGAAGGATATCAAGATGCAATTGATGGAGATAGTATAGTTTTAAGTATAGATGCAAATATCCAAGCTATTGCAACAAAATACTTAGAAGAAGCTTGTATTGATAATAAATGCGAAGAAGGTCGGAGCAATTATTATAATGGATCCAAATGATGGAGACATACTTGCTATGGTAACATATCCAGAATATAACTTAAACACTCCATTTACGATAAATTCTCCTGAACTCTCAGATACTTGGAATACTTTATCACAAACTGATAAAAATACAGCTTTGCAAAAAATGTGGAGAAATAAAGCAATTGCTGACACTTATGAGCCTGGTTCGACATTTAAGTTAATCACAACTTCAGCTGCACTTCAAGAAGGAATTGTGAAAGATACTGATACAGCTGGCGAATTCGGATGTACAGGTGGAATTGATATTGCTGGAACATATATTAAATGCTGGAGATATTATAGACCACATGGTGCAGAATCTCTAAGAGATGCGTTAATGAACTCTTGTAATCCAGTATTTATTGGATTAGGTCAAAAAATCGGTGTTAAAAAATATTATGAATATTTATCTAAATTTGGTCTTCTAGAAAAAACTGGTATAGATGTACCAGGAGAAGCAGGAAGTATATTCCTAAAAGAGGAAAAAGTAGGACCTGTAGAACTTGCAACCCTTTCTTTCGGACAGAGATTTGAAGTCACACCAATTCAACTAATTACAGCCGTATCAAGTATTGCAAATGGAGGAAAACTAATAACTCCAAGATTTGTTACAGAAATTAT
>JAAVYF010000017.1 GCA_022790975.1 Clostridia bacterium | reverse complement strand
GCTGATAAATATAGTGTACCAAGAATGGTATATGTAAATAAAATGGATATCGTTGGAGCAAACTTTATGCTTTGCGTTGATCAATTAAAAAATAGATTACGTGCAAATGCTGTTCCAATTCAATTACCAATTGGAGCTGAAGATAATTTCCAAGGTATTGTAGATCTTATAAAAATGAAGGCATTTATTCATAAAGATGATTTAGGAAAAGAAGTTGAAGAAACTGAAATTCCTGAAGATTTAAAAGATTTAGCAAATGAATATCATGCCAAAATGGTAGAAGCAGTTGCTGAACAAGATGATGAATTAATGATGAAATATTTAGATACTAATGAATTATCTCAAGAGGAAATAAAAAAAGGTTTAAGAGTTGGAACAATTGCTAATAAAATAGTACCAGTTGTTTGTGGATCTTCATATAAAAACAGAGGAGTTCAAGAATTATTAGATGCTATAGTTGATTATATGCCATCACCATTAGATATAGATGATATCAAAGGTATTGATGATAATGAAAATGAAGTTGTAAGAAAAACGTCTGATGAAGAACCATTTTCTGCTTTAGCATTTAAAATTGCAACAGATCCATTTGTTGGAAAATTATGTTTCTTTAGAGTATATTCAGGAACATTAGAATCAGGTTCTACAGTATTAAATTCTACTAGAGATAAAAAAGAAAGAATTGGTAGAATTTTGCAAATGCATTCAAATCATAGAGAAGATATAGATAAGGTATATTCTGGTGATATTGCAGCGGCTGTTGGATTAAAGGAAGTAACAACAGGAGATACATTATGTGATATGGATCATCCAGTAATCTTAGAATCAATGGAATTTCCAGAGCCAGTTATTGATATCGCTATTGAGCCAAAAGATAAAGCAGCTCAAGAAAAAATGGGTGTTGCATTATCAAAATTAGCAGAAGAAGATCCAACATTTAAAACATATACAAACCATGAAACAGGTCAAACTATTATCGCTGGTATGGGTGAGCTTCACTTAGATATCATTGTTGATAGATTAAAAAGAGAATTCAAGGTTGAATGTAATGTAGGTAAACCACAAGTTGCTTACAAAGAAACAATTAGAAATAAAGTTAAAGTTGAAGGTAAATTCATTCGTCAATCAGGTGGTCGTGGACAATATGGTCATGTTTGGTTAGAAATGGAACCATTAGAGCCAGGTTCTGGTATTCAATTTGAGAGCAAAATCGTAGGTGGTGTTGTTCCAAGAGAATATATTAAACCAGTTGAAGAAGGTATTAGAGAAGCTGCAGATAGTGGTATTCTTGCTGGTTACCCAGTTATCGACTTTAAAGCTAGTTTAGTTGATGGATCTTATCATGATGTTGACTCATCTGAAGCTGCATTCCATATTGCAGGATCTATGGCTTTCAAAGAAGGTTGTAAACAAGCAAAATCAGTTATATTAGAGCCTATTATGAGAGTAGAAATAGTAGTTCCAGAAGAATATATGGGAGATGTTATTGGAGATGTTAACTCTAGACGTGGTAAAATGGAAGGTATGGAAGCATCTGATGGAATGCAAGAAATTAAAGCATTTATTCCATTATCAGAAATGTTTGGATATGCTACAGACCTACGTTCAAAAACACAAGGTAGAGGAACATATTCTATGGAACCTTCTCATTATGAAGAAGTTCCAAAATCAGTTCTTGAAACAATAGTAGCATCAAGAGCTAAAAAGGATGAGTAAGCGAAGCGCGTCCAGTGGACGATAAAGCGAGCTTACGAATACGCAGAAACTTATGTTTCAGCTTTTGCGAAGACAAAAGATGAAATATTAGTTTCAAGCTGGCATAAAATTTATTAAAAACTCTTGCATTTTTTATACTTTTAGTGTAAAATGCAAATACAATAGTCGTAGACTATAAAAAATGTCATTAACTTTAAATTAAAATAAAGAAAATAAAAAAATTAAGGAGGAATTTTCAAATGGCAAAAGCAAAATTTGAAAGAACAAAACCACACGTTAACATTGGAACAATCGGACATGTTGACCATGGTAAAACAACAACAACAGCAGCTATTACTAAATATTTAGGTTTATTAGGTAAAGCTCAATACACAGCTTACGATCAAATTGACGGAGCTCCAGAAGAGAAAGCAAGAGGAATCACAATCAATACAGCTCACGTAGAATATGAAACAGAAAACAGACACTATGCACACGTTGACTGTCCAGGACACGCTGACTATGTTAAAAACATGATTACTGGTGCTGCTCAAATGGATGGTGCTATATTAGTTGTTTCTGCAGCTGATGGACCAATGCCTCAAACAAGAGAGCATATCCTTCTTGCAAGACAAGTTGGTGTTAAATTTATCGTTGTTTATTTAAATAAATGCGATATGGTTGACGATCCAGAATTATTAGAATTAGTTGAAATGGAAGTTAGAGATTTATTATCAAGCTATGATTTCCCAGGAGATGATATTCCAATTATAAAAGGATCTTCATTAAATGTATTAGAGAGTTCATCTACTAATCCAGATGACGCTGTTTATGCTCCAATTAAAGAATTAATGGCAGCTGTAGATAGCTATATCCCAACTCCAGAAAGACCAATTGATCAACCATTCTTAATGCCTGTTGAAGACGTATTTACAATTACAGGACGTGGAACAGTTGCTACTGGTAGAGTTGAAAGAGGTGTTGTTAAAGTACAAGACAACGTAGAAATCGTTGGATTATCTCAAGAAAGAAAACAATCAGTTGTTACTGGTGTTGAAATGTTTAGAAAATTACTTGACCAAGCAGAAGCTGGTGATAACATAGGTGTTCTATTAAGAGGTATGGATAGAAAAGATATTGAAAGAGGTCAAGTTATTTCAAAACCAGGATCAATAAATCCACATACAAAATTTAAATCAGAAGTTTATGTTTTAACTAAAGAAGAAGGTGGAAGACATACACCATTCTTCAATGGATATAGACCACAATTCTATTTCAGAACAACAGACGTTACAGGTGTTATTGAATTACCAGCTGGAACTGAAATGGTTATGCCAGGTGATAATGTTACTATGACTATCGAATTAATCACTCCTATAGCTATTGAGCAAGGATTAAGATTTGCTATTCGTGAAGGTGGTAGAACAGTTGGATCTGGAGTTGTTTCTGAAGTTATTCAATAATTTTAGAAAATAAAAATCTTTTAAAAAGATTATTAAATATTGGCAAAACCCTAGAAATAAACTAGGGTTTTGCCATATATTTTTTCAACTCTTATTTATTGTAAATTTTACCAAAAATTATATGTATTTTAATCTGTTTATAAAAATAATTTTGAAATAAAATAATAATAATAAATTAAATAATAAATTAACGAATTAGTTTATTATTCATTATAAAAATTTTTGTTGTAAAAAATGAAAAAATTATAAAATATCTTGTCTAAATGAAAAAATTTTAAATTTTGTTGAGTTTTTTAAATAAAATTCAAAAAAAACTTGATATTTTTTTATTGTAAATATATACTTATTTTATATTACATAAGGTAAGTTATTCGGCTATTAGTAAAAGGAGGAAAAATGGAAAATTTAGAAGAACTTTCAGGAAAGTATTTTAGCATACTTGAAGAAGATGATATGAATATCCTGATATACCAAATAAATAGAACAGAAAATTCTTCAGAAAAAAATTTGCCTAAATATACAATTGAAAAATTAGAGTGTGCAGTTGAATATAGAGGAATTAATAAAAAAAGAACATTTTTTGTAGATAATCTTGCTCCAGATGGAAATCATTTAATTATTTTTGATTTTAAACAAGATAAAATAGTTGTTAATATAGGCTTTTTAGATTATAATAGCGTAAAAGTTATAAAAAAGAATATATTGATAGATACTCAAATTTTATATAGTGAAAATGAAGTTGTATATAAAGAGTTTTACTATACATCAGACATGAAGCGTCAAATAGCTATTATAGATTTGGAAACAATTGAAGAAGTAAAGCCAACATTATATATTGATCCAGAAACAGATACTATAAAAGGAAAATGTAGATTAGAATTAGGAAAAAAATATTTTCTTTTTAAAATTGATGATAAAAATAATGGAATATAATAATAAAAAGATTCTCTTTAACAGAGAATTTTTTATTATTATTGATATTTGTCTATTATATATGTATACTGTAAATATAAAAGTGTATATAAAAATAATATGATAATAAATTAAATAATAGAAATAGAAATTAAGAGATAAATATTTATAGTTAATAAAATAAAAATGTATTTAAATTTATGTAATATGTTTTTTAGGAGATTTTATGGGAAAGAATAATGAAGTTATTACTTTGGGAAATTATTTAAAAGATGCTAGAATTTCTAAAAATATGACAATAAACGATTTGGCATTTGCAATAGATAAAAATAATATAGAAAATTATGAGAGAAAAATAAAGAAGTGGGAAGCTAATAAAGATTATCCAACATTAGATGATATTTATAAATTGTGTTATGTTCTTCAAATTAATCCAGGAGAACTTTTAACTCTCAGAAATAGAGGAAGAAAACAATTTATAAAAAAATCAGCTGAGCCAAAGAAAAAATTATTTAATTGGGAATTATTAACAGATGTATCTTACGAAAGTTTTAGACTTATATGTAAAGCTATTTTACTTGTTGGCGTATGTGTTTTTTTAATTGCTTTTCTTAAAGTAATAGATATATTTTTTGGCAGTGGAGATAAAATAACAGAACCAATAATTGTAAGGCAAATTGATAATTGGGTGGAAAACGAAAATGAAATATCTGCAGATGATTTATTAAATAATAAGGAAAATGAAATATCTACAGATAATTTGTTAAATAATAAGGAAAATGAAATGTTTACAGATAATTAATAATATGAATTATAATAATGTGTACAATAATAATTAGAATTTTATGATGTATAGTGAATTTTTTGAAATTGTTTCTATAAAATTTCAAAAGTTTAAAATTTTATAGAATGAACCTTTTGGAACCGTCCCCAAACGTTCAAGCATTCAAGATTTTAAAGAGTGAACTTTTTGGAACCGTACCCGAACGTTCCAAGCGTTCAAATGTTTAAAAGTTTAATAAATTAAGTATAAATTTGAACTATTGGTATAAATTTATATAAAAGTATTGATTTTTTTTTCAAAAGTAAATAAAATATAAAAGAATTAAATCAAATGAAAGATTTACAGGAGGTAAAGATTTTGATTATATTGTTAGATGCTATGGGAGGAGATAATGCTCCAGATGCAACTATAAAAGGAGCAATAAAAGCTGCTCCTGAAATAAATAGTGAAATTATTTTAATTGGTGATGAAAGTATAATTAGAAAAAAATTAAAAGAATTCTATGGAAAAGATTCAATAGAAGAGATTGCAAAAAATGTTAAAATTAAGCACACAACTGAACAAATTGAAATGGAAGATATTCCAACTGTTGCAATAAAACATAAAAAAGACTCTTCAATGGTTGTTGGTTTTAAAATGTTAAAAGAAGAAGAGGGAGATATTTTTATTTCTGCTGGTAATTCAGGTGCTTTATTAACAGGTGCTACATTGCTTATAGGAAGAATTAAGGGAATAGATAGACCTGGAATTGCAGCTATGCTTCCATCAGAGGGAATAAAAGGACTTCTTTTAATGGATGCTGGTGCTAATACAAATTGTAAACCAATAAATTTGTTACAATTTGCACAAATGGCTTCAATATATATACATAATACATTTGGAATAGAAAAACCAAGAATAGGATTATTAAATATAGGCACAGAAGAAACTAAAGGTAATGACTTAACGAAAGAATCATATAAAATATTAAAAGAAAATGCTGAAAAATATAATATTAATTTTATTGGAAATATTGAACCTAGAGATTGTTTTTTAGGAGAAGTAGATGGTTTAGTTTGTGACGGATTTACAGGAAATGTTTTACTAAAATCTGTTGAAGGAATTGGTAAATTTGTAAAAAAGAGTTTAACAGATAGTTTAACAAAAAATGTATTAAGAACAATATCTGCAGTTCCATCTCTTCCAGCAATAAATGAATTTAAGAAAAAGGCAGATCATAGAATTTATGGAGGAGCTCCATTTTTAGGAGTAAAAAGACCAGTATTAAAAGCTCATGGAAGTAGTGATGAATTAGTATTTTATTATACTTTAAAACAGGCAGAGCAATTTGTTAAAGGAAATTCAGTAGCTAAAATGACTGAAGCTGTAGAGAAAATACGTGAAGTTGAAGAAAAAAATGAGGTTTTATAATAAATTTACTAAAAACACTTGACATTTTATTTAACATGTATTAAAAATAGAGTATAAATAAATTGTAAATAAGATAAGAAATCCTTATCTAAAAATAAAGGAGGTACACAAAATGAATTCAGAAGAAGTTTTCGAGAAAGTAAAAGGAATTATAGTTAATCAATTAGGTGTTACTGAAGCATCTGTAACTCTTGAAGCATCATTTATAGATGATTTAGGTGCTGATTCTTTAGATATTGTTGAATTAGTTATGGCATTAGAAGAAGAATTTGATATAGAAATTCAAGATGAAGATGCTGAAAAAGTAGTTACTGTTGGTGACGTAGTTGATTACATTAAAGACAATGTATAATATAATTTGTTGAAAAGAAATTATTTAGATTGAACTGAAATAAGAATTTGATTTTTATTTTAGTTCTTTTTAACATTAAAGTAAGCTCCTCCAGTATATGAAGTAAACAAAACAACGTTAACTTTATATATTGGGGGATAATTATTTGTATTAAAAGTAAATCCGCCACATTAAACAATATGGCGGATTGGGGTTAAGGATTCTTATGATTGTTCTTTCTTATGCTTGCCTTGATTCTATTTCACTCTCTTGAGCATTTTCTGAATCAGTTTCTTCTAAATTAGGTTCTTCTGAATTTTCTTTTGTTTCTGATTCTGTTTCTGATTCTGTTTCTGATTCTGTATTGCTCTCAAGAATACTTTCGGGTATCTCTGCTTCACCTTGCTCTTCAGAGTTACTTTCAAATTTTGCCTGCTCTTTGGGTATTGCTAAGGCTAAATATTCATATCTAACCTTAGGCGGGATGCTGTTGGTTTGATATGAAAAACCTATTACAATGGTTCTTCCTGCAAACCTTGAAAGATCTAAAGAGCTTTCCCAATTGTTTTTCGAATAAAGAAATACTTCAATAGTTGGGGGATAGCTTTCACTTACATAATCTATCCACATCCGTATTAAAGTAGTTCCCTCATTTGGAAAACCAGTAAGGTCGCATCCAGTAGATAGTGTGCTGGGAAATCCCATTACATTATCAAGGGCCTCGTCAACTGTAGGATACGTTTGGTACGCAGAACCATTAAAGGCAACGCATCCAGATGGTTTGGAAATTGTAGGTGTAGATGGATTTGTATTTGCTTCGGTTTCTTCAGATGAAGCTACTTGAGATTCTTCCTTAGATGGATTTTTTTCAGTAGATTCATTAAAGATAGTTGTTTCTTCAATAGCTTCTGAAACTTTTTCTTTTCCATCTTTTTTGGAAGTTGAAAGCTTATACAAATTAAAGCATCCAAAAACTATTATTCCAATGCAAATGAGTCCGATAATGAGATTTTTCACATGTTTCATTGTTTTTCCTTTCCCTTTCTGTCTTATACTTCATAAAGTGTTAAGACTGTACAATTTATTAAAGTACTATATATATAAAATCGAAGTAACCCCTTACTTCAATATATTTATTATACCAAAAAATTGAAATTATGTAAAGCTTGTAACGCTGTTTCTCCAGAGTATTTATACTAATATGCTGTTTCTGTAACTAATTTGTTATAATACCATCTAATAAGAAATTAAAATTTTGCTTAAAAATTCAATTATAAATAGTGTATAAGTAATTTTTAGTTAGACATAAATCAGTATATATTTATTTTATAGTTTATTAATTTATTTTATAATTTTCTATTTATAATATTATATATAATTAATTTAATATGGTATTAATTATAGTCTAATAAATATTGTTTAAATAATAAAAAGTTTTATAATAAATAATAAAATAATAAAAATAATATTAATGTTGAAATATAAAGCTATATTTCAATATGTTAACAAATAAGTATAAATACTTGAAAATTTTAAAAAATAGTATATAATATGTATGTATATTAAAATGTAAATAACTTTAGGGAAGGGGCTAAATCATAAAAAAATTATGAAAGAAAAATTAGAAGAATTTGAAAAGGAAATTGGTTATACTTTTAAAAATAAGCAATTATTAAAAATTGCTTTAACTCATACTTCATATGCATATGAACATAAAATAGATAGTAATGAGAAATTAGAATTTTTAGGGGATAGTATATTAGAATTTATAAGTAGTGAATATTTATTTAATAATTACAATCAACTAAAAGAAGGAGAAATGACTAAAGTTAGAGCTACGGCTGTTTGTGAAGATAGTTTATATAAGATAGCTTTAAAACTTAATTTTAGTGATTTCTTGTTCCTAGGAAAAAGTGAAATTTCTTCTTCAAATAGAAAAAAAGCTATACTTGCAGATAGCGTAGAAGCTGTTATAGCTGCTATATATTTAGATTCGAATATAGATGTTGTTAAAAAATTTATATTATCTAATATTAAAGAAATTATTGAAGTTTCTAGTCACAATGTTGGTCAAAAAGATTATAAAACAGTATTACAAGAAAAATTACAAGTTAATGGAGATGTTTTAATTAAATATACAATATTAAAAGAAGAAGGACCAGACCATGATAAAAAATTTACAGCAGAAGTTGAATGTGATGGAAAAAAATTAGCTTCTGGACAAGGTAGAAGTAAGAAGTTAGCAGAAATGGAGGCTGCCAGAAAAGCTTTAGAATTACTTAAATAGGAGGTGTATCATGAAAAAGCAATATATAATTCCAATATTTGTACCACATTTGGGGTGCCCAAATGACTGTACATTTTGTAACCAAAGAAAAATAAGTCGGTATGCGGTGGAACGTCAGTTACTGAAAGTGATGTTAGAGATACAATAGAATATTATTTAAGTAGTTTTAAAGAAAAAAATATCTATAAAGAAGTTGCTTTTTTTGGAGGAAGTTTTACAGGTATTGATGTTGATATACAAAATAAATTATTAAGTGCAGCTTATGATTATGTTAAAGAAAAAAAGGTAGATGGTATTAGAATTTCAACAAGACCAGATTATATTGATAAACAAACATTAAAAAGATTAAAGAAATATAAAGTAAAAACAATTGAGCTTGGAGTTCAATCTTCGAATGATTTTGTTTTAAAGAAAGCTAAAAGAGGTCATACATTTGATGATGTAAAAAAAGCTTCAAAATTAATTAGAAGATATAGATTTACTTTAGGACATCAAATGATGGTTGGAATGCAAGATAGTAGTGAACTTGATGATTTAAATACAGCTAAAGATTTATCTAAACTAAAACCAAAATTAATTAGAATTTATCCAGTTTTAGTAATAAAGGATACTGAGTTAGAAACTGAAATGAAAGAAGGAAGGTATGAACCTTTAGAATTACATAAAGCAGTTGAAAGATGTAAAGAAATAACATACTTTTTTAATTCCAAAAAAATTAAAGTTATTCGTATAGGTCTGCAAACTACAGATAAAATTTGTAGTAAAGAAAAAGAAGGAAGTGAAGTAGTAGCAGGACCATATCATGAAGCATTTAGACAATTGGTAGAATCAGCAATTTATTATGATATAATAGTTAATAAAATTAAAAATATTAATATGAATGTTAAAGAGGTTGAAGTTAGAATAAATCCACAGGATGTTAATAATGTTGTTGGATATAAAAGAGAAAACATTTTAAAGCTTAAAGAAATGTATGATGTTGATGTAAAAATTGAACAAGATATTAAATGTCAGCCATCCAAAATAGAAGTTAAACCTTTAAGAAAATTTAAAGAGTTTAAAGATGATGATAAAGATTTAGTTACTAAATAGAATATTTTTTTTAAAATAAAAAATACTAATATCTAAAGGAGAAAAAATGAAAAAATTCTTTATAGATATTAGTATTTCTATTTTTGGTTGTATATTAGCAGCTTTTGGAACGGGATGTTTTTTACTTCCAAATAAATTATCTAGTGGCGGATTTTCTGGAATTTCTACAATTCTTTACTATTTATTTGGATGGAAAATGGGAGTTACAATTATTTTAATGAACATTCCTATTTTTGTATTGTCATATATTAAATTAGGAAGACGTTTTTTTATTAAAACAATAATTTCTACTATTATATTTTCGCAGTTAATAGATTTTTTTGAAAAAATAAATTTAGATGTTAATGATAAATTTTTAGCTAGTATTTATGGCGGAATTTTAATTGGAATAGGATTATCATTAGTTTTTAGACAAAATGCATCAACAGGGGGAACAGATTTAATTTCAACATTAGTTCAAACTTATAATCCTAGAATTAAGACAGGACAAATATTAGTTGTTTTAGATTTTGTAATTGTTTTAGCAAATTTAATAGTTTTTAAAAATTTAGATGTTGGATTATATTCGTTTATTGCAATTTATTTAGTTAGCAAAATGATAGATTTGGTTGCTGAAGGTATAAATTTTACAAAGATGATTTATATTATTTCAGATAAACATAAAGATATTGCAAAATTAATCAATTTAGAGTTAGGAAGAGGTTCAACAGAGTTATATGGAAAAGGTTCATATACAGGAAAAGATAAGATGATTATTTTATGTGCAACAAAAAGAAGTAATATTATAAAAATAAAAGAAATGGTAAATAAGGTAGACCCAAATGCATTTATGATTATAAGTGATGCAAGAGAAGTTTATGGATTAGGATTTAAATAAAATTTAGACATTTTTTATAAATGTCTAGATTTTTTTGTTTGAATGTGTTAATATACTAAATATATATTATATATTGGGGTATCGCCAAGTGGTAAGGCAACCGGCTCTGACCCGGTCATTTCGTAAGTTCGAATCTTACTACCCCAGCCATTAACTTTTGGAGAAGTATAATGATAAATTTAGAATTATATAGAATATTTAAGATTGTAGCAGATGAAGAAAATTTAACAAAAGCAAGTGAAATTTTACATATTTCACAACCAGCTGTAACAAAGCATATTAAAAATTTAGAAAATGAATTAAATGTACAATTATTTAAAAGAAGTAAATATGGAATGATATTAAATGAAAATGGTAAAAAATTATATTTACAAATAAAAGATTCAATTGATATTCTTTCAAAATCTGAAAATATATTTAATATGCATAATGAAATAAATTTAGGTGTACATGTAAATATGCCTAGTACTATTTATAATAGTGCAATTCTTAAATTTTATGAAAGTTATAAAAATAGTATTATTAATATACATCAATTAATAGCTGTAAATATGTTTTCTATGTTAACAGAGCAAAAAATAGATCTTGCTTTTTCTAAAAAATATAGTGATGAATTATATAATTCAAATGAAATTAAATTTATAAAAATTGGAGAGTTACATGATGTATTTATTGTAAATTCTAAGTCACAGTATTTGAATAAAAAGCTTTCTAAAAATGATTTAAGGAATACAACAATTTATACATTAAAAAAATTTTCTAGTGCATATCAAAATTTGATAAAAGCACTTGAATATGATGAAGATGATGTAATTAATGTTGATAATGTAAATTATACTGCAATGATTGAATTATTAAAGGTTAGAGATATAATAACTGTTATAACTAAAGAATATGTAGAAGAAAAACTAGCAAATAAAGAACTAAACATTTTAGATGTAGGATTTTCACTTCAAAATGCAGAATTTG
>JAAVYF010000016.1 GCA_022790975.1 Clostridia bacterium | reverse complement strand
TCTATCGATTCATAACTTGAGCTTTGAAAAATAACATATTCTATTCCATTATCTGGATTTAACATTTTTATTACATTTTTCACTCCAACAAACCATTCATACCAATATGGATCACCTATACCTGGTAAACTATTCATAATTTTTCTCCTTGCTTATATCTTTTATATTCCCATATATAATATCTCACATCATTTTAAAAATTTCTGTCGAAAATTATAAATCATTATCAAAAAAAGCAAAATATATCTGTAATTACTAGTTACTTTTATACTTTGCTTTTCATTTGTAATTTCTATCCATTATTATATACTATTTGTTTTAAGTCTGTTAATAATTTATTTTCTTCATTTTTCAATTTTGGAATTGAAGTCTTTAAAAGGAAATACTCTTCTCCTGTAGATCCACTTCTGTCTAAATCCTTTATAACGATATTATAAATTTTATCTTTTTTTAAGTTAGTATCTTCCCATATGCAATCGTTGTGAACTTTTATAATTATTTTACTTTTGCATATTTTCAAAATTTCTATTGCATTAATATCGCTGACAAAAAAGTCTAATGTTTTTATCTTTTTATTATATTTATATGTCATTCCATCAGAATCCACTTTGTCATACCAATTATTATTCAACTTAAAAAGACCTGTATTAGTTATTGAACAATAATCTTTTAGCATTCCTACTGATCCATTTATACTTCTTTTGCTCTGATTTTCTTCTACTTCTGCAAAATATTCTACACTTACTCCAGCATCACATTTTGTTGATATATTCATAAATTCATTAGCAGTAGTTATTCCTAAAAGACTTATAGTTCCAATATCTTTTCTTCCTATATCTATCTTTCTAGATTGTGCTATCATTTGATTTTCATTAGAAATGATAAATATATCATCATTCATATATAATTCATTGTATATATCATCAGAATAGATTTCTTCGTTTATTAAAGGCACTAAATAATCTACTCTAAAATTAGTTTCAGCTAAAACTAAATATTTGTTATCATATCCTTGATTTCTTAATGAAACCATTTTTTGATTTTTCTTAAATGTTTTTACCTCAATTTGAGGTTTTCCTTCTACTGGAATCCATTTTTCATTAAATTTAACAAATGGTATTGCTTTTTTATTAACACTTATTCCTATAACATCTGGGGCAATGCCAACTTGTTTAGGGTCATAATCGTAATAATCAGTAATTACCTTAACATCCTTTTTATTTGCTATCTTTGGAAGAATAATTTTATTAAAAACAACACCTTCTGGAATAATATTTATCCATCTATCAAAAATTCCTCCCATATAATCGCCTTTAGAGTTTAATGCTCCTCGCATTGGTCTGTTTCCTTGCATTTGTGTTAAGTTTGATATGAAGTAAACTGCCTTTTTTATGTCATTTATATTAACTATAACTTCACTACTCATCATTATCCTCCATTAAATTAATCTTTTTTATTGGAGTTAATCTTAATGGATTTATTATTTTGTCTTTTATTGATAGTCTTGGTCTCCTACCTTGTAATTGTTGATCTCTAAAAGTTTCTGCTTTTTTACTATTTAAAACTATATTATATATATTAGATGAATCTATTTCATAAAACCATACATTTCCATCAACATTACCAAGTGGTGCTAAGTCTGCAAATATTAATTTGTCCCAAGTAGATGTAGGTCCAAAGGAAGTACAATCAGTTTTTATAGATGCTGACTTTATCTGTATACCTTCTCCAGTAATTTTATCTACTGCATCATATGAATGTGCTGTACCATTTGTTCTGACTGCATTAAAGAAAATGCAATATAATGCCTCACTAAATACATCTGGTACATTTAAATTTCTTCCTCCAAATTGTTTTAAATCTGAATTTATATTAGTCCATTTGCGAAAAATTTTTTTAAATTTTTTATAATCTTCCATATCAAATTCATCGCCTATAACAATAGTTCCATCTTTTAATTTTACTTTAACTTGTTTCATGTTTTTCTATATATATGAATTAATTGATTTTAAACAATACTTCTGGAGATATATTTAGGACATCACATATATCAAAAATCACTTCTAAAGAAACAGGTGTTACCATATTAGGAGCTTCGATATTACTCATATGTGTTCTACTAATTCCAATTTTCTCAGCTAATTCAATTTGCGTCATCTTTTTTAATTTTCTTTGTAATGAGATATTTAATCCTATTCTAATATATTTCTCTGAATGTTTGCTATCCATATACTTCCCCCTCTTTGGATATTTTATCTAATTTATGAATAGAATTAAACAAACTGTATGTTTGCATTATTTAATATACTAAATGCAAAAACAAATTTCAATGTTGCTTTTATTAGAGAAAAAAAGAGTGATACAAAATCACTCCTTCTTATATGGCTATTTTATGTATTATCATTTTTTTCTAGAATTTTTAAAATTTCTTCTGATAAAGTTGTTATCACTGGAACTGATACGGCATTTCCAGCTTGTTTATATAATTGAGAGTCAGGATATTTTTTTCCATTAAATTCTTCTGGTAATTTATATCCATTTCCAACAGGAAATCCCTGTAACTTAAATGTTTCAGTAGGTGTTAGTTTTCTTATACCATCATTTACTTTAATTAGTGGTACATTATGCCCTCCTGTTCCCATATTAGCTGTTAGTGTTGGACAAACACCACTTTTGTTTTTTCTTACATACATACCTCTACGACATTGATAAAACTGATACATTTCATCTATCTGTTCATCTAAATTTATTCTATTTTCTTTTTCTGAATTTTTAAATTCTTCAAGTGAAACAAAATAGTTGGGATATCTTTCTTTTGTATAATAATACTTTTCAGCTTTTTCTTTACTTAAATCATAATTTATGACTTTTTTTATGTCATCAACTCTTTCTTCTGATGTTTTATGTTTATACAAATTAGAAAGTACATCTTTATTATAAATATCAAACAGTTCAATATCTCTTTCATCAGATAATCCAATTATATAAATCCTTTCCCTATTTTGAGGAAGATCTGAATATTCCATTGTATTTAATACTTTTTCAAATATTTTATATCCGCATCCCTCTAATTTTTCTTTAATAACTCTATAAGTTCTGCCATTATCATGAGCCTGTAAGTTTTTTACATTTTCAAGAAAAAGAACTCTTGGTTTATAAAATTTTTTTCCTAACATTTCTATTAGATCTATTATATTTAAAAATAAATTTCCTCTTTCATCTTCAAAACCCTTTTGCTCTCCTGCTATGCTAAAAGCTTGACAAGGAAACCCACCATTCAAAATATCTATAGGTTCTTTTAAAATTATATCATTAAGCCCTTCATAGTATTTTCTTTCTTCATCACTCGTAGCAAGTTCAGGATGTAATACTAATTTTATATCACCTTGTAATAATTCATGTTTAAAATTGTTTTTATATGTGGCACAAGCATAGTCATCTATTTCATTAGCCCATAATAATTTATAATGTGCATTTTTGTTCTTTGCATTTTGAAATCCAAGACAGATTCCTCCAACTCCTGCAAATAAACTGCCAACTGTATATTCTTTCATATTACACCTCTCTCTTTCATATATATATCATATTTATCAGTAAAATGCAAACCTTTAATTTGCATTTTCAATATTTCTTTCTACAAATATCTGCACTATCTATTACTTTAAAATTATTTTCTACTACTTCTCCTGTAAATTCTATGTTCCTTCTTATATAATTATTTAAATCCATGAAATTGTCTAAGTAATAATAAGATTCTGGAATTATAAATTTATTTAAATTATTCTTTAAATCAATTAATGGTATCTCAGTTGTCATTTTAAATTTATTTATTGGCATTGCATATTTATAATTTTTAGATATATAATCATCAATTCTATTACTTACTTCACTATTATTTTTATATTTTTCTTTCCAATCTTGTAAATTAATTCTTTTATCAAATTCAATATATCCTACAACCTTTTGAGCTGGTTTACTAATATATAAATATGCATTTATAGAATCAGTATAAAATTGATGTCTATATTCAAATATCTTTTTTCCGCTTCTTATTAAATCAAATATTTCTGGTTTTAAACTTAACAACATTGTACGCATTTCTTACCTCAATAAATCTATAAAAATTCTAGTATATTTTATATCATAAAATATACTTTTTTTCTATAATTCTACAGATATTTATCGAAAAAACTTTTACTATTATTTTATATCAAACATTTGTTTTGATGTCAATAGTTTTTTTATTTTCCTAAAAAATTTGTCATAAGAATAATCAGTTTTAATGCACAACTTTACTAAATCCTACTTGTATTTTTTTAATAACTCTAAATATTTCTACTAAAAGAGAGACTTTTCAATCTATTATATCTCTTTATTACGATTTATTTCTTGCCACATTTCCAAATCAAGCTTTTTAGTAATTAAATCTCGTATCTTTATTTGCATTTTGTATATAGTTTTCATTAAACGTAAAAGCTCTTCTCTATTTTCCTCTGAAATTTGAGTAGCAAATTTACAAATATGTCTTATATCTTTAACCATACTTTGAATTTCTTTATTACTTTCACAATATGCATTAATAATTTCATCTTCTCCCTTTATCTTGTAATTAGTTACTCTTTCATAAATTGCTGCATCTCTAATATATGGTGCAAGTCTTGTA
>JAAVYF010000015.1 GCA_022790975.1 Clostridia bacterium | reverse complement strand
TCATTAATGTTATCTTTAACATTAAACGTTGCCTTGACAGCAGTTCTTTATAAGAACTGGGTTGATAAGCAATTACATAAATAAAAAAATCTCACATCTGTACTTTGCTAGGTAGATGTGAGTTTTCTCAAACTATTTGGCAATACCACGTTTGTGGAATTGTCATTTCCTATATTTATTATAATATATTTTTAAATAAAAAGTCAAGGTTTTTAAGAATTATCATTATTTATATATACTTGTAATTATTGAATTTGTTCCCATTGTTCTAACTTAATATATTTGAAAAGTATAAGAAAATCAAAATTTTTTTGAAATAAATCAAAACTTAAATTTCCGATAATATTGCTAAAAGACAATATCTGTGATAAAATACCAGACAAAAGAAAGGTGGTTTATAAAAATGAAAAATAGTACAGATGAAAAGTATGAGTGGAATTTGAAAGATATTTTTGAAAATGTAGATGAATTTGAAATAGCAAAAAAAGAATTAAATAAATATATAGATGAATTAAAAAAATTTCAAGGAAAATTAAATAATTTAGAAGATGTAAGAAGTTATTATCAAATAAAAGAAATGGCAAATAAATTAAGAGCTAAATTTATGTGTTATGCAGCTTTAAATTATCATAGAGATATGGGAAATGAAGAAGGAGCAAAGCTTTATAAAGATGCTGAAACATTATCTGCTAAATTTGCTTCAAGTTTAAGTTTTGTAATTCCAGAACTTATAGAAAATTCAGAAGAAAAACTAGAAGAATTTGCTTCTCATGATAGTATGAAACCATATGAAAGAAGTTTGCGTAGAATAATTAGAGAAAAGAAACATGTTTTAAGCAAAGAAGTAGAAAAAGTAATTTCTAGTTATTCAGAAGTGTTTGCTTCTGTTGAAAATGCTTATGATATTTTTACTACAACAGAATTTTCATTTTCAGATGTAAAAGACAAAAATGGAAATGAATTAAAAATGTCACATGGATTATATTCAAAGTATTTATCTGGAAGTGATAGAATTTTAAGAAAAAATGCATTTGAATCAATGTATGCTCCATATAAAAATAATATAAATACAATAACAGAATTATATTTAGCAAGAGTTAAAGATGTTGTTATTACAGCAAAACTTAGAAATTATAAAAATGCAATTGATATGGCTACTTTAGCTGATGATTCAAAAGCAGAAGTATATGATTGTTTAGTTGATTCTGTAAATAAAAATTTAAATTTAAATCATGAATATTTAAAGGTAAAAAATGAGATTTTAAAAGAAGAATTAAATGGAGATAAACAACATTTATATGATGTTTATAGAAATCCATTAATAAAAGAAGAGGAAAATATAGAATATGAAGATGCCAAAAAAATCGTTTTAGATGCTTTAAGTATTATGGGAAATGATTATATTGCAAAATTAAAAGAAGCTATGGAAAATAGATGGCTTGATGTTTACGAAAAAGAAAATAAACGTACAGGTGCCTATAGCATGGGAGTATATGGAGTTCATCCATATGTGCTTTTAAACTATGTAAATTCTTCAAGAGATGTTTCTACAATTGCACATGAATTAGGTCATAGTATGCATAGTTATTTTGCAAATACTACTCAAAATGTATTAAATGCAGGTTATACTATTATGGTTGCTGAAGTTGCATCTACTGTAAATGAAATTTTACTTGCAAATTATCAAATTAAAAATGAAAAAGATAATTCCAAAAAAGCATTTTTAATAAATGAGCAGTTAGATATGATTAGAGCAACATTATATAGACAAACAATGTTTGCAGAATTTGAAAAAATAGTACATGAAACAATAGAAGAAGGAAAGAATTTAAGTTCAAATGATTTAAATACAATTTATTATGAATTAGTAAAAAAATATTTTGGAGATTCTACTTTTTGTGATGATATTATAAAATATGAATGGGCTAGAATTCCACATTTTTATAGTAATTTCTATGTTTATAAATATGCAACTGGAATTACATCAGCAATTGTTATTGCTAGTAAAATTATGAATCATGAAGAAGGATATGTAAACAAATATATTGAAATGTTAAGTAAAGGTGGAGCTGAAGATTCACTTGATTTATTAAAAAGTGTTGGTGTTGATTTAGAAAAATCAGAAACTTATAATATTGCATTTGAGTACTTTAGAAAAAATCTTGATGAATTGAAGAAACTAATTTAAAATTTTTGTGTAAATATTAATAAATGAATTGAATTAAAATTTGTTATAGAAATTGGTAAAAATAAATTTGAATTTTAAAGTAAATATTAATAAAAGAAACTAATTTAAATTTGGGATAGAAATTAATTAAATTGAATTTTAATGTAAATAATTAATAAAGAATCAATAAAATTTATGGGCTATTTTGTTTTGAAAGGAGCAATTTATGGCAAATTTAACAGTACTTGTAGTAGATGATGAAGCAAGAATGAGAAAACTTATTAAAGATTTTTTGGTAAAAAAGGATTATAAAATATTAGAAGCTGAAGATGGAGAAAAAGCGTTAAATATTTATAATGAAAACAAAAATAAAATTAATCTTATTTTATTAGATGTTATGATGCCAAAACTTGATGGTTGGTCTGTTTTAAGACAGATTCGTGAAGACAATAAAGAGCTTCCAATTATAATGCTTACAGCAAGAGCAGAAGAACAAGATGAATTATTTGGATTTGAGCTTGGAGTTGATGAATATATTTCAAAACCATTTAGTCCTAAAATTTTAGTAGCAAGAGTAGAAGCTCTTTTGAAAAGAACTGTTAGTCAAAAATTATCAGATACAATAAGTATAGATGGAATTATTATGGATAATGATGCAAGAACAGTTACTGTTGACGGAAAAAACATTGAAATGAGCTTTAGAGAATATGAATTATTAAAATATTTAATGGAAAATGAGAATATAGCTTTATCAAGAGATAAAATTTTAAATATTGTTTGGAATTATGATTATTACGGTGATTCTAGAACAATTGATAGCCATATTAAGAAAATTAGACACAAACTAGGTAAAAAGGGGAAACATATACAAACAATTAGAGGTATTGGGTATAAATTTGAAACAAAATAAATTTATTTGGTAATTATATAAATTTATATATGAAACAGCAAATTAAAATGCAAAAGGGGTAATAAAAGAAAATGTTAAAATCAGTAAAAACAAAGCTTTTTTTAACAATATGTATAGTCATTGTAATTATAATATTATTTTTTGTTGTAATTAATAGTACAATAATAGAAAAAAGTTATTATTATGAAAAGCAAAATGATAGTTTAAATGCCTATAATTATATTAATGAAAATTTGAATGAAGATATAGATAATAATTTAGAAGATATTATTGATAAAATGTGCTTACAAAATAATTATGATATCGTAATTGAAAAAGATGGAGATGTAGTATATAGTAGTAGAGAAAATTTTTTAGAAAACTTTGAAGAATTTACAGAAGTTAAAAGTATAGTAAAATATAGTATTTTTAATCAAAGTGATATTTTATATTCTAATGGAAATGTTAATATAAGAATTATGCAAGATAAAAAGCATGGTATGAGTTTTATGATGTTATATGCAAAAATTGATTCAGGAAATAATATATATGTTAGAACTTCGATATCATCAATTTCAGAGGCAACACAAGTTTCTAATAAATTTTTAAATATAGTAGCAGTAATTACAATTATTTTTGGTGGAGTTGTAATTTTAATTGTAACAGAAAGATTTACAAAACCAATACAAAAATTAGATAAAATTGCTAGAAATATAACTAAATTAGATTTTTCGGAAAAGTATGAATTGCTCGGAACAGATGATGAAGTTGATAATTTAGGAAAAAGCATTAATGAACTTTCAAAAGAGCTTGAAGATACTATTAAGCAAATGAAAAAAAATAATATGGATTTAGAAAGAGATATTGAACATAAATCTAAAATAGATGAAATGAGAAAACAATTTATATCAGATGTTTCGCATGAACTAAAAACACCAATATCATTAATTCAAGGTTATGCAGAAGGTTTAATAGAAAATGTAAATACAGATGAAGAAAGTAAAAATTTTTATTCAGAAGTTATTTTAGATGAAGCAAATAAAATGGATAAACTAGTTAAAAGGCTATTAGAACTTATGAAACTTGAATATGAAGATAAAAGCTTTAATGATAAGAACTTTGATATTGTTGAGCTTATAAATGAAATAATTAGAATATCAAAAGTAAAACTTGAAGAAGAAAAAATAGAAGTTGAATTTGATGAAAAAGAGCCAACATATGTATTTGCTGATGATTTTTACATAGAAAGAGTAATTACAAATTATTTTACTAATGCTATAAAAAATGTGTTAGAAGTAAATGGAAAAAAACAAATTAAAATTAACTTAAAAAAATCTGATGAGCAAGGAAAAGTTAGAATTAGTGTGTTTAATACAGGAAATCATATCGATGAAGAACATATAGAAAGAATATGGAATAGATTTTATAAAATTGATGAATCTAGAGATCGTTCAAAAGGAGGAACAGGTATAGGTTTATCTTTAGTTAAAGCAATTATGATTAAATATAATAATAATTTTGGAGTAAACAATGTTAAAGGTGGAGTAGAGTTTTATTTCGAATTGAATTATTCTGTAATTAGTGGAGAGATGTAAATATTTACTTAAAACACAAAAAATATTCACAGAATAAACACATTAGACTTATAAAATAACTCTAGAAATTATTTAAAACATTAACCCAAAATGGATTATTGATTTTAATTAATTCAACCCCAAAATTTATATAAGTTAATTACCAAAAGAGATGCCTTACGTTTGTAAGGTATTTCTTTTGGTGGCTAGTACTTTTTAATGGACACTTGACAACTGAAAAATAATATAGTATTATAGTTAAGAATTGCTATCAAAGGGGAACCTTTTAGATAGATTCAAGTGGTAACAGTCAACAGAAAGGATTTTTGTATGAAAAGAAAAATTACAGTTATGTTACTGTTGACTTGTATGTTGGTAATTTCAATATACGTTAATGTATTTGCAGCTGAAATTAATGTATCAGACAGTAATGTTGAAGATACATTGGTTGAAGAGGCAAGTATAACAGATGTACCTGTTCCTTATACAACAATGTATCTAATTAATACAGGAGGAATTATTAACAGTAGTGATACAGATGAGCACTTTGCAACAGTTGATAAAGTTTATAGAAACTGTTGCACATTGATTGTTAAGATGAGTTATTCCTCCTCAGCGACAAGTACTACAGATACAGTTAAATTAACGCTTGGGAATAAAACTTATACGATTAAGGCAGATGGGACATCTCGTGTTATAGACAGGAATATGAGTTTGCAAGATGGAACATTGACATGGTCAATTAGTGGGCAAAAACCGGGATTGATTTATGTTGTAAATCTATATGCTAACTATTAAGTTGTTCTAAAGTTATAAATATTGATACTTAAAAATTACTGTTACTACTTGAAAAGGTCTGCCTAACAAGGCAGACCTTTATTTAATTTTAGAAAAAAATAGAGTTCACTCTAACATGCCATCTAAATTATAATAAAGAAATTAGATACAATTGACATTTGACTAATGAATTAAAATATTATATAATATTTATAGTGATAGTTTTATAAAAATAAAAATTTTTTATTTTGGAGGTGCAATATTATGAAGAAAAAAATAATTTTAAGTTTTGTTATTATTGCTTTAATAATTTTATGTATGTATTGTGGAAATGTAATTTATAAATATAATATATTTATAAGTATTCAAAAGGAGATTGAAGTTTTGAATAATAAAGATAATTATAAATTATCATTAACTTATGAAAATGGTTATCTAGATGTAACATATAAAAAAGGAAATGTAGTTCAAGAAATATTTTATGAAGAGGGAAAAGAAAAATTATTACTTTGGGAAAATGATGAAACCATGTTTTATAGAACGAGTGGAGGAGAGCTAAAAGAAGATAACCAATTTTTTAATCCAAGAAAATTGTATCTTTCACAAGTTGAGCTTTTTGATGAATATACAAATAAAGTTTTATTAAACTTAGCATTGAATCCATTTAATGTAGTTAATGTAGAAAAAATAGGTAATCAAGAATTTATTAAAATTAAATTTGATACAAATGAAATTGTATATTTTAATAAAGATACTAAAATTCCAGTATTTTCTATAAATTCAAACGGAGAGAGCAGTTTGGCAGAAAATAAAAATATTAGTTCTGTGATATTTAAATATGAAGCAGATGTTGTAACTGCTGATGATTTTATAAAAACAGAATAGTTAAGCATATAATAATTTAATAAGTGTATTTAATAAAAAATAACATTTCTAAAATAGAGGTGTTATTTTTTATTAAAATTAAAGTTAGTTAGTATCTATAAATTTTAAAATTATATTTTGACTGATAGACATTTGACAAATAAAATATAATTGATTAAAATAAAGATATAGAAAAATAAGTAAAAAATATTATAGAATTTAGGAGATGGTTCTATGAAAAAGAAGATAATAAGTAGTATTGTAATATTATTAATAATTGTATTATTAGTATTTGTAGGAAATCTAATTAGAAAAGTTTTTATATTAAAAGATATAAAACAAAATATTATTCAAAATGCAGATACCAAACCAGAATATTTTTATACAAAAATAGAAAGTAATATTGCTGGTGTTAATGGTAGTAAATATGATGAAATTTGGTATTCTCCAGATATTAAAGTTCATAATGAAGATAATGAAAGAATGACTATTGCAATAAATGATACAATTTATGAAGTGTTAAAAAGTCAAAAAGTATATTATAAAGTAGAGAATGTTAAAAATGTAGAACGATTCTTTGATGTACTTTTGCCAGTATATGAAGATTGTATACCTAACTATTCATTTGAAGATTCTTTATTAACTATGGCATTAAACTTAAAAATTAATACTAAAAATATAAATGGAAAAGAGTGTTATGAATTAAAATATAAAGATAATGAGAATAAAAGTGAAATAATTTATTATATAAGTTGTGATGATTATTTTTGCCTAAGAAGAGAAATTAATTATGAAGAAAAAGAAAATACTGATTATGAAAGAAATGATGAATATAAAATCATAAAAGAAAATGATTTTAAGGAATTTGAAAATATATTAAATGAATATAAGGAAGTTACATTTTCTGAATATCAAGAATATCATAGTGAGGATGTTATTGATTATATTAATTCGTTATAAAAATTTTTTAAGCTTGGCGGAGTCTTTTTAGGCTCCGCTTTTTTTGTTAGGTGTAAAAATAGATATGTTGATATATTTATCAAAATTATAATTATATTAAACTTGATTTTTCTTGAAATGAAATTTTTATATGATATAATTTAAATCAGGTAAAAAATAGAAGAATAGTATTAAAATATGATAAAATCATAACATATTGATAAATAAAATAGATTAATAATTAAATTTTTAGCACTAGTTGAAGAAAGGAATTAATAAAAATGTTTGATTTTGAAGAAGCTGGATTAAATAAATTAGTAGTACATAGAGTAGGAAATAAATCTCAAAATGAAGGAGTTATTATATCAAATGAATTATGTGATATTTATAATGAACTAACAGAAAATATGTTAAAACGCTACTTTTTAGAGCCATTTGGAAAAGTTAATACAATTTACAAATTTAAATGTGATACAGATTTTGGGAATAATGAAATTTATTTACATGTAAAAAATATTTTTGAAAATGATGAAGCTAATTTTTATAATGAAAGTGTTGTAATTACCGAGTATCTTTATGAAAAATCAACACATCCTAATATAAAATATGGAGAAGTATATTTAGTTTATATAAAAAATGCAAATATAGATGGTAATAGCTGTGATGCAATTGGAATTTTTAAGTCTGAAAATAAAGATGTTTTTATTGATATTATTGAAAAAGGAGCAAATCAACTTAATATAAATTGGAGAAGAGGAGCTAATATAAAAAAACTTGATAAAGGTTGTATAATTTTTAATTCACATAAAGAGGATGGCTATAGATTAGTAATAATAGATAACACAAATAACAAAGAAGCAAAATATTGGGAAAATGATTTTTTAAATATTGAGCTTATTCATGATTCTTTTACTAAAACCAAAGAAATTGTAGATATATGTAAAAACTTTGCCGAAGCAAGATTTGAAGATGATAAAAAAGCTAAAGCAGTAGTATTAAACAATACATATGAATATCTAAAGGAAAATGAAACATTTAAAAAAGAACATTTTGTAGATGCAATTTTAGAAAAACATGAAGATAAAGAAAAATTAAAAAATTTTATACAGGAAAAAGCTTCTGAAGAAAAAGTTGATGTGGATACAGAATTTAATATTTCAGCAAATGCAATAAAAGAAGTAAAAAAGCAAATAAATAAAAGTATTATAAAACTTGATAAAACAATTGAAATTAAACTTACAGATATAAATAAAGAAAATTCAGAATACATAGAAAGAGGTTTTGATCCTGAAAAACAGATGTATTTTTATAAGCTTTACTTTAATGATGAAAAGTAAGTTATAAAAATTACATAAGATAATTTGATATGATAAATTTAAAATGTAATATTAAGACTGAATAGTAAGTTTAACATTAAATTTAAAGATTTTTAAGCACATAAAAAGCTATTATTATATTGTGTATACTTTTTCGTACGACGCGCAGCGACCAACCGAAGGGCGAATGGAGTGCTTGCTTTAGCAAGGACGACAGCAAGGAGTAGAAAAAGTATACACAATATAATAATAGCGAGGCACTTGTTTCCGTCAGAAGTTCTAAATTATTATTCAATTTTATACCAAAAGAATAAAAGCCAATAATAAATTTTAAAGTTTACTTTTATTACTAAAGTTTAGATTTAATAAAACACATAAAAAAATCAATTGACAAAAGAACTTTTGTTTGATAAAATAATTAAACATAAATTATTTTAGAAAGGTTCTTTTTTATATGCGAAAATTTTTTGTAGATATTTCACAAGTAAATGAAAATAAAATTACTATTTGTGGAGATGATGTTAATCACATAAAAAATGTTTTAAGATTAGATACTAATGAGAAAATCTTAGTTGGTGTAAAAAATGTAGAAAAAAACTATATATGTTCTATATCTGAAATTTTAAAAAAAGAAATTATCTGTGATATTTTAGAAGAATCTAAAATGCTAACAGAAAGCAATGTTAAAATAGATATTTATCAAGGTCTTCCAAAAGCAGATAAAATGGAACTTATTATTCAAAAAGGAACAGAACTTGGAGTGAATGCATTTATACCTGTTAATTTTAAAAGAACAATAGTAAAATTTGATGAAAAAGATAAACTCAAAAAATTAGATAGATGGCAAAAAATTGCTGAAGTTGCAGCAAAACAAAGTGGAAGAAACATAATTCCGAAAATAAAAAATATAGAAAATATTAAAAATATCTGTAATTTAATTCCAGAATATGATATAGTACTAGTAGCTTATGAATGTGAAGACAAAAACAGTTTAAAAAATGAATTAAAAAAATTAAATAATAAAGATAGATTAAATATTGCAGTAGTAATTGGTCCAGAAGGTGGAATTGAAGAACAAGAAGTTCAAACATTACAAGAATCAGGAGCTAAAATTGTAACTCTTGGAAAAAGAATTTTAAGAACAGAAACTGTTGCTTTAGCAATAACTGCAATAATTAATTATGAATTAGAAAGATAAATACTTTAAAATTATTTATAAAAAGGATACGGAGGAAAAATAAATTGGGAGAAAACGAAATTATAGTTCCAGATGCTTGTAAAAATGCCAAAAAGTTATCAAAGGAAACAAAAGAAAAAATTTTCAGTAGAATATTTTTTAATATTATATTTTTAATAGTAATGATGGGAATTACTTTAATAATAAATTTTTCATATACCAAAATGACTATATCAGATTTTGAAAAATATATAAAAATTGTACAGGTTGCAATGGCAATAATATCAATTGTATTGTTTGAAATAGCATATAGAAAAGATACAATGAAAATAGGGTTAATTGCAATTGAATTTGTTATTTTTGGGTTAGCAATATTATTTGTACCATATATGTACATATTTAATTCTAATACAGATTTTTTAAAATTAGTTATTAGTGCATATGCTATATATTATGTAGCTAAATCAATAGTATCATCTCTTTTAATTAGAAGTAATTATTTAAAAGATAATATGAGTGATGTAAAAGAAATTGTTAAAGATGAGAAAAAAGGCTATTTAGATGAAGAAAGTAAGAAAACATTAAAAGAAAGAAAACTTGAAGAAGAAAATGCTAAAAAATTGAAAAACAAAAATAAAGAAAAAATTAAAAATAGTAAAAATGAACATAAAACAGCAAAAGTAAAGTCTAATAAAAACGAGAATATAAATCCCAAAACAAAATCTAGTAAAAGTGAGAATATAAGTTCAAAAACAAAATCTACTAAAAGCAAAGATATAAACTTAGAAACAGAAGCTAGTAAAAGTGAGAGTGTAAATTCAAAAACAAAATCTAGTAAAAATGAAAACATAACTTCAAAAGTAAGTAGTACAAAAAATAGCAAAAAGAAAAAATAAAATTTGGAGGAAATAAATATGATTAGAAGTATGACTGGATTTGGAAGAGGAAATTATGAAAATGAAGGTAGAGAATATTTAGTAGAAGTAAAATCAATTAATCATAAATATTGCGATATTAATATGAGAATTCCAAGAAGCTTTAATGGAATAGAGCACAAACTTAGAAAAGAAATAGATAGTAAAATTTCAAGAGGTAAAATAGATGTTTACATTGAATTTAGAGATAACAGTAATTTTGAAAATGTAATAAATTTTAATAAAGAATTAGCCAAAATTTATATAAAAGATTTAAAAGAATTAGGAGCTGAAACTGGTATTAATAGCGATTTAAATGTTATTGATATTTCTAAAATGCCAGATGTATTAAAAAGAGAAGACGAATTAAATGAAGAACTAATTTTTGAAGAAACAAAAATTGCATTAAATCAAGCTTTAGATAGATTTATTGAGATGAGAGAAGTAGAAGGAAGCAAATTAAAAGATGATATAGAAAATAGACTTAATATAATTCTTAATAAAATTAATGAAATTTCTGGCTTTTCTGCTGGACTTGTTCAAGAATATGTAGTAAAATTAGAAGCAAGAATTAAAGAATTATTAAATACAGATGTTGTAGATGAAAATAGACTTGCTCAAGAAATTGTCATTTTTTCAGACAAGTCATCTATTGAAGAAGAACTTACAAGACTTAAAAGTCATATAAGTCAATTTAATAATTTAATAAAAACAGAATCTCCAATAGGCAAAAAATTAGATTTTTTAATTCAAGAAATTAATAGAGAAACAAATACAATAGGTTCAAAAGCAAATAGTTTAGACATTACTAATTTAGTAGTAGATTTGAAAACTGAAATAGAAAACATAAGAGAACAAATACAAAATATAGAGTAATTCTAAATATTAAGGAGGAAATTTATGCAACTAGTAAATATAGGTTTTGGTAATATGGTTTCTAAAGAAAGAATAATTTCTATAATAAGCCCAGAATCAGCACCAATAAAAAGAATGATTCAAGATTCAAAAGATTCAAAAATGGCAATTGATGCAACTTATGGAAGAAGAACAAGGTCAGTTATAATCATGGATTCTGGTCATATTATATTATCTGCAGTTCAGCCAGAAACAATTGCAAATAGAGCAGAAACATCTCAAACAGATAGTGATGATGAGGAGGAATAAAATGTTAGTAATATTATCAGGAGTAGCAGGTGCAGGAAAAGATACTATAATAAAAGAAATAACTAAAAAGATGAATAATGTTTGTACAGTTCCAGCATATACAACAAGAGAACCACGTGCAGATGATATTCCAGGAGTTTCATATAATTTTGTAACAAAAAAAGAATTTGAAGAGCTTATAAATAATGGTGATATATATGAATATGATATACATCATAATAATTATTATGGAACATCAAAACATTTAATAAATGAAAAGGCTAAAAATGGAATTGTTATAAAAGATATAGATGTAAATGGAACAGAAAAATTAAAAGAAGTATTACGTGATATGGGAATTAAGGTAGTAACTATATTTTTAAGAGTTCCAAAACATGAATTGCAAAGAAGATTAGAAAATAGAATAGATAAATTATCTCATGAAGAAATAAAGTTAAGATTAAACAGATTTGATTATGAAGAATCAAAAATGGATGTTTATGATTATGTTATGAAAAATGATAATTTAGAAAAAGCGCTTTCAATAATTCAAACGATTATTGAGCAAGAATATAAAGAAGAAACTAAAGAGAATTAAAATAAGAAATATCTTTGAATTATTTCAAAGATATTTTTGGTATTTTATTATATTAAATTTTTATTCTAATAAATTTTAAATAAATTTGTGATTATGTAATTTGTTATATTTGTAATTAATTTTAATTATTATATCTGTAATTAATTTTAATTATTATATTTATAATTAGTTTTAATTATTATATTTGTAATTAGTTTTAATTATTATATTATATAATTAGTTATTATATAATTTTAAAATAGTTAAATTTCATTTTGTTTTTTTAATAAATTTTTATGAGGTTATAAATGTTTGCAGAAGTAATTTTAAACAATAATGCAAAAGCATTAAACAAAATATTTGATTACGAGGTACCAAAAGAATTAGAATCAAAAGCTCATATTGGTGCTAGAGTTTATGTGCCTTTTGGAAGAGCTAAATCTTTAGAAGATGGTTTTATTGTTAATTTAAAAGAAACTTCTGAATATGCAAATAAAGGAATAGCTCAAATTCAAGACCAAGATTTTATAGATAAAGAAAAAATTGAACTTAGTAAACTTATGGCAAAAAAATACTTTTGTAATATTTCAGAGTGTATAAAATTAATGCTTCAGCCAGGAACATCTTCTAAAGATATAGATGATAGAATTAAAGAAAAAACTGGTAATTTTGTGTTTCTTTTAAAATCCCAAGAAGAAATTGAATATTTAATTGATTCAAAGAAAATAAAAAGTGATAAACATATTAGAACATTAAGATTTTTATATAAAAATGATGGAATATATATTTCAGATTTAGAATTGCTTGCAGATGTAAGCCACAGTGTACTAAAAACTTTAGAAAAAAATGGATATATAGAAATAAAAGAGGGAATAATTCAAAGAAATCCATTTATTAATAAAAATATAGAAAAAGATAGTCCTAAAATTTTAACAGATGAGCAACAACTTTGCTTTGATGGAATAAAATATTTTATAGAGAATAATCAATTTTCAAATAATTTAATTTATGGAGTAACAGGTTCTGGAAAAACAGAAATTTATTTAAGATTAATTGAAACAGTTTTAAATTTAGAAAAAACAGCAATTGTTCTAGTACCAGAAATTTCACTAACTCCTCAAATGGTAGATAGATTTTTAGCAAGATTTCGGAGAAAATAATATTGCAGTTTTGCATAGTAAACTATCTAATGGAGAAAGATATGATGAGTGGAAAAAAATAGAGTCTGGAAAAGCTAAAATTGTAATAGGAGCAAGGTCTGCTATTTTTGCACCAGTAAAAAATTTAGGAATAATTATAATTGATGAAGAACATGATATGTCTTATAAATCAGATATGACACCAAGATATAATGCTAAAGACTTGGCTAAATATATTGCAAAACAAAATAATTGCCCATTAGTATTAGGAAGTGCAACTCCTGATATAGTAACATTTTATGAATCAGAAATTGGAAATATAAATAGATATACATTAAGAAAAAGAGCAGGAAATTCTAGTTTACCAAATGTTGATATTGTAGATTTAAGGCAAGAGCTTAAAGATGGAAATAGGTCAATGATTAGTAATAGTTTAAGACTAGAATTAGAAAAAAATTTAAAAAACAAAAAACAAACAATATTATTTTTAAATAGAAGAGGATATTCAACTTTTGTTATTTGTAGAGATTGTGGTTATACTGCTAAATGTAAAAATTGTAATATTAGTCTTACATATCATAAATTTGAAAATAAACTAAAATGTCATTACTGTGGATATGAAATAAAATCTTTAATTGAATGTCCTGAATGTAAAAGTAAAAATATAAAATATTTTGGTACAGGAACTCAAAAACTTGAAGATGAAGTTCATAAAATTTTTCCTGAAGCAAGTACAATTAGAATGGATATTGATACTGTTACAAAAAAGAATTCTCATGAAGAAATTTTAAATAAATTTAAAAATGAAAATATAGACATATTAGTTGGAACTCAAATGATAGTAAAAGGTCACCATTTTCCAAATGTTACTTTAGTAGGAGTTATTGCAGCTGATAGTAGCTTAAATTTGGGGGACTATAGAGCTGTTGAAAGAACATTCCAAACAATAGTACAAGTTGCAGGTAGAGCAGGTCGTGAAAAAGAAATTGGTAGAGTTATTATCCAAACCTATAATCCAGATAGTTATGCGATTATAGATGCTAAAGAACAAAATTATGATATGTTTTATAAAGAAGAAATTGGATTAAGAAAAGTATTGAAATATCCGCCTTTTTGCGATATAATAATAGTCAGATTTTCTGGAACAGATTTAAATGAAATTATAAAAAGTTCAAATATTTTTTATACTAATTTAAAAAAATATATAAACTCTAATAATGGATCTGTTTTTGAACCAGTTCCAGCTCCAATTGATAAAATAAAAAATAAATTTAGATGGAGAATTGTTATAAAAGGTAAAGTAAATAATAGTATGATAGAAGCTATAAATTTAGCTTTTAGAGGAACTGAAAATGTCAAATATACAACTATTACAGTAGATATAAATCCAAATAATATGAATTAATTTAGGGGGAATAATAATGGCTATAAGAAATTTAAGATATGATACAGATGAAATATTAAAAAAACGTTCTAAAGAAATAGAAGTTATTGATGATAAAATAAAAGAATTAGCAGAAGATATGATGGAAACAATGCATAAATATGATGGGGTTGGGCTTGCTGCACCTCAAGTTGGTATATTAAAAAGATTAATAGTAATTGATTTATATGAAGAAGGAACACAATATATTCTAATAAATCCAGTTATTGTTAAATCTAAAGGAGAGCAAATGGTTGATGAAGGATGTTTAAGTTTCCCAAATCAATATGGAAAAGTGAAAAGACCAAAAGAAGTAGAAGTAGTAGGGCTTGATTTAAATGGAGAAAAAATAAGAATAAAAGCTAAAGATTTACTTGCTCAAGCATTATCTCATGAAATAGACCATTTAGATGGAATACTTTTTACCTCTAAAGTAGAGCCAGGAACTTTAGAAACAGTTACACCAGATGAAAAACAAGCTAGAAAAGAAGAAAGAAGAAATAATAGAAAAAAATAGTTTTGTAAAGGGGTGTTTGAATAGATGAAAGTTCTTTTTGTAGGAACACCAGATTTTGCATTAGAATCTTTAAAGGCGATAATTGAAGCTGGACATGAAATAGTTGGGGTAGTAACAGCACCAGATAAACCAAAAGGAAGAGGAATGAAAATGGCAATGTCAGATGTTAAAATATATGCATGTGATAAGAAAATTCCTGTATTTCAACCAGAAAAAATTAGAAAGAATTTAGAATTTATAGAAAATATAAAAGCTTTAAATGCAGATATTGCTTGTGTTGTAGTTTATGGAAAAATTCTACCAAAATCATTTTTAGATTTGTTTGAGTATGGATGTGTAAATGTTCATCCATCATTACTTCCTAAATATAGAGGTTCTAGTCCAATTCAATATGCTATTATAAATGGAGATAAAACAACTGGAGTATGTACAATGTATTTAGATGTTGGAATGGATGATGGAGATATTATTTTAAAAGAAGAAACTGAAATTTTTGAAAATGAAAATGCAGGAGAACTATGGGATAGATTATCTACTATTCGGAGCCTCTTTGCTTGTAAAAACATTAGATAATATTGAGAATGGAAAAATTCAAAGGATACCTCAAGAAGGTAAAGTTACAATTGCTCCAAAAATTGAAAAAGAATTATCAAAAATAAATTGGGATGAAAAAGATGCATATCAGATTAAAAATTTAGTTAGAGGATTAACTCCAGGCTTGCGGAACTTATACAATATTAAATGATAAAAAAGTAAAATTTTGGAAAGTGGATGCATTATCAAATGAAGAGTATATATCTATGCTAGATTTAAATATAGATATTAATAATATATCTAATTTTCCAAATGGAAATGTTTTATATGCCTCTGATAAAAAAGGTTTATTTATAAAAACTAAAAATGGTATAATATCTGTTTTAGAAATACAAGGAGAAAATGCTAAAAAAATGGAAATAAAAGAATTTTTAAGAGGAAATAAAATTAATTTGCGGAGATACTTTCAAATAAATTGTAGTAAAAAGCTTGTAAAAATAACTATAAATTGGTAAAATATATATATCAAATTAAACTAGGGAGGGCTTTATTATGGAAGAAAATCAAAACCAAAATGAGAATAATCAAGAAATTGTAAAAGTTGAAAAAGATAATACTACTATAGAAACTGTCAATACAGTAAAAATTTCAAATGAAGCAGTTGCAACATATGTAGGAATAGCAATAGTAGAAGTTTCAGGAGTTTATGGAATGAGTGGAACTCTTGCAGGTATAACAGAAGCAATAAGTGGAAAAAAGAGTTATACAAGAGGTGTAAAAGTTGAAGTAACAGATAAAACTGCTAAAATAGATGTTAGTATTGTGGTTGAATATGGGGCAAGAATTCCAGATGTTGCTTTTGAAATTCAAACAAAAGTAAAAAAAGCTGTTGAAACAATGACAGGATTAAAAGTTTCAGAAGTTAATGTTAATGTTAATGGGGTTCATGCAATTGCAGAAAAAGAAGAAAATAAAACAGAGGAAGAGTCTTAAAGTTTAACTTTAAGAAGAAAGGAATTAAAAATGACTGTATTTCAAAAAGTAGTATCAGTAACATTAGCATCTGTTGTATTAGTTGTTTCAATAGTGTTAATGTTAACTTTAGGAGGAATATTAGAACCAACATTTGGTGCAGATATGATGTCTAATATTGTTGAAGAAAATTTCTTGTCAAGACTTTTATTTGTGCTTGCAATATATTTATTTATTATTTCATTAAGAGAAATTGCTTTTGGTGAAAAAATTGAATCAGAAGGTAAGGATGGAATTATTCTTGAAAATGAAAGTGGAAAATTAATAATATCTAAAGAAAGTTTAGAAAATTTAATTGCTGGAGTTGGAAAAGAAATTGATGGAGCAGATGCTATTACTAGTAAAACATATATAGATTTAGATAAAAACGTAACAGTAAATGTTAATGTAGTAGTTAGTAGAGAAGTTGTTATAAAAGAAATTTCAACAGAGCTTCAAAAGAGAATTAAAGCTGCATTAAAACAAACAGTAGACTTAGATGTAAAATATGTTAATATAAAAATTAAGAATATATCAAATAAGAAATCAAAAAAGAACAATGAGAAAAGTGCTACAGTTATTACTGAAGAAAAATTACTAGAAAATAGTAAAGAAAATAGTGATATAAAAGAGGAGTAGTTTAATATGAATGATTCTAATGATTTCAAAAAATTTTGTTTAGAACATAAAGGCGCAATAATAGGAGGTTTAATTGCTATAATAATTGCTTTTACAGCTTTACGTCAAGTTTTATTTGCAATATTAATTATTTGTGTTGGAATTTGGATTGGAAATTATGTTCAAAAAAATAAAGAAAAAGTAAAAGAAACATTAAAAAATCTTATTGATAAATTTTAGGAGGATATGATGCAAAGATCTGCAATGAGAGAACTAGCATTTAAGCTAATTTATGGAATCGAAATACAAAAAGAAATTGAAGAAGATACACTTGAATTATTTTTTGAAAACAATAATATAATTGAAGAAGAAACACAAGATTATTTAAAAGAAATAAAAGAAGGAATAGCAGAGCATAAAGAGGAAATTAATGAATTAATTTCTCATAATTTAAAAGAAAATTGGAGTTTTAATAGAGTTTCAAAAATAAATTTAAGTTTAATTAAAATAGCGATTTTTGAAATGTTGTATCTAGATTTACCTTATAAAATAGCTATAAATGAAGTTGTTGAACTTGCAAAAAAATATGCAGATGATCAAGCACCAGTATTTATCAATGGAATTTTAGCAAGTGTAGTAAAAGAAAAAAGATTAGATGGAGATACAGATGAAAGTTAATCCGATTAGTGTTACTGAATTAAATAAATATGTAAAAGATAGAATCTCACAAGATGAGTATCTTAATAATGTCCTTGTAAAGGGTGAAATCTCAAATTTCAAACATCACTACACAGGGCATTTATATTTTACTTTAAAAGACGAAAATTCATTAATAAAATGTGTTATGTTTAAAACATATGCAGAAAATATGAAATTTGAACCAAAAGATGGTATGAAAGTTATTATTTTTGGAACTGTGTCTGTTTTTGAAAGAGATGGAGTATATCAAATATATTGCAAGGCCATGGAAGAAGATGGATTAGGTGATTTATATTTAGCATATGAAAAATTAAAAGAAAAGCTTGAAAAAGAAGGGCTATTTGATGAAAGTCATAAAAAGAAAATTCCGTTTATGCCAGAAACTATTGGAGTTTTAACTTCTAATACTGGTGCTGTTATAAGAGATATTATAAATGTTTCAACTAGAAGAAATCCAAATGTACATATAAGGCTTTTTCCAGTTCCTGTACAAGGAGAACGGAGCTGCTTTAAAAATAGCTAAAGCAATAAAAATTATGAATGAAAAAAAATTAGCTGATTGTATAATTATAGCAAGAGGCGGAGGTTCATTAGAAGACTTATGGCCATTTAATGAAGAAATTGTTGCAAGAGCAATATATGATTCTGAACTTCCAATAATTTCAGCTGTAGGTCATGAAACAGATTTTACAATTTCAGATTTTGTGTCTGATTTAAGAGCTCCAACGCCATCTGCGGCAGCAGAATTAGCAGTTACTGATATAGAAGATTTATTATATAATTTGAATTTATATAATAGAAGATTAAAAATGGCTTTGAAAAGAAAAACGGAAATTATGATATTGCGTTATGAAAAATGCATGAATTCATCAGTATATAGAGAGCCACTTCAAAAAATAAATGAGAAATATTTATTAATAGATAGATGTTTAAAATCTTTAGAAAATTCAGAAATAAAAAGATTAAAAGATTATAAATTGCAAATGGCACAAAATATATCAAAATTAGATGCATTAAGTCCATTAAAAACTCTTACAAGAGGTTACAGTATCACTACATTAAAAAATAGTAATAAAATAATTAGAAATGTTAAAGATGTTAAATCTGGAGATAATATAGAAATCAGAATACAAGATGGAGTATTAGATGCTACTATAAAATAAAATGTTAACAAAGGAGAATAAACATGAAAAGAATAATAAAAATAGGATTTCCAATAGTTTGTGTTGCAGTAATAGGAGGAACATTTTATTTATTAAATAAAACTTTAGATAAAGTAAATGCTTCAAAGCAAGAAAGAGAAAATAATTCAAATGTAAATGAACAAAATTCACCAAGCTATATTGATGAAAATGCTATTATTCAAAATGTATTAGATAAAAATTCTGTAAATAATGTTTCTAATACAAATAATATTAGTAATACTGTTACATCTACTATTTTAGTTGAAGAGGAAGAAGCTATAGAAACTAAAAAGATAGAAGATAAAGAAAAAGCTATAGAGCTTGTGAAAGAAAATGAAGATGAAAGAACAAGAAAAGTTTACTATACAAATGAAGGATTAGATGGAGATAGATATATAGTTGCTGTTAGATATGAAGATACTACAGAAGTTGCGATTTATTACTCTGTTGATGTAGAAAGCGAAAGTATTGAAATTTATTATTAAAATAAATATAGTTTTAATTTAAATCATTCTAAAATATATAAATTAAAAATTGAGATTAAAGATAGATGATTAAAAATAGATGATTAAAAATAGATGATTAAAAATAGATGATTAAAAATAGATGATTAAAAATAGATGATTAAAAATAGATGATTAAAAATAGATGATTAAAAATAGATGATTAAAAATAGATAATTAAAGATAGATAATTAAAGATAGATAATTAAAGATAGATAATTAAAGATAGATGATTAAAGATAGATGATTAAAAATAGATAATTAAAGATAGATGATTAAATAAAAATAATAAATTAAATGATTAAATATAAATTTTAAATATTTAAAGGAGAAAAATATGAGTAAAGAAAAAAAAGAGGCTAATTTTGAAGAGTTGATGGAAAAATTAGAACAAATTACTAATAAATTAGAAAAAGAAAACTTAAATTTAGATGAATCAGTTGAATTATTTGAAGAGGGAATGAATATTTCAAAGCAATGTAGTGAAAAGTTGGAAAATGCTGAAAAGAGAATAACAATGATTTTAGATCCTGATAGCATGGAAGAAGAAGATTTTAATATTCAAAATTAAAATATAATAATTAATGTAGGAAAGGTGGAACTAATTATGGAAGATATTGAAATAGCAAGAAATACTAAATTGAAAAATATATTTGATATAGCTAAAAAAATGAATGTAGAAGAATGTGATGTTGAAGCTTATGGTAAATATAAGGCAAAACTTTCTAATTCTTTATATAAAAAACTACAAACAAATAAAAATGGAAAACTCATATTAGTAACAGCTATAAATCCTACACCATTAGGAGAAGGAAAAACAACAATAGCAATTGGTTTAGCTGATGGATTAAATAGATTAAATAAAAATGCTGTTTTAGCATTAAGAGAACCATCTTTAGGTCCAGTTTTTGGAATAAAAGGAGGAGCTACAGGAGGAGGATATGCTCAAATTGCTCCAATGGAAGATATTAATTTGCATTTTACTGGAGATATACATAGCATAACATCAGCAAATAATTTATTATCTGCAATGATTGATAACCACATTTTTTCTGGTAATGAACTTAAAATAAAAAGAGTAGTATGGAAAAGATGTGTAGATTTAAATGATAGAATTTTAAGAAAGATTGAAATTGGACTTTCTAATGAAAAAAATATGAAATCTAGAGAAGATGGATTTGATATAACGGTTGCATCTGAGGTTATGGCAATTCTTTGCTTATCTGAAGATATTATAGATTTAAAAATAAGACTTGGAAAAATTATTATTGGATATAATGAAGATGAAAAACCAGTATATGCAAAAGATTTAAAAGCAGAAGGCGCAATGGCTGTTCTTTTAAAAGATGCAATTAATCCAAATTTAGTTCAAACACTAGAACATACTCCAGCAATTGTTCATGGTGGACCATTTGCAAATATTGCTCATGGATGCAATAGTGTAAGAGCTACAAGGCTTGCATTAAAATTAGGAGATTATGTTATTACAGAAGCTGGATTTGGTGCTGATTTAGGAGCAGAGAAATTTCTTGATATAAAATGTAGAAAAGATGGAATAAAACCAGATGTAGTTGTTTGTGTAGCAACTTTGAAAGCCTTAAAGTATCATGGAGGAGTTTCTAAAACTATGGTTCAGGAAGAAAACATAGAAGCTCTTGAAAAAGGAATACATAATTTATTAAGACATGTTGATAATTTAAAAAATAGATTTAATTGCAATGTGGTAGTAGCAATTAATAAATATGTTCAAGATTCAGATAAGGAAATTAAGTTTTTAAAATCTAAACTTGAAGAGGTAAATGTAGAATTAAGTTTAGCTGAAGTTTGGGAAAAGGGAGGAGAAGGAAGCTTAGATTTAGCAAGAAAAGTTGAGATGCTTGCAAAAACTCCAAAAACATTAAAATATATTTATAATTTAGAGGATGGGTTAAAAGAAAAAATTTATAAAGTTGCAAATCAAATATATGGAGCAACAAATGTTATTTATTCAGAAGAAGCAGAAAAACAAATAAAAGAAATAGAATCATATAAAGAAGCAGAAAAATATCCTATTTGTATTGCTAAAACACAATATTCATTTTCGGATAATCCAAAGAATTTATTATGTGAAGATGAATTTGATATTCATGTAAATAGTGTGAATTTAAAGAATGGAGCAGAATTTATAGTAATAAAAGCAGGTAAAATTATGACAATGCCAGGACTTCCAAAAACTCCAGCAGCAGAAAATATAGATATAGATGAAAATGGAATTGTTTATGGAATTTTTTAAATATATACAAAATATAGTGTATTAAATATTATATAAAAAACATCAGAAAGTTTTTCTGATGTTTTTATACTAAAAATCCAACTTATAAAAAGTTGGATTTTTTTATTTTTATTTTTCTTTTATAATTCCATATTCTTGAGCTTTAAGTTTTAATAAAGTTCCAAATTTTTTTAATGTAGTTTCTACTTTTTTGAAAAATCTATATGAACTATCTATAAAATTATCAAACCAATCTGAATTATTACTTTTTATAGCTGGTAGTCCAGCTACTATACTTTCAGCTTCAGCTAGAAGTTCTTTTTTTATTTCTTGTTTAACTTCATTAACATTTTCTTGTGAAATTTCTTGAACATTATCAAAGGAAGTTGAAGATATTTGCTCTTGAGTTGTTAATTCAGGTATATTTGAATTATCATTATCACTAATATTAGTTATATTTGAAACATCATTATTATCATTAGTAATATTAGCTATATTTAAAACTTCATTATTATCATCAGTAATATTAGTTATATTTGAAACGTCATTATTATCATCAATAATATTCGCAATATTTGAAATATCATTATTTTCTTCAATAATATCAACTGTAGTTTGTTCTTTTGCTGTTGCTTCAATTACTTGAGCTAGATTTTCTTCAGGAGTGATTTCAATAATATCTGGAGTAGTTTCTTCTGTAGAAGTAATTTCTAGTTCATTAACATTTTCTGGATTAATATTATTTTCTTCTGTTGAAATTATAGAAGTGTCATTGTTTTCAATAGGAGAAGATAATTCTATATTTGAATTGTTTTTGTCTGTAATAGATGTTAAAATAAAATTCATTAAATTATCTAATTCATCTGGTTCTATTGCATCTTTAAATTTTTCTTCTGGTTCAGTAGTAGTTGTTTCAGTAGTAGCAGTGTTTGAAATTGTTTCAAGTTCATCTGAAAATTCAGTAGAACTTTCTTCTTTTATTTCATCAACTGATTGAAGGCCAAATCCATCTAAGTTTTCTAAATTTATATTAGTATTATTTGGTGTTTCATCTAAAATTGAATCTAATAGGGAAGAGAAAATTGTTTCAATTTCATTTTTTTCTTCAGATTTTGTTTGACTTTCAAATTTATTTGTTTCTATTTCTGCTTCTGTATTATTAGATTCAGAAGTTTCTTGGTTTTCATTTATTTCTTCTTCATTTTCATTTACTTCTTTAATTGATGGAGTAGAAGATGATGAATCTTCTGAAGATAAGCCATCTATTGAAGTATTATTATATGTTTCATCTTTTGTTTGATCAGATGTTTTTTTTGAAGTTGAATCTAAATGCGAAGTTGTTTCTAAAGCTTCTTTTGAAGAAATAGGGGCAATATAGTTAAATCCGAAATTATTATCCCAAATATTAAAATTATTTTTAAAACAAAAATTAAAAGTACTATAATCTTTTATATCAATAGTAACTTCAAATCCATTTTCTATTTCTTTCATTGGAGCTTCTGAAGTTTCACTCCAATCATCTCCATAACCATATACAATTGAAACATATTTAGAATGTTCACTGTAAAGTTTTCCACAATATGTTAAAATAATTGTTTCATTTGCAATTAAATTCTTATTAAAAAATATTTCATTAGTAAATTCCATACTCTTTAGATCCTTTCAACATCATACGGTAATTATAATAATAAATAAAACATTTTTCAATAGTAAAAAACAAAAATAGACAAAAAAAATGTTAAATTTTAATTACAATATTACAAAAATATAACATTTATGAATTAAAAATCGAAATATGGAAAAAATAATCTAAAAATAGAATTTGGAGGTTCAAATGAATAAAAGAAAATATATATTTTTAGGAATAATAGTTTTTTCTATTGCAATAATAGTTTTTACGTTTTTAGGTAAAACTTATGCACTTTCTAAATATGGTTCAACTGGTTCTGAAGTTAAGGAAATTCAAACTAAATTAAAAAGATGGGGATATTATGATGGTTCTGTTGATGGAATTTATGGTTCTAGAACTGTTGCTGCTGTAAAGAAATTTCAAAAGAAAAATGGTTTAACTGTTGATGGAATTGTAGGTCCAAAAACTTTAACAGCTTTAGGAATTAAAACATCTTCTTCATCAAATTCTGGAAATACTTCTTCTAGTAATTCAAGTAATTTAAATTTATTAAGTAGATTGGTATATTCAGAAGCAAGGGGAGAACCATATAAAGGTCAAGTTGCTGTTGCAGCAGTTGTTTTAAATAGAGTTGCAAATTCTTCTTTTCCAAATACAATTTCAGGAGTAATATATCAATCAGGAGCATTTGATGTTGTAAGTGATGGACAGATTAATATGAGTCCAGATAGTACAGCGATAAAAGCAGCACAAGATGCATTAAATGGATGGGATCCAACATCTGGTTGTATTTATTATTTTAATCCAAAAACAGCAACATCTAAATGGATTTGGAGTAGGCCACAAGTTTTAACAATTGGAAATCATATATTTTGTAAATAAATATTATTTTTTAACATAGGAATGCTTTTTTTGTGATATAGCATTTTAATGTAAAGAATAGTAAAAATTTTATATTTGTTTATACAGAAAAATAATCATAAAGTTTTTTAAATTTTATGGTTATTTTTTACTTTTATTTTATTTCATATATGTTATATAAAATTTCATTGACAAAAATTATATGTATTGGTAAGATAATATTGAAATTAATACTGTAAAGATAATAATTAAAAAAATATATTTTAGGTTAGGAGAAAAAATGATATTATATCCAGATTATTACTGTCAAGATGTGACAAAGATTACACCAGAGTTTTTAAATAAACATAAGATAAAAGGATTAATTTTGGATGTTGATAACACTTTAATAGATATAGATAGAAAAATTTTAGAAGGTGCAAAACAATGGCATGAAGAAATTGTTAAAGCTGGTTTTAAAACAATTATTTTATCAAATACTAATAAAATAGATAAAGTAGAATCAGTAGCAAAAGTTTTAAATATAGAATATATAAGCTTTGCTAGAAAGCCTTCTAGGAGTGGTTTTACTAAAGCAAAAGAAAAATTAAATTTACCAGCGGAAAATATTGCTGTTGTAGGAGATCAAATATTTACAGATGTTATTGGTGCAAATAGAAGTAATATGTTTGCTATATTAGTTAAACCAATTTCCAAAAAAGATTTACTTATAACAAAATGGAAAAGGCCTATGGAAGAATGGATTATAAAAAAATATTTAAAAAGTTTAGAAAAATAAAGAAAGGCAAAATATAATGTATATAAATAATATATCAATAATTTATTATTTGATTTTTGGATTATTAGGTTTAATAATTCGGAAAGTTTGTAGCATGGACTAATGTAGTATATTTAGAAGAAGATGGAAAAATAAGTTTAAAAAGATTTTTTAAAGAAATAAAAAAAATATATAATATGCAATATGTTACTATGTTTATAATTGCAGTTATATATGTGGCTCTTTTATATGTTTTTGGGATTCAAAATACATTTTTTAAAAATTTAGATTTGATAAAATTTATGGTATTAACTCCTATGTTAGTTAGTGCATTTATTGTGGATTTGAAACATAGAATTATTCCAAATAGACTAAATATGACAATTTTTGAATGTGGAATTTTATTTACATTTATTTATGGATTAAATAATATAACAATTGCTAAAAATATGATTTTAGGCTTAATTGTTGGTGGTGGTATTTTTGTTATAATTACTCTTTTGGGAGGATTAATTGCTGGAAAAGAAGCAATGGGACTTCGGTGATGTTAAATTTATGGGAGCAGTAGGTCTTTACTTTGGTGCAACAGCAATTGCAGAAATTTCTTTAGCAGCGTTTTTTATTGCAGCAATTATTTCAATTTTAATATTGATTTATAGAAGCTTTAAGAAAAATAAAGATGAATATGTTCCATTTGGACCATTTTTAGTTTTAGCAACATTTTTAGTTATATTTGTGGGAGATGGTGTTGTAATTAGATATTTTTTAGGATTTTGTAAATTAATAAGTGATAAAATTATTGGAATTTAGTAAAATGATAATAATTTTAATTAATTTATTATATAAAAACTAAAAAAGAAAAGATAAAGATATTATATATGTTATTATATAGAATATATAGAATTTTAGAAGTTTTATAGGTAACTTAAAAAAACCTAAATTATTATATAAGGAGAAATAATCTATTATTAACATTTTATAAAATTAATAATAAATTATATGTGATAAAATGAATTTAAAAATACAAGCATTGAGAAATCAAATGACAGCTAGTAATCTTGATGGAATGATTATATCTAACCCAGTAAATATTAGATATTTAACAGGATTAACTAGTGAAGGTACATTACTTATAGAACCAAAAGGTAATATTTTTATTACAGATTCTAGGTATTTAGAGGCAGTAAATTCATTTTTAACAATAGATCAAGAAATTGTTGCATATGATATTAGAAGTTTGAATAAGTATGATTATGAGTCATTTTTTGCTGGTTGTGAAAATGTTGGGTTTGAAGAAGGATATGTTACTTATGAAATGTATAAAGCTTATTTAAGAACATATCAAGTAAATCTTGTAGAAACAGAACGAATAATTGAACTTCATAGAATGGTTAAAGAAGAAGAAGAAATTGATAATGTAAAAAGAGCATGTATGATTACTGATAGATGTTTTGAACATTTGAAAGACTTTATAAAAGTTGGAATGACTGAAAAAGAAATTGCATATGAAATTGAAAAATTTATGAAGTTAAATGGTGCTGATGGATTAGCATTTGATACAATTGTTGCAACTGGTCCGAATTCATCAATGCCACATGCAATTCCTACTGATAGAAAAGTTGAACCTAAAGATATAATTCAATTTGATTTTGGTTGTAAAGTAAATGGATACTGTTCAGATTTTTCAAGAGTTTTATTTGTTGGAGAAATAACAGAAGAAGAGGAGAGAGTTTATAATTTTGTATTTAATGAGTATGATTATATTTTGAAAAATTTAACTGAAGGGTTAGATACAAAAGAACTGTTTAAAAAATGTGAACAAGATTATAAAGATAAAGAATTTGATTTATTACATTCATTTGGTCATGGGCTAGGATTAGATATTCATGAAGAACCTATTTTAAGTTCAAAACATGATATTAAATTAAAAAAGAATATGTTAATCACAGTAGAACCAGGTGTTTATGTTCCAAGTAAATTTGGAATAAGAATTGAAGATACAGTTCTTATTAACAAAAATGGTGCTAATACACTTACTAAATCTGGAGTAGCAATTTGTAAGATTAGAGGATAAAAACCTAAAAAACTATTGATTTATCGGTAAAAATATGATAATATATTTTAGAAATAAAATTTGTATAAAAATGGAAGAAAAGGGGTAGAATATTATGGCAGATGTATATATGGCCGGAGATTTAAGAAATGGAACAACATTTGAGTTAGATAATAATGTATTTAGAGTAGTTGAATTTCAACATGTAAAACCAGGAAAAGGAGCTGCATTTGTTAGAGTTAAAATGAAAAATGTTATAACAGGAGCAGTTATTGAAAGAACATTTAATCCTTCTGAAAAACTACAAGGTGCAGAAATAGAAAAGAAAGATATGCAATATCTTTATAATGATGGGGAATTGTATTACTTTATGGATAATGCTACATATGACCAAATTCCATTAAATGAAAGTCAAATAGGAGATGCATTAAAATATATTAAAGAAAATATGAATGTTACAATGCTTTCTTTTAAAGGAAGTGTATTTGCTGTTGAACCACCAATGTTTGTTGAATTGGAAGTAACATATACAGAACCTGGATTTAGTGGAAATACTACAACAACATCTGGAAAACCAGCTAAATTAGAAAATGGTTTAGAAATATCAGTGCCATTATTTGTTGAAATAGGAGATGTAATTAGAATAGATACAAGAACTGGTCAATATATGGAAAGAATATAGGAGGTCTTTTTATTGATTTGTAAAAAGTATAATGAAATTCTAAAGAATCTTGAAGAAAAACTTGAAAACAAGAATGATTTTACTTTAGTTAAGTCTGCATTATCAGATTTAACAGTTTTGTATACAGATGAACTTACTAAATTATCTGATAGTTATAATTCAAAAATTACAAAATTTGAAACAAGACTAAATAATTTAGAAAGTAAATTCCAAGATACTAATATAGAAATTGAAAATATTAATTTAAGTGAAAAAATTTCTTGTCCTTATTGTAACTTTGATTTTCTTGTAGAATATGATGATTCTAATCATGAAATTACATGCCCAAAATGTAATAACTTAATAGAACTTGACTGGGGCGACTTTGAAGATGACATGTAAAATCATAAATAATCTAATGGATTGACGGCTTTGCCGTCTTTTTTTATTGTGATGTGAAGATGAGTTCCAGTTGTAGCTCCATTTGTTTTTTTTCCACTATTATCAAAATATTTTGTATTATCATTTGTATTTATATACTTAGGTCCAACATTTCCAATTTTTTGTCCTTTTTTTATTTTCTCTTGTTTTTTTACAATAAAATTTGGAGAAACATGAGCATAAATTATTTGAAAATTTTTATCTTTTATTATAATTGAATATCCGATTGGCTCCTAAAAAACCAGTAAAAATAATGTTTCCGAGAACAAATAGAATATATATTAGTTCCGTTCAGGAGCTGGTATATCTATACCAGAATGGTAGGTAGATGCACCGAGTAGTTGGAGAAATTCTATTTCCAAAAGCTGAAGATATTGTATAATATCCAAAAATTGGCCAGAAAAAATTTGAATTAGAATTATAGTGAAATGTAGAATTTAAAAATTCTTTTGATTCTGAAGTTAAGTTAATGTTATTTTTTAAATTAATTGTACATACAAAGACTAAAAAAATAATAATTATAAAAAGTGTATTTATAAATTTTATAGGCATAAAACCTCCTCCTTTTTTGTTTTTTGGAGAAGGTTTTGTATTAGTTTATTATTCTAATTGATATTTAGAAAAATAATTATTAAAAGCAGTTGCCATAATATTATTGTATAAATTATAGTTTTTAGTGTATTCTAAATAGTTTTTTTCTGATAGCAATTGTTTTATTAATCTAGAATTTATTATTCCAGTAAATGTGTTTATTACAGCATTTTCAATTGTTTTATCTGATTTTTCTAAACTTAATTTAAAATAATATTCTCTATTTGAAATATTATAATTATCTGTGTAGTAATAATTGCAAATTAAATTGTAAAATGTAGTAGATTTAGAAGTGAATATATTATATAGATTTACAGCATCAATGTCAGCTAGCATATCACTAATTCCAAAATTAGAATGTTTTGAAGTATTTGTAGTTGCAAGTAAATCTGTTGTATATTCTAATAATTCATCTTTTGTTTTATTATTGTTGTTATAAGAAATTACTTGTTCCATTAATGTAGTTAAATCTCCAGCCCAACCAGAAAATCTAGAAAAACTAATATCTCCAAGATATATATAAGAATTTAATGTTGCACACATATGAACAAAATCAACAGGAAAATTCGATTTTTTATCTAGTATAGATATTGAATCAAAATCATAATTATATAAATCAATATTATTTTTTTGTATATAGTTTATAAAGTTTGAATCAATATTTCCTGCAACTGTATTCCAAGAATTATTATTGTATTTGTTTCTACGTATGAATTGTAAGCATAAAAGTATGCTATTAGATTGATCATAACTATCAGCAAGATTTGATAAAGTTTGAATCATATATTGATATTCGTTTTTCGGTGGGTGAACCATTTCTGCATCTGTTTGTTTAATTAGGTTATTTTCTTTAATTAAATTAATACTTGAATATTCATTAGAATTATTTTTATAAATTTTATTATCTTTTCTTAAAATGAAATATATTATAACTAAAATTGAAATTAGTAGAAAAATAATAATAGTTTGAACTATAAAAGCTACAGCATTAGAATTTTTAAATTTTTTAATCATAAAAAATCTCCTTTTTGCTTTAAACTTTTTAAATAAATTTTCAAAAATAAAATATAATTTAAGAATGTTTTTATGATATAAATAGTTATCGATTAAAAATACAGTTATTAATGATTTTAATTATGATGAAATATTTTATATTTGTTTTTTATAAAAAAAGAACAAAATTACATAGTAATTTGTTCTTTGGCAGGGGTAGAAGGACTCGAACCCTCACAGGCGGTTTTGGAGACCGATGTGCTACCATTAACACTATACCCCTAAATCACGATAATTATTATACAGTTTTTTTAGAAAATATGCAACCCATTTATGAAAAAAAATTATTTTTATTTGGTAATAATGTTTATAAAATACCAAAGAATATATATATAAGTTTTTAGTGTTATATGTATTTGTTATTTTTTAGTTAATACTTAAAATATTTAAAATTAAATGTTTAAATATTTCAAAATTATAAAAATTTACTTTTATGACATAAAAATGAAATATAAATTTTAGTAAAAATATAGTTTTTATCCTATTTATTCGCAAAATTGGTAAAAAATGTGAATAGTATATTAGATTTATTTTGAAATAAAAATGTAATGTTAATATAATATAAAAAATATAGAATTTTTTGTTTATAAATGATAGAATTTATCAAAAAGTAAAAGGCGAATTGTGAAAAAAATATAAAAAACGCAAATTAAGGGGGAATTTTTATGGGAATTATATCAATTGAAAATCTTGAAAAATTAGCAACTTCAGGAAATAGTGATGCTAATTATGAATTAGGATTAAGATATTATAAAGGAATAGGAGTAGATGTGGATTATACTAAAGCTAAAGGTTATTTTGAAACTGCTATTAATGGTGGATGTAATGCTGCTGCATATTATTTAGGTATGATTTATTATAATGGAAAGGGAACTGTTACAAACCATTCAAAAGCAAAAGAATATTTTGAAAAATCTGAAGCTGATAATAATATATTTTCATCATATTACTTAGGAAAAATTTATTATTGGGGAGATGGAGTTGAAAAAAATGTGGAAAAAGCTACATCTTATAAATCAAAAGTTTTAGCAAAACCATTTTTTGCAAATCAAGATACAGATATAGAAAACTTTTATAGTTTTTCTGATTTTGAAGATGTTACTAGAACATATGCAACAAATCTTCAAAAGAAAGTTCAAAATGAATTTACAAGTTTATTTGGAAAAGAATTTCAAAATTTATAATAATATAAAGGATGTTTAAAATGAAAATATTAAGGATTTTACTTTCAACAATATTTGCTTGTATTTTTGCTATAACAGTTTTAGTAACTGCTATTTTAGGAGTATTTAATGAAATATTTTCACAAGATTATATAATGACCAAAATAGAAGAAAGTGGTATTTATGAAGAAATACATGAAGGTATTAAGCTAATAGTAAAAGATTACACCTCTAATATGCCAGAGATTGAAAATATCTTTAATGAATTTGTAAAAGAGAATAATATTGAAACTTTAGCAAATGATTTTTCTTACTTAATATATAAAGAAGAATCTTTTGATTTTAGTAAAGAAAAATTGGAAGAATTATTAAACGAGAATATAGATAAAATTGTAAGAGATAATAATTTTGAAATTACAGAAGAACAGCAACAACAAATAGATGAAGTTATCGAAAATATTTCAAATGAATATGAAGTTAATATGGACGACATAAAAGAGGACTTAGAAACTTCTAAAAATGTTCAAGTTCTAAATATTATTCCAAATGCATTAATATTATTGAAAAATTTATATATAATAGTATTGGTCGTAACAATTATATTAGTGGCTTTAATAATAGTTTTAAATTTAAGAAGTAAATTATTAGGTATTGATTATATTGCAAGTGGTATGATTTTTTCTGGAATTGGATTAATTTGTTTGAAAAGTTTTTTGGTGGCTTGTATTTCAGGAGAAATTTTAGAACAATCATTTAGACCTGAAGATATTACAATATTAAATTTAGTAAAAGGTATTTTTGAAGATTTATCAGATATTATTGGAAAATGGGGATATATATATTTAGGTATTGGAGTTTTAGCAGTAGTATCCTTAATTGGATTATATATTTTTAATAAAAATAAATCCAAAAAGGATACTAAATCTGAAAAAACTAATGAACCTATTGATACCAAAAAATAATAATTAAAAGTGGGAATAAGAAACCGTACAATTGACATAAAAAATATGGAAATTGCTGCGGTTTTATTTTTATTATTCTTTAATTCGTAAAGTCCATAATACCAATTTTTAAAAAAAGCATATATTAAAAATAATATAGTTAGAATACTCATATTTCCTCCATTATTTATTCTTTAGCAAATAATCCACCATCATATATTATTCCTTCAACATTTACATTGAAATAAGAATCTTTGTATATTTCATTCCAATGAACTTTTTCAAAATCATCATATGTTAAGTAATTAGAAGATAAATCATTTTGAAAGTCACAAATATCTATATTATATTCATGTGAAATTTCATATAAAAAGTTTAATATAATTTGTTCAAGATAGCTATTTATAGCATTTTCTAAAATCTTTAATTTTTCTACACTTTCTGTATTAACGTTATATTCCGAATTTTGAACTGTATATTCAAGAGAACAGTCTAAATTTATATATGGATAATTATTTATAAGTTTTGTATTTATTTTTGTGTTTTTATTTCTTTTTACAGAAATATCAATAGTTCCACCATCTATAGGATTTTCTATAGATATTAAACAGCTATTTAATTGATTAGTAATTATTGAATAGCAAATAGAATCCAAAACTGGAAGTGATGTTATAAATTTATCATCATCAAAAATTGCAATTCCTGCATTTTGCAAGTTGTCATCTGAAACATTAGCATAAGTTGCAACAATATCTTTTGTTTTTGATGTTAAATTATAAAACATATCAAAAATGGATGGATTTATTGAATAGCCAGTATATTCAGATGAGTTTATTATGAATTCATAAAGATTAGCAGAAAAGCTTTCATTTGTATTTGAAATACATTCAAGAGTTTCTTTAGCTTGTGTATTAGAGATAATTACTTTAGAAGTAGGACGAATTTCAGGGTTATTTTCAAAACATTCGATATATTTTCTAATTCCAGATTTTGCTATATCTTCAGAAAAAATAATTGCAGAACAATGAGAGAAATTTAGTTTTTTACTAAGATAATTATTAAAAACTGAAATACCAGAATTTATACTATTACATTCTGCACTATAAATTACAGATGTTGAAGATTGGGCTGAGTCACTAGAATCTCCAGAATTATTGGATGTTGCAATTTGAATTGTTAAATTAAGTAAGGAAGATTCACCTTTATCAATACCAACAGCTACAACAAAATAAAAGTCTTCAATATTCTGCGAAGCTTGTTGACAACCAGTTAGAATGAGCAAGAAAAAAATAAGAATAAATAAAAATATTAGTTTATTTAGTTTTTGCATATGAAATTCCTTTCTTAGATTTTGAAATTATTTTATTTTTAAAATATCCTATAATTAATAAAATAAAACAAATCACAAAAATTAATCCGATTGAGAAATATTTGAATACATATTTTTCTAGAATTGTTAAGAAATTAAATTTATCTACTAGAAGACATCCACCTATAATTATCGAGCTTGTAGGAAAAATTAAATGTGATTTTGATTCATAGTGAAATAGTTTATTTAAAATATAACTTATTGCAAAGCTTGCAAGTCCTATATAACATATTATTGAAAAACACCAAATAAGAACAAATAATACATCACTTTGAGTTAAATAGCTAGTTATTCTTATTTTTCTAGTAATTAAATATATACTATTTAAAGAATTTATGCTAGATAGTGACTTATTAATAACTGTAGGAAAATATGATAACATACTTATAATAGTAATTAAAATTAATCCAAAATTTATAAAAAATGAAGAAAATACAACTTTTTTATAATCATTTTTGCGATTTAATAGTGGCATTAAGAAAAAGTATAATAGTATAAAATTAAATATAAATGTATTTTGTAAACCACTTTTAAATGTAGTTTCTATATTATATCCAAGTATTGGAAAGAAGTTATTTATATTAAAATCTTCAGTTGAAGCAAACACAAGAAATACAATACTTAATATTAGAATAGGGAATATAATACAAGATATTTTTTTTAATGAATAGAACCCTTTTCTATTTGCAATTACTACAGGTATAATAAAAAATGCTAAAATAAATAAAATACTAAAATCTGAAAAATATACAGTTTTTAATAAATATAAGAAGTTAGAAATTGCAATTATTATTGAAAGGAAAAGAAATGCAATAGCAATCAAAGAAATTATAAACTTTAATATATTTCCTCCAACAAATTCTGCTATATCAATAATATCTGAATTAGGAAACGATTTAAAAATGTTTGATATAATTTTGCAAAAAATTAAAGTAATAATACTTAAAAATATTAAATTTATAATACTTCCTGTCCCTGTTAAGTCTATAATATATTCTGGAAAGTCTAGAATTATTTGAGATATTGTAATTATAGTAATTATTGAAATAGCTTCAAATATACTTAATTTATTTTTCATGTTTCCTCCATACCATACTGATATTTTCTTCTTGATTTGGCTTTTTTGTATTTAAAATTTTACTTCTAGTTTCGTTTTTCCAAATGGCTTTAATTGGATAATTTGCAAGACTTTTAAAAGATAGAAAAGGAACTCCAAAAGATAAACTAGAAAGTAAGTAAATTAAATGAATAAATATTCCACATGCCATTCCTAATATACCACCTAAGTAACCTAAAACTATATACATAAGTCTAAATGTTCTTGTTGAAAAAGCAAATGAAAAATCAGGTATTGTAAATTCTGAAATAGCTGTTATTGCAACGACTATAACCAAAATTGGGCTTACAATATTTGCTGTTACTGCAGCATCTCCTAAAATAAGGGTTCCAACTATTCCGAATTGTTTGTCCAAAAGCAGAAGGTACTCTAACACCAGCTTCTCTAATAAGTTCAAAAGAAACTTCCATTAATAGAATTTCTATAATTATTGGAAAAGGAATTTTTTCACGAGCACTTATTATTGCAAAGAGCAGTTCTGATGGTAAAAATTCGTTGTGGTATATTGTAATTGCAATATAAAATCCAGGAAGAAGTAATGTGATTGCAAGAGAAATTGCTCTAACAATTTTTAAAAAGTTTGAATAGAAATGATTTAAATTTAAATCTTCACTAGAAGTTAGAAAATCTATTAAAATTGCAGGAGCAATTAATGCATATGGAGAACCATTTACTAAAATTGCAACTCTTCCACTTAATAACATTGTACTAGTTTTATCGGGTCTTTCTGTTGCAAGTAATTCTGGATAAAAACTATTTAAACTATCTTTAATTAGATTTTCTATTTCACCAGATGAAGTTATACTATCAATTTTTAAGCTATTAATTCTTAGTTTTACTTCTGAAACTAAGTCTTCGTTTGCAATATTTTTCATGTAACAAACTGCAACTTGAGTATTAGTAATATTTCCAACACTTAAACTTTCTATAATTAAATTTTCATTATTTACAATTTTCCTTACAAGAGAAGTATTTGTACGTATATTTTCAACAAATGATGCATGAGGCCCGCGAACTACATTTTCTGTTTGCGGTTCTGTTACAGCTCTTCCTTTTAAATCTTTTGTTTCAATACAAAATACAGAGTTTAAAGTATCAACAAAAAGTACAGAAAATCCGGCATTTATCTTTTCAAATGCTGATTTAAAATCTTTTTCAATTTGTATTGTATTTTGAGTTATTAAATTTTTTAATAAAAAATCTTGTAAATTAAACTTTTTTACATCATTTAACTTTGGTTGATTTGTATTTGCTTGCATTTTTATAGAGTTTTTTAAAAGAAGAGGTGATAATATAGATGTATTTATAGAATTTGAGTCAACCATTCCATCAATGAAAATTAAGCAAGCTTTAAATTTTTTATTTGAAATTTCAATTTCAAATTCTCTTGTAGTAATATCACTATTTATTAATAAGTTATATTTTATCTTTAAATATTTCATGTTTTCATCATAATTGCAAGATATTTCTTTATCGGTTGTTTCTGGAAATAAAATATTGTTTGGTGAATTTGGGATTATAAATTCATTTATATCTTTTGACTTGTAAGAAAAAATATTGTTAAATGCTTCTTTAATTTTCATAAATTACCTCCATTAAATATAAATTAGTATGGATTTTAACAAGAAATTTATTCATATTATTGGAATTTTTGATTTAATTAGTAAAATATTTTCTAAAAAATGTGTAATCAAAATTTAATATAAAAAGTGTTGATAAATTGACTATTTTTAGATAAAATAAAATAAATAGAGAGGATGATATAAATGAGGAAAGATAAAGGAATTATTTCTGTATTTGCACTATTTGCAATGATGTTCTTTTTAATATTTATAATGATATCATATAATAATGTAGCCATAAAAGGAAAAAATCAAATAGAAACAACAGGAGTTTTAGTTGATTGTTATAAAAATGATTTAACTGCTGAAGATATTTTGAGTCATAGTATTAATGGTGGAAGTGTTAGTAATATAGATGTTTTATATAAAAAAAGTAATGCTGAGAAAAGCAAAGTTGATAGCTTAGTTACAGGAGAATATATTTTTTTGCATGGAAAAATATATAAAAAATAAATTATAAGTAATAAAAAATTTTAACCTTAATATACATTAAATAAAGATGTACAAAATGTATAGGAGGGTTATTTTTTATGGAGAATTTTGATATATATCAAGATATAAGCAGACGTACAGATGGAGATATTTATATTGGGGTAGTAGGACCAGTTAGAACAGGAAAATCTACTTTTATAAAAAGGTTTATGGAATTATTGGTACTTCCTAATATTGAAAATGAATATAAAAAGGAAAGGGCTGTTGATGAACTTCCTCAGAGTGCTGGAGGAAAAACTATTATGACTACAGAGCCAAAATTTGTTCCAAATGAGGCAATAGAAATTACTTTAGATGGAAATATAAAATTGAAAACAAGACTTGTAGATTGTGTTGGATATTTGGTAAAAAATAGTTTAGGTCATATGGAAGATGATATGCCAAGAATGGTTAAAACACCATGGGCCGAAGAGGAAATGCCATTTGAAACAGCAGCAGAAATTGGAACTAAAAAGGTTATAACTGAACATTCTAGTGTTGGTATGGTTATTACAACAGATGGAAGTATTACAGGAATTCCTAGAGAAGATTATGTTTCAGCAGAAGAAAGAGTTGTAAATGAATTAAAAGAATTAAATAAGCCATTTGTAATGGTTTTAAATTCAAATAGTCCATACACAGAAGAGTGCAAGGTTTTAGCTAAAGAAATGGAAGAAAAATATCAAACACAAGTAATTCCCATGAGTTGCTTAGATATGACATTAGATGATTTAAATAATATTTTTACAAAATTATTATATGAATTTGTTGTAGAAAGGATTAATATTCGTCTTCCAAAATGGGTTAATGGATTGAGTTTAGACAATAGTTTGAAAATGGATTTATTTTCAAAAATAAAATCAACATTTAAAGATGTTAAAAAAATTGTTGAAGTTCAAGAAAAATATCAAGAACTTTTAGAAGATTCAAACATAAAAAAAGTATCTATTTCAAAAATTGATTTAGGAAGTGGAGAAGTTTGTGTAGATATAGAACTTCAAGATAGTTTATTTTATGATATTTTAACTAGTGTTACTGGAGTTGAAATTAAAGATGAAGAAGAATTATTTTCAACTATAACTAATTTTGCAAAAATAAAGAAAGAATATGATAAAATGGCATATGCAATTCATGAAGTTTATGAAAGAGGATATGGTATTGTAAATCCTGGAATTGATGATTTAATTTTAGAAGAACCAGAAATTGTAAAACAAGGACAAAAATATGGTGTAAAATTACGTGCCAAAGCTCCATCCATTCATATGCTAAAAATTGAAACAGAAACAGAAGTTTCACCAATTGTTGGAAGTGAAAGACAATCTGAAGATTTAGTAAAATATTTACTTTCTGAATTTGAAAATGATCCAAAGAAAATTTGGGAGTCTAATATTTTTGGAAAAAGTTTACATGACCTTGTTAATGAAGGACTTCAAAATAAGTTAGCTCGTATGCCAGAAAGTGCACAAGATAAACTTCGTGAAACAATTCAAAGAATTGTTAATGAAGGTGGAGGAGGTTTGATTTGTATTATACTTTAAATTTCCTTAAAAATTAGTTTAATTTGAAGTGGTTAGATTTTGAATATATTAAATTTTAATTTAAATCCGAATAGACAATAAATAATTTTGTTTATTCGGATTTTTATAAATTTGTAGTAATTTTCAAATTTTTTAGTATGTACTAGATGTTATAATATATAATTTTTTTATTCCTTGCTGTCGTCCTTGCTAAAGCAAGCACTCCATTCGCCATTTGGTTGGTCGCTGCGCGTCATACAAAAAATTATATATTATAACATCTTTATGTAGTAATGTAAAAATCTCAAAATTTAAAAATTAAATAACTTGACAAAATTATATTTGCATGCTAATATAATTGCATATTTGTTCGAAAATATTTTTATTCTTTTTATTCTAGTAGTTATTCATTACTAGAAATTCAATGAAATTGTATTTAATTTGAAATGGAGGAAATATTGAAAAGAAAAAGAGCTATTAATTTTAGAACTGCTCTTGTAATTTTTTGTTGTATTTTAATTATTCAAATAGAAATTGGAAAAACTTATTCTAAATATTTTAGAATCTCTGAAATGCATTCTATATCTGGAATTGCAAAACCATATTTTTTAGTAAATGTTAATGAAATTTTTAATATAGAAGTTCTTAATTTAAAAGTTTTTGAATATGAATTTTCTGTTCAAAATTATGAAGAACAATCTATTTCGGAAGTATCTTTTTTCTATAATATTAGTTTTGAACTTTCTCAAAAAGATGCTCCTATTAAAATAAAACTCTATAGAATAAATAATAATTTAGAAGAAGAAATAAAACTTTTAAATAATTCTATTATAGAACCAGAGCATTTTAAGATGTCAGAGGAAAAAAATGATTATAAAGTTAATGTTTATTATGACATAAATTCAAATGAAATAATGGAACCAAATTTAAAAATTGATTTGAAAATAGAAGCAGTTCAAGAGGAGGTAAATATATGATAAAAAATTTTTTAAAAAGAATTTTAATAGTTAATATAATTGTTTTTATAATAATAAATTTTAAACAAATAAAAATTTATGCCAAATATGTTGTAAATAGCAAAGAAACAATAATTCAAATTCAAAATGCAGATAATGAAAATCCTACTATAAATGGAATGAATCAAGATTTTTATAATCAAAGATTTTCTGAAAATGTTATTATAAATTATGATGATAATTTGAAAGTTAAATATGCTAAATATTGGTTTAATTCAGAAAAAAATAATTTTAATGGTGAAGGTACAGACTTTGAAAGTGGAACTGAATTTAAAAATAGTGGCTGGTATAAAATTAAAGTAGAAGATTTTTATAATAATGATACAATATATGTGTTTTTGATAGATAAAGAATTTAATAATATTGATTTTTCTGCAAGCTTAGCTGATGATAATGGAGCAATATTTACAATTACTGCAACAGATAAATTAGTAGGAGTTTCTGAAATTAATGTTTATATAAACGATAATTTATATAAAACATATACATATTCTAAGTTATTTGCAAAATCATATACAGAAATATTGGAAGTTCCAATTAAGGATTTACCATTTTATGAAAATTGTTATATTGTAGCAAAAGATTTTTTAGGAAATTCTATGAAATCAAATTTAGTTGTTCCTAATACTTCAAGAATATATAATTTAAAAGATTTAGTTAAGTTTAGAGATATGGTAAATAGCAATAGTAAAACATTTAATGGAAAAGATATTTTTTTATTAAATGATTTAAATATGTATGATACTTGTCATGAAGGTTTTAATAGTTGGACTCCTATTGGTTCAAAATATCAACAATTTTCAGGGAATTTTTATGGTAATGGACATACTATTTCAAATCTATACATAAATAGCTCTATTAATTTTGCAGGACTTTTTGGGGTAAATAGTGGGAAAATTTCAAACTTAAGTTTAGATGGAAAAATTTATGGAAATTCTGGAGAAAATAGAGGTGGAATAGTTCGGTAAAAATTATGGAACAATAGAACATTGCAATTTAAGAGTTACAATATATGGAAATGGTTATTACTGGGGAGGAGTTACTGGTATTAATTGTGGAATTATACAATATTGTATGAATTATAATGATATAACATGTAATCAATTTGCAGGTGGAATTAGTGGATATAATCAGGGAGGATGTGTATTATATAGTGGAAATGTAGCAAATATCTCTACTGTAAATGAATTTGCTGGAGGTATATCTGGTTTTAGTACAGATATGAATAGTGGAGATTTAGTTATTGGATATTGTTATAATATTGGAAAAATTGAAGGAGTAAATTGTATAGGAGGAATTTGTGGAGGCGCTTGGGGAAATGAAAGTAAAACAATAGGAATAAGAAATTGTTATAATACTGGTGCAGTTACATCTTCAAAAACATTTAATGGAGGAATACTTGGAGGAACATATTTTGATTATGCAGTTAAAAAAGCTGAAAATCATAATAATATAATGTTTTGCTATAATATAGGAATTGTTAATGGAAATAAAATTAATCAAATTGTTTCTAGTTATTCATCAGTAACAGATTGTTATTATATTTCTGGAAGAACAAATAATAGTGGATATGGATTTGGAAAAGCAGAATATTTATTTAAAGCTCCTATATCTGATAATAATTCTTTAATTAATAGATTTGACGCAATTAGAAAAGGAATATGGACATTAAATTCTAAATATAATAATGGATATGTATGTTTATTATGGCAAGTAAAATAGCCAGAAAATATTAAACTAAATAAGGTAGAGGTAGAAGAAACTAAATAAGTTCAAAAGCTATTGCTAGACTTGTATGAGTATGTTATAATAATTATGTTTATTTTAAATGAAATTGAAGTCTTGAAATGGAGGAAGTATGAATAATTCAAAACAAGAATTAATTAGAAACTTTAGTATAATTGCTCATATAGATCATGGTAAATCAACTTTAGCAGATAGAATTATAGAAATGACAGGTGCTGTTGCCAAAAGAGATATGGAAGAGCAACTCTTAGATAATATGGATATCGAGCGTGAAAGAGGAATTACAATAAAATCTCAAGCTGTGAAAATGAATTATACAGCTAAAAATGGAAAAACATATGAATTTAATTTAATAGATACTCCAGGACATGTAGATTTTAATTATGAAGTTTCAAGAAGTTTAGCCGCTTGTGAAGGAGCTATTTTAGTTGTAGATAGTACTCAAGGAGTAGAAGCTCAAACTCTTGCAAATGTATATTTAGCAATTGATGATAATTTAGAAATATTACCTGTAATTAATAAAGTTGACCTTCCAAATGCAAGACCAGATTTTGTAAAAAAAGAAATTGAAGATATAATAGGAATTCCAGCAGAAGATGCACCATGTATATCTGCTAAAACAGGTTTAAATGTAGAAGAAGTGTTAGAAAGAATAGTAACTGATATACCAGCTCCAAGAGGAGATATAGATTCTCAATTACAAGCTTTAATTTTTGATTCTTATTATGATAATTATAAAGGAGCAATTGCATTTGTTAGAATAAAAAATGGAAAAATTAAACCAAATGATGAAATTTTATTTATGGCAACTGGAAAAGTATTTACTGTTACAGAAGTTGGATATTTTGGAGCAGGTTCTTATGTTCCAACTAGTCATTTAGAAGTTGGAGAAGTTGGCTATATTGCAGCTAGTGTTAAAACGGTATCAGACCTTAATGTTGGAGATACAATAACTTTAAAAAATAATCCAGCAAAAGAACCACTTCCTGGTTATAAAAAAGCTAATTCTATGGTTTATTGTGGATTGTATCCTGTTGATGGAAGTGAATACGAACCATTAAAAGAAGCATTAGAAAAATTAAAATTAAATGATGCTGCATTAAATTATGAACCAGAAACATCAGTTGCTTTAGGGTTTGGCTTTAGATGTGGTTTTTTAGGACTTTTACATTTAGAAATTATAATGGAAAGAATTGAAAGAGAGTTTGATTTAGGTTTAATTACAACAGCTCCATCAGTTATTTATAAAGTATATAAAAATTCTGATGAAATATTAGAAATATATAATCCTATGGATTTACCTGCATCTACTGAAATAAAATATGTTGAAGAACCTATTATGAAAGTTGAAATAATGATACCAAAAGAATTTGTTGGTAATGTTATGGAAGCATGTCAAAATAGAAGAGGAACTTATATTGATATGCGTTATTTAGATGAAGATAGAGTAACTTTAGAATACGATATGCCATTAAATGAAATTATATATGACTTTTTTGATACTATAAAATCAAAAACTAAAGGTTATGCTTCACTTGATTATGAATTTAAAGAATATAAGAAATCAGATCTTGTAAAATTAGATATTCATATTAATAATGAAGCTGTTGATGCTCTTTCATTTATTGTTCATAAAAACTCTGCTTATGAAAGAGGTAGAAAAATGGCAGAAAAATTAAAAACAGTTATACCAAGACAACTTTTTGAAATTCCTATTCAAGCTGTTGTAGGAGGAAAAATTATTGCAAGAGAAACAATTTCTGCAGTTAGAAAAGATGTTTTGGCAAAATGTTATGGAGGAGATATTACAAGAAAGAAAAAACTTTTAGAAAAACAAAAAAAGGGTAAGAAAAAAATGCGTCAAATAGGAAATGTAGAAGTTCCACAAGAAGCGTTTTTATCAGTACTAAAACTTGGAGATGAGGAGAATAAATAATGAGAGAATCATATAGAGCAAAACAATCACGTAAGGCAAGAATAAATAAAGAAAAGCAAGAAAAAAATATTGAAAAGAGAAACAATAAAATATATAATAAAAATGAAAATAGAGATTTTAAGAAAAGAGATAGTTTTAAAAATAAAGATAATTTTAAAACTATTGTAAATGATGAAAAAGAAGAAAAAATATATGAAGATGTTGTAGCTGGTAGAAATGCAGTATTAGAACTTTTAAAATCTGATAAAGATATAAATAAATTATATATAGAACGTGGAGAAAAACATGGTTCTATTAGTGAGATTTATGCTAGAGCTAATGAAAAGAAAGTTGTTTTAGTAGAAGTTCCAAAACAAAAATTAGATATGATGGCAGAGTCAAATCAAGGTGTTGTTGCTGTTGTGCCACCGTTTAATTATTGTGATGTAGATGATATTTTAGAAGTTGCAGAAGAAAGAAAAGAAGACCCATTTATAATTATACTAGATGGTATTGAAGATGTTCATAATTTAGGAGCTATAATTAGAACTGCAGAAACTGCTGGAGTACATGGAATAATAATTCCTAAAAGAAGAAATGTACAAGTTAATAGTACTGTAAGCAAAACGTCAGCTGGAGCAACTACATATGTAAAAGTAGCAAGAGTAAATAATTTAAATGAAACAATTAAATATTTAAAGGAAAAAGGTTTATGGATTATTGGAACTGATGGAGAAGGTGATACATATTATTATGATCAGGATTTAAAAGGTCCACTTGCTATAATTATAGGTAGTGAAGGAAATGGAATGAATAGATTAGTAAAACAAAATACAGATATCTTAATTAAAATTCCAATGTTTGGGAAGATTACATCTTTAAATGCATCTGTTTCTGCTGGTATTGTTATATATGAAGCAGTAAAACAAAGAAAAATATAAACTATTTAATAAAATATTATAAATATAAAAATAAAATATACAATTATTGTTTAACAAATGAGAAAATAAATATAAATTTTAAATATTAAGTTTAATTTATATTTAAAAAGATAGGAGATATTTTAATGAGTGAAACAAATATGATTTTAAATACTAAGCTATCAGAGAAATTATATATATTAAATTTTGTTGTTTTAATATATTCTATATTTTTATTAATAATAGGTTTGGTATTACATAATTCTGAGTTAATTGTTCAAACTTGTATAATGTTTGTAATTTATGTAGTTTTTGAAAATATTAATTATGATATTATGAATGTATCAAAAAGTGGTTTTAAATGCGAGAAATATGGATTTGTTAATTGGGATGATTTAAAAAAGATTGAAAGAAAGGATAAAGTTTTCATTTTATACTCAAAAACACTAGAAAAGCCATATAAAATTTTTGTAAATAAAATTGAAGATAATAGGGAAATTGACCGTATATATAAATATATGCTTTCTAAAGTTGATACTTATACTATAGATAAATTATTTTCTATAAAGGAGAAATAAAGAATGAGAAAAGATAGCGGAATTACACTTATTACTTTAATAATTACTATTATTATTTTAATTATATTAGCAGGAATTTTTTTATTAATAGGAGATAGTGGAATATTAAATAAAGCTCAGGAAACAAAATTTAAAACAGAATTAGCAAAAATAGAGGAAGAATTTAAATTATATGTAAATAATAAATCTTTAGAAAATGATAATTTTGAACTTGGAACTTTGAATGCAGGAAAAAATTTATTAACTTATAATACAAAGCCAGAAGATGAAAATGGGAATATTAAAACAATTTTGACAAATTCAAATGAAAAATATGTTGAATGTTTTGAAATTATTAAAGGTGAGTTAATTTATAATAGTCAAAACGAAAAGGAATTAAAATGGGCTCTTGAAATAGGAATAAAAATAAATCCATATTTAATAGTAGATGGAGTACTTTTATCATCAGATACTAATTTAATGCTTATGGATGAAAATACAGGAACAATAGTTGTTCCCGAAAGTGTAACATCAATAGGAGAAAGAACATTTGCAAATGTAAATGGAATGAAAAGAATAATAATTCCTTCAACAGTAAAAGAAATAAGACAAAATGCTTTTTATGCAAATGCTACTTTAGAAGAAGTAATAATATTAACTGATGGTAATAAATGATTAGAAATTATAGGAAATAGTGCATTTTGTGAATGTAGTAATTTAAAAAAAATTTATATTCCAAATACAGTAAAAAAAATTGGGAGATATGCGTTTAGTGGATGTAATTCATTAAGTGATGTATCGCTTTCTAACAATATAGTAAAATTGGAAAATGGAGTTTTTATTAAATGTTCAAATTTAAAAGAAATTATAATACCAGAAGGTATAAAAGAAATTGGTGATAATGTTTTTCAAAATTGTGTTAATTTAAAAAAAATTACATTCCCAAAAAGTCTTGAAAAAATAGGCAAGAGCTCTTTTTCTTATGTTAATATAGACAATTTACAAATTAGTTCTGAAAACATAAATTTTATAAATCAAAATGGTATATTATTAGGAGAAAATAAGAAAATAATAGTGTTAGTAACAACAAGTGCTATACAAAATGGTAATTTTACTATACCAGAAACAGTAGAAAAATTAGAAGAAGGTGTTTTGATTGCATTTTCGCAAATAAAAAGAGTAATAGTACCTGAAAGTGTAAAAGAAATAAATGCAGTCTTTTTCCCTAGTGGAATAGAAGAAATACTAATAGATGAAAGTAACAATTATTTTATATCTATAAATGGACAAGTCTGCAGTAAAGATAAAAAAATATTATATATGTGTTATAAAAATGAAGAAACTATTACTATAGAAGAAGGAATTTCTACAATTCCAGCTTATATAGGAGGAAATAATCTTAATAATGTAAAAGTACTAAATCTACCAAACTCACTTGAAATGATAGGTGCAGGAGCTTTTAATGTATTTAATAGTTTAACATATCTAAAATTAGGAAAGAATGTTAATAATATAGATAGTTTTGCTTTTGCTTATAATGATTCATTACAAAATATTGAAATAGATAATGAAAATTTAGTATATATGTCAGAAAATGGAGCAATTTATAGTAAAGACAAAACCAAATTAGTATTAGTTTGCAATGTAAATACAGAAAGTTTTGAAATACTGTATGGAGTAGTAGAAATAGAAGCACGTGCATTTTTTAGAAAAACCAAATTAAAAGAAGTATTATTGCCAGAAACAATAACAATAATAAAAGAGGAAGCATTTAGAGAGTGTGACATATTAGAGAGATTAGAAATACCAAGTAGTGTAAGCGTTATTAAAGAAAATGCATTTATAGCATGTAAAAATTTAAGAGAGATTTTAATAAAAAAAGAAAGTGGTAGTATATTAGGTTCACCATGGGGGTGTGTATATGGTGATAGAGCAATAAAGTGGAATAATTAAATAATAGTATTATAATAAATTTATAATGTGTTATTTTATCATAATATTAAACTAATTAATTATTAGTATTTAGAAATAATATCTATAGTTTTTTAAATAAATAAAAAAAGCTTGATTTTTTACATTTAAGATGATACAATAATTGTGTCGAAGAAATGAAAATTAAAACAGATTTGAAAAAAAAAACCCTTTTTTAAATCTGTTTTTTGTTTTTTTATATAGTAAAAAAAATTTTAAATTCCTATGATGTGAATTTATCAAAATTTATATCATCTTTATAAAAGGGTTATTGAAGCATAATAAGAAGGGAGAAAAAAATGGGAACAAAGTATATTTTTGTAACAGGAGGAGTTGTATCAGGACTTGGAAAGGGAATAACTGCTGCATCACTTGGAAGATTATTGAAAAACAGAGGATATAAAGTTGTTAATCAGAAATTTGATCCATATATAAATGTAGACCCGGGAACTATGAGTCCTTATGAACATGGAGAAGTTTTTGTTACAGATGATGGAGCTGAAACAGATTTAGATTTAGGTCATTACGAAAGATTTACAGATGTTAACTTAACAAGAAATTGTAGCATAACATCAGGGAAAATTTATCAGAGTGTTTTAAATAAGGAAAGAAGAGGAGATTATCTTGGTAAAACAGTTCAAGTTATTCCTCATATTACAAATGAAATAAAAGAAAATATATATAGTTTTGAAGATTCAGATGTAGATATTGTAATTACAGAACTAGGTCGGAACTGTTGGAGATATAGAAGGACTAGCACTAGTAGAAACTATTCGTCAAGTTGGATTAGAAAAAAATCCAGAAGATGTTTTATATATTCATGTTACATTGTTACCATATATTTCTGGTTCAGATGAGCTAAAATCTAAACCAACACAACATTCAGTTAAAGAATTACAATCATTTGGTATTAAGCCAGATATATTAGTTTGTAGAAGTGAAATTGAAATTCCAGAAGATACTAGAAAAAAAATAGCTTTATTTTGTAATGTTAGACCAGAAAATGTTATTCCAAATTTAACGGCTTCAAATTTATATGAAGTACCATTATTACTTGAAAATCAAGGTTTAGCAATAGCAGCTTGTAAACATTTACATTTAGATAATATAGAAGCTAAAAATGAAGATTGGGAGTTAATGATAAATAATATAAAAAATTTAAAAGGTGAAGTAAAAATTGCAATAGTTGGAAAATATATGCAACTTCATGACTCATATCTTTCAGTTGCTGAAAGCTTAAGACATGGAGGATTTGCAAATGGAGTTTCTGTTAACATTGGATTTATAGATTCAGAAAATATAACAGAAGAAAATGTATCAAAAACATTAAAAGATTATGATGGAATTTTAGTTCCAGGTGGATTTGGTAAAAGAGGTATAGATGGAATGATTATAGCTATAAAATATGCAAGAGAAAATAACATTCCATTTTTAGGAATTTGTTTAGGAATGCAAATGTCTGTTGTAGAATTTTCAAGAAATGTTTTGAATCTTCCAGATGCTAATTCAGAGGAATTTGATTCAAAAACGCCAAATCAAGTAATACATATAATGGAAACTCAAAAAGATATAACCAAAAAAGGTGGAACAATGCGTCTTGGAAGTTATCCATGTCATATAAAAAAAGATACTTTAGCATATAAAATTTATGAAAAAGAAGATATAACTGAAAGACATAGACATAGATTTGAATATAATAATGATTTTAAAGAAAAGTTAGAAACTGCTGGAATGATATGTTCTGGTACTTCTCCAGATGGAAATTTAGTTGAAATAGTGGAAATTCCAACACATAAATTTTTTATAGCTGGTCAATTTCATCCAGAATTTAAATCAAGACCAGATAGACCAGCTCCACTTTTTAGAGAATTTATAAAAGCTAGTAAGAGATCTTAAATATTTATGTTAATTTAAATTTATAAAACTAGTTTAAGAAAAAAGTATAAATGAGGATAATAAATGGAATTAGGTGTACAAAGGAATTTTAATTTAAATGAAATATATGCTCCAATTTTAGGCGTAGCAATATCATTAATTTCTTTACAAAACAAAAAGAAAGATTTTTTAGATAAAAGAGAAAAAATGATATTAGAAGAAGGATTACATATTGGGGATAAATTGTCTTATGATAAATTAAAGCAATTATATGAAGTTTATGGAATAAGTTTAGATATAGAAGAAAAAGATTTTGCTTTATATTTTTTAGATATAGATAATTATGCTGGTATTCAATCTGGAAAAAATAAAGAAACTGAAATTCTAACTAGAGAATATATTTCAAAAGAATATATGGAATCTATAAAAGAAAAATTAATTGCTAATTATAATTTAAAACCATTAGATACAATAAATTATGAAATGCTACTACAAATGTATAATAGCGATGTAAGAAAAATATCTTTAAAAAGTTTTTGCGAAGATATACTAGAAATATCATGGCATACCGTAGATAAAATGAAAGTTAATAAAAGTATGCCTATAAAAATTTTTTCAGGTAAAAATATAGATAGTGAAAAAATTGAACAAGTAAAAGAGTTTATAATAAATGAAGCCAAAATTCATATAGGAGATCAAATTACCCTTACAGAATTTTTAGATTTATATAATGAATGTGGAAATGGTTTAACGCAGAAGGATTTTGCAATTTATGTTTTAGGTGCCAGTCCAAATTCATATAATCGTTTAAAAGGAAATAAAACAAAAACAATAGGGGTTTTTTCAACATATGTTATTAATCCAGATGATATATACAAATTAAGAGAAAAAGTAATTTTAGAAGAAAAGTTACATATTGAAGAAATGATTTCAAAAGAAAGATTTCTTGAATTATATAAAAAATATAGTGGAATAATGCCAGAGAATATGTTTGCAGAAGAAATTTTAGACATAAGCCCTGCTGCATTAAAATATATGAATTCAGATGGCAAAGCTTTAATTTTAAAGAATATTCAAATTTCAGATGAATATGTAAATTCTGTTAGAGAAATTATTATTAAGGAAAATAAAATACCAGAAAGTCAAATTAATATAGAAGAATTTCAAAGATTATTTCAAAAATATGGATATATATTAAATGAATCACAATTTGCATCTTTGATATTAGATGCTCCAATTACTAGCTATAATAATTTGAAAAATAAAACAACCGAAAAAATGAATATTTTTGTAAATAGAAATATTATAGATTTTAAAGAATTAAGAGATAGAGTTATAAAAGAAAATGGTTTACATTATGATGATAAAATAAATTATTTTGAGTTTAAAAGGTTATATGATATATATGCTGGAGATTTGAGTGAAGTTGAATTTGCAGAAAAGGTTTTAGATATTTTACCAAAAAAATTAAATAATTTAAGATTTAATCGAGAAAAAGGACATAATACATCTATTTTATTAAATGAAAGTTTGCCTTCAGATAAAGAGATAGAAGATTTAAAAAGAAAAGTATTACAGGAAAATAAATTACATATAAAAGATAAAATTGACTATAAAAAATTTCAAAAATTACATAAAAAATATGGAGGAATTCTTCCAGAATATATATTTGCAGAAAAAATATTAGATATACGTTCTAAAAATTTACCAACTTTAAAAAATGGTGGAGAACTTCAAATATTATTAAAAACTCAAATGTCAGAAGAGGAAATACAAGAATTAAGAAATAAGGCATGGCAGGAATTGTTTTTTAATAAAAGTGAAATTACATTAAGTGAATTTGAATATTTATATAATAATTATAATCATATATTACCAGAAATTGCATTTGCTAAAGATGTATTAGGAATTAATTTTTATAGTTTGGATAAATTAAGACGTAAAATAAATAAAACATCAAAGGTAAATATTTTAATTAAAGAAAACCTTGATATAAGAAAACCTAACATTAATGATGAAACAAAATCAGATTTACAAAACGTTTCTATCACGTCAAATGATTTAATGGAAACAAATAAATCTGATAAAGATACAGGAGAATCTAGTAAAGATAAAGGAGAATCTAGTAAAGATAAAGGAGAATCTAGTAAAGATAAAGGAGAATCTAGTAAAGATAAAGAAGAATCTGATAAAGATGAAAAAGAATCTACTAAAGACATAAAAGGAAAAAAAATAAGAAATTCAAATTTAAATGTAAAAAAGAATTTGAGAACTAATAGTTTAAGTAAAGAAGATAAAGAAAAAGAAGAAGAAGAAGAAAAAGCCAAAAGAAGAGCTGAACTAAGAGCAAAAGCAGATAAATTGAAGGCTAGAAAAGAAAGAAAAAGAGAAAGAGATTTAGCAAGTGCCAAAAGAACACAACAAAGAGAAGAAGAAAAATTACAAAAAGAAGAAAAAAAAGAAGAGAAGAAATTAAATGCATTTTTAGAAAAAGAAACTCCTACATTAAAAGCAAAAGTAAATAAAATAATAAAAACTGGTATTTCTAATGATACAAGTAGATATGTTTTAAAATGCTATATAAATGAGAGCAGGAGAGAATTTGATAGAGGAAAATTTAAAATAGAAAATTTAGATTTATTAGAGCAAAGTATGCAGTTTATTGAATGTGGAGAACGAGATATTGCTTTGTTTGCAAAAATGTGTATAGCTTTTGATGAATATAAAAGAGGTGATAATTTTATATCACATAATATAAATAATGAAGGAATTACAAGTGATAGTAAATTTAAATTGAGAAAATTGCAAGAAAATATAAGGTATGCAATAAAAAAAGAAAAAGCAATACAAATGCTTCAAGATGGAGCAAAGAATCTAGAATATGTTTCTAATATGACAGGAGTTCGTATATCAGATGTTATCAGATTGGCTAGAATGTTAATTATGCCTAATCATAATGGAAAAAACAAGAATGATAATGATGATGATGCAAGAAGAGCGTAATTTAAAATAATAATTAAAAATTTTATAATAATTTAAAATTTTAGTATTGACAAATCTTTAAATCGGGTATAAAATTTTAGCAGTCAAAAATAATGACTGCTAATTTTTGTTTTATTTAGTAACTTTATATTAAAGTATTAAATATAATTTATGTAGTAAAATATATTATAATTTTTAATAATATATGCTTTAATTAGTGTAAATATTAAAAAGAACAAATTTAATATTAAATTTAAATATTAGTTTAGAATTAAAATACAATATAAAAAATAAAAATTACTTTAATATTAAATTGAAAGATTTAATTCAATATAATTTTAAATTAAAAAAATTAGTAGTTTTAATTATTAAAAAGGGAGGATGTTAATTATGATAAAACCATTAGTGGACAGAGTTTTAATTAAAATGGTAGAAGCAGAAGAAACAACAAAAAGCGGAATCATCTTATCAAGTGGTTCTCAAGAAAAACCACAAATAGCAGAAGTTATAGAAGTAGGACCTGGAGGCATTGTAGATGGTGAAAAAGTTGAAATGCAAGTAAAAAAAGGAGATAAAGTTATAACAAGTAAATATTCTGGTACAGAAATAAAATATGAAGGAACAGATTATATAATTGTTAAACAAAGTGATATATTAGCAATTGTTGAATAATAAAAAATTTGTAAATTTATAAAAATAAAATAAAAAGAATTTTAATAAAGTATTACTATATTAAAAACAAAAATTAATTAAATTTAGAATGTAAAAATTTATTTTATATATTTATTTTATATATTTATGTATTTAGATATTTATTAAATATTATTTATTTTATATAAAATTTTGTTTAAATTTAATAAAATATTTATATTAATAAATGTTTTTGTTATAATGCAAAAATCCAATAAATGTATAATATATTAAAAATTCTTAGTACATACTAATTAAAAATTCTTTTGGAAAGAAGGAGTTATGGCAAAAGAAATTAAATATGGCGAAGATGCTAGAAAACAATTATTAGAAGGTGTTAACAAATTAGCAGATACTGTTAAAGTTACACTTGGTCCAAAAGGAAGAAATGTAGTTTTAGATAAAAGTTATGGTGCTCCATTAATAACAAATGATGGTGTTACAATAGCAAAAGAAATAGATTTAGATGATCCATTTGAAAATATGGGAGCTTCTTTAGTAAAAGAAGTTTCAACAAAAACAAATGATGTTGCAGGTGATGGTACTACAACAGCAACTCTTTTAGCACAAGTAATGTTAAAAGAAGGAATTAAAGATGTTGCAGCAGGTGGAGATGTTTTAGCAATTAAAAGAGGTATGGATAAAGCTACAGCCAAAGCAGTAGAAGAACTAAAAAAGATTAGTTCAGAAGTAAGTGGAAAAGAAGATATAGCAAGAGTAGCTACAATATCTTCAAAAGATGAAAACATAGGAAATTTAATTGCAGATGCAATGGAAAAGGTTTCAAAAGATGGTGTTATTACTATAGAAGAATCAAAAACTTCTAGTACAGAAGTAAATGTCGTTGAAGGAATGCAATTTGATAAAGGATATGTTTCTCCATATATGGCAACAGACACAGAAAAAATGGAAGCTATTATGGATAATCCTTATATTTTAATTACAGATAAGAAAATCAGTAATATACAAGAAATTTTACCTATATTAGAAGAACTTTCAAATAATGGTGGAAAAATGCTTATTATAGCAGATGACATTGAATCAGAACCACTTTCAACTTTAGTTTTAAATAAATTAAGAGGTGTTCTAAATGTTGTTGTTGTTAAAGCACCAGGATTTGGAGATAAAAGAAAAGAAATGTTAGAAGATATTGCAATTCTAACTGGAGGTCAAGTAATTACTCAAGAGTTAGGTTTAGATTTAAAAACTACAACATTAGACAGTTTAGGTAGAGCAAAACAAGTTAAAGTTGGAAAAGAAAATACAATTATTGTTGATGGAGCTGGAGATAAAAAAGCTCTAAATGAAAGAATTTCAAAAATAAAAAGAGAAATTGAAGATACCAAAAGTTCTTATGATAATGAAAAATTACATGAACGTTTAGCTAAACTTTCTGGTGGTGTTGCTGTAATTGAAGTTGGTGCTGCAACAGAAGTTGAAATGAAAGATAAAAAATTAAGAATAGAAGATGCCTTATCAGCTACAAAAGCTGCTGTTGAAGAAGGAATATTACCAGGTGGTGGAACTGCATATGTAAATGTTTTACCAGAAGTTGAAAAAGTTTTAAATGAAGTTCCAGAAAACGAGAAAATAGGTGTTAGAATTATAATGAAAGCTTTAGAAGCTCCTGTAAAACAAATTGCAGAAAATGCAGGATTAGAAGGTGCTGTTATTTTAGATAAAGTAAAGAGTCAAAAAAAAGGATTCGGTTTTGATGCAGCTAAAGAAGAATATGTAGATATGAAAAAAGCTGGAATTGTAGACCCAACGAAAGTTACTCGTTCAGCACTTCAAAATGCAGAAAGTGTTGCATCTATGATTTTAACAACAGAAAGAATTATAACAACTAAGAAAGAAAAAGAGTGCTCATGTGGACATAATAATGCACCAGATATGGGAGCTATGGGTGGAATGTATTAATATAATTTTTAGAATTTTATATTACTTTAAATGCTGGTATATTATGTAATATACCAGCTAGTACGTATTTAAAAATTCTGTAATTAACTATTGATTTTTGTAAAGAATTAAGCTATACTTGTATTGTTAAATTAATAAAAAGAAAGAGGTATTTAAAATGAAAAAGAAAATTTTTAGCAGTATTACAATAATTGCTTTACTATTAGCAATGTTAGTTGGACTAACAGCTTGTGGTGAAAAAGATGATGATAGTAAAAAAGAAAGCAAAACTGGTGCTAAAGCTGTTGTTGAAGCATATTTTACAAATATAGGTAAAAATGATTTTAATAAAGCATTTGAGTCAATTGATTGGCCAGCATTTGCAATGATACAAAATGATTTAACTTATTCTGAAATAGAAGAACAATATAAAGAATTTAAAGAAGAAAATAGTGAAGAAATAGAACAATTTAGTGATTATATTAAAGAATTTGCTGGCTATTTTGAAGATGAAATAAAAGAATTTGATACATTTAAAGTAGATGTAAAGAAAGTTGGTTCAGAGAAAAAAGTAGAAGATACTAAAAATATTTATTCTGTAGAAGTAGAAGTAGCAATAACATATAAACAAGATTCAGATTCTGAAGAAGAAACAAGAACAGAAACATATGAAGTTTATGTTATGAAAGATGGAGATAAATATTCTATAATTAATGGAATTGATGAGTTTATGGAATCTCTTTTTTAAGATAAATTAATATATAATATAAGTAAGAAAATTATATAAAAAAATAAAAAGTCTGGTAATTTATGAATTATACCTAAAATTAGATATTTTTTGGGGTAATTAGAAAATACTAGGCTTTTTATTTTTTTATTAAAAAATAAGATAAAATATTTATATTAAAATTTACTTATAAAGTATTAATAAAATAAATTAGAATAAATTTAAATGTTCGCTTGTTTTTAGAATTTAATTGATATATATTAATGTAAAATAAGTATAATGGAGGATAAATTATGTATGCATATATAAAAGGAGATTTAGAAGAAAAATCAAATGGATTTGTTGTAATAGATGTAATGGGAATTGGCTATAAAATATTTATGTCAAATTCTGCAATTGGAAGAGCAGGAGAATTACATTCAAAAGTTAAGGTTTATACATATTATCAAGTGAGTGAAGATAATATTTGTTTATATGGTTTTAATACAAAAGAAGAATTATCAATGTTTGAACTTTTGATAACTGTTAGTGGAATTGGTCCAAAGTCTGCTGTTAATATGCTTTCAAATATAGAACCATCAACATTTGCATTAGCTGTGATAAATGAAGATATAAAAAAGATTACATCTCTTCCTGGAATTGGTACAAAAACAGCACAAAGATTAGTATTAGAGTTAAAAGATAAGTTAAAGAAGGAAAATAGCTTAACACAAAACGAAGAAATAAAAGCAACAATAAATAAAGAAGAAATATCAAGTGATGCATTTGATGCACTTCAAATATTAGGATATGGTAGAAAAGAGATAGAAGAGGCTTTAGGTAAAATTGACTGTAATAATATTGGAACAGAAGATATTATTCGTACAGCACTTAAATATCTTAGTTAAAGGATTTTTACTATAATTATGTGCAATAAAAATATATAAGTTTGTTATAATAAAAAATTGATTATTATAAAATAAAAAAGCAAAGTATTAAGTTTTGAACAGCACCACAAATGTTAGATAAAAAGTTAAACATTTGAAGGTGCATTTTTAATGAATAAATATTTTAATGAATTAAAAATAAAAGTTGTTAAAAATTAGAAATGAATGTTAGGTTTTTGCTAAGAATAGAAAAAATAAAGTGCAGATTTAAACTTAAAAATTGTTCTTTAGAAGTCAAATAGTGACAATAAAAATATAAATACTTAAATTTAAAAATGTATTCGGTCTGTATTGCTAAATTAATTGAAATATTATATAATAGAAAACAAATTGTAGTATATAGGGAGAAAAGGATGAATAAAAAATGGGAAATTTGTAATTCAAATGAAAATGTAATAAAAGAGATTGCGCAAAAATATAATATTTCAGAGCTATTATCAGCAGTATTAGTTAACAGAAATGTTGTTGAAGATGAAGATATAAAAATATTTTTAAATCCAACTAGAAATGATTTTCATAATCCATTTGAAATGCCAGATATGGAAACTGCTACTAATAGAATTATTAAAGCAATTGAAAGTCAAGAAAAAGTTATAATTTATGGTGACTATGATGTAGATGGAATTACGAGTACTATGGTACTTAAAAAGTTTTTAGATGAACATGGTTTAAATGTAGATTATAAAATTCCAAATAGACTTAATGAAGGGTATGGATTAAATATAAATGCTATTAAAGAAATAGCAGAGCAAGGATATAAATTAATTATTACAGTTGATTGTGGAATTTCTGGAATAGAAGAAATTAAATATGCATATTCTCTTGGAATGGAAGTTATAGTAACAGACCATCATGAGCCATTAGATGAAATTCCAGAATGTATAGCTGTTATTGATTGTAAAAGAAAAGATAATAAATATCCATTTAAAAGTTTAGCTGGTTGTGGAGTTGTTTTTAAATTAATACAAGCAATTTCTCAAAAACTAAATTTTGAAGAAAAAGATTATTTAAAATATTTAGATATAGTGTGTATTGGAACAATATCAGATATAGTTCCACTAGTTGATGAAAATAGAGTTATTGCTAAATTAGGATTAAAATTGATAGCACAAACTAAAAATCCAGGTCTTAATAATTTATTAGTATCAATAGGATTTCCAAAAATTAATTCTAATACAATTTCTTTTGGAATTGCTCCTAGAATTAATGCTTGTGGAAGAATGGGACATGAAGAGGAATCATTAAAATTATTTTTAACTGATAATATCGAAGAAGCTAAAGAAATTACATTAAAATTAAATGATTTTAATAAAGAAAGACAAGAAATTGAAAAAAGAATTTTTGAAGAAGCTGTTAAACAAATAGAAGAAAATTCTATGGAAAAAGATTCAATAATTGTTATTGGTTCAGAAAATTGGCATCATGGAGTAATTCGGAATTGTTGCATCAAAAATTACAGATTTATATTACAAGCCAAGTATTTTAGTATGTTTTGAAAATGGAACTGCAAAAGGTTCTGGAAGAAGTATACCAGGATTTGATTTGCATGAGGCACTATGTAAATCAGCAGATTTACTTACTAGATATGGCGGTCATGAGATGGCTGTTGGTTTGAGCTTAGAACAGAAAAACTTTGAGAGTTTTAGAGAAAAAATGAAAAAAATTGCTAAAGATAGTCATGCAGATGAACTTGTTTCTATAATAAAAATTGATAAAGAGATTTTTGCAAAAGATATTACTTTTGATATAATAAATGGTCTTAAAAATTTAGAACCATTTGGAGAGGCAAATAAAATACCATTATTTTTATATAAAAACTTAAGAATAGATTCAATAAGGTCATTATCAGAAGGAAAACATTTAAAGCTAACTTTAAAAGATGATTATTTAACAGTTAATGGAATTGGTTTCGGTTTTGGAGATTTAGCAAATACATTTAGGCTGGGAGATAAAGTTGATGTTGTAGTTGCATTAGAAATAAACGAATTTAATAATACAAAATCAATACAACTTAATATAAAAGATATAAGAAAAAGCATTTAGTAAATTGTGGGGGATTTAAAAAAATGACAGATAAAGAAGAGGTTACAATTGAAGATATTTTAAAGCTTCAAAAAGAAAATTATTCTAAAGCAAATCTAAAACTTGTAAAAAGCGCATATGATTTTGCTTGTCTTCATCATGGAAATCAAAAAAGAAAATCTGGAGAATCATATTTAATTCACCCTTTACATGTTGCTTATATTTTAGCTACTTTAGAAATGGATGATGAAACTATATGTGCTGCACTTTTACATGATGTTGTAGAAGATACTCCAGCTACAAATGAGGATTTAATTAATAAATTTGGACAGACTATTGCAGATATGGTTGCAGGTGTTACAAAACTTAGTAAAATCCAGTACACAACTGCAGAAGAAGAGCAAGTAGAAAATTATAGAAAAATGTTTTTGGCAATGGGAAAAGATATTAGAGTTATTTTAATAAAGCTTGCAGATAGACTTCATAATATGAGAACATTAAAATTTTTATCTCGTGAAAGGCAAATTGCGAATGCTCAAGAAACAATGGATTTATATGCGCCACTTGCTAATCGTCTTGGTATATATTCATTAAAATGGGAATTAGAAGATTTATCTTTTAAATATCTTTATCCAGATGAATATAGAGAAATTGTAGTTGAATTAGATAAAAAAAGAGAAGAAAGACTTCAATTTTTAGAAAAAATTAAAGATGATTTAAAAATAGAATTATCACATGAAAAAATAAAAGCAGAAATAACTGGTAGAGCAAAGCATTTATATAGTATATATAGAAAAATGCAAAGAGATCATAAAAATTTAGATCAAATATATGACTTATTTGCTCTTAGAATTTTAGTAAATTCAGTAAAAGATTGTTATGCAGCTCTAGGTGTTGTACATGAAATGTATACACCAATGCCTGGAAGATTTAAAGATTATATTGCAGTTCCTAAAAAAAATATGTATCAATCCATACACACAACAGTTTTAGGTGACAAAGGAACTCCTTTTGAAGTTCAAATTCGTACATGGGATATGCATAGAACAGCTGAATATGGTATTGCTGCTCATTGGGCTTATAAAGAAGCTAGTAATAAGGGAAGCAAAAAAAGTGTTGTAGTTACAGAAGATAAACTAGCATGGCTTCGTGAAACATTAGAATGGCAAAAAAATACAGAAAATCCAGATGAGTTTTTAAATACTTTAAAGACAGAGCTTTATGATGAAGAAGTTTATGTTTTTACACCAAAAGGATTGATAAAGAGTCTTCCTAGAGGAGGAACTCCAATAGATTTTGCATATTTAATACATGAACAAATTGGTCATAAAATGATAGGCTGTAAAATTAACAGTAAAATTATGCCAATAATTACACCTCTTAAAAATGGAGATATAGTTGAAATTTTGACTTCAGAGCAATCAAAAGGTCCTAGTCGTGATTGGTTAAAATTTGTAAAAACTTCATGTGCTAGAAATAGAATTAATCAATGGTTTAAAAAAGCACAAAGAAGTGAAAATATAGAAAAAGGAAAAGATTTGTTAGAAAAAGAAGCAAAGAAACTTCCTGTTAAACAATCTGATTTATTTAGTAATCAAGAGTGGATAAAATTTGTTTTAGATAAATATCATTTTTCAAGTTTAGATGATATGTATGCAAGTATTGGTTTTGGTGGAATTTCCGCAACCAAAGTTTTAGCAAGACTTTTAGAAAAATATAATGATGCACATGAAGATGAACATTATGAACAAAAAATAGAAGAACTTGCGTTTTCAAAACCAACATATAAACCATCAAAAAATGGTATTGTAGTTAAAGGTATTGATAATTGTTTAGTAAAACTTTCAAGATGTTGTAATCCATTACCAGGAGATAATATAATAGGTTACATTACAAAGGGTAGAGGAGTTTCAGTACATAGAACAAATTGTCCAAATATTAATGAACTATTTGAAGATAAAGAAAGAATTATAGATGTTTATTGGTATGATGATATAAAAGGTTCATATATTGTAAATATTGAAATTTTTGCTACAGATAGATCAGGACTTTTAAAAGATATATTAAAACAAGTAGAAAATACAAAAAGTAATTTAGTTGGAGTAAATTCTCGTACAACAAAAGAGAAAATTGCTATTATTAATTTGTCTATACAAATAGAAAATATTACAGAACTAAATAAGCTTGTTTCACAAATTAATAAAGTCGATAGTGTATATGATGTAAAACGTAAAAGACGGATAGTTTATAAATTATTAATAGTATAATAGAGGTTGAGTTTAGTATAATTAAAAATAGTTTAAAAGTAAATTGCTACAACTATTTTGTAAAATTAAAAAATAGTTTAAATTATACATAAAGGAAATATAAGAGATGACATTAAAGCAAATAAGAGTTGATACTATAAAAAATATAGTAACAAATTGTTATATTATAATTGATAATAATGAGTCTATGGTAGTAGACCCAGGTGGAGAGCCTGAAAAGATTATTGAAATTATTGAAACTTTAAAAATTATTCCAAAATATATTTTATTAACACATTGTCATGCAGATCATATTGGTGGAGTACAAGTTTTAAAAGAAAAATATAATTCTAAAGTATTAATTAGTAAAGAAGATAGCAAAGGTGTTAATAATCCATTTAGAAATCTTGCACCATTTGTAGGTGCAAATTTTAAAAAAATTGAAGTTGATTCTGAAATTAATGATAAAGATTTAATTCACATTGGTAATTTAGAATTTAATGTAATATCTACACCAGGTCATACCAGTGGTGGAATTTGTATTTACTCCGAAGCTGAAAAAATTATTTTTTCTGGTGATACTCTTTTTTGTGGAGCATTAGGAAGAACAGATTTACCAACAAGTAGTTATAAAGATATAATAAACTCTGTAAAAAATAAACTTTTTTTACTTCCAGATGAAACAATTGTGTATCCTGGTCATGGTAGACCGACAACTATTGGAGAAGAAAAAAATAATTATGATGGATTTTAAAAGTGAAAATATTATAAAATTTTAAAAGAAAGGAGAATATAATTAAGATATTTTGTATGTTTTAATTATATAATAGCAAAATGATACAAAAACCAAAAGGAACTCGTGATATATTACCAGAAGAAAGCTATAAATGGCAATATGTTGAAAATATAGTTAGAAATTTATTTAATAATTATGGATTTAAAGAAATAAGAGTACCTGTTTTTGAACATACAGAGCTTTTTCAAAGAGGTGTTGGAGAAACAACAGATGTAGTTCAAAAAGAGATGTATACTTTTTTAGATAAAGGTCGGAAGAAGTATTACTTTAAGACCAGAAGGTACAGCAGGAGCTATTAGAGCATATTTAGAAAATGGAATGTCAAGTTTACCATCTCCTATAAAACTTTGGTATAATATGGCAATGTATAGATATGAAAATGTTCAAAAAGGGCGTTTAAGAGAATTTCACCAAATAGGTTTAGAATTAATTGGTTCAGATAGTTATAGTGCTGATGTAGAAACTATATTAATTGGAAAAAGAATTTTTGAAACTCTTGGGATGAAAGAAATAAAAGTTAATTTAAATAGTATTGGTTGTCCAAAGTGTAGAGGAGAGTATCAGAAAGTTTTAAAAGAATTTATAGGAAAAAATTTAAATGATTATTGTGATACTTGTAAAGCTAGGTTTGAAAAAAATCCAATGAGGATTCTTGATTGTAAAGAAAAACGTTGTAAAGAACTAAATGAAGGCGCACCTAAAATGTTGGATTATTTATGTGATGAATGTAAAATTCATTTTGAAAATGTAAAAGAAGCATTAAAGTTACAAGGTGTACAATTTTATATAGATAGTAGTATTGTAAGAGGATTGGATTATTACACTAAAACAGTATTTGAATTTATAGATGATAAGACTGGTTTAACAGTTTTAGGTGGTGGAAGATACGATGCTTTGGTTGAAGAACTTGGAGGAGTTCGTACACCAGCAGTTGGATTTGCAATGGGTGTTGAAAGATTGATGGAAATGTTTGAAGAAGTAAATTCAGGAAAATTAGCTCAAAAAACTCCAGATATTTATATTTTATCTGTTGGAGAAAAAGAAAATTATAAAGCTTTGCAAATTGCAGAAGAATTAAGAGATAAAAATGTTTATGTAGAAAGAGATATTTTAGGAAGAAGTTTTAAAGCCCAATTAAAATATGCAGATAAAATTAAAGCTAAGAAGTTATTAGTGATAGGAGAAGAAGAAGTAGCTTCTGGAATAGCAAAAATAAAAAATATGGAAACTGGTGAAGAGGCTCAGGTAAAATTACAATCAAATGATATATTAGAAAAAATATTATAAAATTAAATAAAATCTCAAGTAGAAATTGTAAAAATTTTGAAGTGCTCATAAAATATTAGATTATTTTTTATCTAATATTTTATGGTCACTTCATTTATGTCCTTGGAAAACAAGGGGATAGAAGCTTTTTTGTTGTAAAAATGAAGAAAATATGATAAAATAATTTGGATATTTAGGGTAGGAATATCAAAATATAAAAAGGAGCTAAAGTAATATGTATAAATATTACTCAAAATTATCAATAAAGGAGGATTGATTAAATTAAATATTTAAAATTAGTTTAAAAAGGAATAAAACATGAAAAGAGGTGACATATGTCAAGAGTAGCTGCTACAATAGGAAAGTATGAGCCGCCTCATTGCGGTCATAAAGCGTATCTTTTAAAGCTTGTAGAAGAATTTGATAAGGTAATAATTATGCTTGGTTCTCGTTTTGAATGCGGATATGAAAATAAATGCATTTCTGAAACAGAAAGAATTCAAATGCTTACATCAATTCTTCAAACAGCTGGAGTTTCAGAAGCCAAGTATAAAATTGTTCCAGTACCAGATACGGAAACTTTTGATGAATGGCTTGATTTAGTAATGGAAGTTTGCAAGCAAAATGGAGTTACTCATTTTGTTACTGGAAATCAAGAAGATATATTAAATGTTCTTGAACAAAGAGGTCAAAATCTTGGATTTGAAATGATTAATCCAGAGGAAATATCAGGAGTGCCAATTCATGCAACATATATTAGAAAACTTATTGTTGATGGAAATTGGCAAGAATTAAAAAAGTATATTCCAACTGAAGTGATGCCAGTTCTTTTTAAATATTCATTTAAGGAGATTATCGCTGCTAGTCAAAATAGAGGAATATATTTCGTTCAGGGAAGACAAACAGTTGATATGGTATTTCTGATTAGAAATATTACAGATGGGAAAATTTATGTTTTGCTTGGAAAAAGAGCTATGAGCAAAAAAGATTTTCCTGGATACTTAGGGCTTCCTGGCGGAGGAATTGACGATAAGTTTGAACCAGCAATGGATGCTGTTACAAGAGAACTTTACGAAGAAACTGGACTTAAACTTGAGATTTTAGATAGAGCACTTTTTATTGTTAAATTTGCTAATATTCCCAATGCTAGTTTGGAACAAATGGCAATTGTTGGAATTTATAGTTCTTACGATGAAAAGGTCGCTGGAACAAAAGGTGGTTCATCACAATGTTTTGGTATATTTATTGAAGATGATATATCAAAATATGAGCCATACATTAAATCTGAAGGGGATTTAGCAGATGTTAAGTTTTATGAAATTCATGAAGCTATTTCAATAGGTCTTGCATATGAGCAAAGCGATATGCTTGCAAAAGCAATAGCGATGTTTAATGGTTATCCTAAACTTTATAATGTTACTACAGAAGATAGTGATAATCGGGATGAGTCAATAGTTATTTCTTTTATAGACTGATATAAAATGTAATTTTATAAAATAAAAAAATTGATAATTTTAAGCTTCAAAAAAAGCAAGGAGGAGAATATAACAATGTCGTATTTTCCTTCTTGTTTTTTATAATTAATATTTTAAAGAATGAGTTTATTTTATTAGTTACAATTTAGAATGTAATTTTTTTGTAATTATTATAAAATTATTTTGTGTTTGAAAACTAATGAATTAAAGCTTATTTATTTATAATAATTCAACTTAAATATATTTTTTAATAAAAAAGTAAAAAAATTGTTACATACTCTACACAAAAAAATTTTTTAATGATATAATGTACAAAAATATCACTTGTAGAAATGAAAAAGAATCGAAAGGAAAAGTAAAAAATGGGAAAAATAGTGCTTTTGGACGATTTAACTATAAATAAAATTGCAGCTGGAGAAGTTGTTGAAAGACCAGCATCTGTTGTAAAAGAAATGGTAGAAAATTCTATAGATGCAGGGGCTAAAAATATAACTATTGAAATAAAAAATGGAGGAATTTCATTAATAAAAATTACAGATGATGGTTGTGGATTAGCAGAAGATGATATGGAAATTTCATTTGAGCGTCATGCAACAAGTAAAATAAGAAAATCAGAAGATTTAGAAACGGTTACAACAATGGGGTTTAGAGGTGAAGCTTTAGCTAGTATTGCTTCAATTGCTAATGTAGAGATGATTACTAAAAGAGCAGAAGATGAAACTGGCCATAGATTATCAATAGAAGGTGGAAGAATTTTATCAAAATCAGAAATAGGAGCTCCAAATGGAACACAAATTACTGTAAAAAATCTATTTTTTAATACTCCAGTTAGATATAAATTTTTAAAAAAAGATTTTACAGAAGCTGGTTATATAGAAGATGTAGTTACAAGACTTGCTCTTATTAATAAAAATGTTTCTATAAAATTTATAAATTCTGGAAAAACTGTAATTCAAACAAATGGTAATGGAGATACTAAATCACTAATATATTCTATATATGGAAAAGATGTAGCAAATGGAATTATTACAGTAGACTATGTTTATGAAGGAATAAAGGTTATTGGAGTTGTAGGTAAAAAGGAAATTGCTAGAAGCAATAGAAGTAATCAAATATTTTTTGTAAATAATAGATATGTTAGAGATAAAAATTTAACAGCAGCTGTTACAGGTGCATATAAAGATGTTTTACCTACTGGTAAATATGGTTTTGTTATTTTAAATATTGAAATGGATTCTAAAATGGTTGATGTAAATGTACATCCTGCTAAGTTAGAAGTTAGATTTGAAGAGGAAAATAAAGTTTTTAAAGCTGTATATAATGCAATAAAATCAGGATTAGCAAAAGCTGATGCAGAAGATTCTGTTAGAAGAAATGTAGTTTTTGAAAATACATCTAATTTAGAAAGTGACAAGGAAAATAATGAAGAAAGTACAGAAGAAGTATTAGAAAAAGAAAACAAAAAAGAAGAATTTAAGCCAAGATCAGGAGTATTTTCAGGTTTCTTTAAAAAGATATTAGGTAATCAAGATAATGAAAGTGAAGACTTAGAAAATAATAATTTAAGAGAAATTTATGAAGATAGAAAAAATGCAAAAGAGAGATTGTTTGATGATTTTAATAGAATAAAAAATGAAGAGTCAATAAAAAATAATCAAGATAAAGAAGTAGCAAGTGAGATTGAAAGTGAAGATAAACCAGCAATTACTTTATTTGGAATAGATAAAAAAGAAGACATTTTAAATAAAAAAGAATTTTCATTTTCTTCATTAGGAACAACTTCAGGTGAAGAGGAATTATCATATACACCATTTAATGCAAGTAAAATAGGAAATTTAGAAGAAAATTCAAAAAATAGTTTTTCATCAATTGAGTTAAATAAAGCAGAAAATGTTTTAAATACAAAAGAAAATTTTTTATCAGGTGAATTGAATAAAACAGAAAATATTTTAAATTCAATTGAAAGCTTCACGCCATCTCAAATAAATAAAATAGAGAATAAAGAAGCAATAGATTTTAAATTAAATGAAGCAAAAGATATAAGTGTAGATAATGAAACTAGCTCATCATTTCAAAAAATAACTTTAAATAATATAGAGGAAAATTTAAGTAAAAAAGATTCTATAATAGAAAATCCAGAAGTATCTAATGAAGAAACAACTAAAGAAAATTCTATAAAAGAAATAAAATTAGGAAATACAATAATTTCAAGTGATACCAAAGAATTAAATTTTAATATTAATTTAGAAAATAAAGAAGATGCTAGTGAAGTTGTAGAAAAATCTAAATTAGAAGAGCAAAATTTAAATCAAGAAACATTAAAAATTGAAAATACTAAATTAATTGAGAAAGATAATAGTTCAAAAACAGAGATAATAGATTCTTTAAAGAAAATAGTCGATACTGCACAAGATGAAACAATTATTGTAAATAATGAAGAAGATGTAAAATTAGATGAAAATAAAACACAGCAAAATGTAGATAGTGTAACTGAAAGAATTTTAAAAATGAAAATGGATTCTGATATAGATGATACTCAAATGATAGATACTGCAAAAGTTAGAGAAGCATTAACAGCAAGCAAAGAAGAAATACCAATGACAGATGAATTTGCTAATATGTATAAACAAGTATTTGGAACTGAGGTTGCTGAAATTAGAAAAACGAAAGAAGAAGAAAACGCAAAATTAAATATTTCAACAGATTTAAAACTTGTTGAAACAATTGAAAATAATAGTATTTTTGAAGAAGAAACGAATTATATTCCAGAAGTAAAATATAAGTATATAGGAATTATATTTGATACAAATATAATAATTGAAATTCAAGATGAAATGTATATGATAGATGAAAGTGCTGCTAATGAAAGGCTTATATATGAAAAAATAAAAGAGAATTTTTATAATGATGAAACAGACTCACAAATGCTTTTACTAGCAGATATTATAACATTATCTAATAAAGAAATGAGTATTGCAAGAAACAATAAAGACTTATTTATGAAAGCTGGATTTGATTTTGAAGAATTTGGTGAAAATACATTAAAACTTATAGCTGTTCCTAGTATGTGTGAAGAAATGAATACAAAGAAATTGTTTATAGAAATATTAAACGAAATGGATACAGTAGCTGTAACAGAAGACGAAGAAAAAGAAAATAAGTTTATTGCAACAATTGCTTATAAAATAGTTAGTAATAGTAATATTAGTTTTGATGAAACTCAAGTTGAAATATTATTAAATAAATTACTAAAACTTTCAAATCCATTCATATACCCATATGGAAGACAAGTCGCAATAAAAATAACAAAATCCGATATGGAAAAAAGATTTAGTAGAAGATGAACAAGCGAGCGGTGTCCAGTGGACACATAAAGCGAGCTTGTGAATACGCAGAAACTTGTATTTTGGGTTTGCAATTGCAAAGCCGAAATGCTTTAGTTTCAAGCCGTGAAAAACATTAAAAATGAGCGGTGTCCAGTGGACACATAAAGCGAGCTTGTGAATACGCAGAAACTTGTGTTTTGGGTTTGCAAAGGCAAAGCTGAAATGCTTAGTTTCAAGCCGTGAAAAACATAAATATAATTGGAGTTGAAAAAATTGTGAAAAAGGTTATTGTAATTGCTGGACCAACAGCTTCTGGAAAAACAGCATTATCTATTGAAGTTGCAAAAAAAATAAATGGCGAAATTGTTTCATGTGATTCAATGCAAATTTATAAAGATATGAATATTGGAACAGCTAAGGTAACTGAAGAAGAGATGGATGGCATAAAACATTATTTAGTTGATTTCGTTGAACCAACAAAAAGATATACTGTTTCAGACTTTAAAAATGATGCTGAGGTAGCAATAGAAGAAATTATATCTAAAGGAAAAGTTCCTATTGTAGTTGGGGGAACTGGACTGTATGCAAATTCTTTAATATATGGAATTAATTATCCAGATATGGAATTTGATTTAAAATATAGAGATGAACTAATGAGTAAGGCACAAACAGAAATGGGTTTGAAATCTTTATATGAAGAAGCAAGTAATATTGATTCAGAAGCAATAAAGAATATAAGTCCAAATGACAAAAAAAGAATAATAAGAATTTTAGAAATATATAAAGAAACAGGAAAAACTAAAACAGAATTAGAAGAATTATCCAAAATAGGTGGTATAAAATACGATTTTAAAAAATTTGCTATAGATATGGATAGAGAAAAACTTTATGAAAGAATTAATTTGCGTGTAGATTTAATGATAGAAAATCGGTCTAATTGATGAAGTTAAAAATTTAGTATCAAAATATAAAACATATCCAACTGCTCTACAAGCAATTGGTTATAAAGAAGTTGTAGAATATTTAAATAAACAAATTACAAAAGATGAAATGATAGATAAAATTAAGCAAGAAACTAGACATTATGCAAAACGTCAACTTACATGGTTTAGAAAAAATAATGATTATATTTGGTTAAAAGCAGAAAATGGAATACAAAAAAATAGTGAAATTATTTTGAAGGAGTTAAATGAAAGTGATAAAAAAGATATCAATAAATAGGCTACTTAAGCTTATTGGTATTATTGCTTTAATAGCATTTTTAATTTATTTTTTATTTAATAGTACTAATTTGATAAATAAATCAACAGATACATTTATGGTTGAAAATGGAACTCTTTCTTATGAAGAAGAAGTATCAGGATATATTATTAGAGATGAAAGAGTTTTAAAAGGTAATAATTATTCTAATGGAATTAGTCAAATTGTTACTGAAGGTACAAGAGTATCAAAAGGAGAACCTGTATTTAGATATTATTCTAATAATGAAGAAGAAATTTCTAGTCAAATAGCTATTCTTGATAAACAGATAGATGAGGCATTAGCAGAAAGTACAGATTCAATTTTATCAAATGATGTTATAAATCTTGAAAATGAAATAAAAAAAGAATTAAATAACTTATATAAAGTAAATGATATTTCTACAATAAATGAATATGCCAAAAAAATAAATACATACATAGTAAAAAAAGCTGAAATTGCAGGAGAAGCTAGTCCAGCAGGTTCGTATATAAAAAGCTTAGTAGAACAAAGAACGGCACTAAGTAATCAGTTAACTTCTGATTCTGAAACAGTTATATCTCCAGATGCTGGTCTTATTTCTTATAGAGTTGATGGATTGGAAGAAATTTTAGGATATAATAATGGAGATTTTAGTTATTTAACTTCAGAATTATTAAATAGCTTTGAATTAAATACAGGCGCATTAATAACAGAAAGTAAAAGTTCTGGAAAACTTCTTAATAATTATGAATGTTATATTGCTTGTCCAATTAATACAGAGAATTCTGAAGTTGCTGAAGTTGGAGATAAAGTAAAGCTAAAACTTCCAGATTCAGTTGAAGTAGATGCAAAAATTGTTCAAATTAACGAAGAAGAAAATCAAAGAGTAATTATATTTGAAATTAGTCAAAATGTAGAAAATTTATTAGAATATAGAAAAATTGGGGTTGAAGTTGTTTGGTGGAGTTTTTCTGGCTGGAAAGTTAGTAATACAGCATTGATTGAAAGAAATGATTTAACATATGTTAAAAGAAATAAAGCTGGTCAAGAAGAAGAGATATTAGTAAAAGTTTTAAGACAAAATGATACTTATTCAATTGTTGAAAATTATACAGATGAAGAACTTTTAGAACTTGGTTTTACTTTAGAAGAAGCTCAAGCTTTTCCAAAAATAAAATTATATGATGAGATTAAAGTTTTAAAATAAAAAAATTTTATTTTAAAGGGGGAAAATTTAAGTTCTAGTAGAATATTATAAATGAATAAGGATAATTTTGAAATTAAATTTATCTAAAATATGACATTGATTACATTAATATTACAAAAAAGACAAAAATTAATAACATTCAAAAAAAGTATTGACAAACAAGTTCAAAAGATAGATACTATGTATATGATTACGAATGAAAAGTAAATTATTAGGAGGTTACGAAATGGCAGTAGCTGCATTTAAGAAAATATGGGATTATTTAGTAGGGGAAAATGATGATGAATTAGAAGATGAAGAAGTAATGGATTCTTCTTATGATGTAATAAATGAAGAGGAAGAAGAAAATACAAATAATGAGTCATTTAGTGTGTTTAGAGGAAGAAAAGGAAAAGTTATGAGTATGCCTCAAACACAATCAGTTAAGATGAAAATCTTAAAACCAACAAATTATGATCCAGATGTTAATGAAATAATAAATGAATTAAAATCAAAAAATGGTATTGTTATGAATTTAGAATATGTTAATAAAGATATAGCTAGAAGAATAATAGATACTGTTAGTGGTGCTGTTACAGCTTTAGATGGAAGAATTGAAAAAGTTTCTAACTCAATTTTTGTTGTAGCTCCTTATAATTATGACATAACAAATGAACCTATAACTAGGGAGAAAAGTGAAAGAACACAAGCTCCTTGGATGAAATAAACAAAATAGGAGGAATGAATATGCTAACACCGTTAGACATTGAAAATAAAAAATTCCGGTAGATCTTTAAAAGGCTATAATGCTGATGAAGTTGATGAGTTTCTTGATGAAATAACAAAAGAATATGAAAAACTTTACAAAGAAAATGCTGAACTTAAAGGTGAAGTTGAAAGTGCAAAAAAAGATTTAGAACATTATAAAAGTGTTGAACATACTCTTCAAAATACATTAGTTATGGCACAAACAACAGCTGATGATATAAAGAAAATGGCTCAGCGGACAAGCAGATCAAATTATTAAGGACGCAGAATTGAAATCTAGGAAACAAACAGAAGAATTAACAAGACAAGAATTTGAGCTTCGTGTAAAAATGGAAGAAACAAAGAAAAAATTTGATATGTATAAAGCCAAGATGGAAGCTTTACTTATTTCACAATTGGAATTACTAAAAGATGATGGAAATGAAGAAAATTAATATATATACTTAAAACACAAAAGAAAAAGGGATTGTTATTTTTACAATCCCTTTTTTGTAACTAAAACGCAAATGTTAGAATTTCTCATATCTATTAAATTAGTATTACATTTTTGTTAATAAGCTTGACATCTGGCAGATTTAGAATAAAATATGTATATGGTAGAGGTGTAAGATGAGAATAATAAGTGGAAAAAGCCGAGGAACAAAATTATATACTTTAGAAGGCTTTGATACTACTAGACCTACATTAGATAGAGTTAAAGAAGCCTTATTTAGTAAAATAAATTTTGAATTACAAGATGCAATTGTTTTAGATTTATTTTCTGGATGTGGAGCCTTAGCTTTAGAATCTTTAAGTAGAGGTGCTTTAAAAGCATACTTTTGTGATAACTCATTTAAAGCGATAAAAGTAATAAATCAAAATATTGAAAAAACAAAAATGCAAGATAGAGCAATTGTTATTTCATCAGATTATTTAAATGCTTTAGAAAAATTAAAAAAAGATAATATAAAATTTAATATAATTTTTCTTGATCCACCATATAAAACAAATTATAGTATAGAAGCTATTGATTTTATATTAAAAAATGATTTACTTGCTGATGCAGGAAAAATCATTATAGAAACAGATGAATCCGAAGAGATTTTAGTAAAATTGCAAAATTTCTTGTTAGATATATATGATGTCAAAAAATATGGGAGAGTCACTCTTATATTTGTTAGGCGAAAGGGGTAACTATGGAAATCTTTACTTTATTAGAGACTCTAGAAGACATATTAGAAAAAAGTAAAACAGTACCATTTACTGATAAAAGTATTGTAAGTAAAAATGAAATTCTAGATATAATTAAAGAGATTAGACTTAAACTTCCAGACGAATTAAAACAAGCAAAGTGGATTAAAGAAGAAAGAGAAAGAATTATTTCAGAAGCACAAAAAGATGCAGAAGATATTGTTAAAGAAGCTGAAAATAGAATAATATCAATGATTGATGAACATGAAATTACAAAGCAAGCTAATGAAAAGAAAAAAGAAATTATTGCTACAGCTAATGATATGTATAGAGAATATGAAAATAATGCAAATGCTTATGTTGATGGAGTTTTAAGTGATGTTGAAGAAACAATGATTAAGCTTTGTGAAGTTATAAATACAGTTGAAATTAATTTACAAAATAGAATAGAAACAGTTAAGGATGAGAGAAAAAGATTGAAATAATGAAATGAGCAGAGATTAGGAGTTAGAATAAAAAAGTTTCTAATTTCTAGTCTTTTTTAGATGATTTCTTACGCTACTTAAGTTAAAACTTTTTTTAAAGAAAGAGGGATGTATATGGGAAGAAAAAGAAAGAAAACTGCATCAAGTACACGGAAGCAGAAAAAAAAGTAAAGCAAGAGCTTTTGATATAGATTTAATTGTTATATTGTTGATAGTATTGGGAATATTATCATTTATAGTTATATATGGAAGAGCAGGGAGTGTAGGAGTAACTTTAAGTCCAATTTTAGGAGGATGTTTAGGTGGAATAAAATACGTTATTCCATTTGGTATATGTGCAACTGCCTTTGCTGTTGCAAGAGATGGTGGCTCATATATAAAATCTAAAATATTTCAAGTTGTATTATTGATGGGATTTGTTGCATCTGTTCTTTCAATATATCAAATTTCTATTGGAAATATAGATAAATCAAATGGATTTGAAACTGTTATACAAGCAGGTTATACACTAGGAGTATCTAATAAAGGAGGAGGTACAATTGGTGCTGCAATTAGTTATCCATTAGTTATGTTATTTAGTGAATTCGGAGCATCAGTAGTTTCTCTTGGAGCAACTGTATTTTTAGTAGTATTTACGTTTGGGCTTAGACCATCAGGTATTTTAGAAGGTTTATCAGATAGATTAGAAGAATCAAGACAGATTCGTAGAGAGGAAGAAGAAGAAAGACAAATTAGACGTAAAGAAAGAAAATTAAATAGTAAAGTTATTGACATTCCTATTGAAGAAGATGAAGATGTTCAAAGAGAAATTAATAAAAAGAGAAAAAGAGCAAGAATAAATAATAGTATAGAAGAAGAAAATTTAAATAGTCAGCCTGATATTGAAGACGAACAAATAAAAATTAATTTAAATAGTGAAAGTGAACAATCAAATAAAGGTATAATAAAAGGAATTTTAAGAAAACAAGATAAATCAGCAGAAATTGTTGATTTTAGCGAAGCTAATCAAGAACAACAAAATCCAAATGAATTAACAGATTTATTTAGAGAACAAGAAATAGTAAAAGAAAATAAAACTCAAGCAATTTTACAATTAGAACATAATACAACATCAGAAGATGATGAAAATTATGAAGTTCCACCACTTGAGCTTATGAAAGAAGGTTCTCCTAAAGCAAATAAAGGAGGAAAAAAGGCATTAACTGATACAGCATTAAAACTTCAAAAAACATTATATAGTTTTGGAGTTTCTGCTAAAGTTGAAAATGTTTCAGTAGGTCCAGCAATTACTAGATATGAATTAAAACCAGCAGAACGGTGTTAGAGTAAGTAAAATAGCAAAACTTTCTGATGATATAGCCTTAAATTTAGCAGCTGAAAGTATAAGAATTGAAGCTCCAATTCCAGGAAAACAAGCAGTTGGTATTGAAATTCCAAATTCTGAAAAAGAAGTTGTACACTTAAGAGAAGTATTAGAATCTGATAATTTCCAAGATGCAAAATCTAAAGTTTCTATGGGTCTTGGAAAAGATATTGCTGGAGAATGTGTAGTTGCAGATATTGGTAAAATGCCACACGTTTTAATTGCTGGTTCTACAGGTTCTGGAAAGTCTGTTTGTATAAATTCTTTAATTACTAGTATTTTATATAAAGCAAAACCAAGTGAAGTAAAATTATTAATGATAGACCCTAAAGTAGTTGAGCTTTCTGTATATAATGGAATACCACATTTATTAATTCCAGTTGTTACAGACCCGAAAAAAGCTGCTGGTTCACTTGCATGGGCAGTTCAAGAAATGGAAAATAGATATCAATTATTTGCTAAAAAAGGTGTAAGAGATTTAAAAGGTTATAATGCTACTGTTGATGGAGTAGAGCATAGAGCTCTTCCACAAATAATAATAATTGTAGATGAGTTGGCAGATTTAATGATGGTTGCATCTAAAGATGTTGAAGATGCAATTTGTAGATTAGCTCAAAAAGCAAGGGCTGCACGGAATGCATTTAGTAATTGCTACACAAAGACCATCTGTAGATGTAATTACAGGTATTATAAAAGCAAATGTCCCTTCAAGAATTGCATTTGCAGTATCAAGTCAAATTGATTCTAGAACAATTCTTGATATGGGAGGTGCAGAAAAACTTCTTGGTAAAGGAGATATGCTATTTTATCCAATAGGTGCATCAAAACCACAAAGGGTACAGGGTGCATTTGTTTCTGATGAAGAAGTTGAAAATATAGTTGGATTTATAAAATCAAATGGTGAAGTTACTTACAATGAAGATATTATAGAACAAATAGAAAATTCTGGAAAATCAGATAAAGAAAAAGATGAAGAAATGGAAGATGAAGATGATACAGATCCATTCTTAAATGAAGCAATTGAATGCGTTATTGAAGTAGGTCAAGCTTCAACTTCATTTATTCAAAGAAGATTTAAAGTAGGATATGCAAGAGCAGGAAGAATTATAGACCAAATGGAAAAAAGAGGAGTAATTTCAGGATATGCAGGAAGTAAACCAAGAGAAGTTTTAATTACAAAAGAACGTTGGCAAGAACTTAATATGAGTCCATCTGTTTCTGAAAATCTTCAAAATGCAAAAAGTAAAATGGCAAAGTTGCAAGAAATTAATAGTATGAGTGGAGAATTTAGCGAAGAAAGTGAAAACTAATTATAAAGGAGATGTTTAAGTGGGATTATTCTGGGGAAGTACAGATTATAATTTGATATTAGAAAAAATTTTAGATTCCAAATATTTTTCTTCAAACTCCAAAAGTTTATTACTTAGTATGATTTATAAAATAGAAAGTTTTTATAAAGATTATAAAAAGATAAAAGATATAGAAAAAACAAAAGAAGAATTTTTAAGTGAATTATTAGAATATATAAAAAGATATTGCGATAATATAAAATTAATAGAGCCAGATTCTAAAGATGCTCAAATTTTAAAAGAAAATAATTTGTTAGCTTTAACAAATGAGCGTGAAAGAAGTATTCTTTCATATCCAACAGAAGCAGCTTTATTATATGCTATTTCAGATGTTATTCCAAAATACTTTTATATACCAGATTCATTTATCTATAAGTCTGCACTTCAGCAACTTTTAGTAAATGGATATAATGAAAATAATTTAGAAATATTATCAGATTTTAATCGGATGGTCATGGGATATAAATGTTAAACATAAAAAAAATATTGAAGATAATTTAATATATCAAAATTTTGTTATATTATTTGGAATTCATTTTTTAGATAATTGGATGAATCAATCAGATACTAAAACAAATCCATTAAAAGAAATAGAAGAATATTTAGAAAATACAAAATATTTTGATTATTTATGTCAATATTTAAATTTATTGCTAGTTGGAAAAGATAGAGCAAAAATTGATAAAGAAGTAGATGTAAAAGTTAAAGAATTAGAAGAAATTTCAAATAAGCCGAAATATTTTGAAAAAGTAAAAAATAGTAAAATGAGATATGTAAAAGAAGTAAAAAAATTAGATATTATACTTAATTCTAAAGAACTACTTCAAAAAGAGTTTAATCAAAAAAATGAAAAATTAGAAGAAGAAAAAAAAATTCCAACTATTAGTGCATATAAGAGAATGTTAGAAAAACGTAGAAAATTATGTATGGATAAAATTTCAGAATTATCTAAAATAATAAATCCTATAAATTACATGAATCATAAACAAGAATTAGAAGATTTTATAGAAAATAGCAAAATAGATGGTACTAATAAAGAAGAAATTATTATAAATATACAAAAAGAATTTATAAAAAGTTTAAAAGAAGAAATATCTGAATGTGAAGATATTGATTTATTAAAATCTTATATTTATAAAATTAGATATTATAGATATTTATATATTTCAAAAGATAAACAAATAAAAGATATTTTTGAATTAAATGAATCAATAAATGAAATTCTTAAAATGGTAATATTAAAACTTTGTAATCAAAATGGATTAAGGCGAATTTCAAAAGATAATGAATTTAATGCAAATATTATTAATAGTATTTTAGATACTAAAATAATTGAACTAAATGAAGTTAAATTTGAATTAGAAATTAAAGAAGGAACTATTTATATAAAGACTTATGAAAAAGAAACCTATGAAAAAGAATTTGAGTTAGCAACAAAATATTCAAAAAGAGATTTAGAAGTGAAAACTGGTAAAAAATTAAGATTATTTATATAAGAGGTTGCCTAAATAAATAGAAAGAGGTACAAATGAAAATATCATTTTTAGGAGCTGCAGAAACTGTTACAGGTTCAAACCATTTAGTTGAAGCTGCTGGCAAAAAATTTTTGGTTGATTGTGGAATGTATCAAGGAAAGATAGTCGAGGAATATGATAATAGTAGTCCATTTTTATTTGATATAAATACAATTGATTTTATGTTATTAACACATGCTCATATTGACCATTCTGGTAGAATACCAAAACTTTATAATGAAGGATATAGAAATCCTATATATGCAACAAAAGCAACTTGTGATTTATGTAAAATAATGCTTCCTGATAGTGGTCATATACAAGAAACTGAAATAGAGTGGAAAAATAGAAAAAGACTTCGTGAGGGAAAAGATCCATTACCACCATTATATACAGCAGAAGAAGCTGAAAAATGTTTAGAAATTTTTAAAGCAATTAATTATGATGAAATAATTGAGATTGATGATAATATAAGTGTACGTTTTAATGATGCTGGACATATGTTAGGTTCAGCTATTATTGAAATTTGGATAACAGAAGATGGAAAAACTACAAAGGTAGTATTTACTGGTGATATAGGAAATAATGATTTACCACTTCTTGATTCTCCAACAATGATTAGCAGTAGTGATTATGTTATAATGGAGTCTACATATGGAAATAGACTTCATGTTAGAAATGATAATAAAGCAGAAGCATTTTTAGACATAGTTTCAGAAACATTAGATAATGCAGGAACAGTAGTAATTCCATCATTTGCTGTTGGTAGAACACAAGAAATTTTATATGAAATAGATAAATTGAAAGATGAAAAAGGGGCAAATGATGAGGCATTTTTTAAAAAATATAAAAAATTAATGAATGCTAATGTATATGTAGATAGTCCACTTGCTATTTCAGCAACCGAAATTTTTAAAAATAATACAGAATTGTTTGAAGATGAGATACAAGAGAAAATAAAATCTGGAGATAATCCTTTAGAATTTCCAGGACTTCATTTTACAGTAAGTGCAGAAGAATCTAAAGAATTAAATGAAATGAATGAACCATGTATAATATTATCTGCAAGTGGAATGTGTGATGTTGGTAGAATAAAACATCATTTGAAACATAATTTATGGAAAGAAACAAGTACTATTTTATTTGTTGGATATCAAGTACCAGGAACTCTTGGAAGAAGTATTATAGATGGAGCAAAAAAAGTAAAGATATTTGGAGAAGAAATTGCTGTAAATGCTAGAATTGAATATATTGAGGGATATTCAGGACATGCTGACCAAGAATGGCTTTTAAATTTTGTTTATTCTTTTACAAATAAACAGCCAAAACATATCTTTTTAGTTCATGGAGAAAAGGAAAGTCAAGAGGCACTAAAACAAGAAATTGAGAAAAATGCAGAAATTAAAGTCACAATTCCTAGTTTTGGAGAAACTTATGTATTGGATGGAACTGATTCACCAAAATGTGAAGAAAATAGAGAAAGTATAGTTTATTATGAGAAACTTTCTAGAAAATTCGAAGTTCTTGATAATATTGAAAATTTAATTGAAAAAATTTCTGATATAGAAACTGATATTATAGATGAGAAGATTGAAACTGATGATGAGGATATAATAACTTTAAGCAATAGGATAAATGAGTTGCAGGAGCATATTAGGAAAATTATGAATAAAGATTAGATTTTTTTATTGTTTGATGCAAAAATATTTTTAAAATTAGTGTAATTCTGGATTTAATATTGTATAATTTTTCTATTGATAAATTGTGCGAAAAATTGTATAACATTAAATCCTTTGAAGTTATCAAAAAAATTTCAATATTAAGAAGAAAGGAATAAAATTTATGGAAAAATATATAAATTATGCTACATGTGGGAATGGGAAAGTTACTGCTACGTTTTCAAAACAAGGAGAATTACTTAGACTATTTTATCCAAATTGTGATTATAAGCAATTTGTAGAAGCATTACACATTGGAGTTAAAGTAAATGATTCTGCAATAATATATTTGCATGATGATATTAATAATATGTATATGCAAAATTACATAAAAAATACGAATATTTTACAAACTGAAATTTTAAATACATATTTTAATTTAAAAATATTACAAACTGATTTTGTTCCTATTAATGAAAATCTACTTGTTAGAAATTATGTATTAAAAAATGAAAGTGATATTAATCTTAAAGTTAATTTATTAGCATATTCAAGTATTTTAACAAATGTAAATAATGATACTTGTGGATATGTAAAAGATGATGCTTTAATACAATATAATCATGATTATACTATATGTTTATTTTCAAAAAATAAATTATTATCATATCAAGTAAATGGAGCTAAAAATTCAATAGGAAGAGGTGTAATTTACGGAAAAGATTATGTTGGACTTTCTTCTGATTCTGCAATTTCTTATGATTTTGAAGAACTTAAACCAGGAGAGAAAGTAGAATTTACAATTTTCTTATTAGTTAATGATAATAATATAAGAAATTTATTAGGTGAAATGGATTCTGAAATTGAAAGAGTAAGAAAATTAGATTATGAATTTTTATTTAATGAATGTAAAAATTATTGGGAAGATTTTGTTAAATCACATGATAAATTAAAGTTAAAGAATTCTAAATTAAGTGATAAAATAAAAAATATATATACTAGAACGATTTTATTATACCCATTACTTCAAAATAGAGAAAAGGGTGGAATATCAGCTGGTATGGAAGTTGATGAGGGAAAAACTAAATGTGGTAGATATTCTTATTGTTGGCCACGAGATGCTGTTTTTATTACTAGAGCATTAGATATTTTAGGAATGACAGATGAAACAACTAAGTTTTATAGTAAATTTTGTAAGTCTACACAAAGCAAAAATGGAATGTGGGAACAAAGATTTTACACAGATGGTAGATTAGCTCCATCTTGGGGATATCAGATTGATGAAACAGCAAGTGTTATAATTGGACTTTACGATCACTATTTAAAAATTAAAGATATAGATTTTTTAAAAAGTAATTTAAGAATGTGTGAAAAAGCAATAGAATTTTTGAAAAAATATATAGATGATATTTTAGAACAAAAAAACGAAATGAAGCTTAGTTATGATTTGTGGGAAGAACATGAAGGAATATCGATTTATTCAATATCAGCCATTTTTTCTGCAATGACTGATATGATTAAAATTGATAAAATTGTAAAAAAAATATTTACAGATAATCCATCAAAATTAGAAAACATATTAAAAAGAGATGAAATTTTGAATTCTTATTTAGAAAGAATAAAAGAATATATATGTAATTCTTTCTTTGATGAACAAAAGCAAACATTTATAAGAAATACTGATGATAGAAGAATTGATATTAGTATACTAGGTATATCTATACCATTTGAGGTTTTAGATGTTAATGATGAAAAAGTAGTTAATACTGTAGAAAAAATGAATATGACAATAAGAACATATACAGGAGGATATATTCGTTATGAAGGTGATGGATATATGGGAGGATATAATCCTTGGCCAATAGCTACTTTATGGATGGCTCTATATTATATAGAAGCTAATGAATTAAACAAAGCAAAAGAATGCTTTGATTTTGTAGTAAATTCTTGTACAGAACATGGATTTTTAGGAGAGCAAGTTGATAATAATAGCATGAGTGCTATGTGGGTTATTGGTTTAGCTTGGAGTCATGCAATGTTTATAATCGTACTTGAAAAACTTGCAAAGAAGGGATGTTTAAATGAAAACTAAAACAATTTTTGTTTGTAGTAATTGTGGACATGAATCACCAAAATGGTTAGGAAAATGTCCAGGATGTAATGAGTGGAATACTTTTTATGAAGAAAAAGATGTAGAAAAAAAAGGAACAAAAGATAAATTTAAAGAAAAAGTAGATGCAATTAAATTAAATGAAGTAGTAAAAAAAGAAACATTTAGAATAAGAACAGGAATAGATGAATTAGATAGAGTTTTAGGAGGCGGATTTGTTTTAGGGTCTTTAACTTTACTTGGTGGAGAGCCAGGTATTGGAAAATCAACCTTAATTTTACAAATTTGTGATAGTTTAAAAATAGATGGAAAAATATTATATGTTTCAGGAGAAGAATCGGCAGAACAAATAAAACTAAGAGCTGATAGACTAAATGTAAATAAAGATAATCTTCTATTTTTGGCAGAAACAGATATAGATAATGTAGAACTTCAAGTACAAAAGTTAGAACCAGAATTTATAATAATTGATTCAATACAAACAATGTATTCAGATGAAATAACATCTGCTGCTCGGAAGTGTTTCACAAGTTAGAGAAATTACTTCAAGAGTAATGAAAATGTGTAAACAAAAGGCTATTACTACAATAATAATTGGACATGTTACCAAAGATGGTAGTATAGCTGGGCCTAGAGTTTTAGAACATATGGTAGATACAGTTTTATATTTAGAAGGAGAAAGATATTTTTCATATAGAATTTTACGTGGTGTAAAAAATAGATTTGGTTCAACAAATGAAATAGGAATGTTTGAAATGGAAAATGAAGGTTTAGTTGAAATTGTAGATCCATCTTCAATTTTAATTTCAGATAAAGAAGATTCTTCTAATTCAGGAACTGTTGTAATAGTTAGTATGGAAGGTACAAGACCATTATTAGTTGAACTTCAAGCATTAGTTACACAAAGTGTATTTGGAATACCAAGAAGAAATGCAATTCGGAATTGATTATAATAGATTAACACTTTTATCAGCTGTTCTTGAAAAAAAAGCACATGTATTACTTGGAAATCAAGATATTTATTTAAATGTGGTTAGTCGGAATAAAAATAAATGAACCTTCTATAGATCTTGGAATTTGTTTAGCAACTATTTCTAGTCTAAAAAATGTGCCTATTTCGAAAACAGTAGCTGTTATAGGTGAAGTACGGCTTAACTGGAGAGGTTAGAAATGTTAATATGATTGAAAAAAGGTTACATGAAGCAGAAAAGTTAGGATATAAAACTTGTATAATTCCAGAAAGTAATAAAAAACTCTTGAAAGAAAAATTTAAATTAGATATAATAGGTGTGAAAAATATTGTTGATGCAATAAAATATTTAAATTTATAAAAGTAGACAAGTCTAAAAAAATAACAATTATTTTCTAAATTTGTTTTGTGCTTTAAGAAAGGAATGATATTGAAAATGAATAATACTATTAAAAATTTAATATTGGTTATTTTAATTATTTTAGTGTGTTGTGGAATTGGATTTTTTATTTTAAATGGAGCTAGAAGTGTAAAATATAATAAAGAAGCCAAAAATCCAATTGCTGTTTTTGAAATTGAAGGATATGGAGAAGTAAAAATGGAATTATATCCAGATTATGCTCCAAATACAGTAAGAACATTTATAAAATTAATCCAAAATGGATATTATGATGGAAAAGTGTTCTATGGAACTGATGATACAGCTGTTAATGCTGGAATGAAATTAGAGAAAAAAGATGAATATAGTAAAGATTCATATGATGAAAGTGGAAATTTAAAAGAAGGTTCTGTTCCTACTAAAAAAGAATCTGCAAAAGAAGATGAGTTAAGAGTAAGTGATTTAGATAAATCAGTTAAACCATTTGTTTCACAAGATGATGAGGCATATGCAAATTTAGATGCTTCTCAAATTGGAACTGAAGATACAGATTATAAAGTTTCTATTTCTGGTGAATTTATTGCAAATGGATATAATAAGAATACATTAAGATTTGAATATGGAACAGTAGGATTATATAGAAATGATTATACTCAATATGGAGATTCATTAATATCTGAAAGCTATAACTCTGGAAGTTCTTTGTTTTTTATAGAAACAAAAGAAGATAGTACACTAAACGGACAATATACTGCATTTGGAAAAGTTATTGAAGGAATGGAAATAATTGAAAAATTACATGAGCTTCCTTTAGCAGAAACAGAAAATGCAACTCAAGGTGCAATTAAAAATTTTGCAGAAGGTTCTTATCCTGTAATTAAATCTGCAAAAGTAGAAACATTTGATGTTAATTATGGAATGCCAGAGTATAATAAAGCATTTGATTATAATGCATATTTATCACAATTATTATTACAATATTATCAAAATCAATAATTAAAAGTCATTACATAAGATAAATGCTTTTTATAATGGAAAGGAAAAACAGTAATGAAAAATGATAAAGGAGTTACATTAGTTTTTTTAGTTACAACAATAATAATTATGTTTATAATTGCAGCAGTTACTGGTATAGCTAGTATGAGAACATATTATGATATGCAATTTGAAACTTTTAAAGCTAAATTAGAAGAAGTTCAAAAAAAAGTTAATGAAATTAGCGAAGATTATGGACTTTATACAAAAACTAATAATAGTGCAAGTTATGCAGATTATTTTAAAAGTAAATTTTCAGGTTCGGCTCCAGACTTACTTAAAAATAATTTAGCAAAAGTTACAGATGTACTTAACTCCAATTCAACTCTTAATACAAATAAAGAATCAGATTTTGTATTGTATTTTACTGAGAATGATGTAAAAAAGTATTTAGGATTAAAAGGAATTGATGAGATTATAATAGATTTTTCAACAAGAGAAGTTTATTCTGTTAATGGGTGTAAAGACCCAGAAAATAGAGATATAATATATTATTGTTCTAGAGATTATAATGAAAATACAAATGTTTCAGAATATAAAGATATAAATAATTCAACATTATCAGCTGAACAAACAACATTATTAACAACAAAAGTAAAAAAAGTTGTTGGTAGTACTACTATGTATCAAATTACTTTAGAGGTACAAAATCGTCCAATAGATGGAACTTATTATCCATTATCTAAAGCATTTTATAGTACAGATAAAGGAACTACTTGGATAGAAGTTGATAGTGCTAAAATTTTAGGAGATAAAGTAGAATTTGTATTATATGAAGCAGGGATATATCAATTTAAATTAGTAGATTCAAGCAATAGTTTTAAAACATCGAATAATATTAGGTTAGATTAAATTAAAATATATGAAAAATAAGTCAAGGAAAAATGAATATAAATATTTTCTTGATTTATTTTTTATATACTTGTAAAATATTTTTGAATTAATTTTCCTAAAGTATAAGTATATATTAATACGAAAATCTTAAAAGTTTAATTTAAATTTTTATTGACTTTTTTTCTTAAACATGTGATAATTTCATTGTTATAATTAAAAAATTTGTGAGGAGATTATATAATTGAAACAAGGTGTTTTTAAGTATATTTTTGTTTTAGCTTTTATAATTTTATTAATAATAACTTATATAGTTTTTTATGATAAAAATGATAAAACCAGTGGTGTACAAGACCAAACATCAACAACAAATACACTAATTACAGATTTAAGACTTGGAATTGCTGAATATGATACTATGAATCCAATTGTTAGTAATAATAAAAATGTAAAAGAAATTTCAAGATTAATTTTTGATTCTTTAATATCTGTTAGTAATAACTATGGGATAGAATATGGTTTAGCAACAGAAATTGCTAAAGCAGATAATTTAACATATATATTAAAATTAAGAGAAGGTGTTAAATGGCAAGATGGAAGTGATTTTTCGGCTCAAGATGTAAAATTTACAATAGATAAAATAAAAAAAGAGCCAAATGTAAATTCTTCATATGCTTCAAATCTGCAATATCTTTCTGATTTAGAAATAATAGATTCGTATACAATAAAATTTTCTTTATCTCAAGAAGTTGAATTTTTTGAATATAATTTAACAATGCCAATTCTTAGTTCTAATTATTTTGCAAATGAAGATTTTGTGAGTTCAGAAAAAAATAATACTATTATAGGAACTGGAATGTTCCAAATTTCAGAAGTTGGAGAGAAAGTTTTTAAATTAGTTCCAAATCCTTATTATTGGAATAATAATAGAACTCCGCTTTTAACTGAAATCTATATAAATTTGTATGAAAATATAGGTGAAATGTATACAGCATTTAAGTCTGGATACATAGATATTATGGATATTACTGCAATAGGTATTGAAGCATATATAGGTTCACTTGGATATACTAAAGTTGATTATGCAGAAAGAGAAGTTACTTTTTTAAGTTTTAATACACAAAATGAATTATTTTTAGATTCTAGAACTAGGAAAGCAATATCACTTTATTTAGATAAAAGTAATATTCTTGCAAACTTAGGTAGTGGATATATGCAAACTAATTTTGTAATTCCATCTAATAGTTGGATTTATGATTCAAGATTAGATGCTACATCAAATTCAGTTGCAGATAGTCTGCTTACAGAGTGTGGTTGGAATTATATGAATAATAGATGGACAAATTCAGATGGAAGAATTTTATCATTTTCAATAACTGTTGATAATACTAAGCAAGATAGAGTTATTGCTGCAAATGTTATAGCATCTCAACTTGCAAATCATGGTATAGAAGTTATTATTAAAGAGGAAAATGGTTCTATATATGCAAACGACTTTAATAATCGAAATTATGAAGTGTTACTTTCTGGAATAAAAACAGGATATAGTCCAAAAATTACACCATTTTTTAATAATAATAATTTAGCTTTATACAGTACAGATAAAATAACGCAAATTTTAAATGATATTAGAAATACTACAGATTATGCTATTCAACAAGAGAATTATAAGAAGTTGTATGATGAATATTTAAATGATTTTCCTTATATTTTCTTATATAGAGAAACTGATAGTATAGTATATAATCAAACTTTGTGTGGAAGAATTACTCCAAATTCATATAGTATTTTTTATAATATAGAAAAATGGTATAGACAGTAAATATAAATTTTTATAATATTAAAAATAAACGTAAAAAATAACGTGAATTCTAATAATTATAAGAGCTTGAATATTAAATATTTTCCAATAATAATAAAAATATGCAAACATTTTTTTGCAAAAAGTATTGACAAAAAATTTTTTTAAGATATAATGTAAACGAACGAAAGTTCAGAGAACAAATTTTTATACAATATAAAAAAGGAGAAAAAATATGGGAGATAAAAATGAGAAAAGAAAAGCTTTAGAAGTAGCAATGAGTCAAATAGAAAAACAATTTGGAAAAGGAGCTGTTACAAAACTTGGAAATGCTACAAGAATGAATGTTGAAGCAATTCCAACTGGAGCTTTGAGTTTAGATATAGCTTTAGGAATAGGAGGAATTCCTAAAGGAAGAATAGTAGAAATATTTGGTCCAGAATCTTCTGGAAAAACAACACTTGCTTTACATAGTATAGCTGAAGTTCAAAAACAAGGAGGAGAAGTTGCTTTTATAGATGCAGAACATGCCCTAGACCCAATATATGCTAGAAATTTAGGTGTAGATATAGATAATTTAATAGTAGCTCAACCAGATACTGGAGAACAAGGATTAGAAATAGCAGAAGCATTAATTAGAAGTGGAGCAATAGATTTAATAGTTGTAGACTCTGTTGCTGCATTAGTTCCTAAAGCAGAAATTGATGGTGATATGGGAGATTCTCACATTGGTCTTCAAGCAAGACTTATGTCACAAGGACTAAGAAAATTAGCTGGAACTATAAATAAAACAAATGCTACTATAATTTTTATTAATCAATTAAGAGAAAAAGTAGGTGTAATGTTTGGAAGTCCAGAAACTACTCCAGGAGGTAGAGCCTTAAAATTCTATGCGTCTGTAAGACTTGATATTAGAAGAATTGAAAATATAAAAAATAATGGAGAAGTTTTAGGAAATAGAACAAGAGTTAAAGTTGTAAAAAATAAAGTTGCTCCTCCATTTAGAGAAGCAGAATTCGATATAATATATGGAAAAGGAATTTCTAAAGAGGGCAATATTTTAGATTTAGGTGTTAATTTAGATATTATTGAGAAGAGTGGATCATGGTTTAGCTATAAAGGAGAAAAAATTGGACAAGGTAGAGAAAATGTTAAAGTTTATTTAACAGAACATCCAGATATGATGAATGAAGTAGAAAAGAAAATTAGGGATAATTTTAATAAAGCTTTTGAAAATGCTTTAACAGATGATGTTCCTAACAAAAATCCTGATGATTCAGAAGATAAACAAGAAGAACTTGAGGCAAATAAAGAATAAAAAATAAAAAAGGAGTTATAGCAGGCTTAAAATTTAAGCCTGCTAAAATTTAAAAGCTTATGGAATTTACTAATAATATAAAAGAAGCAGAAGAACTAGATAAATTAAAAAGTAAAGTTTTGAAATTTGTTTTGTATAAAAAAAGAACAGAAGCAGAAGTATGGGAAAAATTTCAAGAAGAAGACCAAAATAAATTAGAAGAAGTAATTGAAATATTAAAAGAAAATAATTATATTAATGATTTAGATTATATAGAAAGAAGTATTGCAGAATTTAAAAATTTAAAAAACTTATCTATAAAAGAAATAAATTATAAACTTATTCAAAAAGGTGTAAACAAAAAGCTTTTAGATTCATATATTTATGATAATAGAGAAGAACTATTAGAGTTTGAAATAAAATCAGCAATATCTATTATACAAAAGAAATCTAAGATGATGGAAAAAGAGGCTGTAAAAAATTATTTGTATAGTAAAGGATATATGAGTGAAAGTATTAATATTGCTTTTGATGAAGTAGAAGAAATATTTTAAATCTACTTTATTTAGTACATTAAAAATTAAATTTTATGAAAAGTTAATATAAATAGTGTGAATTAATCATTAATTAATTGTAGAACTAAATGTGTAGTGACATTTAGTTCTTTTTTTAAATTAAAATTCAAAAACTAAAATATTTAAATCCTTGATTAACCCTTTATAATGTGATAAAATACTATAGATAAAATTTAATAATAGAAGGAAATAAAATGGAAAAGTATATAGATTTAAAAAAAGGAATTAATCTAAATAAAATAAACAAAGTTGCTGAATGTATAAAAAATGGAGGAATAGCTATTTTCCCAACAGAAACAGTTTATGGAATAGGGGCTAATGCTTTTGAAGAAAATGCTATTAGAAGAATTTATAAAATAAAGCAAAGACCTTTAACAAATCCAATTAGTTTACTTGTAAGTGATTTTTCAATGATAGAAAGTGTTGCTAGAGATATAACAGATGTTGAATATGAAATTATGAGAACATTTTTTCCAGGACCACTTACTATAATTTTAAATAAAAGAAAAAAAGTACCAGATATAGTAACTGCAGGTGGGCAAACAGTAGGAATTAGAATGCCAGATGGCGATATAGCAAGAAAATTAGTTGAACTTTCTGGAGTTCCAATTGCAACTACAAGTGCAAATGTTTCTAATCATCCAAATGGAACAAACTATGAAAGTATAATTTCAGATTTTCAGAGAAAAATTGATTATTTTATTGATAGTGGAGAAAGCAAAATAGGAATTCCATCAACTGTAGTAAAAGTTGTGGACGGAAAACCTAAAATTTTAAGAGAAGGTTCCATTTCTAAAGAAGAAATAATGAATGCATTAATCTAATTTTTGTATAAAAGAAATATATTATTATATGTTCTTTTTAATTGAGAAAGGAAATTTATAATGAAAAAAGGCTTAAGAAATATAATAATTTTTATTGTTTTAATTTTTCTTACATTTTATATAATTTTTAAAGACCAAAGTATGTCAGAACTTTTAGATGTGTTAAAAGGAACTGACAAGAAATTTATATTAATTGCTATAGGATTTATGTTTTTGTATTTCTGCTGTGAATCAATAAATACAGGTAGAACTTTAAAAGCATTAGGAGAAAAATCAAGTTTTTTTAAAAATCTTAAATATACATTAATATGTTTCTTTTTTAGTTCTATAACACCAGCTGCTTCTGGTGGTCAGCCAATGGAAATTTATTATATGCATAAAGATGGAATAAATGTTGCAAAAGCAACACTCACATTATTAATAAATTTAACTAGTATGCAAATTGTAACAATATCTATAGCTTTAATTAGTTTATTCTTTAATTATCAATATATGAATAAACTTTTAATTGTTTTTTTTATAGTAGGAATATTATTAAATTTAAGTGCACTTGCTTTACTTTTAATATCTATTCTTTCGAAGAAAATGACTAATGGTATTATAAATTTTGTTGTCAAGATCTTAAAATTTTTTAAAATAAAAAATATCGAGAAAAAACAAGAATGGTTAGAAGGTGAGCTTTCTAAATATCAATCAAGTTCTGTATATATAAAAACTCATAAGAAAATAATTTTAAAAACACTTTTAACAACATATATACAATTCTTATTATATTATTGTATTTCATATTGGGTATATTGTTCATTTGGATTTAATTCTCATAATGCATTAGAAATTATATCAATGCAGGCAGTATTATTTGCTACTGTATCAGGAATTCCTTCACCAGGTGCAGTTGGAGTTAGTGAAGGTGGATTTTTAGAAATATTTCGTAATATATATCCTAAAGAAAAAATCCATGGAGCAATGCTTTTAAATAGAGGGGTTAATTTTTATTTGTTTGTTATAATAAGCTGTATTATAGTTATTATTTATACAATAAAAGATAAAAAGGAAAAAAATATAGATATAGTGCAAAATTCTTCAGAAGAATAGGAGAAAATATGAAAAAGAATATTAAATATTTAGTTATAATATTAATTATAATTATTCTAGTAATTGGAGTAATAGTGTTAAATCTTAATTCTAAAGATTTAGAATATGAAAGTTATAAAATATTTTATGAAGAATTAGAAGCTAAAAAAATAGATAAAGTTATAATAGAAGAAAATAAATTAAAATTTTCTAAAATTGATGATAATGAAATATTATATTATACAGATAATCCTAAATATGACAGTTTTAAAGAAAAATTATTTTTAAATGGAGTTCAAGTAGAAGAAAATAATGCAGAAGAAAGTATAGGTTTTGTATTAGATTCAATGTTTTATTTAATATTTTTTGTAGTAATTGCATTTGCTGGAACTAAATTTATTAAAATTAATAAAAATGCATTTAAGGTAGTAAAACATACTAATGTAAAATTTGATGATATTGCTGGAATGGATGAATTAAAAAAAGAGATGTTAAAAGCTGTTGAAATATTAAAACATCCAAAAGACTATAAAGAAAAGGGAATTAGACAAACAAAAGGTATTATTTTAGAAGGTCCTCCTGGAAATGGAAAAACATTATTTGCTAAAGCATTAGCAGAAGAAGCAGGTGTTAATTTTATAGCAACAAAAGGAGCAGATTTTCAAAGTGCTATGATGTCTATGGGAGCAAGAAAAATAAAATTATTATTTAAAAAAGCCAGAAAATGCAAACCATGTATAGTATTTATTGATGAATTTGATGGAATAGGAGAGAGAAGAAACTATGCTGGGACAGGTGTAGATAAAGAAAATAATAGAATTATAACAGCTATGTTAAATGAAATGGATGGATTTGATTCTCAAGATGGTGTATTAGTAATAGGAGCAACAAATTCATATTTAGCATTAGATTCAGCATTGATTCGTCCAGGAAGATTTGATTTAAAATATAATATTCCAAACCCAAATATAGAAATGAGAATAAAATTAATAGATTTATATACTGTAAAGAAAAAACTAACTAAAGATATTTCAAAGGAAGAATTGGCAGAAAGTTTTGAAGGTTTAAGCTGTTCTGCAATTGAAACAATTTTAAATGAAGCTTCAATGCTTGCTATTTTAGAAAATAAAGAAGAAATATCTTTAGAAAATATAATTTCTGCTGGACAAAAAACAAATTGTAATATTAATATAAGAAAATTAAAAAGAAAAAATTAAATATAAAATGAGAAATTTATTGTAAAAAAAAGAAAAAATTCGTAAAGTTTTATATTTATAAGTATAATATATTAAAAAATATAGAAGAAGGAGATTAATCAATTAAATAATATTTCTAATAATTGATTATATAAGATTAATGAAAACATACTTACAAATAAGTGATTGTAGAACTGTAAATATAAAAGTAATTTTAGATGATAAAGAAGTAATATTTGAAGGTATGTCAGATGATGCACCTGATGAAATAAAAAAACTTAAATGGAGTAAAGTTCAAGGAAGTTATCCAATGGAATTTTATGTATATAGTGAATTAAATAAAAATTAAAATACTAAAAAATACTCTTAAATAAATATTTATTTAAGAGTATTTTTTTTAACCTTTTGGTCTAATTATTTTTGTATTAGTATTATTTTTGGAATCTTCTTCAGATTCTGATGATTCATGCCATCTTAAAAGTTTTATATCTTTATATTTACCTAAAATTTTCATATATTTATTATATTCTTCTTCCCATAAAGCATTTGGAACTTTATCAAAAGCATCAAAAACTTTTTCAGCTTCAGACAAAAATAACATTTGTTGTTGAGGAGATAATTTTTCGTATTTTTCAGCAAAAGCATAAAGTTTGTCAAGAGTATCGTTGGCTCTTATAAATGTCCAGAAGTCCTTAACATGCATACCTGCCATTTTTATTTGATATATAGCGATTACTAGTAAAAGTAATATTAAAATACCTAAAATTAATAATATAGCTAAAAGTTCCAATTATATTTCCTCGATTCTTTCTTTTGTTAAATTCAAAAAAATTATACCATATACAATTTTATAATTCAATACTTTATTTTTTAAATTTATGTTAAAATTAAGTTTCAGGTATTTTGTTTTTTATATATAATAATGTTGAAACTTAAATATTTATATTGACAACTCTTTTACAGGAGTGATAATATAATGCTAGAAATTTTGTAATTAAATTTATATTAATTATTATAAAATTAAATATTAATAATTACTAACTTCTAACTACTAGCTACTAGTAACTAGTAACTAGTAACTAATCCAAGGTTTATAGGTAACCTAAAAAACCTAAATATATTATATAAGGAGCATATGGTGCTTTAAACAACACTATAAAATAATTAAAATGAAGTATAAGAGAATTTTATTAAAAGTAAGTGGCGGAGCATTATCTGGAGAAAAAGATTTTGGATTTGAAAAAGATGCTTTAGATAGAATTACAGATGAAATTATTAAGGCAAGTAATGCAGGAGTTGAAATTGCTGTTTTAGTTGGTGGAGGAAATATATTTAGGGGCAGAACTGCTGAAGATTGGAATATAGAAAGGGCAGAAGCTGATAATATAGGAATGATGGCAACTGTTATAAATAGTTTAATTTTAAGAGGGGCTTTAGTTTCAAAAGGAGCAAAAGATTTAAGGGTTATGACTCCAATTCCTATGGATACAGTTGCAGAGCCATATATAAGATTAAGAGCTGTTCGTCATTTAGAAAAAGGAAAAATAATTGTATTTGGTGGAGGAATAGGGCAACCATATGTAACTACTGATTATGCTTCCCTTCAAAGAGCATTAGAAATAAGAGCAGATGTAGTTTTAATGGCAAAACAAGGAACTGATGGTGTTTATACAGATAATCCAAGTGAAAATTTAAATGCTAAAAGATATAAAACACTTTCTTATAAAGAAGCTATTTCAAAAAATCTAAAAGTAGTAGATCAATCAGCATTTATTTTGGCACAAGATTATAATATGCCAATGTATATTTTTGATTTTAATCAAAAAAATTCAATTTTAGATATTTGTGAAGGAAAAAATATTGGTACTTTTGTTGGAAATGATTGCGAAATTAACATGTATTAATAATATAAAGGAAACAGAAGAACATTTTATTCATTTATCTGAAAATACAATATTTGAAGAAAATTTATATTGATAATAATATAAAAAATTAAGACCTAAAATTTATTAGATTTTAGGTCAATTTTTTTATAACTTAACAATATTTAAAAGATATATATGTATATTAATATTTAAATAATAAATTAAAATTGATATTAATTATAGATTTTTGTTATCTTTGTTTTTTATTATAAATAATATTTCTTATAAAACTTTAAGTATTAAATTAATTTATAACTTATGAAAATCTTTTCACTATTTTTATACTTTTTCATAAACTATAAATAAGTGTGAAGATTTTTTGAAAGGATTGAGGAAAGTGGACAATATTAAGTATTTTGATCATGCTGCCACTACCGCATTGGATGAGAATGTTTTAAAAGAGATGATGCCATATTTAACAAGAAATTTTGGTAATGCATCTTCAATATATAGTATAGGAAAACAATCAAAAGAAGCAATTATGGTTGCTAGAATGAGAGTGGCTGCAAGTTTAAATTGTAGAGCAAATGAAATTTATTTTACAAGTGGAGGAACAGAAAGCGATAATTTAGCTCTAAAAGGCATTGCAATGGCTAATTCTAATTTTGGAAATCATATAATAACTACTAAAATTGAACATCCAGCAATTTTAAATTCTTGTAGAGCATTAGAAAATTTAGGATATAGAGTAACTTATTTAAATGTAGATAATTTAGGTAGGGTAAATTTGAATGAATTAGAAAAAGCAATTACTAGAAAAACTATTTTGATTTCTGTAATGTTTGCAAATAATGAAATAGGTACTATAGAGCCAATAAGACAAATTGGAAATATTGCTAAAAAACATAATATAATTTTCCATACAGATAGTGTTCAAGCTATTCGGAAATGTAGCAATAAATGTTAGAGAGCTGAAAATTGATGCTCTTTCTATGTCTGCACATAAGTTTTATGGACCAAAAGGTGTAGGAGCATTATATGTAAGAGAAGGAATTAAATTTAATAGAATAAATGATGGAGGTCATCAAGAAAAAGATAAACGTTCAGGAACAGAAAATGTTGCAGGAATTGTTGGACTTGGAAAGGCAATTGAAATAGCAAATTCAGATTTAACTAGATATAATATGCATTTGAGAGGCTTGAGTGATTATTATATAAATGAAGTTTCAAATAGAATTTCAAATATAAAAATAAATGGGGATTTAGAAAATAAACTTCCTGGAAATGTAAATATTTGTTTTGCTGGTGTAGATGGAAGTAAGTTAATTCAAGAATTAGATAGAAGAGGAATATGTAGTTCAAGTGGCTCTGCTTGTAGTGCAGGTTTAATAAATCCATCACATGTTCTTCTTGCAATTGGAATATCACCTAATTTGGCTAGACGGAAGCTTAAGAATAACATTTGGAAGAGAAAACACAATAGAAGAAGTAAAATTTTTAATAGACTCATTAGAAGAAATTGTTTCAAAATTGAGAAAGTAGAAATTAATAAAATGTTTTCTTTAATTTAAAAAGTAGAAATCAAAAAAGAAATTATTTCAAAATTATGATTATGAAAATAAAAATCAAGGGGAATATTTCCCCTTGTGATCATAATAATCTAAGTACTCATTTCTTATTTCTTCAATTGTTTTCCAGAATTCATCAAGTGTGTATACCGTTTTGGAGAATTTTTCGATTTCTTCATCTGTTAAAATGAAGCTATCGTCATATCCATTAAGCTGGTATCTTATATAGAAATCTTTTTCATTAATGCTAAAAGTTAAAATTGCTGACCAAAAAACATCTGAATGATATGTTTGATCTTTGATGTAATTAGAATATTCAAACTCTGCTTTTTTAAAACATGATTTGAAATCCTTTAAAGTAAACTGGAAATCTTTGATGTCCATATAAGAAGTGCCTTGTGTAAATATATCCCAATCATTTGGAACAATAGTATAATAACTATTGTTTTTTATGAGTATAGGAAGAGAAATGTTAATATCTGTATCTGAAGAAGACAACCTCTTGTATGTTGAAAATGAGTCGACATTATCGCCAATATATAATAACTTTATAATTGGCTCATCGTCTAAGTCAAAAAGCATTAAATATAATTTATGCTTTGAATCAAGTAAAAAACCATATGATGAAAAAATGTCAAACCATTCAACATTGGGAATTATTTGATGAGAAACACGTTTTCCATCTTTGTAAAATGAAAAAGAGTCTTCACTTTTTACTAATGTATAATCTCCTATATTCATTTTATTGATACCTAGGGCATATACATCAAATGGAACATTCGGATGAGAGGTTAACGTTTGTGGATATGAAATCCCATTTAACACTGATACTGTAGCTTTTTGAAAATACATGGTATTATCATAAAAATATATAACAAATTCGCCTTCTTCATTATCATTACTTTTATAAAAAGAAAAATTAGTTAAATCGTAAAGATAAGGAGAATTTGTTGCAGATAAATACCATTTATCATTATTATAATATAGTTTTAAGTAAATTTCTTTAAAACTATAAGTAATGGTATAAACATTTTTACTTTTTGCAAATTTCATATCTCTTTGCATAAATTTTGGTAATTCTGAATTCCAAGCGATATTTCTTCCAGTTGGATCTGAATCCATAGAAAGTAAATTTATCCATGATATTTTCCGACTTAATGCTTTTCTTTCGTTATTTACCCAAGATAGAGAAGAGCCAATAGGTATATTTTTGATTGTTACGCAATGACTTAGAATGAGCATTATAATGAATATAGCTAGTGCTCTTAATATTGTGGGCATTTTCTGTCTTTTAGTTCCATTTTCGATGCTTTGATTGTTTTTCATGTTTTTTCTCCTTTTTTGTTTGATGAAATTGTTAAGTTGCAATATTATGGTATAACATTGATTATAGAACTTTTATTATTATATCACTCCTTTTCTTATAGAAATTATTCTAAATAAAACTATATGTAAAAAACACAAAAAATAGTATAACATAGTTTTATATATTATTCAAATGAATTTAGAAATATCAAGAATTATAGCAAAGCTATATTAAAAAATAAAAAATGCACTAGAAAATAGTGCATTTTTTATATGTATGTATATTTTATTCTTTTTTAAATTTTTTAGAATCTACAACAGCTTCTTTTACAGCTCCTAATGAACTTAAAGCTGATGTTGCTTCAAATGGAATGAATATTTTATTTGCATCTCCTTTAGCAACTTCTTTTAAAGCTTCTAAAGATTTTAATTGAACTAATTTATCATCTGGGTTAGCTTGTTTTATTGCATCATAAACCATTTGAATTTCTCTAGCTTTAGCTTCAGCTACTTGTTTTATTGCATCAGCCTCACCAGTAGCACGTCTTATTTTTGATTCTCTATCAGCTTCAGCATCTAAAATTGCAGCTTCTTTTCTACCTTCAGCAAGAGTTATTTGAGATTGTCTTTCTCCTTCTGCTTGAAGAATTAAAGCTCTTTTATTTCTTTCTGCATTCATTTGTTTTTCCATTGCATCTCTAATGTCTGCTGGAGGAGTGATATCTTTGATTTCAACTCTATCTATTTTACATCCCCAAACATCAGTTGCTTCATCAAGAATGGCTCTTAATTTATCGTTGATGGCATCTCTTGAACTAAATGTTTGGTCAAGTTCCATTTTACCAACAATATCACGAATTGTGGTGATTGCAAGGTATTCGATACCTTTAGTTAAATTTTGAATTTCATAAATTGCTTTTGTTGGGTCTGTTATTCTATAAAATACAACAGTATCAATTGTAATTGTAACGTTATCAGATGTGATAACTCCTTGTGGTGGTATATCCATTGTTTGTTGTTTTAAACTGACAACGGCTCTTACAGTATCTACAAATGGAACAATGATGTTTACACCAGCATCAGCTACTTTGTGAAAACGACCTAATCTTTCTATAATACATACTTCAGATTGTTGAACAATTTTTATTGAACGAATTGCTAAAACTACTACGATTAAAAATACTATAATTAAAAATATCATTATTTTAATTACCTCCTTAAATTTATTTTATAATTTACCTAATTATTTAGGCATAACGACGACTTTCACACCATCTACTTCTTTAACAACTATTTCGGTATCTTTTGAGATTTGGCTAGAATCTTTTGAAATGGCAGACCAAGTTTCACCACCAATTTTAACTTGACCAGTTCCATCTATTGGTACAATATCGACAGTAACTTTTCCAGTTTTTCCAACCATTGTATTTACATATTTTGGTTTTGCATTTTTTAAGAAAAAATTACAAAACTTTCTTGTAGCAAAAATTAATATAATGGAAGAAATGAGGAATGCTGAAGTTTGAACTATAATGTTATCTGTAAAAAAACTTATTATCATTGAAACAATACTACCTATAGCAAACCAGAAAACAAGAAAACCTGTTGTTATGGATTCAAGAATTAAAAATAAACCAGCTGAAATTACCCATAATTTCCACATAAAATTTCCCTCCTTACAAAAATAAATCAATTCACTTCAAATTATACTATAAATTTCCAAAAAAATAAAGGCTTTTTACAAATTTATTAAACAAATTTGTTTTTTGGGTTTACATTTATTTTTAATAATGATATATTTTACTTATTCAAAAATTATAACAAACAGGAGAAAAAAATATGGCAAGAAACCAAAATAATATAGGAACAAAAATGCAGTCTAATACAGGTAAAATAAAACCTGGAGCTGGAAGAACAAAGAAAAAAAAATTTAAAAATTCAAGACTATTTAAAATTTTAAGAATTGCATTAGTATTAATAATTTTATTATTTATTATTAATATTATTTCAGATTTATTTCATAAAAACTCAGATAAAATTACATTAGTAATTGGCGAAAATAAAATATCACTTAAACATGATGTATTGTTAGATGAATATAATAATTTTTATTTATCTTTAGATGATATGGCAAATATTTATGATGCAAACATTTATTATAGTAATGATACAATTATAACTACATATAATAAGCATATCGCTGTTTTAAAAATGGATAAAACAACTATGAGTATTAATGATACAGTAACAGAAATTAATGGAACTTTAAAAAAGAAAGATGGAATAGTGTATTTACCATTTTCTGATATGGAATTAGTTTATGATTTTGAATATTTATATAATAAAGATGAAAAAGTATTAATAGTTGATTCATTATCAGACTCAAAAAGTGAAGCAATTGTTTTGAAAAATTGTAAATTAAAAAATGGAACAGGATTTTTTGATAAAAAATTAGAGAAAGTAAAGAAAAGCGAAGTTGTTACAGTGCTTGGAGTAGAAGGAAAATATACAAAAGTAAGAACAAATTCAGGTAATGTAGGTTTTGTAAAAACTAAAAAATTAGATAAAGTACAAGTAAAAAGAGAAAAAATGGATGAAGAAAATATAACTAATATAAAAGTGTTAGATGAATATTCTGTTGTAGATTCTACATATGGAGCTTTGGAATCAAATGATTCTGCGACTCAAATAACAATTCCAAAATTATATAATATTTTAGAAGATTTTTCAGTAAAAAATACAATGGATTTATCAGGAGCTAAATTTACATCATATAAAGAATGGGCAAACAATAACAATGTTTTAATTTCAGCTGTAGTATCAATGGATGCAAGTATGAATAAACTTTGCAGTAGTTTTGATACAAGAACATACGTTATAAATAGTATATATATAGATGTTATAAAAAATCAATTAACATCAGTATGTATAGATTTTGATTCTATTGATGATACAGAAGGTTTTTATCGTTTTATTATAGAAATGGTTCCAAGATTCAAAGAAGCTGGAATTAAAGTATTTGTTAAGTATAAAGATGGTATGAATAAAGAAAGATTAAATAAAATTGTGGACTATGTAATAGAATAATATAACATATTTTAATAATATAGAAAAATTAAATTTGTAATTAATATAAAATTCAGAAACTTAAATAAAATTAATGATACAAATAAAATAGCATAATTAAGAAATAATATAAATGTAAAAGTTAGGGGATAAAATGAATAAGGTATTTGTAAAAGTATTAATAGTAGTAGCTATTATAATAGCAATAGTTGCTAGTATAGGAGTAATTGGTTTTTTTAGTCTAAAAAATTGGTATGAAAACAGTTTAAATGCAGTAAACAAGTCTTCAAATGCAGAAAAAATTAAAGTTGAGATTGTTAGTGGCATGGGAACAGAAGCTATAGCAAATCTTTTAGAGGATAAAAAAGTAATAAAAAATGCAGATGCATTTAAAATTTATTTAAAGTTAAATGATGTTGGTGGTTTACAAGCAGGTAAGTATGAATTTGATAATTCATTAGATGCAAAAGCAATAGCTAAACAAATGGCAAATGGTGAAATTATGGATGAAACCGTAAAAATTACATTTGTTGAAGGGAAAAATATAGAATATTATGCTAAAGTGATTGCTGAAAAGACTAATAATACTGAAGAGGATGTTTTAGCTTTACTTGAAGATGAAGAATATATAAATTCTTTAATAGAAAAATATTGGTTTTTAACAGATGAAATAAAAAATGATGATGTATATTATGCATTAGAAGGATATTTAAAAGCTGATACTTATGTGTTTGAGAATGAAGATGTAAGTGTTAAGTATATATTTAATTATGTTTTAAATTACACAGATAAAATGCTTTCAAAGTATAAAGAAGAGATAGAAAGTAGTAGTTTATCTGTACATGAAATTTTAAGTTTAGCTTCTATTGTTGAATTAGAAGGTAGTTTAGATGAGGAAAGAGCAGGAATTGCTGGTGTGTTTTATAATAGGTTAAACTCTAAAATGAGTTTAGGTAGTGATGTTACAACATATTATGCATTTCATGTAAATATGGCTGATTCAGATTTAACAAAGGAGCAATTAAATACTTATAATCCTTATAATACACGTGGACCAAATATGGAAGGAAAGCTTCCAGTAGGACCAATTTGCAGTCCTAGTGAAGCATCAATAAAAGCAGTTTTAAATCCTACAAATACAGATTGTTATTATTTTGTTGCAGATAAAACTGGAAAAGCTTATTTTAGTAAAACATATGCAGAACATCAAAAAATTGTTCAAGAATTGAAGGATGCTGGATTATGGTATGTGTATGAGTAATATTCAAGCTATAAAGGTTAGAAATTAAGTAATAATTAATATAAAAATATATAAAAAATTTCTTGACATTAAATATAAAAGAGAGTAAAATATTAAACATAAACCTGTGTTGAAGATGAAAGCAAGTTTGAATTGCAATAAAAGCAATATTATTTTTAGAGAGAAAATGTTACCAGCTGAAAGCATTTTTAAATAATAAATTTGTGAAACACATTGGAGCAGATAAAAAATGATATTATCATTTATATAAAAGTGGGAAATTTTGATAATTTATATTAGAGTTTTTAAATGAAGAAATATGCAAAAATTTTCAAAATATAAATTAATAATATATTAAAATTATTAGAAACAAAAATTGATAATTATTTTTAATATAAGAATTAAAACTCAAAATTTCCAAGTATGGGTGGTACCGCGGAAGTTATAGCTTTCGTCCCTGCAATTTTTAAAGTTGCAGAGATGGAGGCTTTTTTGTTTGTATCTAAAAGTATAAAGTTTATTTAATATAGAATTTATTAAATTTAGACTTAAGTACTTAAATTGAAAAAATAAAAAAGCCTTGCATTTATTGTAGCAAAGTTTAAGGGGGAATTAAATATGAAAAACAAAACAATGTACAGAACTTATAGCTGTGGTGAAATCAGAGAATCAAATGTAGGAGAAGAAATTACATTATCAGGTTTTGTGGATACAATACGTGATATGGGAGGGGTACTTTTTATTGATTTAAGAGATTATTATGGAATTACACAAGTAGTAGTTTCTGGAGATGCAGATAAAGTTGATTTTGCTGCTAAAATTCCAGTTGAATCAACAATTAAAGTATTCGGAAAAGTAAGATTAAGGGATGAAGAAACAATAAATCTTGCAATTGAAACAGGAACAGTAGAATTATTTGCAGATAAAATTGAAATTTTAGGTAAAAGAACTAAATCACTTCCATTTGATATTTCAAATAATAGAAGTGTTCGTGAAGACTTAAGATTAGAATATAGGTTTTTAGATTTAAGAGCTAAAAAACAATTGGAGAACTTAAAATTAAGAGCAAAATTAATTCAATTTTTGAGAAATCAAATGATTGAGCAAGGATTTTTAGAAGTACAAACTCCAATTCTTACAAGTTCATCTCCAGAAGGAGCTAGAGATTATTTAGTTCCAAGTAGACTATATCCTGGTAAGTTTTATGCACTTCCACAAGCACCACAACAATTTAAGCAACTACTTATGGTTTCTGGAATTGATAAATATTTCCAAATTGCACCATGCTTTAGAGATGAAGATGCAAGAGCAGACCGTTCACCAGGAGAATTTTATCAATTAGATATGGAGATGGCATTTAGTGGTCAAGAAGATGTTTTTGCTGTAATAGAACCAGTAATTTATAATACATTCAAAGAATTTTCAGATAAGAAAATTTCACAATATCCATTTAAAAGAATTTCTTATAAAGAGGCAATGTTAAAATATCGGTACAGATAAACCAGATTTAAGAAATCCACTTATAATTCAAGATGTAACAAATATATTTGAAAAATTAGATATAAAAGTATTTAATGGAAAAATTGTTAGAACTATAACTCTTCCAGAAGGAAGTAAAGAAACAAGAACATTTTATGATGGAATGACTGAGTTTGCGATAAATAAATGCAAAGCAAAAGGTTTAGCATGGCTTAAAGTCGGAGATGATAAAAGTCTTCAAGGACCTATTGCAAAACTTATTCCAGATGAATCTAGAGAGGCTCTCCTTACTCAAACAAATACAAAGCCAGGTGATAGTATTTTCTTTATTGCAGAACATCCAGGTATAGTAGAAAAGCTAGCTGGAGAAATTAGAAAAGAAATAGGAATACGTTTAGATTTAATAGATAAAAATGAATTTAATTTTTGCTGGATAGTAGATTTTCCAATGTATGAAATAGGAGATAATGGAAAATTAACATTTTGTCATAATCCATTTTCAATGCCACAAGGAGGATTAGAAGATTTAAATACTAAAAATCCATTAGATATCTTAGCATATCAATATGATATAGTTTGTAATGGAGTAGAACTTTCTTCAGGAGCTGTTAGAAATCATGACCCAGAAATAATGATTAAGGCATTTGAAATTGCAAATTATACAGAAGAAGAAATAAATAGAAAATTTGAAGCTTTATATAATAGTTTTCATTATGGAGCTCCGCCACATAGTGGTATTGCTCCTGGTATTGATAGAATTTTAATGCTTTTAACTGATGAAGAATCTATTCGAGAGGTTATTGCATTTCCAATGAATAGTAAAGCTCAAGATTTACTTATGAAAGCTCCTGGTATTGTTTCTAAAAAACAATTGGAAGAAGTTCATATAAAATTAGATTTATAAAGTAAATTGAAAAAACTTATTAAAATTAAGTTTATAAAATAAATTAAAAATGTTTATGTAAAATTATCAAAAAATAAACTGAATAAATTAATATAAAACTAGATTTATAAAAATAATAGAATAAAATTTAATATAGAGCATATATATCAATAGAAGGAGGGATATATATGCTTTATTTGGATTTTGCAATAAACAAAGAAGAAATTTTAAGTAAAAAAGAACAAAAACTACCTAAAATTTTAAAAAAGTTTTTAATTGAATTTAAAAGAAACTTTCGGACAAGTGTTAAGATATAAAATTTCTGAAAAAGATGTTGTTGTTATTGGAAATATAAATAAATATACATTAAAAAAATTAGATAAAATATTTAAAGTTGATGTTATTAAAAATGTATGTGTGTGTGATGAATTAATGAGAAATCAAGAATTTCTCGATTATTTAAAAAATAAAAAATTAAAAATTGTGGATGGAAGATGGTTATTTAAATTCATGTTTTTAGATATAGTAGAATATATTTGTAAACAAACAGGAAAAAAACTTGAAACTCAGGAAATTTCAATACTTGTTCATGAAAACAATTTGCTAATTTCTCAAAGTATAAAAAGGCTTAGTGAAAAAGTAAAAAATATTAATGTTATAACAAATAATATTAATAGCTTTAAAATGTTAGAAAAAAGTATTTATGAAGAAAAAGGACTTATTATAAATATTACTAATAATTTAAAAAAATCTCTTCAAAAATCTAATATAATTTTTAATTTGAATTTTAGCCAGGAAGAGTTTGATAAAGTTTATTTTCCTCAAAATGCGGTTATTGTGAATTTTGAAGGAGAAACAAAGATGAAACAAAAAAGTTTTAATGGTATTAATTCTAATTTTTTTAATATAAATTTGCCATTAAAATATAAAGAAATTTATAATAAATTAAATAGATTTAATAGTGTTAATTTATATGAAAGTTTAATTTATAGAAATACTCAAGCAGAAAATATTTGGAGAGAAATTAAGGAAGATAAAATAGAAGTTCTATCTTTAGAAGGTAGAAATGGAATGATTAGATTTCCAAAATAATTTTTAAATTAAAAGTTATGTATAAATTAATGGTAAAATTAAGTGATGCAATATTGCTATTTATAAAATTAAAAGTTGTGGTAAAAAGTACTTGACAAAACACTTAAAAAAAATTATTATATTATATACATTCATATGGAAGGAGTCAAAAAAATGGGTGATAAAGAAATATTATTAACTCAAGAAGGTTATGATAATTTAGAAAAAGAATTAGAAGAATTAAAAACAGTAAAAAGATATGAAATTTCAGAAAGAATAAAAGTTGCATTAGGTTTTGGTGATTTATCAGAAAACTCAGAATATGATGAAGCCAAAAATGCTCAAGCAGCTAATGAAAATAAAATTGCAGAATTAGAACAAAAATTAAGGTTTGCTAGAATTATAGATGAATCTGAAATAGATACAGAAACAGTTCAGGTTGGAAATATTGTTAGAGTATTAGATATGCAATTTAAAGAAGAAGAAGAATATACAATAGTTGGAACAACAGAAGTTGATTTAAGTGTAAATAAAATTTCAAATGAATCTCCAATTGCAATAGCACTACTTGGAAAAAAAGTAGGAGATGTTGCATCTGTAGAAGCTCCAGCTGGTGTTATTAAATTGAAAATTTTGAAAATTACTAAGTGAGATGTGAGAGATGAGAAGTGAGAGATTAGATATTTTAGATATTTAATTTTAATGTTTATAATTTTTGGATTATGAAAATATATATTTAAGGGAAAAGTTCATTTTGGTGAACTTTTTTCATTTTTTTAATTTTTTTGTGAAAATACTTGATTTTTTTGCGTGTATAATGTATACTTTTTTCTAGAGTTAAAATTTTAAGGAGTAAGAAATGAAATTAGCAAATAATGAAAATGTAATAAAAAAAACAAAAAGAAAAGGGTTTGCTATTTCATTTTTAATTATTAGAAAATTTTTTTTAAAAGAAACATTAGTTAATTTATTTTAATTAGTGTTTTTATTTTTTTGTAAAATTAAAGTGTAGATATATTAAATATATTATACAAAATTTTTAAGGAAAGGAGATTATAATTAAGATATATTTATATAGTTTAATTATATGAGGAAAAATGAAAGGATATTTAGTTTTAGAAAATGGTGAAATTTTTGAAGGAACTAGATTTGGAGCAGTTCAAAATGTTATGTGTGAAGTGGTTTTCAATACTGCAATGGCAGGTTATATCGAAACATTTACAGACCCATCATATGCAGGTCAAGGAATTGTTATGACATATCCATTAATTCGGAAATTATGGAGTTATCACAGAAGATGAAGAATCAAAGGATGTATGGGCAAAAGCTATATTCATTCATGAATTAGCCGAATATGAAAATAATTTTAGAACTAATATGAGTTTAGAATATTTTTTAAAAGAAAATAAAATACCAGGTCTTAAAGATGTTAATACAAGACGCTTAACTAAAATTTTGAGAAATAGTGGAACTATGAGAGGAGCTCTAGTTTCAAATATAGATAATATAGATGAAATTTTAAAAGACATAAAAAATTATGAAATTGGAAATGTTGTAGAACAAGTTACAAGAAAAAAAGTTGAAAGATATGGAACTTCAAAACCAAAGCAAGTTGCTTTAATAGATTATGGAGCTAAAGATAATATAGTAAATTCTCTTTTAAAAAGAGGTTTGGGAGTTACTATCTTTCCAGCTAATACTTCAGCAGAAATAATACTAGCAACAAGACCAGATGGAATTATGCTTTCAAATGGTCCTGGAGATCCTGAAGTATGTGAATTTCAAATAGAAGTTATAAAAAAATTGTATAAATCAAATATTCCAATTTTGGGCATTTGTTTAGGACATCAACTTATGGCATTAAGTGTTGGAGCAAAAACTGCAAAGTTAAAATATGGGCATAGAGGTGCAAATCATCCTGTAAAAGATTTATCAAATAATAAAGTATATATAACATCTCAAAATCATGGATATTATGTTATTGATTCAAGTATAAATCCAGAAATTGCAGAAGTTTCTCATATTAATTTAAATGATGGAACTGTTGAGGGAATTAGATATAAAAATAAAAACATATTTACTGTGCAATTTCATCCAGAAGCTTGTCCAGGTCCAGAGGATACAGCATATATTTTTGATGAATTTATAGATATGATAAATAATAAAAATACGGAAAATAATTAGTAGAATTTTTATTTTAATTATTATTATGTTTAAAATAACTATTAAAATTTATATTTTAAGTATTATTATGTTAAAAAATAACTATTAAAATTTATATTTTAAGTATTATTATGTTAAAAAATAACTATTAAAATTTATATTTTAAGTATTATTATATTGAAAAAATGCTAATAAAATTTGTTTAAATAAATTATTTTATAAAAGTATAAATGATAAAAATAATTATTATATCAAAAAATTAAAAATTCTAAGTAAAGAAAGGATTTTAAACATGAAAAATGATAATATAAAAAAAGTTTTAGTAATAGGTTCTGGTCCAATAATTATAGGACAAGCAGCAGAATTTGATTATGCTGGAACTCAAGCTTGTAGAGAGCTAAAAAAAGAAGGTATAGAAGTTGTTTTAATAAATTCAAATCCTGCAACTATTATGACAGATAAAAATATGGCAGATAAAATCTATATAGAGCCACTTACAGTAGAAACTGTAAAAAAAGTTATAGAAAAAGAAAAGGTTGATTCAATTCTTCCAAACCTTGGAGGTCAAACTGGATTAAATTTAGCGATGGAACTTTCAGAATCTGGATTTTTAGAAAAAAATAATGTAAAACTTTTAGGAACATCACCAGAAGGTATTAAAAATGCAGAAGACCGTCAATGTTTTAAAGATATGATGGAAAAAATAGGTGAACCATGTATAGCAAGTAAAGTTGTACATACTGTTGAAGATGCACTAGAATTTGGAAAAGAAATAGGACTTCCTGTAATTATTAGACCAGCATATACATTAGGTGGAACAGGAGGAGGAATTGCTTATACTATTGAAGAGCTAGAAGAAATTGCAGGTTCTGGAATTAGAATGTCTAGAGTAAATGAAATTTTAGTAGAAAAATGTATATCTGGATGGAAAGAAATAGAGTATGAGGTAATGCGTGATAGCGCAGGAAATTGTATTACTATTTGTAATATGGAAAATATAGACCCAGTTGGAATTCATACAGGAGATAGTATTGTTGTAGCTCCTTCTCAAACATTATCTAATAAAGAATATCAAGCATTAAGAACATCAAGCTTGAAAATAATTTCAGCATTAAAAATAGAAGGTGGATGTAATGTACAATTTGCATTAAATCCAAAAAGCTTTGAATATACAGTAATTGAAGTTAATCCTAGAGTTAGTAGGTCATCAGCTCTTGCTTCAAAAGCAACAGGATATCCAATTGCTAAAGTTGCAACTAAAATTGCAATAGGATATACATTAGATGAAATTATGAATGAAGTAACAGGAAAAACATATGCATGTTTTGAGCCAGTTTTAGATTATGTAGTAGTAAAAATACCAAAATGGCCATTTAAGAAATTTTTAACTGCTGACCGTGCGCTTGGAACTCAAATGAAAGCTACAGGAGAAGTTATGGCAATTAGTCCAACACTAGAGGGTGCTTTAATGAAGGCAATTCGTTCATTAGAAGAAAATGTAGATTCTTTAATGCTTCCATATTTAAAAGAATTTACAAGAGAAGAAATACATACTAGATTAAATAGAAAAGATAATGAAAGAATTTTTGTAATTGTTGAAGCGTTAAGAAGAGGAATAGGTATAGACGAAATTTGTAAAATTACAACTATTGATAAATTTTTTGTAGGGATAATTGCTAAAATAGTAAGACTTGAAAAAGAAATTGAAGAGAATTCTATTAATAAAGAAAATGTATTAAAAGCTAAAAAATATGGATTTACAGATAAACTAATTTCTAGGCTTTCACATAAAAGCGAACAAGAAATAAAAGATTTTAGAAAAGAGAATAATATAGTTGCAAACTTTAAACTAGTAGATACTTGTAGCGCTGAATTTGAAGCTAAAACACCATATTATTATTCTTCTTATGATGAAGAAAACGAAAGTATAAGAACAAATAATAAAAAAGTTATGGTACTTCGGCTCTGGACCTATAAGAATTGGACAAGGAATAGAATTTGACTATTGTAGTGTTCATGGTGTTTGGGCATTAAAAAAATTAGGATATGAAACAATTATTGTAAATAATAACCCAGAAACAGTAAGTACAGATTTTGATATAGCAGATAAATTATACTTTGAGCCATTAACTCCTGAAGATGTTGAAAACATTATAAATATTGAAAAACCAGAAGGAGTAATAGTTCAATTTGGTGGACAAACTGCGATAAAACTTACTGAAAGTTTAGCAAAAATGGGAGTTAGAATTTTAGGAACATCTCCTATTGATATGGATAGAGCAGAAGATAGAGAAGAATTTAATAGAGCTTTAAATAGATGTGGAATTTTAAGACCACTTGGAGAAACTATTTTTACAATAGAAGAAGCAAAACAAGTTGCTCACAGACTTCGGATATCCAGTTTTAGTCAGACCTTCATATGTTTTAGGTGGACAAGGAATGGCAATTTCTTATGACGATAAAGAGTTAGAAGACTATGTAAATGAAATAAATAAAATTGCTCAAGAACATCCAATTTTAGTTGATAAATATATGCTTGGAAAAGAGCTAGAAGTTGATGCAATTTGTGATGGGGAAGATGTTTTAATTCCTGGAATTATGGAACATTTAGAAAGAGCAGGTGTTCATTCACGGAGATAGTATTTCGGTTTATCCAACTCAAACTTTAGAAAGTCGTCATGAAGAAAAAATTATAGAATATACTACAAAAATTGCTAAAGAATTGCATGTAAAAGGTATTTTAAATATTCAATTTATTATTTGCCAAGGAGCCGTTTATATAATTGAAGTAAATCCTCGTTCAAGTAGAACTGTTCCATATATTAGTAAAGTTACAAATCTTCCAATGATAGATTTAGCAACAAAAGTTATAATGGGAGAAAAATTAAGAAATTTAGGATATGGAACAGGACTTTATAGAAAGAGTAGTTATGTATGTGTAAAAATGCCAATATTTTCTTTTGAAAAAATAAAAAATGCTGATATTTCTTTAGGACCAGAAATGAAATCTACAGGAGAAGTTTTAGGAGTATCAAGAAGATTTTCAGATGCAATTTTAAAAGCTTTTATAGCAAGTGGAACTAATGTATCAAAGTCAGGAAATATTTTAATTACAGTTAGAGATAAAGACAAAAAAGAAATGCTACCAATTGCCCAAAAGTTTTATTTAAAAGGTTTTGGAATTTATGCAACTTCTGGAACAGCTAAGTTTTTAGAAAACAATGGTATTCATGTTATTCCTATAGACAAACTTTGGGAAGGACAAAATAGTATTATAGATTTAATAGAAAATGGAAAAATAAATTTTGTTATTAATACTCCAACTAAAGGGAAAGAAGCAAATCGTGATGGATTTAAAATAAGAAGAATGGCTACTGAATGTAAAACACCTTGCTTTACTTCATTAGATACAGTAAATGCTTTATATGAAGCAATTGAAGATGATAATACAGAGGAAAATTTGGAGGTTGTGGATATTACTAAGATTTAGGTTTAAAGTTAAAAGTTAATAAGTTATAAAATATTAGTTTTTATTTATATAGAAAAATCCAATTGTCAAGGATACTGATAATTGGATTTTGTTATATTTACAAATATAGTATTGTTAAATTTAGAATTATATATTTTGTAAATTGCATGCTTTAATAAAAATAGATACATAAAAATATAGTTTTAAAATATAAATGTTAAAAGTAAATTGGAAAAAATATAGAGATATATTTATAATAATAATAGACATTTGAAAATAAATGTTATAAAATGTTTATTATAGAAAGTAAGTTAAGCAGATGTGTGTGTTGCCTTCTACCTTGATTTCTTATCAAGAGTCAGGAGGTGAGGCTATGTTAGAAATATTAGCATTCCTAAACAATTAATTTAGCCTTGTTATGTATTATATACATACAATGGGGAAATAGTCAGATAAAATAAAAATTCTACACATTTGCTTTGCAGAGCGATGTGTAGTTTAACTAAGTCATATTAGGTAACCACATTTCTGTGATTACTTACTTTCTATTTTTATTATACTCTAAATTTATGCAGAAAGTCAAGAAAATGATAAAGATTTACTAATAATTACGTGATATATTTAGAGAGTAGTGATTTTAACTATATAATATATGAAAAAATAAAAAATGTATCAGTATAATTTGTTATTCTTTTGTTACCCACAACATAGTTTTTATTAGGTTTTATTAAGAGGGAGTATAAATGTAGAAGAATATTGAAACATAGGAGAAAAAAGAAAATGAGAGATACGAGAGGAATTACGTTAATAGCATTAGTTATTACAATAATTGTATTATTGATACTAGCAGGAGTATCAATAAGCCTATTATCTGGAGATAATGGAATATTAAACAAAGCTTCATCAGCTAAATCAAATACAGAGCAATCAGGAGTATTAGAAGAAATAAGATTAAAACTTTATAATAATGAACTAGAACTTGATGATAAATTAAGTAGTATTGATTATTTGAAATCATTAGAACTTATAAAAGAAGAAGTAACTGATGAAGAAACTACGAATATAAGTTATGTTCTAAATGAGAAAAAACTAGATATAAAAGTATCCACAGGAAAAGGAAGTTATAGTGAAGGAGATGTATATTATTTTTCTGATGGTGATTTATATTATAAAAATTCCAATAAGGAGCTAAAGTTATTAGGCAATGTTTATAAAGATACAGAAGAAAAAGATATATGGATTTATGAAAAAAATAGTGAAGAATATAGAATTGTTGGAATAGACGCCATAGGAGAATCTAAAATAGGTAGTGATAAAATTATGGAGCTTGGTGCACACCGTATTATTGTTCCAAATACACATGATGGGATACCAGTAAAAACTGTTAATGTAAATGATTTTAATATTAATGGTCAAAGTTTTGAAGGTACTCCAAAAGTTAATAATATTTATTCATTAACTATTGAAGAAGGTATTGTAGATTTTAATACTAATAATCTTATAGTAAATCCATCTTATGAAGAAGATTTTGAAATTAATTTGCCAAGTACATTAGAAAATTTTAATATAAACATTTTTAATAATTGTAATGTTATTTTGAATTTTCCAAATGGAATGAATGATAATATTAATTTAAGTCATATATCAGATGGCTCATATGGATTTATACCTAAAGAAATTTATATAAATGGAGAAAAAGTTGAAATACCAGATTGGAAATATGAAATAATTGATGATGGAACAATAAAACTAACAGATTATATAGGAACTAAAACAGATGTTAAAATACCAAGTGAAATTTATGGAAAAGCAGTTACTGTTATAGAAGTTAATAATAATAATATAGAAAAATTATATATACCAGGCTCTATAAAGATGATAAAAACAGGTACGTATTTTAGCAAAGTTACCCAGGTAACTTTTGAATCTACTTTTTCAGGTGAAATTGATGAAAATGTATTTGAACATTCTAGCTGGGCTTTTTATGGATTTACACCATATAATTGTAGAGATGATGAAGATAATTATGAGTATTATTATGTAACTATAAATAATAGAGAATATTATTTAAAAGCTTATTAATAAAAGGAAAAATATTGCAAAATTACTAATTACATTATATAATAGCCATATAAAATTGGAGAAATTTTAAATTAAAAAAGGGAAAGAATTAATGAATAGAACAAAAAGAAAAATATTTGAAATTGCAATGAAGCTTTTTTCTGAAAAAGGATATGAAGCAACAAGTATAGAAGAAATTACAGCAACTGTTGGTGTTGCAAAAGGAACTTTATATTATCACTTTTCTAGTAAAGAAGAAATATTTAATTTTTTAGTAGAAGAGGGAATGAAGCTTTTAAAAAATAGTATAGAGATAAAAACATCAAAATGTGATAACACAAAAGACAAATTAAATGCAATTATGCTAATTCAAATTAAGGGAATTGTTAAATATGAAAGTGTACTTTCTATTATATTTAGTCAAATTTATGGCAATGAAACTAGAAATCAACTTTGCCAAGAAAAAGTTGCTGAATATGTAGATGTTATAAAGATGGTAATTGATGAAGGAATTGAAAAAAAAGAAATAAAAAAATGTAATTCTAAATTTTTAGCTTATACAATATTTTCTTTAACTTCATCGCTTATGATGTATAAAAAACAAACAAAAAAAGAATATAGTATAGCAGAATTGTATAAAGAGTGTAAAACTACTATTTTTGAGCAAATATAATAAATATTAAATATTGAATTGTAGGTCAGTTTAGTTGAGATATGTAATAAATATATATATAATATTAATATGAAAATTAATTAAAAATGAGAGGATTAAAATATGAAATCAAAATTTGATGATAGAGTTCATAAACAATGTAAAGCAATAACAGAAATTGACCCAATTTCTAATTTAAAAGAATTGCTTGCAAATACAAGAAAAAAATATGGAAATGAGAATGCCTTTATTTTTAAAACAAAAGAAGAGGGAAAATTTAAATATTTAACTTATAATGACTATATTGACGAAATAGAAGCTTTAGGAACAGCATTAATAAATGTTGGATTAAAAGGAAAAAGAATAGCTGTAATTTCTGAAAATAGATATGAATGGACTCTTGGATATTTAGCAACAGTTACTGGGGTAGGAGTTGTTGTTCCTCTTGATAAGTCACTTCCTGAAAATGAACTAAGAAGTTCAATAGAACGTTCAGAAGCAGAAGCAGTTATTTATTCTAAAAAATATGAAGATATAATGTCTTCACTAAATAATAATCCTAATAATAAAGTAAAATATTATATTTCAATGGATAAAGAAAAATCAGAAGATGGAATGTATTCATTAAGAGAATTAATAAACTCTGGAAAAGATTTAATTAAAAATAATGACAGAAGTTTTATTGATTGTAAAATAGATAATGAAGCTATGAGTATAATGTTATTTACTTCAGGTACTACAGCGCAATCTAAAGCCGTAGCATTGTCACATAGAAATATAATATCAAATCTAATGGATATTGCCTCAACATTTGATATAACTAAGGATGATACATTTTTATCATTTTTGCCTTTACATCATGTTTTTGAATGTACAGTTGGATTTTTGTATCCTATATATAGAGGCGGTCATATTGCTTATTGTGAAGGAATCAGACATATAGCTCAAAATATAAAAGAATATAAAGTAAGCGCAATGATTTCAGTTCCATTATTATTTGAATCAATGTATAAACAATTATGGAAAACAATAGAAAAACAAGGAAAAACTAAAAAAGTTAAATTCGGATTGAAAATTAGCAATTTCCTAATGAAATTTGGAATAGATATTAGAAGAAAGATGTTTAAAGAAATTTTAGATTCTTTAGGAGGAAGAGTAAGACTTTTTGTTGCAGGAGCAGCAGCTTTTGATAAAGATGTAGAAAAAGGTTTTAATGAATTTGGAATTGCAACTTTTCAAGGGTATGGTTTAACAGAAACATCACCTGTTATTGCAGCTGAGCATCCAACTGTTGTAAAATATGGTTCAATAGGAATGCTATTTCCAAGCGTTCAAGGAAAAATATTTGAGCCAGATGAAAATGGTATGGGAGAATTAATTGTTAAAGCTCCTAGTGTTATGATGGGATATTATAATAATGAAGAGGCAACAAAAGAAGCCATAGATGAAGATGGCTGGTTCCATACAGGAGATTTAGCTTATTTTGATAAAGATGACTATATTTTTATTACAGGAAGAAAAAAGAGCGTTATTGTTCTAAAAAATGGTAAAAATGTTTTTCCAGAGGAATTAGAATCAGTAATAAATCAAATAGAAGGTGTTAAAGAATCATTTGTTTATGGAAGACCAGATAAAGATGATGAAATTGATTTAAAATTAAATGTAAAAATAGTTTATGATAAAGATATTATGAAAGACAAATTTGGTTTAGAAGATGAAGAATCTATAAAAGAAAAGCTTTGGAAAGATGTTAAAGATGTTAATAAAACAATGCCAACATACAAATATATTAAAGGAATATCAGTTACAACTGAAGAATTAATAAAAACTACTACATTAAAAATAAAACGTTTTGAAGAAATAAAAAGAGTTTAATATAAAAAATTATTAATCAAAAAAGTTTTAATTATTTTTATGTAACATTAAAAGATGTTTGAAAAATGTATAATAAAAACATAAATTTCTCGAAAAATGTAAAAAAACGTAAAAAAAATGTAAACAAAATGTAACAAAAAAATATCGAAAAAGCCTTGCACTTCAAGAATAAAATAGCTATAATTAGTATAGTAATAAAAAAGGTAATACGAAGGAGGTATGTTTACAATGTCATTTTTTCGTAAGTCAGGCATAGTAAACGTGAAAATGGTAATCACGGAAGAAAAGATTTTATCAAATATAGATAAAATTCAAAAGTTAATAAATCCAAATAGTAAGAAACAAATAGTACAATTGGAGGAAGATTCTTATTTTAAAGATTTAGTAGAATCAATAAAAACATATCTACAAGAGTATCCAACAAAAAAGAACTTCCCATCAAATGTTTATAAATCTGCATATGATTTAGTTGAATATGCTACAAATCAATTTGAAGAAAATACAAAGAAAATAGAAGAATTGATTCGTAAAAGAGAAAGAAATATTAAACTTGCTAGTGTTTTAAGAGATGTTACAACTGCTGTAAAAGGAAGAGCTAAAAACTGGAAAGAAATAATAAACAAATTAAAAACAAAATATAGCAGTGATGTAGTTGAAGCTTTAACAATCTTAGGAAATGGGCAAGATACAGAATCAGAAGAATATCAAGATGCATGTAAATTATTAGAAGCTAAAATAAATAATTTAGAATCAAACTTACATGTTGAAATAGATATAGAAAGAATAGAAGATAGAACAAAAGCTTTAAGTTATATTGGAATTGAGATTGCAGAAGCATTAAAAACAATACCAACACCTGCAATTGAGTTTACTAAAGAAGAAAAGCCAAAAGTATCACCTAAAGTTATAAAAACAGAACCAATTTCAGATACTATTGAAAATAATCAAACTATAGATACAGATGATAGTGGAGATGTATTTGGTCAAAATTCATCTACAGATTCAAATTCAGGAATAGCATCTACTGGTTCTACAATGGGAGCTGGTTCAACAAGTATTAATGGAAATCAAGAAATTGATGATGTTGAAACAGAAGATGTTTCAAGTGAAGAAGATGAACAAGATCAAGAAGTTGAAGAAGATTATATAGAAGAAGAAAATTCAGCCCAAAATATAGTAGAAAATGATGAAAGTGATACTAATTTAATTGAATCAGTTATTCAAGATAGCTATAAAATGGATACACCAGCAGTAGAACAAGATTTAGACTATTTTAAAGAAACAAGATTTGAAGTAAAACCATCATTATGGCAAAGAATTAAAAACAGTAAAATAGTTAGAACATTATCATACATAATGAGAATAAGAGTAGTATTAGACTACCCAGCATTACCAGAAGGTAATATAAATAAATAAAATAATTAAAGATTAGAATGCTTGAATGTATTTCTAATCTTTTTGTTTTATTTTGTTAATTAAAAATCTACACAAAAATAGTAGTAATTCTTAAGTGAGTTACTATTTTTATTTTTGTTATATTTAATATTAGATGAAATAGAAATTAATGTTATTTTAAATTTCGAATTTGTAAAAATTTTTATATAAAATATGCTTATAAAAATTAAATGAAATATGTGAAAAAAATTATAATTTATACATATTAAAAATCGCTGTACATACTGAAAACGGTATATATGGCGTAATGTAAAAGAAATATAAGATTTATTGAATTGATATATAAATATATGTATTATAAATTATATAAACACTAATACAAAGGAGAAATGAAATTATGAATAGACAAAATGGAATAACATTAGTTGCGTTAATAGTAACAATTATTGTTTTATTAATTTTAGCTCGGAGTATCAATAAAAGCTTTAGTTGGTAAAGAAGGTATAATAACAGAAGCAAATGCAGCAGCTAGAGCAACAGACATTGCCGATATAACGGAAAGTGCTGTAATAGATATTATGAGAGTACAAGCGCAAAATCGTGGTTATATATCAGATGAACAATTAAAAGAGATATACAAAAAGCATGATAAAGATGGAACTATAAGGAAAGATGATAGTGGAAATGAATATATAACTACAAAGAATGGAAATAATATTCCTATTAAAGAAATATATGATGGTCTTGTTTATGAAGGTGTACTTGGAAATGGAGGCTCTGGCTCAGGTAGCACTGGAGGCGGAACTGGCGGCGGAAACACAGGATCAGGAGATAATCAAGGCGGAACCGGTGGCGGAAACACAGGATCAGGAGATAATCAAGGCGGAACTGGCGGTGGAAACACAGGATCAGGAGATAATCAAGGCGGAACTGGTGGCGGAAACACAGGAACAGGTGATAATCAAGGTGGAACCGGATCTGGAGGTTCTGGCTTCTCTTATAATTCATGGGACGAAGAAGACGAAGTATGTGCCCCTATACTTCTAACTGGAATGAAGGCTATTACTTATAATAGTGATGGAACAATAAACTACGTAAATGACCCAAATACAGAAAAC
>JAAVYF010000014.1 GCA_022790975.1 Clostridia bacterium | reverse complement strand
TAATGATAACATCATTTTTAAATATAAATCTTTATATTTTACTCCATTTGCTGTTAATTCCTCGTTTGTTAAATCTTCTTTATGAGTATGGTATAGGTTGCTTAATACTTGTAATGCTCGTAAATAAGTACCATTTGGCGTACCACCAACTGTCCATAAACGTAGTGCTTCTTCATTATTTAAAAACCATTCTAAAGTTTCTTTATTTTTAGGGTCTTCTTCTAGAAAATTTCTAAGTTGATATTGACCAACTCTTTTTATAAAGTCTCTTTGTAAAAGAGTAAGCTTTAATTCATCCTTAACTGCTCCACGCTCATAAGATGCTCTTATAATTTCATCATATTCTTCTACTGTTGTCATAACATTATCGTTATAATCTTCCGTTACAAGTTTTGCATCTCCCCAAACAACGTGATCACTTGCATTAGAGCCATTATCATTAGCATATAATCTAATGTAATTAGCATTTCTAATATCAATTTTAACAGCTACCGCATTATTTGAACTTTTGATTGCAGTAGGATTTTCATCTGTACGTAAAGTCCAGTTAGTTCCATCTTCAGAAGTGTAAATATAGAATTTTACACCATTTCCTTTATTTCCTGATGTTGTATTAATACCATAATAAGTTTCAAAATATGCATAGTCTTTATAATTACTAATGTCATACTCTAAAGTAGAAGTAGCATGCGCCCAAATTCCCTTTTTTATTACTGTTGTTGAACCATTTAATAACATTGTAAATGCTTTATTATCTTGAGTTTTATCTAATGCAATACTTCCCCATGCTGTTTGCCCCTTACTATAAGGAATATCTGATAAAAATACTACTTTATCTTCATCAAAACTGTCAGGAAAAGTCAATTTTTGATTGACATCTTTACTACTATTATAAGTATGTAAATTATAAAACTGCACTTTTTTATAACTATATTTTGCATTTCCCAAATAAGATAATATACTTATTAAAAGTAATGTACAAAAAAATATGCAAAAAATCATTTTAGATTTTAATGATTTTCTCATTTTTCATTCCTCCTTAATTAAATATATTTTTATATCTTTTTTATTTTATCATATTTTTCTTATATATTCAAGATTATTACCATATATTTACATTTATATAGTTTATTTTTATAAAAAGGCCAGAAACATTTTGTCTTCTAGCCTTTTTATAAACAATAAAATTTATTTTAGTCTATATTTTTTAATCCAATTAATACTAATTTTAATATTGCTATATCATTTATTGTAACTTCTGAGTCTCCATCCATATCTGCAGATTTTAAAGCAGTTCCATTTAGTAAGATTTTCTCTATATAATGTAATTTTATTTTTGCTAAATCGTTAATTGTTATTTCTCCATCACAATCTATATCACCTTTTACTATAAGAGTATACTCTTTTTCTCCTACTTTTAATTTTGAATCTGTTGTAATAATTTCATTATCGTTTAACTTAATTCCATCTTTATTTAAAACAACTACTTCTTCTTTTGTTTCTATATTTTCTTTAAATTCTTTTACTGTTGTTCCTTCAATTTCATTTACTTTTGGTCGTATTCCTGAAATAAAGCCATTTTCTATTTTATATTTTGTTGAACTTATTATTTCTAAATCTTTATTTATCCAATTTACAATTGCTGTTGCCATTCCATTATTTCCAGCTTCATCTACATATTCAAAAGTAAACTCTCCGTTTTCATTAAAAATATGTGTATTTCCGCCTTCCACTGTTACATTTTCTTTATCAAATGAGATAGTAGCAATTACATCTTTATTTGTTAATTCTGTAGTACTATATTCAATTGTCGCAACTGGTACTACTTTATCTATCCAATCAACTTTTGCTTCTGCTGTTCCTTTATTTCCTGCTTTATCAGTAAATTCAAATGTAAATATTCCATTTTTTGTAAATGTATAAGTGCTACTTTCATTATTAGTTATTGTTATTTCTTCACTTACATCTACTAAACTTGCTTCTACATTTTTATTTGTTTTATCTGTAATATTATATTTAACAACTGCAGTCGGAGGTAATTTATCTATACAAGTTACATTTGCTGTTACTTTTCCTTTGTTTCCTGCCCTATCTGAAAATTCAAATGTAAAACTTCCATTTTCTGAAAATACATATGAATTCTTTTTATTATTGTTTAATATTGTCACTTCGCCTTCTTGTTCATCTTCAAAAATTACTGTTGCAATCACATCTTTATTTGTTAGTTGTACTGTACTATATACTAATAATGGTTCTGGTGTTTCTTTATCAATCCAAGTAACTTCTGCTTTTGCAACTCCAGAATTTCCAGCAGGTCCTGTAAATTGAAATTCATATGTTCCATTTTCTGTAAATGTATGTGTATTTCCACCATTTACAGTAATATTTTCTTTATCAAATGAGATAGTAGCAATTACATCTTTATTTGTTGGAGTTGTTGAGCTATAAGTAATTGTTGCTACTGGCAATGTTTTGTCAATCCATGTAACTTTTGCAAGTGCTGAACCAGTATTTCCTGCTTCATCTATAAATTCAAATGTGAATTCGCCATTTTTATTAAATGTATATGTATTCTTTCCTTTATTATTTGTAATTGTTACATTTTCTTTATCAAAACTTATTGTTGCTTCTACTAGTTGATTTGTTGGTTTTGTGATATTATATGAGATTCTACCATTTGGAGTCTTTTTATCTATCCAGTCTACTTTTGCTATAGCTGTTCCTTTGTTTCCAAGTTCGTTTCTAAATTCAAATGTAAATGTTCCGTTTTCTGTAAATGTATATGTGTTACTTCCATTGTTGTTTGTTATTATAATATCATCACTTTCTACTTCTAATGTTGCAACTACATTTTTGTTTGTTTTTTCTGTAATATCATATTTTATATCGGCTTTTGGAATTGTTTTATCTATCCAATCTACTTTTGCTGTTGCTACACCCGTATTTCCATATGGTCCAACAAATTCAAATGTGAATTCTCCGTTTTTTTCAAATGTATATATGTTCTTTCCATTATTATTTGTAACTCTTGTTCCTTCTCTATCAAATGCTATTGTTACTGTTACTGGTTTATTTGTTGTTTCTTCTATATCATATGTTAATGTTGCATTTGGTAATGTTTTACATATCCAATCTACTCTTGCTGTTGCTGTTCCCTTATTTCCATATGGTCCTCTAAATTCAAATGTAAATTCTCCATTTTCAGTAAATGTATGTGTATTATTGCCATCATTATTTGTAACAATTGTTCCTTCTCTATCAAATGTTACTGTTACTGTTACATCTTGATTTGTTGGATCTGTTATATCATATGTGAACATTGCATTTGGTAATGTTTTACATATCCAATCTACTGTGGCTGTTGCTCTTCCTTTATTTCCTTCACTATCTTCAAATTCAAATGTAAATGTTCCATTTTCTGTAAATGTATATGACATATTTCCACCATTATTTAATACTGTTATTTCTGTACTTGGATTTACTAAAGTTGCTACTACATCATTATTTGTTAAAGTTTCAATATTATATTGAATTTCTGCTGTTGGAGCTACTGCGTCTTTCTTTGTAATATCTTCATAGAAATTAAACATTCTAGCACCAATATGTCTTTTATTACTTGTATAAGAAGTTTCAATACCAGTTATCTTTACATATCTTACTTTAACAGGCTCATTAAAATCTATGTTTTTAATGTCTTGATTATTTCCCCACCCTGTTATTTCTGAAATATCTGTAAAGTTTTCTCCATCCATACTTCCTTCAATTTTACCAGTAAGTATCTTTCCATTTTCACTATGTGGTACATAATCCATTGCACTTAAATAAATAGCAGAATCGAATTTTATCACTATATATTTTTGATTATCTGTACCAGCTGATGAGTTCAACCATCTTGTATTATAATTTCCATCTATTGCATTTATTGCAGCTCCATTTTGTCCTTTATCTTCTGCCGAAACATTAGCTATTGATAAACATTTTACTGGAACATATTTTCTTGTATCTGCTTGATTATCTTCTGTAAAAATAAGCTCTAATACTTCACTTGCTGCAAATACATTTTTTGCTTTTTTTCTAATCAAAAGTTTAGCATTTCCTTCTACTATCGGTTCTTGCTCTGAATAATCAATCCATTTATTAGTACTTACACCATCACTTTCAATTTTCCACTCTAAATTATCAGTATTATCCATACCAATTAATCTATTTTCTAAATCATTTAAGTATCCTGTAATCACTGGTCTACTTGATTTTTGAATATTTATTACATATTCATTATTATTAATTTTTAATCTTATCTTGTTATCTCCATTTACTTGTTCTATTTCTTCTTCTGTTAATGTATGTGTATCTGATGAACCACGTTTCCATGTATTACCACCATCTAAACTATATTCCCAATTTGAACCTTTAAATTCATCTAATAAAATTATCTTATTTGCTTCTTCTCCATCAAATAAGAATGAAGCTGCTTTTTTCACTGTTGTATCTTCATATAAGTTTATCATTGCAATAGAAGCAAAAATACCATATCCTTCCATTTCTATTTTTACATATTGTCCTGATACACTTTCATCAAATATAATTTTCTTAAATTCTTCATCTTGTGTAGCATTTTCTAATGTTCCTGCTAAAATCCAATCTTCACCATTTTCACTTATATATACATAAGCATTTTTTATATAGCAAGGATCTTCTTCTCTATATTTCTTTTGTGCATATTCTAATGCAGATATATATTTATTACTATCAAGTTTCATAGTAATAAATGCTCTAGATCCTACTATTGAATATCTAAAGTCCGTATGCCATAAAGTATTACGATTTCCATCTATCGCATTTTGTGCATAAAATGGTCTCGTATTATCTATTGATTGGGTTGAATATGCATGTACTGACAAATGTGATATTGGTATATATGTTTCTTTTGATGTATTTTCATCTTCTGCAAATTGATATTCTAATATATCACTTGCTGTAAAGTTAGAAGTAGCTTTTGCTCTAACATATAATTTTTTTGCTCCTTCTACTACAGGTTCTTCTTCTGTAAAATCAGTCCAATTATTTGTTCCTTCAATCTTCCATTCAAGTCCTGCTTTATTTGTTATTCCTATCAATCTATTTTCCCAATCATTCAAGTAAGGAGTAATTGTAGGTGTATTCATTTTTTTAATTTTTACTATATATTGTGTTGAATTTTCAGCAAAACGTATTTTTATTTGATTTTCTGATGTAATTTGATTTATTTCTGTATCTGTTAATAGATGTTCATCACCACTACCATTTTTCCAAGTTGTACCTCCATCTAAACTGTATTGCCAGTTTTGACCTTTATAATCATTGTCTAAAACTATCTTTTTAGCATTTGCTCCATCAAATGTGAATTCAGCAACAATATCAACTGTTGTATCTTCATAGAAATTAAACATTGCTGCAGTTATAAAACTTCCACCACCTACTGTTTGTGTTCTTTTTCCTACTATTTTTACATATTTTGCCCTAACAGCTTCGAAATCAACAGTTTTTGTTGAAACATCATTTACATTAGAATATGACCAATTTGTACCTGATACAACTTCTTTCCAATTCGTTCCATCTACACTAACTAATACTTGTGCGCTGAAAATTTTTCCATTTACACCTGCTTCTGGTATATAATCCAAAGCTGTTAAATTTCTTAGTTTATCAAATTGAATAACTATGGTTCTAGTTGTATCACTACCATTCCAAGCAGAGTGCCATCTTGTATAAGCATTTCCGTCAATTGCATTTATAGCATGACCTTTTTGATCCCCAGCTGTTGCTTGACTAGATACACTGTGAAGTGATAAATTAGCTATTGGAATATATTTTCTTTTATTATTTACAACATCTTGTGTAAAACTTAAAGTTTTTGTATCACTTGCTAATCTTGTTCCTGTTGGTCCTTGTCTTACTTCTATTGTTTTATCTCCTGTTAAATCTGGTAGTTCGTTTTCAAACAATATCCATTCGTCATCAGCACTAAATCTCCACTGCATTGAAGCCGGTGTACCTATAACTCTATTTTCTAGGTCATTATTATATACATTTGGTACGCTAGCTTTTGTAATTACAATTTTATTTATATTTGCTTCACTATAATTTACACCAATTATATGAATTAAAATTCCATCTTCTACATTTATTTTCGCAATTTCTTCTTTATTTAATTTATGTATATGTTCTCCTGTTTCAGTCCAAGTTTCACCACCATCTAAACTATAATCCCATCTTACTTCTGTAGCAGCAAATTTATCTGATAATACGATAGATTCTGCATTTGGTCCATCAAATGAGAAAGTTGTAAGTGTGTAATTATTTCTTCCTAATAAATAATTAGCCATTATTCTTGTAACACTTGGTTGAGATGTTCCACTAGTTAGTCTAGTTGCTTCTTCTAATGTTCTTTTTTCTAATAAGTTAAATTTCATTATATATGCTGGACTAGTAAATTTACCTTTTACTAAATTCCATAAATCCCACATTGGTAGTGGATAATATTTTAAACATTCAGACATTTCTTCTACTAATTGAAAATAATCTTCTTCAGTTTTATTTGGATTGGCTTTAAATGTTGTTATTAATCCATACCAAGCATCTAAATTAATATTTTGTTGTTCCAATGCTTTTCTATATATATTTTCTAATTCCACTAAGTTATTTGAATATATATTTTTTAATAATAATGTTTCTGCTGATTTTTCATAACTATCAAAATCATTTAATGCAGCTTGCGCTAATAGAACATATGGCACTTGATAATAGCTATCCCAATTAGTAGAGCCCCAACCTAATAACATACGTTCACCTTTTTCAGATTGTGTCCATCCAGAAACATCATTATATATATTCCAAAATCCTATACCATCTGCATTTTCAGAATATTGTAAATATGCTGCGTGTCCTGGTTGACCAATTACAGCTGAAGGCACACCATAAGCAGCATTGATATTAGAACCTGTTTTTGAAAGACCTCCACAAACAGATCCTTCTTCAAATACAATCCATAATTTTGGTACACCTTTTTTATATGTTAAATCAAATTGATCTAATAAATATTTTTGATTCCATTTTTCATAATTTGCTTCACTATAATAAATATCTTTATTATAATTATATCCAAATCCATATGCTATATATGTATATGGGTCTCTACTGTTATTACGACGTCTAACATGATTATTTAACCATTTGATTTCCTCATCTGCAATTTGGTTATTCATTACCCATCTCATTTCTTCAACATTTAAGTTTTCGAAAACTTTATTGTCTAATAATCCTGCTAAATTCATCTCTTTATATATTTGATATCTAGTTACTGGATTTGAGATATTTGCTCCACTTCCACCTATCCATGAGCTTACTTGAGCTGAGTGAGTTAATGATAAAGAAATCATCATTTTTCTATATAAATCACTTAAAACTACTCCATTAGAAGTTACTGTTTCGTTATTTAAATCTTCTTTATACTCTGTATATAATCTATTTAAAACATCTAAAGAAGATCTATAACTTCCTGTTGGTCTTCCTCCTACTATGTACAATCTAAGATTTGTTACATCGTTCATTAACCAAGATACAACATTCATATTATTTTCATCAATTTGAACATATGCTTGTAATATATCATATCCAATATTTTTCACAAATTCTCTTTGTAATAATAGTAATTCATATTCTCCTGTTATTTCTTCACCATAATGAGCTTTTATAGCATTATCATACTCATCTATTGTTTTTATAAAATCAGCTGGTGAATTGTTTTCTTCATATCCTTCTTTTATTAATTTTGCATTTGCATAAACTGAATGGTCTGAATCTATATTACCATTACTATGTGCATATAATTTTAAATAATTTGCTTCCTTTATATCTATTTTTACAAATTGTGCTTCTGTATTTCCTTTCATTACTTGAGGTGAAACTGGTGTTTTTAAATTCCAGTTTTGACCATCAACAGAAGTATATATTGAAAATTTCACACCATTTCCACCAGCACCTCTACTCGCATCTACTCCTATATATGCTGTAAAGTAATCATAATCATAATCTGTGATATCATACACAACTGTTGATGTAGCATGTGCTGCTACTCCTTTTAGAAATTTTTTTGGTTTTCCATCTACAATTACAGTAATTAGTCCATCATTGTATTTGGTATCTAAGTTTTTATCATAAGTTATACTACCCCAACCAACTGATGATTGAGTGGTTATATATTTAATATCAGATAAATAGCAATATTGTTTTTGACTATTATCCCTTGTTTCACTATTTGCAAAAGAAGTATTAAATAATGAAAATATTAAAAACAATACAATTAAACATATAATCATTTTCAATAAAAAATTGATATTTTTTTCTTTCATATCTACAATCTCCTATTTTTTAAAAGTCTACATATTATATTCTATCACAAAACAGAAAAAATGTAAACATTTTACAATTTTTATTTTAAAATTTTTATTTTTAATTATTAAATTTCATAAAATAAATCATCTAATACATTAGATTAGATGACCTTTTTTAATTAGTTTAAAATTAAAAATATCAGATTAATTATTAAATAAATTTACCATTGTTTTCCATCATAATAATATTTATCAGAATAAAAATTTCTCAAATCTGTTAAACTATCTTCTCTTTCTTCTCTCCCTTTCTTTTCAATCTCTTCCAATTCTTTTTTCTTTTTACTCATTTTACTATCATCTTTTTGCTTTTTTTCTTTGTCTTTATTATTATTTTTGTTATCTTTCTTATCCTCATCTTTTGGTAATTTATCTTTTTGCAATTCTTCTATCATTTTATCTATATCTTTTTTTAGATTTTCTGCTTCATCACTATGCCCATTATCATTATCTTCATTGGCACATCCTTTTTCACATAAAAATCTTCTTGCTTCCATTAATTTTTCTAATATTTTCTCATCTTCTGAATTATTTATATAAATTTTTTGTAACATTGATAATACAATATTAATTCTTATATTGCATTCTTTATATTTAGGGGGAAATAAATTTAAAGCCTTTTCATATTCAATAATTGCTTCATCAAAATTACCATTTTGATACAAAATATTTCCGTAATTATAATGGGCTATATATGGTTCAAAAAAATTTAATATAAGCATTTTTTTAGCATATTTTTCTTCATAATCTCCATTATTATAATTTTTTATAAAATTTTTGTTTATTATTAAGGATGATGTTAATTTAATTAATATTAGTATCAATAAAATATATATTATAATTAGTATTTTTTTCAT
>JAAVYF010000069.1 GCA_022790975.1 Clostridia bacterium | reverse complement strand
GATGCTGTAACTGTAATTGTTACGACATTAGTACCTGTTACTAAGTCTTTTGCCCCTGTTCCAGAAATTTTTGCATTTCCATCATTTGCTATAGCTTTAACTTCAACAGCATTTACATCTGAACCAACAGTTACTGTAAAATCAGTTGCTGGATTATTATAAATTTTTCCTGCAACAGTAATTGACTTAAGATTTGCTCCTGATGTATCCTTTCCATCATTTACTGGTGCTGGATCATTTACTTTTATTGTAATAGATTTTGAACCTTCTATATCTTCTGCTGTATCAGCGTCTGCAACACTAGTTGCTTCTAAAGTGATAGTTGCTGTTCCTGCTTTGTTAGCTCTTAATGTTACTGAATTACTTTCATTTTCTGTCCATGGCAAAGTACCTTCTATACTTATAACACTAGAATCTGATGAAGTAATATTAAATTTCCCTCCACAACGATTTGCTGTAACTGTACATATCGCAGTTTCTCCTACTGTCATAGTCGTTTTGCTACTAGTAACTGAAAAGCTTCCTGCTAAACTTGGTAATTGTATTAAAAATATAGAAATTAGCAAAATTAGTATTCCAACTATTCCCATTTTTATTTTTTGACTTATCATATGAATTTCCTATCCTTCCTCATATAAAATTTTCATTACATATTGGTAAAATAAAATAGTAGCATGAATTTTTTAGTTATAGATTTCATGCCACTTTATTTTTAGCACTTAGTCAAATATATATTTGCTACATATCCTACTGTTCCATTTGAAGTTTTAATCTTTGCCCAAGTATATCCATTTGCTTCTTTATGATTTAATTCTTCAACTGTAACAATTTCTCCGTAATCAAGTGTTCCATAAGAATATGCCCAAGTTCCTGGCATATCTCTAAATTGTACTCCTGTACCATTTATAAAATATGAATTTCTATCTGATGAACTAATTCCATTTGGCATAAAATTCGATTCTGGCATATCTTTAAATACTGGTATTATAAAATTAAGTGATATATCAATAGCATTATTTTTTGCATATGTATTATAAAGGTTGCTTGCTTGACTTGATGGATCTTGTACATTTGTCATAAATTGATGCCAATATAAACCTGTTGCTGTATCATCTACAACATCGAATTTATAGAAATATGCTGTATTTTGTCCTACACTAACATAACTATCTGCCATCTTCTTTGCACCTTCTACTATAGCAGTATACTGGTTATTCCATCCTTTTTCTTTTGCATATATTAAACCTTTTTCAACTGCATTTCCTCCATCTGTTGCTCCCCAGTTATAGAAATTATAGTATCCTTCATAACCTGGACATGTTCCACTAACAGAATTACTTCCATTTGTTCCTACTTCTTGTATGATTTTTATAGCTATACTATATGGACTTATACCACTTTCTTCTGCTGCTT
>JAAVYF010000013.1 GCA_022790975.1 Clostridia bacterium | reverse complement strand
TAATAATTATATTTAATATTTTATTTAATATTTTATTTAATATTTTATTTAATATTTTATTTAATATTTTATTTAATATTTTATTTAATATTTTATTTAATATTTTATTTAATATTTTATTTAATATTTTATTTAATATTTTTATTCTATATTATTTTTTCTTTGGTTCAATTTTATCTATTCCACCCATATATGGCTTTAAAACTTCTGGAATTTTAATACTTCCATCTTCTTGATAATTATTTTCAAGAACAGCAATCAAACCTCTAGGCGTTGCAACCACTGTATTATTTAAAGTTGAAACTAAATAATTTCCATCTTTTCCTTTAGCACGAATTCCTAAACGTCTAGCTTGAGCATCTCCTAATGTTGAACAACTTCCAACTTCAAAATACTTTTGCTGTCTTGGACTCCATGCTTCAACATCACAAGATTTAACCTTTAAGTCAGCTAAATCTCCACTACAGCATTCTAAAGTTCTTACAGGAACATCTAAACTTCTAAAAAACTCTACTGTATACATCCACATTTTATTATACCAATTCATTGCCTCTTCTGGTTTACAAAGAACTATCATTTCTTGTTTTTCAAATTGATGAACTCTATATAGTCCTCTTTCTTCTAATCCATGAGAACCAACTTCTTTTCTAAAACATGGAGAGTATGATGTAAGACTTATTGGAAGTTCTTCTTCTTTTACTATTTGGTCTTTAAATCTTCCTATCATAGAATGTTCACTAGTTCCTATTAAATATAAGTCTTCACCTTCTATTTTATACATCATAGCATCCATTTCTTCAAAACTCATAACTCCATTTACAACATCTGAACGAATCATGAATGGTGGAATACAATAAGTAAATCCTTTACTTATCATAAAATCTCTTGCATAACTAAGCATTGCAGAATGAAGTCTAGCACTATTTCCAGTTAAATAATAAAATCCATTTCCACTTGTTCTACCTGCACTTTCTTTATCTAAACCATCTAAAGCACTTAAAATATCTGCATGATATGGAATTTCGTAAGTAGGTACAACTGGCTCTCCAAATTTTTCATTTTCTACATTTTCACTATCATCTTTTCCTATTGGAACTGATGCATCCATAATATTTGGAATTTTCATCATTCTTTTTTTTATTTCTTCTTTTAATTCTTCTTCTTTTCCATTATATGCACCTAACTTATCATTAATTTCTTTTACTTCAAGTTTTATATTTTCAGCCTCATCTTTTTGACCTTTAGCCATTAAATTACCTATCTCTTTACTTTTGGCATTTCTACTAGCTCTTAGTTCATCACACATAAGTGTTAAATTTCTGCTTTCTTTGTCTAAATTAATAATTTCATCTACAAGAACTAATTTATGCTCTTGAAATTTTTTCTTAATGTTTTCTTTTACTAGTTCTGGATTTTCTCTAATTAATTTTATATCAATCATTTTAACTCCCCCTTCATTTATATTAATTATAATTATAATTATAATTTAATTTTATTTTTAATCAAACATATAATATTTACAATTTAAATGTATTTTTAATCAAACATAACACTAATTTAAACCATTTTCTATTAAATATATAACATTAATTTAAGTTATAATCTTTTAAATTGTCAATTCTTTCAAATCTAACTTTTTGACCAGTTACATTATCTGGTCTTTCTGGTATTTCTTCTAAAAACATTTTTTCTGGTCTTACACATATTTCATTTGAACCATCAAGATGTCTGTAAACTACCATTCTTTCTCTAGTTTCAGAATCTAATCCTATACAAATAACATAATAAAATGGTCCTTTAAAATGTCTATAAACTTCGCCTTCTTTTACTTCTTTCATTTTTTCCTCCCTTAACTTAATATCTTTATATTAACATCTATATAATTATAATAATAAATTAATTATTACTTATTAACTATTAATTATTTTGCGTATTCTCATTTATTTTACATTCTTTAAATAATCCATAGATAAATCTTCTACTAACTCAAATCTATGTTTTTGCCCTGTTATATTATCTTTTCTATTTACATCTATCTCTTCAAAAAACATCTTTGCTGGTCTTGTCCAAAGCATTGAATCTTTTCTTTCATATAACGGTCTATATACAATAATATCTTCTTTAGTTTCTGAATCCATACTTATACTTTCTATAAAATAATAATTTCCTTTAAAATGTCTAAAAACTTTACCAACAAAATCTGCATATATTTTTGAACCTTTTGTTCCATCTTCATTTTGATACATTGGAGTTTTTTCATTATAATAAACTAAATCATCTGTGATTCCATCTGTTAACTCTTCAAATACAATTTGACCAATTCTCATTCCTGGATTTATTTTATAAGTATTTGGAGATAAATTATACATTGCTATATTTAAAACTCCTTCATAACCAGCATTTATATGTTGGAAATTTATTACTATTCCTAATCGACTCAATGAAGTTCTTGGTCTAATATGAGCAATAATATTTTTTGGCAATTTTATTTTTTCATTTAATATTACAAAAATACATTCATTAGATTTAAAATTATATGAATCTTTTATATGAATTTTTTCATACATATTTTCAACTTTCTCTGGTTCTGATAAATCAATTGTTTTAAATGTTTTCTTTATTTTTAGAATATTTGAACTCATAGATATATCACATGAACCAGAACTAATATAATTCATATCACAGTTTTCAATAACATTCTTTTCTTTTATAAGTTTTTTTATATCATTACCATTGAAAATCATATGTACCTCCTTAATTTAAACAAAAAAACCCTTATACTTAATTGTATAAGGGCGAATATTACCGCGGTACCACCTTAATTTATATCTTTATTTTAATTACTATAACCTGTAATTACTCGGATTGGCTTTTTATACCAAAAACTCTTAAGGGAGATTTCATAAAAATCTTTCATTTGTTTTCACCAACCACAAACTCTCTTTATCAAACTTTTACTACTTAGCCTTAATACAAACGTCTTCAAAAATTATGATAATATTATATCACTTTTTTTTATAATGTCAATTGTTATTACATTGTTTTTTTAGATTTAAATTATATTAATCATTATTAGGTATCTTTCTATAAATATCAACACCTTCTCCTGAAGCAATTATTTCAAATCCATGGTTTTCCATTGAATCTTGTAATGTTATAGATTTAGAAAAAACAACATAATTTATATTCTCTCGCTCACAAAGCTCTACAATATATATTGTATCTCCTTCATTAATTTTTTCAATTGGCTCATATCCTATTGGCGCATCTGTGTCATTAGGTGATGGGTTACCATTTACATCTAATAGATTACTAACTCTTCTTGTATATAATAATTCTATTGATGGATAAATCTGCTGAATTTGTGATGACATACCATATGGAACTATTGCTTTTTTATTTTTGTATGTATTATCATTATAAATTATTTCTGCTACAAAAACGGTATCATCTGGTAACTGATATAAATTCCCCACTTTATATACAGGAAATGCATCAAATACATTTCTACCAGAAACACATATAAACGCTATAAAAACAAACATAACTAAAATTTTTTGAATTATATTTTTTCCTTTTTCAACAATTTTAGTAAATACATATGCTATTACAGGATACATTGGAAGCATATAATAAACTCTATACAGAGAAGAAAAATTAATAAATTTTCCAAGTATGTATATACATATTGGATTCCATATAATAAGAAAAATTATAATAATATACCAAAAAAACAAATCTTTTATTTTTTTATTTTCTTCTGTAAACCATATATATTGAACTGAAAGTAAAAAAACTATAAATGAAAACATTACACCATCATTAAAATAATAGAATAATGTTTGTATTCTTTCTTTTAACGTTTCAAAATTAAGATCTTCCATTAATTCTTTCATATTATTTTCCTTTATTTATTGTATTTTTAAATAAATTATTCCAATAATTACACATGGAATTACGCATAACAATGACTTTACAAAATACGAAATATTTTTATTTCTAATTGATGCAATAGTAGCTAAAACTATAAGTGGAATTGAAACTATTGCAAGTGCCATTTCAGAGCCTAAACAAGACGCTAAAACAATTGCTAAAATAGTTAACCAATCAATAATATAATTTTTATCTTTATTCATTGCATCTAATGAAATTTTCCACAATAAAGGCAGTAACATTGCACTTATTATTACTCTTCCAAACCAAGTAAATTTTAAATAATAAGCTCCAGCTCCTATTAAATGAAAATAGTAAAAATTTAATACTGTCATAAATATAAGAAATATATATGGTGAATCTTCATTTTTATTAAATAATGCTTTTCCAAAATAATAATAAATTAAATTTCCAAATATCATAAATACCATAGGCATTATAGTATGAGTTACTATTGCTACATGTATTCCTAAATACTCTGATAATACCGAATAGTATGCAGAAATTGGAGCTAATGCTCTTCTAGAATTTAATTCTGTATTTGGACCAGAATGATACATATTTCCATCTTCTATCATTTTGGTTGATAAAACAACAAAGCTTGAGTCATCATTATTTATAGCAGCAAAATTATATTTTATAAATACTTGTAAAACTACAAGAAATATTGCCAAAACTTTAAAAAAAGAAATTTTTGGCATTTTAAAATTTATAATATTTTTAAATTTTTCTCTATTTAAAATCACAGACAATATAGATAAAATTAAAATAATCAAAAAATAAAAATTTCGTAATGCTTTAAATTCAGCTCTTGTTAATATCATTGGAATTGCAACTATAAAAAATACTGCCATTTCCATAACATATCCCAAACACCATGTATATAATATTTTATTGTCTTCTTGTTTCTCTAAATATTTTCCTAATAAAAATGGTATAATAAATATCCATAATAGTATTTTTATTACAATCATATTTACTCCTCACGTTTTTATATAAGATTCTTTTGTTTATTCTGAATATGTTGTTACTTCTATGTTTGAAATTATTACATCTTCAAGAGGTTTATCTTTGGAATTTGTTGAAACACTAGCAATTTTATCTACTACATCCATTCCATCTATTACTTGCCCGAATGTTGTATATTGTCCATATCCAACTAAATCTGCTAAAGCACCTCCATATTTTTTATATGACTCTTCCAAATTTGAAATTCCATATCTTTTTAAATAATCTGTTATATAAGAATTATAATTAGCTTGAGTTATAAAAAATTGACTTCCAAGACTACTTGTTCCAGTACCACCACTTGCCATACATAAAGAGCCTTTATATGGTAAAATAGATGCATTTAACTCTTCTGAAAAGCCTTTTTTCCATATACTTTCGCCTCCATATCCAGTACCTTCTGGATCTCCTCCTTGTATCATAAATTCATTTATAACCCTATGAAATATAACACCATCATAATAACCATCTTTGGCATGTTTTATAAAATTTTCACATGCTTTTGGAGCAACATCTTCAAAAAGTTTAACAGTAATATCTCCATAATCTTTTATATGAAAAATTGCAATTGTATCTCCATTTTCTGGCTCTGCCATTTGTTTTTCGGCATTAGCTAATGCATCTGAAGAACTTAAAGATTTTACTTGTTTTAAAAATTTTGTTGCATCAGATGTATTTTCTATATTATTATTTTCATTATCTGAAGTATCTGGGTTTGCTTCATTTTTGTTTTCTTTTCTATTATCTTCTCTTGAAGTAAGATATCCTAAAGTATCATCTGTATCATTTTTTTCTTTATCTGAATCTGAATCACAAGCAGTTAGTGAAACTAACATCATAACTAATAACATAATAACTAAAAAATATTTTATTTTCATAATTTCTTATTTAATTAATTATATAGAAATATTAATCTATTAATTAATTCCTTTCTTTTTCTATTTTTGATATATTCTAATTCATTTGTTTACTTTTATTATTTTAAATTTCAATCAAAATATGATGAAATTCCTTCCAATTTCTCAAAATTATTTTGACGTTCTACTTCGTATGCAATTATTGCAACTGAATTTGAAAGATTTAGGGAACGAAGAGTTTCACGCATTGGAATTCTAATTGTTTTATCTATATATTTTAGTAATATTTCTTCTGGAAGTCCTTTTGTTTCTTTTCCAAACACTAAAAATACTTCATCCATTCTATTATAATTTATATCAGAATATACATGTTTGGCTTTTGTTGTAGCAAAAAACATATTATGTTCTTCTGGTTTATATTTTTGTAAAAATTTATCAAAACTGTCATGTTCTTCAATTGCTAGTTTATCCCAATAATCAAGTCCTGATCTTTGTACTGTTTTTTCATTAATTTGAAAACCAAGTGGATATACTAAATGAAGTTTTGCTCCTAAAATAGCACATGTACGAGAAATATTCCCAGTATTTTGAGGAATTTCAGGTTCAACTAAAACTATATGTAATTTCATTTAATTTCATCTCTTTTCTATTATTTCAGCTTTATTACAAAATTTCAATATATTAATTCCCTAAGAATTTTTTTGGTATTAGAATTATATCATTGATAATAATTAAAAGCAATGAATTTTAAATTTTAGTTTTAGATTTTCTATTTTTTGTGTTATTATTATCTTGACATATAATTAATTCCTGCTTTCAATGTTAGTTTTGTGACCAACATTGTATTATAAATTTTAATTATGTGTCTTCTTCTTTTTCTTAAAATGGTAATTTAATTTTACCATCTATAAAGAATATTTTTCAACTTATTTATTATTAATACATTCTGTGTTATCCTATTTTTTTAGCTAAGTTATTTTTGGTTTTTGTATAAAATAAAATTAAAATAACTTAGAGAATTTAGAACGTCTGACAGAAGCGAGTGCCTCGCTATTATTGTATTGTATATACTTTTTCGTACGACGCGCAGCGACCAACCGAAGGGCGAATGGAGTGCTTGCTTTAGCAAGGACGACAGCAAGGAGTAGAAAAAGTATATAAGATACAAGCGATCCTCTCGCTCCCGTCAGATGTTTTAAATATCCTATCTATTATATACTATACTCTTCATTACCCTTTAATTCATACTTAAAATAAATCATAAAATTAATTATAAATTAGCAAAAATCTTTAATAATTATCTATCCACAATAATTAAAACCTATATAATTACTCAAGCAAAAAGCAACATAAAAAAATAGAAACTTTATACAAATTTCTATTTTTTTATATCTTATATAATTTATAACATATATTCTAAGCATTCTCAGTCATTATAGGAATAACTTGTTTCTTCCTTGAAACAACACCTTTCAATAAAGCTGTATTATCTTCTAATTTAACTCCATATGATTTTTCAACTAAATCTGCATTCTTCCCTAAAGCTATTACTTGTGAATTACTATTTACAATATCTGTAATTAATAAAACAAATAAATCTAAACCTTTTTCATTTATAATTTTATTCATTCCTCTTTCTAAATCATCTTTCATTTTCATAACTTCTGGAATTGACGCTGTATTTACTTGATTTATTACTGTTTTTACACTTTTTAATAGTGTTTCTTTAGCATCTAAATTTAATATTTCATCTATAGAAAAAGAGCTTAAATCTGTACCAGCTTTTAACATCTCCATTCCATATTTTTCTAAATCTATTTCTGCTATTCTAGAAAGTTCTATTCCAACTTTTTTATCTAATTCTGTACAAGTTGGTGATTTAAAAAGTAATGTGTCAGAAATTATAGCAGAAACCATTAATGTTGCTATTTTTTTATCAATTTCTATACCATTTTCTTTATATAATTTATACATAATAGTACCTGTACATCCAACAGGTTCTGCTCTAAAATATAATGGTGTATCTGTAACTAAACCACATAATCTATGATGGTCTACAATTTTTAATATTTTTGCATTATTTATATTTGAAACTGTTTCTTCTGGAGAATTATGGTCAACTAAAATAACCTCTGTTCCATCTTCTACATCATTTATTAATGTAGGTGCTTCTAATTTTAAATAATTTAATACATACTCTGTTTCTTTATTAACATTTCCTAATCTACAAGCTTCTACATCATTATTTCCTAATTTTCTTTCAAGATTTGCAATAACTAAACTAGATGTAATTGAATCTGTATCTGGATTTTTATGACCAAAAACTAATACTTTTCCCATTTTTATTTCCTCACTTTTTAAAATTTTGTATTATAATATAATAATTATTGCTAAATTTCAATTGTTTTCATATAATTTTCACAAACTCTCTAAAATTTAGTTTGTTCCAAAAATTCAATTTCTCTAACTTGGTCTGGTCTATTTATATAATCTTTTTCTCCTATTTCTGTAACAAAAATTACATTTTCATCAGTTCCAAGTTCTTTTAAAAGCTGAACATCTTTTTTTACAAGTTCTAAATTTGGATGAACAATTCCATGAGTTGTTTTATCAATATATCCATCATTATTTGCTGTATATGAAAAATGAACTTGATACAAATGCTTTTTTAGTTTTTCTTTATCAATCAATTCTGACACGCATGTATTAATATCTGTTTTATACATATTAGCATGACAATAAACATGACAAATATCTAAACAGAATTTAACTTTAGGACTATTTATATAATCACAATATTCCAAAACACTTATAGATTTTCTATCTAAAGTAAGAGTAGAATTTTCTAATAAAATATTTACATTACTATCTCCAATTATATTTAAAGCTTCTTTTATATAAGGAGTTATTGCATATTTTAAAAATTCTAAATTCCAACGAGCATGCCAAAGTAAATTTATTTTTATTTTAAATTCATTAGATAATTCTACAGCTTTTCTAACATTTTTTAAAAAGCTTTCTTTATCTCTAAACAAAATATATTCTAGTTCGAAGTTTTCTAAAGGTGGGTGAATTGTAACTTCATTAAAATCGAATTTATTTATAAAATCTCTTACTGTATCTTCAAAATCAAAATAAATTTGACCTTCTTTTTCATCTTTAAAAAACTGTATTTCTAATTTTTTATATTTATTAATGTATTTCTCAAAATTAATTGTTTGTTCTAATTTTGAGCTAACCTTAGGCATTATATTTTCCAAATATCATCTCTCCATTTCCAATTAATTATATATTCTAAAATTCTTAATCATAAATTTTAATTAAAATTATAAAAAAACATTTATATATTAAGTTAAATGTTACTATCAAATTCTATACTTAAATGTTATCTTATCAATTTAAAAATATTTTAAATAAGAACTTTTAAATAAACTTATATTTTAAAAACCTATTTTATTTTTAGACCTTTCAGCTTTTATTTCTTCTGAAATATCTTCTTCTGTTATTAATCTTAATACCTCTAAATTTTCTTCATTTTTCATTCTTTTTGCATGTTCAATAATTACACGTTGAACCATATTATCTACAAATCTACCATTACCAAAGTTTTCAATCTTTTTAGCATCTTCTAAAATCTTTTTAGCCTTAGCAATAGCTTTTTTATCTACTTCTAATTCTTGGTCTTTTACTTTCTTTTCAAATATTTGAACTAACTCATCTAAATCATAATCATTAAATGTAAGTTCAAATCCAATTCTTGATTTTAGTCCTGGATTTAAATCTCTAAATTGCATCATCTCTTCTGTATAACCAGCAAAAATAACAATTAGCCTTCCTTTATAATCTTCCATAGCCTTTAAAAGTGTTGCTATTGCTTCTGCTGTATAACTTGCATTTGAACCTCTATGTTCCATTAATGAATATGCCTCATCAATAAACAAAACACCATCTAATGCTGAATCTATAACAGCTTGTGTTTTTGGACCTGTTTGTCCAAGCCATTCTGCAATTAAGTCTTGAGATTGAACTTCTACTACCTTATTTTTTCTAATATACCCCAAACTATAATAAATATTAGCTATAAGTCTAGCAACTGTAGTTTTACCTGTTCCAGCATTTCCTTTAAAAATCATATGCATATTAAAATCTGTTTTTCTACTTAATTTTTTATTAAACTCAAGTACTGAAACAAATCCATCTATAACATTTTTTATATCTTTTAATCCAATTAATGAATTTAAATCTTTTAATGTATCATCAATTGTAATATCTTTTAGAACATCTGATTTTTCCATGTTTTCTACATCATTAAGAGTAATCATTTTTAAATTATCATCAGTTGCTAAATTTGTTGCATGTGCTAAAATTAATTTTTCAAAAATATCATCTATATATCTTGCATTTCCAAAGCTTCTTGCAATTTTTGCTTTTTCAATATTTTTTCTTATACGATTACTTGCTACTTCTTCTATATCATATTTCTTTTCGTTTAATTTATTGTTGAATATAGTCATAAGATCTTTACTTGAAAAATCTTCAAACTCAATTTCAAATCCAATTCTTGATGATAAACCTGTATATTTAGAAAAGAAAACATTAATTTCTTTTGAAGAACCAGCAAAAATAACAATAAGTTTATCTTTATATCTATCCATATTATCACACAAAGTTGCAACAGCTTCTGCTGGATAATCAGCATTTCCTTTACTTGTTGCTATTGTATGAGCTTCATCTATTACTAAAATTCCTCCGAATTGCTGAATTTATAATCTTTTGTGTTTTTGGAGCAGTTTCTCCTAAATGGCTTCCTATTAAATCTTTTCCTGTAACTTCAATAATTTTATTAGATTTTATAACACCCATACTGCATAAAATTTCAGCCATAATTTTAGTCATTGTTGTTTTTCCAGTACCAGTATTACCTTTAAATACCATATTACAATTGATATTTTTTTCTTCACCAATTTTTTTCTGAAATTCCAAATATTTCATAATTTCATTAATTCTTTGCTTAACTTCACTTAAACCGAACTAACCCATCTAGTTTTTTTAATGCTTCTTCAAGCTTTACATTTTCTTCTAAAGCTGGCAAATTACTAGCACTAATTTCATCATCATTAGAAATATCTTTATATTTACTATATATAACATCTTCATAGATTTTGTCTATAAAATCTGATTCATTTTGAGTTCCTTTTTGATAATGCTTTTCAATATATTCATCTATTTTAACTTTAGCATCATTTTCAATAACTCCTATTCTTTGTAATCTATTATATACTTTTTCTTTTATAGCTTCTACTTCTAATGCCTCTACATCTATTACATGTGTAAACATTTTTTGAACTTTATCATATTTTTGAAGCATTTTTTGAACAACATCTTTTTCTCCACTAAAAATTGTAATAGACCTTCTATTTCTATTATAGTATTTTGGAATTATTGATAAAAATGTATCTAAACGATATTCATTGATATTAACTGCTTTATCTAAATTACCAAATACTAAAAAGTCATAATCTAGATATAATTTATCTAACTGTAAAATAACATCATAACTATCTTTTGCTCTCATTATAAACAATTCTGTATCAATGTAAATAACATTTTTATTTGATAAATAATTATAAGTTCTACAATATCTATTTAAAATTCCTACCATATTATCAACAAGACCTGAATTTTTTGTATATATTAAAAAATCAAATTTTATGTAAGGCAATTTAATTTTATTATCATAATTTCTAATATAAGTTAAAACTTCTTTTAAATCTTGTTTTAATATCATACTATTTTCCAATGAAGAATCAACTTTTCTAACAAATTCTTTATAATATGCAAGTTTTGAAATGTTTTCAAAATTTCCAAGCTTTGTATAAATTTTTAAAAACACATTATAATAGTCAACTTTTTGTGCTTCACAAAGATATTTAATGTACACTGCAAGTTCATCTGGCGAATTTTCAAACATATATGAATAATTATTTGATAATTTAGGATTAGAAATATCAATAGATTTTAAAATCCCTCCATCATTTTCAAAATAATCATATAAATTATTTATAAGAGAAACATTTTTTACTTCAAAGTCAATAGTTTTATAATCAATTTTTCCATATTCTTCTTTTATAATTCTAACACTATCTGTATCTAATAAGAACTCTGCCCCCTTAATATCAATTGGGTTATTACATAAATACAAAATCTTTTCTGCAATGTTATTTTCCTCTACTTCATTTACTGGATATCTAGAAAATGTATTCATTAATTTACTAAATAATGCCTCTTCATTTATTTTTTCATCTTTAGCACATTTTTTTATATAAGCTAAAACCTTCATTGGGCAATTTTTTAATTGTATATTACAATAACTGCATTTTCCTTCCAAATCTTGTTTTAATCTATTTATATCTAATCTCCAATTTGCACATGCATCACGTAATATATATCCTAAATAATGAAGGAAAATTTCTCCCATCAAATTATGTTTAAATTCTATATTATCATCACATAGTCTTAAATACGAGGTTTCTATTATATTAAGTGATGGTCTATTTATTACTCTATCTCCATCTTTTACTTGATCTACTTTCATTTCAGATACAAGAAGACTCGCATTTTCCATAAAATTTATTATTTTAAGGGTTGGTTCATCAAATGTCTTCTTTATATAATTAATTAATTCTTCCATATTTTCTCCATTCTTTAGTTGTTTTATTTTTAAATACAAATCTATATTTAAATCCTTCTAATATTTAAAATTTAAAAAACAGATGCTATTGCATTTATTATTGCTTCTTTCTCATTTTTAAGTATTTCTAAATCGCTTTTTATATTTCCCACAGATACTTGATAACATTCAATACCCTGATTTGAATTATAATACTTATTAGCAGAATAATTTTTATCTCTTCCATCAACATAAGCATTTGTCGCAATTCCACCAACTTCTCTTATTGTATATAAATATGGTGTACTAGTAGTTATTAAATATGGTTCTATACCTTTAGCTGATAAGCTTTCTGAACGCTTTGTTATATCATAAGTTTTAAAATTTCTAATATAAACACCATCTTGTACTTTATAACTATTATATGTTGAATAGCTTAAATTACTATTTTCACAAATTTTACTTGCAATATTTTTAGCAATTTCTAAATCACAATTATTTGGAGCATAAATTTCTACTCCAGATGCATTACTATCATTTGTATGTAATGAAATCATAAATTTTGCTTTTGTTTTACAAGCTACAGTTATTCTTCCATCTTCATCATACATATTATAATATGTATACATAGAAGAATTCTCATCATCTCTTGTTAATTTTACTTTGTATCCTTTAGCTTCTAAAGATGATTTTAAGCTTTTAGCATAATCTAGCATTAAATCTGCTTCTGAAACTCCACCAGATGTATTACCTTTATCTGTTCCTCCATGTCCACTATCAATTACAATATCAAAAATTTCTTCTGGTAAACTACATTCTTCTACTTTCAATCCTAGATAAGCATATTCTTTATTATTGTAATTTTCCTTTTCAAATTTTATATCGATTTTATTATTCTTTTCTTCTTTAGTCAAGGTATAATATTCAATATTTCCATAATCAGATTTGTTTTCTAATAAATAATATTTATAAGATTTACTATTATTAACTTTTAATCTTACTTTTATATAATATTTATTATTAGCTTGTAATTCTTCTAAATTTATTGAATCATTCATCTTTGAACCTGTAGAAAAATTTAAGGTTGTTTCTTCAAAAGAAACACTTGCTTTATATTCTTTATTATAATTAATACCATCTGTAACAATTATTCGAATTCCTTCGTAATTATCTTTAGATATCCCTGTAATTTTTCCTTCAATATTTAAAGAGGTTCCATATGTATAAAATTTAGTTACTTCTGCTGATTTTGTCATTACATTTCCAAAAAGGTTATCTCGTTTTTTTAATTCTTCTGTTTCTCCAATTTTATCTTTCATAGTAATCCAAATTGAAAAAGTAATACCAATAAAAATTGGAATAATAAGAAACCATTTCCAAATTTTTTTCATTTTCAATTTTAATCCTTTCTTTGGTTTACTAAGACTCCTTTTAAATCATAATCTATAACACCTATAATTTTACATTTAACAAATTTACCTATTAAATTATCTTCTGTTTTTGATATATAAATAACTCCATCTTCATTTGGAATATCCATGTAACATCTTCCAATATAATATTTATTATCTAAAGTTTCAGCTTCAATTAATGTTTCATAAATCATTCCTATTTTTTCTTCTAATTTTATTTTAGAAATTTTTTGTTCTAAAGCCATTATAGAATTCAATCGCTTTTCTTTAGTTTTATAATGAACTTGTTGTTTTATTTTTGAAGCTGGCGTTCCATCTTCTTTAGAATATTTAAATACACCAAGCTTTTCAAATTTTATTCTATTTACAAACTCATATAATTCAAAAAAATCTTCTTCAGACTCTTCTGGAAATCCAACAATTAAACTTGTTCTTAAAATTACATCTGGTATTTCCTTTCTAATTTTTTCTATTAAAGCTTCTATTTTTTTTCCATTACTTTTTCTATTCATCTTTTTTAAAATTGAATCTGAAAAATGTTGAACTGGAATATCAAAATAGTTGCAAATATTATCATATTTTTTTACTACAGATATTAATTCATCTGTAATGCTTTCTGGGTAAGCATATAAAAATCTAATCCACTTAAAATTCATTTTAGCAAGTTCTTCTAAAAGCTTTGGAAGTTTAAATTCATTATATAAATCTTTACCATATTTTGTTGTATCTTGAGCTATTACAATAATTTCTTGAATTCCATCATTTTTAAGCTTTACTGCTTCATTTAAAATATCTTCTAATGGTCTACTAATATATTTTCCTCTAATCATAGGAATTGCACAGTATGTACAATTATTACTACAACCTTCTGCTATTTTTAAATATGCGGTAGTATTTCCAGTTGAAACTATTCTATCCATATAGTCTAAAGTATTAGAATTATTATTTTTAGAATCTTTATATTTAATAATATCTGTAATTTTATCCCAAATATTTTCATAATCATCTATACTTAAAAATAAATCTACTTCTGGTAATGCTTTCTTTAGTTCTTTTTTATATCTTTGAACTAAACATCCCATTACAATTAAATACTTACAATTACCATTTTTTTTATATTCAGCCATTTCTAAAATAGTATTAATAGCTTCTTCTTTAGCAGATTCAATAAATCCACAAGTATTTACTACAATAATATCTGCTTTTTCAACATCATTTACTATATTAAATTTCTTATTTTTAAAAAGCCCTATACACATTTCAGTATCAACCAAATTTTTACTACATCCAAGTGAAATAAATCCAACATTCATTTTATTCAAAATCCTCTACCATCTATTTTCTAACATCTAACTTCTAAAAGCTATATATATGTTTTCTAGTCATCTCTAATAAATTTAGTTTAGTAAAACCTTCAATTTGTACTTTTGAACTATCTTTTTTTATCTCTTGTTCCATTAATTCTATAATTCTATCTTTATTTTCCCCAATATGCATATCAATATAATCAATAATAATAATTCCGCCAATATCTCTTGCTCTGAGTTGTTTTGCTATTTCAACTGTTGCTTCTTCGTTTACTATAAAAATTGTATTTTCAAAATCATCTTTTCCTATAAACTTTCCTGTATTTACATCTATTGCTGTTAATGCTTCTGTTTTATCTATTGTAATAAACCCTCCACACTTTAACCAAACTTTACGATTTTCTAATTTCCTTAATTGATTTTGAAAATCAAATTTTTTTAGATAGTCATTATCAACAATAATAGGAATAGATTTCATTTCAAAATCTAAAAATTCTTGAACTAAGTTTTCTACTGTTTTATCACAAACAACAATTCTATCTAAATTCTTATCTATATTATCTATTAAATATTTACTAATAATTCCTCCTGCATCATAAATTTTTTTAGGAAATTTATCTAAATCTAAATTCTTTATATTTTCCCATTTTTCTATTAAAGATTTTATATCTTTTACAAGCTCCTCTTCTGATACTTTTTCTGCATTTGTTCTAATAATTCCTCCACTATTTTCTGGAATATTTTTTAAAATAATTTGCTTTAAATATTTTTTCTTTTCTTCATTTTCTATTTTTTTGGAAATGGCTACAAAAGGTGAATTTGGCATGTATATAAAAAACCTACCAGTTAAACTTATATGTTTAGAAACCCTAGCCCCTTTTTTATAGTTTTTATCACGAGTAACTTGTACTAAAATTGGATCTCCAGGTTTTAATACTTCTCTAATATCATTAGCTTCTACTACATAGTCATTATCTTGTGTAATATCTTTTTTTGGTAATATATCTCTTAAATGTATAAAAGCATTTTTCCCACTTCCAATATTTATAAAAGCAGCTTGCATTCCAGCAATTACATTTTGCACTTTACCTACATATATATTTCCTTCCAACATAGGATTTTCAGTATTTTCTTCGTGCTTTTCAATAATTTTTTCATCTTCAATTAAATAGATTTTTTTTATGTCGTCTTCTTTTTTTATAAATAATTCTTTCATTTATTTTTCTTGCCTTTTAATTAAATTTATTCATAGCAGAATCTATGTTATTTTTCAATATTTCAATTACTGCTTCTTTTGCTTTTTCTACCCCTTCTCTTAAAGGCTGTATTTCTTCTTCTGGAATGGCTCCAATTACATAATTTATAATATCTTCATCATATTTAGGTTTTCCAATTCCAACTCTTACTCTTATAAATTTATCATTTGCAAGTATATTTACAATTGATTTCATTCCATTATGACTACCAGGAGAACCAGACTTTCTAATTCTTATTTTAGAAATATCAATATCCATATCATCATATATTACAATCAAATCATCTAATGAAATTTTATAAAAATTTATGAATTGAATTACTGATTTTCCGCTTAAATTCATAAATGTTTGTGGTTTTATTAAGATAACTTTTTCGTTTTCAATTATACCACTTCCAAATTCAGCTTCAAATTTATTTCTAGAAATGTCTATATCATACATGGCTGCTAAACTATTTATTACATTAAATCCCATATTGTGTCTAGTTTTTGAATAATCAGCTTCTGGATTGCCTAGACCCACTATTAATTTCATTTTTTCATCTCCCATTATGTATTTTTTTATTAGTTTTAGATAATATTTTCATAATCTGCTTTTTAATAGTTTACTTTAAATTCTCTTTAATTATTAATTATTCTTATATTTATTTAATTTTAAATTTCATGTTAATCAAATTAATAATCACAAAATGTATATTATCTATAATATTATATTTTATAAAGCTTAAAAAATCAAGATTTTTTAAGCTTTATGTTTATATAAAATTTATAATATTCTAAAATATTAAAATTTTGATATTAAACTAACTATTATATATTGAGTTTTAAATAACAAAGCTCCCATATGGGAGCTTAATTTATTTATTATTAATATCATCTTCATTTTCACTATCTGATAAAAGTCTTTGCTTAAAAAATTCTTTATATCCTGCAAGAATTATAATAACAACCATAAGTGCAAAAGATAATGCTTTCCAAATACCACTATCCATCCAAATTATAGCAAAAATTCCAAGTATTGCTGTTATTCCATATAAAATTAATACTGATTGTTTTTGAGTAAATCCAGCTCTTAACATTTTATGATGTAAATGATTGGAATCTGGCTCAATAATAGCTTTTAATGAATGACCTTTAATTAATCTTCTAAATATAGCAAAAAGAGTATCAAATATTGGAAGTGCTAAAACAATTAATGGTGCTACAATTACTATAGCTGTATAAGTTTTGGCAATTCCAATTATTGAAATCACAGCTAAACAATATCCTAAAAAATTTGAACCTGTATCTCCAATAAAAGTTCTTGCTGGATTAAAATTAAATGGTAAAAATCCAACTAATGCTCCTGCTAAAGCAGTTATTAAAATAATTGAAATTAAAGGTGAACCATTTAATGAAAATATTATCATTAAAGATATACATGATATAAGTGATATACCAGTTGAAAGTCCATCTAATCCATCTATTAAATTAATAGCATTTGTAATCCCAATAATCCATCCTACTGTAAGAATTTTATAGAAAATTTGATTTGCAACAACATTATCTATAAATTTTACTTCAAATGGTAATGATATACTTTCTATTTTTATTCCACATTTTGCTACAATACATGCAGCTACAATTTGAGCAAATAATTTAATTATAGCAGGAACACCTTTAACATCATCAATAAAACATGTCCCACAAATAATTAAACCGCCTACTGCAAAACCTATAAGTTTTATATGATAATTATCTGTAGTTAAATCAAACTTTCTCTCAAAAGACATTGTGACAAGCAAATATATTACCGAAATTACAAAACCTAAAATAACTGCTAATCCCCCAAGTCTTGTCATAGTAATTTTATTTATACGTCTTTCATCACTTGGTGTATCAACAGCTCCTAGCTTTTTAGCTAGCTTTATTGTATATGGTGTTGCCATAAATGTTGTTAAGAATGCAATTGCAAATGCGATTGCAATATCACCCCACATAAGCTTCTCCTCTTATTTCATTTCATTTTTTTCTATATTTTCTATCATTTGTATTCTCTCTTCATATCTACCACCTTTGAATTCTGTTTCTAACCAAATTTTTACAATTGCAATGGCTGTAGATATTTCTATATAGTCTGCTGGTAAAACTAAAACATTTAAATCATCATCAGCTTTTGAACATTTTGTAACTTGCTCATTAAATCCAAGAGCAGCTCTAATTCCTTTAAATTTATTAGCAACTATTGTCATTCCAGATCCAGACCTACAAATTAAAATTCCTTTATCACATTCATTAGATTGAATTGATTTTGAAACTTTTTCTGCATAAATCGGATAATCAGTTCTATTACTATCAAAAGAGCCATAATCTTTATACTTAATACTCGTTTCAGTTAAATATTTTTTTATTTCTTCTTTTAATAAAAAACCTCCATGGTCTGAACCTAAAGCAATCATAGTTACCTCCTTACTTTTCATTTGTACATAGTTTTAAATAATACTTTATAAATATACCATAATAAAGCTATATTTTCAAGCTTTTTTAACAAATACACAAGAATTTCACACTGTTATATAAATTTTTATCTGCCATTTAAGCTCTAAGCATAAATTTTTAATTTTATTTTATACCTTAGTATTAATAATTTTTAAGATTTTTTTGTACAAAATTAACACTCAGCTAAATTTCAAACTAGATTTTAAAATAAAAATTATGGTTTTTTTACAAATTTCCATAAAACACTTGCATTTTACTAATTAACATGTTAAAATATTCAAAGAAAATTTATTTAAACTTATAAGGAGGTGCAGATAGAATGCCAAATATTAAATCAGCAATAAAAAGAGTTGATGTTATTAATAAAAAAACATTACAAAATAATATGATAAAATCAGCATATAAAACAGCTATTAAATCATTTGAAAATAGTGTTGAAGCAGAAAAAAAAGAAGATGCAGAAGCATTATTCAAAATTGCTGTTAAAAAAATAGATCAAGCTTGCTCAAAAGGAGTTTTAAAAGCTAATACAGCTTCAAGAAAAAAATCAAGTTTAGCAAAAAAATTAAATAGTGTTAAATAAAAAATAAAGCGAGTAAAACTCGTTTTATTTTTTTCATAATTTATCAAATTTTTTAAATATAAAAAGAGTAATAAAAATTTTCATACTTTCTATTACTCTTCTAATATTTATATTTTATCTTATCATAAATATATACCATATATCCTCTTTATTTGCCACTAACATTATGTTTGCTACATGCATGTCTTGGTTAATTTTTTATATGAACTTTTTAGAACCGTCCCAAAAAGTTCAAAAATTTTATATTTTTATTATTTCATCTTTACTCAATACTTTAAAATTATCAATTAGATTTTCAGCATCTTTTGAAAAACTAAAATCTAATGGAATAACAGCATTTGGTTTTAATTTTGAAATGATTTTTTGAATCACATCAAAATTTATTTGGCCATGAGAATATAGCTCATAATAATCTATTCCAAATTTTTTCAATACATTTATGAATTCTTCTAATTCTTTATCTTGAACTGCAGACCCTTTCCACTGTGCCAAAATTACGCAAGCATCATAAAATGTTTTTTCTTTATTAAATATTTGCATATCTTGAAACATATCTTTTGTAATATTCATAACATATTTTTCTTTTTTCATTTTTTGATTAGCATTATTAATATAAAACGGATTAACATATTTTCTCTTAAATTCAAAATCTTCATTATTTAAAACCAGTGGACTATAGCTATAGACTTTTTTGGTAGTTATTGGATTTGGTCCACTACCATTTAATGCTGTCGAATAATTACATAATAACGTATTTTCAATAAAAATCATTTTTGTTTTCATAGCCACGTTATACATATTTGAAGCAGTTATCATATCTGTTTCTGATTGAATAACAAAAACTTGCTTATAAAATTTCATTATATTTTTTAATTTATCAAATAAAATTTTACCAGAAGAATAATCTAATCCATACTTTCCTAAAAATTTTCCTTCAATTACTAAATAATCTGCACTGTTTATTAAAGATATAGCTTCATCAAGTTTTCTTTTTTCATATTTACCATCATAATTTCTAAAATCTCCAGAAACAACCACTTTTTTTCCAGATGAACAATCTTTAAAGCACAAAATATGTGTATTAAAGTTAGAGTAATCTATTACATAAGATGTTATTTCTAAATTTCTTATTTTTTGTATAGTATCTTCTGTTATACCTATAATATTATTATTTTTTTCTATTTTTTTGAAATCACAATAAATTTCAAAAGAATTTTTTAATTTTTTTGGCATAAAAATTGGAATTTTCTTTATAGCATAATTTACAATATTAGAGTTTTCTGGATTTCTAAGTATAAAAATTCCATTATAACTAGGTGTACCACAAGTTAACCCTTCTATCATTGGATTAACACTTTCTGAAATTTCACCTGTTCCTACATCTTCTCCAAACCCAACTACTACTCTTGCCTCTGTAGTTCTAATTTCAAGCAATTCTCTTCCTATGTTATTCATTCCTCTAATTATCTTTAGTTCCATATCTCAAACCTTTCACAACGTTTAATTAAGTAACTCTAGCTTAATTAAAAAATTTATAAAAAGCTAGCTAAATCTAAAATTCTAATAAATTTTAATTTAGTTTTCAAAATTTCAAAATACTCCATTATTTCATTTTTATTGTACCAATAAATTAAAAAAAAAACAATACAAAATGTATAATTAAATTTTTGAATTTTATTATTAAAAAATTTAATATATTATATCTCTTTATGTACTTAATAAAAACTACAAAATAAACAATATTATCCTGTTTTATTAATTAAAATATATCCTTTAAAACTACTTGAAAAATTCTAAAACTAAAAATGCTTTACAGAAAATCTCATTATACAACCTTATAAAAAACAAAGATTTTTTTAGATAATTTTAGTTTTATTGTAAATTTCCTCCAAAAACATAAAATTATAGCAAAATTTGTTGAAAAATCGAAAAAAATGTGATATACTTTTTATGTTATATTTAAATAAAAAGGAGTGATTAAAATGTCTATATGTGAATCCAATAAGTGTACAGGTTGTATGGCTTGCTATTCCGCCTGTTCTAAACAATGTATATCAATGAAATTAAATAATTATAACATTTTACTCCCCAATATAGATAAAACAAATTGCAATAATTGCAATTTATGCATTATAACATGTCCTGTAAATAATAAAGTTAATAAAAATAAACCTTTAGAAGCATATGCATGTTGGAATTTAGATGAAAATGATAGAAAGTCTAGTAGCTCTGGTGGATTAGCTTCTATTTTTTATAGCCATTTTATAAACAATAAAAAGGCTTCAGCTTATGGATGTAGTTATGATAATAATTTAAAACTTAAATTTTATAGAGCAACAAAACCAGAAGAACTTCAAAAATTTAAAACTTCAAAATACTCGTTTGCTGATATTGGAAACACTTATAAAGAAATAAAAAAAGATTTAGATGCTGGTTTATACTCAATATTTATAAGCACACCTTGTCAATGTGCTGGTTTAAAAAATTATTTAAAAAAAGATTATGAAAAATTACTTATAATTGACTTAATTTGTCATGGAGTTCCACCACAAAGTTATTTAGATGAATACATACAAACACTAAATTTAAAAGAAGCTCCTGATAACTTAACTTTTAGAGGTAATCTAGATTTCTTTTTTACTTTATACAAAAACAATAAAATTATATATTCTGAAAAAAATAATAATGATAAATTTTATACAGCATTTTTAGACGGATTATTTTATAGAGAAAATTGTTATTCTTGTGAATATGCCAATCCATATCGAATTGGTGATATTACATTGGGAGATTTTTGGGGAATTGGAAAAAATATTCCATTTAATCATGATACAACCAATGGAACTTCTTTAGTTTTACTAAACAATAAAAAAGGAACAAAATTCTTTGAAGAAATAAAAAATAAAATCTTTTATGAAAAAAGAAATATTGAAGAAGCAATTGAAGGAAATGCACAACTAAAGCACCCTTCTCCAAAACACAAAAATTATGAAAAATTCTTAAATATCTATTCTCAAAAAGGAATTAAAGAAGCTTTAGATATTTTAATTTAAGGAGGAAATTTATATGAAGAAAAAAGTCGGAATAATGTCTATGCAAAGAATAATAAATTATGGCTCATTTTTACAAGCATTTGCCCTTTCACATATAGTAAAAAATTTAGGTCATGAAGTTGAATTTGTTGACTTTAAAATTGAACCTTGTATTATAGAAAAAGAAAATAAATTATCATTAGAATCTATTGACAAAAATTATGAAAAAGAATTTATAATGTATAAAGAATTTGAAAATACATTTAAAACAAAATTTTTACCTGAACTAGGAATTAATAATAGAAACGAAAGACCTACCTTAGATACTTTAATTATTGGAAGTGATGAAGTATTTAATTGTTTTCAACCAAATTCTGATGTTGGATATTCTCTTGAATTATTTGGTAAAGATAATAATGCAAAAAAAGTTATAAGTTATGCAGCTTCTTGTGGAAGCACAACATTTGAAAAAGCATTAAAATTTAATAAGCACGATGAAATATCATCTTTTCTTAATAAGTTTCACAGTATTTCAGTTAGAGATAATAATTCCTTTAATTTTACAAAAAAATTATCTAATATAGATCCTATTAAGCATTTTGACCCTGCTTTAATTTATGATTTTTCTAATGATGTTATTGATAATGTAAATATAGATAATTATATTTTACTATATGCTTATTCTTTTGAATTATCTGATGCTGATTGTCAAAAAATAAAAGAGTTTGCAAAAAAACATAACAAAAAAATAGTTACAATTGGAAGTTATCAAAAATGTACAGATATCTTTATACCAGCTCATCCTTTAGAAGTATTACCATATTTCAAAAAAGCTGATTTTGTAATTACAGATACATTTCATGGAACTATATTTTCTGTAAAAGCTCATGTACCATTTGTAACAAAATTAAAAACTTACAACACAGAAAAATTATCTTATTTACTAGAATCATTAAAATTTGCAAATAGAGAAATTCTATCATATGATGAATTAGAAAATTTATATAATACAAAAATTGATTTTGATGAATGTGATAAATTAATAGAAAATGAAAAAATTAGAACACTTGAATATTTAAAAGAAAATATATAATTTAATAAAAAATTCAAAGAATATCTACCAAACGTTAACAATTGTTGGTTATATTCTTTGAATTTTTTTATTTATTATTAATTTTATTTCTGCTAAATTACTTTTGCTAATTTTACTTCTATTGATTTTATTTATACTAATTTTGTTTATACTAATTTTATTTCTATTAATTTTATTTATCTATTATATTTTATTTATTTCTGCATTTTCATTTTTTATTTTTTTGATTAAATTATAGAAATTTTCTAAATATGACTCCATTCCAAAAATTTTAGCTCTTTGCTTTCCGTGTTCACCCATTTTCTTTCTTATATCAGGATTATCAACTAAAAAATCTAATTTTTCAGTCATATTTTTAATTAAATTTTCATTTATATCAACAATAAATGCACATTCTTTGTCAACAACTTCAGGAATTCCGCCAGAATTAGTTACAACTAATGGAAGTGCACTACTCATATTTTCAACAACAACTAAGCCAAACAATTCTTTAAACATAGATGGTACAACTGCTATATCACAAATATTATGTATTTTATATAAATTTTCATTACTTACATAACCTGTAAATTTTATTTTATCTTTGACTTCTTTAGAAATTTCTTCTAGCTCGTAATCAAATTCTGTTTTTATATTCTCTCCATAGTTTGCACTACCAACTATTAATAACTTACATTTATCTAAATTCTTCATTTTCTTAAAGCTTAATATTAATTCCTTAACGCCTTTTTCTTTAATTGTTCTACCTAAAAATAATATAACTACATCGTCTGAGTTAATATCATATTTTTTTCTAAGTTCAATTTTCTCGTTATCAGATATTTTTTTATCAAAATCTTGTACATAAATTGCATTATATAAAAGCTCTATTTTATCATCACTAATTATATTATCTTCCATAATTAATTTACGAGTAAAATCGCTAATTGCAATAAATTTATTATATATCTTATCATTTATTTTATTATTTCCTAATACATTACCATGTATATGAACTAAACATTTTTCTTTTGGAAAATTCTTTAATAAATATTCATATCCAGAAATATCTCCACCTTCTATAATAATAAAATCAAAATCTGCATCTTTTATATTTTTATATACTTCATCCATATAATCAACAAAATTCTTATCTTCACTTTGAAATGTCAAATCTAAATTATCTCTTTTTTGTTTTATATATATAAATTTTGTAAACTTATAATTCTTACTTAAATTATATGCTTTTTCTTCATAAACACTTACACATGTAAAATTTATTTTTCCACTCTTCTCATTTTCTTTTAAAAGATTTGTCATTAATGACTCTGTTGCCCCTCCCTTAGTAGCCGGAACTGGAAAAACATTAGGCATAATTAAACATATATTCATTTTTATCCTCCATGTTATATTTTAAATTATATTTTTATAACCTATTTTTCATAAATTACTTTACTCTATTTTATCTTTCATTTTCTTTTATTTTCAAATGACTTAAATCATTTAATAATATTAATTTAAATTCATCTTTTTCATTATCATATTCCAAAATATTTAAACTTGTATTTTTTTGACTATATTCTTCTCTTTTTAATAAAAATGGTTCTTCTGTAACCCTTCTTAAAAAAGTTTCTATAGCAACTCCATGTGAACCAATAAGTATTGTTTTACCAATATTTTCATGACATATTCCTTTTATACAATTATACATTCTTTGAGCAACTTCTTCTGATGATTCTTGATTTGGAATTCCCATTATTTCATTAGTTCTAATATGATTTTCATGAATTTTAGGGTTAATTTTATTTACCTCATCCCAAGTCATTCCATCATATATGCCAAAATACATCTCACATAAATCTTCTCTTTTTTCAATTAATAAATTATTTAATTTTGCAAGTGGTTCAACAGTCTTTATTGCTCTATTTGAAACACTTGAATATACTTTATCAAATCTTATATCTTTTAATCTATTAGTTAATAGCTTTATATATTCATCTCCGATTTTAGTTATTTCAAATGAACTTCTTCCTGTTAAACGTTTTTCAACGTTTCCAGTTGATTGAGTATGTCTTACTAAATAAATTTTTGTAATCATATATACCTCTAATTAATTTAAATTTAATGCAAAAACTAATTTGTTAAAATTAGTTTTATAATTAAATAAAAAAAGTGATTTTCATTTACTTTGAGTAATCCAAAAATCACTTTATACTTAATATTTATAAAAATTAAAATTTAACTATTTTTAAATCATTTTTACTACTAGCAGCAATTTGTGGCTCGGTTGGTATAACCTTAATTTTCTTAGAATTATTATCCAAATTATCATTTTGAACTGGAATTTGGATAATTTTAGATTTATCAGTTTCTGGAACTTCTTCTTTTTGTTCAACAATTGTTGAAGTATCTTCAATAAATACATAATTTCTTTTTGGAAATACTGGTGTATATGTTGAATCTTTAAGTGATTTTAAAATTCCATCTAATCTTGCTGGAACCCCAAATGTTTCATTTTTTATAAAACTTAATAAATATGGTTGCAAATATTCTGGAGTTTCCTCATATAATTCCATTAAGTAATATAACATCTTGTACATATCTTTACATCTTTTTATATTTGGTGTTGCCATTATGCTACCTTCACGGTTTCTATAATATACATAAATTGGAATTGCTCCAAAAGATATTTCTTTAGCTTTTATAGCAGCCTTTATAGAATATACCATATCTTCATAATACATACCTTCTATAAATGTTAAATCATTTTCTTCTAAAAACTCTCTTCTCCAAACCTTACTACTAACAGCAAAATGCATATCGCAAACAATTCTAGCTTCTTTAGTTGAATTCTTAGCATTTGGTAAATATAATTTATTTCCCCCACCAACATATTGTACTCCAAAATAACAAATATCTAATTTTCTGTTTCCAATTGTTGCATCTATTTTAGCTAATGTTTCTCTATCATATAAAGTGTCATCTCCATCTAGATGAACCAAATATTCGCCTTTAGCTTGCTTAATTGCAATATTTCTAGAGGCACTTAACCCCATATTTTTCTTATTATCAATTACTTTTATTTTTCCATCTAATTTTTTTTCAAATTTTCTTAAAGTTTCTAATGTATTATCAGTAGAACCATCATTTACTATAATTAATTCATAATTTTCAAAACTTTGTCCTAACACGCTTTTTATAGCTGTATTGACGATTTTTTCTAAATTGTAAGCGCATATAATTACTGAAAATCGTAAGTTGCTATTATCTTGCATATTTCCTCCTTCGATACATTATAAGTATCAATAAAAAAATATATAATCATACTATTATTACTTATCTTTTGAATATCCACACTCTATTATTATACTAGGATTTAAGTCTTTTGTCAAATAATGGTAAAAGCGTTGATATTACTATACTTTCAAAGTACAATTTTGTAACTATTTTTTATGTTTTTCAAAATTTATAATAAACAAATTGTATATAAAATCTTATTTTGGAAATATTATTAATAAATTTAAAAAGGAAGGTGATTTTTTTGACTAGTAAAGAACTTTTATACGTTGAAGACGCTCTAGCACATGAGCAATTTCTTAAAAACTGTGCTTGCAAAACATCTGGAAATCTTAAAGATGAAGAATTAAAAAATTATATGAAAGAATTAGAAACAAAACACTGCAATTTATTCAATAAATTTAAAAATTTATTATAATTTATAAGAAAAAATAGTATGAAATAAATAAAAAATATTTCATAACTATATATTCTTAAAAGAAAGGATTGAAATTTTTAATGGAAGATAAAGAATTAATGGAAAATCATTTATTAGTTGTTAAAGGAATTTGTGATTTATATTTACATGGAACACTTGAAGCTACTACTGCTGAAATACATTCTGCGTTTAAAGATGCTTTAAATGAAGAATTAGATATTCAAAACAAAATTTATAATTTAATGTCAGCAAGAAATTGGTATAAAACAGACTCAGCTGAAGCTACTAAAGTAGCAGCTGCAAAACAAAAATTTTCAAATTGCTAAGTATATAAAGATAATATATTTTTATTTTTATAATCATTTATCAACTACAATGTGGTAATATTTTTATCAAAAAAATCCTAGATTTATATTAGTTCTAGGATTTTTTATCTTTATTATTTAAAGAACTTTCCCCGGTTTTATAATTTATCATAATTCCAGGTTGATTATTATATACATAAACATTAAATTCAATACCTTCTCCTTTATCTTCAACCGATTTAGCTTCCATCTGTACACCTGATGCAACCAAATTTTCATCTTGAAAAACTGGTGTTACTCTATATAAAACGTGATTTTTAGTTTCTTTTATGTAATCTGCAACTTCATTTTCAAATGGTAACATTCCATTGGTATTCATATATCTTGTACCTGTTATTAAATTCTTTTCATTTGCGTTTTCTGCAGTTAATTGATATCCTATTAAATGACATCTATTATATAAATATTTTCCATCAACAATATCATATTTTACGTTTTTCCAACCACTTGGTTTTACATTTCCAATAGAACCTCTTTCTTCTGTTGGCATTGTATCAATTCCAATATTAGCAAATGCAACTCCACATCTTCCAAGAGAGTCTAACTCGCTATAATTTTCAAAACATTCTGTTGTAAAATATTTTTCTTCAAAATCTGGAATATTATCATTTATTACTACATATGGAATATTTTCATCGAATTCTGGGATAGTTTCCATATTAAATGATAGAACTGTTTTATTATCTATATTATTTTCCTTTTTTGTGTTTTCGTTTATAAAGTATCCCATAATAATTACAATTGATATAATAATTAATGCTATTATTTTTTCTATTATAATATATTGCCTTGAATTTCTTTTTCTCATATTTTACCTCTTTAATTTTTTTAGTATTATATCATTTAAAAATTTTCTAGTAAACATTTATATATTTTTTAGTAAAATCCCATTTTACTATTTTTTCTGAAAACATCTTTTTTTTATTTTTCTATTTGCTCAAAACTATAACTAATATAATTATTTCTTTTGTATTATCTAACTGTATTAATTCATCAGGATTTAATAAATTCCTTCTAGTTGCTCCTTTAGATTCCATTCCATAAGTAAAATTACCATCAAATCCATTTTATTTTCTTTATACTTGAAAAATATTACTTCACAAATTATAATATATTTAAATTTGTGAATAATTTTTTATTCTATTATAATAATTTAATTTCATAATTTTTTTAATATCCTATAATATTTAACAAGCTATATGCAATTTAAGAAATCTAATGGAGGAATAATTTATGAAGCTAAGCTTAAATCAAAATTCAAATCAAAATAATAATGAATTTATAAAAAATTTTACTAAAGAACTAGAAAATGCCCTGCAATCATTTGGTAATAAAACAGGCAATAGTATTCAAACATTTTTAGATAAATCTAACAATACTTATATTATAAATGATATAGACCAAGTAACAGGTAAATTAAATATAGTAAATCTTGAAACTAATGAAGAAAAGGAAATTTATTGTGCTATATCTACAGAAAAAGAAAATAAATTAAAGGAATTTCGGAATAACAGAAATCTATAAAATTACATCTAATGATTTTAATATTTTAGACTTAGCAAGTGCTATTTCAATAAAAGATAAAAATATTACTTTGATTTCTCAAATGTTTAATTTTGAAAATATAAAAAATAGTGATGTAAAATGCAAATTAGAAGATATGTATTTTCAAATTAATAATACTTCTAATTCAATATATAAAATTGTAAATATCACAGATGAAAGAATTTTTTTAACAGATACTAAAGAAGGCGGAAATTTTAGTATATCAAAAGAAATCTATCCAGATTTTAATAAAGGAGATTTGCTAAAAAAAGAAAATGGAAAATATTTAAAAATATAAAGAACCCCCCACCATCTTACTTACATAAAATGGTGGGGGTTTTGGGCTAAAATTATCTAGCCATCAGACGTTAGTGCCAGAGCAAATGTAGCTCGGTGGATTAACAGAATACTCCACGCTTACCGCCTTAGGCAGCTCCCCTTTCACACATATATTGTGGGGTTCACCATCATAACGTACTCTCTCTGCTGTTTCTTTGCATTCGAAAACTACTCTTTCATCTAACATTTTTATTCCTCCTGTCTAGGTTTTTTTGCATATTTTTATTATAATACACATTTAACAAATTTTCAAATTGGTAAAAATCAAGACATTTTCTATCTTTAAACCATAATATCTATTTTACATATTCATTTAATTCTTTAATTTTATAATTTAACTCACCAAATTCACATGTTGGAACATATCCTGGTTTTGAATTTATAACGTCTGGAATTCTATTTACAATAGTCGCACATGTAAGCTCTACAGTAGAAGGTCTTGAAACAACTATTGTTGTTTCTGGTTCTCCAAATATAGTCCATTCATTTTTATCATAATCATCTTTTGAATATACTTTTCCTATACATTCACTTTCAATTATAACACCTTCTTTAGTTTCAGTAGTAACAACAGCACTCATTCCAGTTGCGTCACCTGCTTTTACAGTCATATTTAATGTTGAAGAAAACAAATCTTCTTTATAAGTTTGAGGTACACATTTTTGAGTTTGAGATTTTACTGTTAATCCTAATTTTTCACATAACCACCCATTTACATTCCACATATATGATGGCAAATATTCTCCACTATTTATAATATTTTTTCTCTCTTCATCTGTTATTTTATCCACTGAAGCAACTTCTTTATCAAAATTTTCTAATGAAAGTCCTGCACCATGAGCTTTTGCTAATGCAATTCCATATTCTTCTACATTATAACTTGAACTTCCTTTTATTTTAGTTATTTTCTGAGTTGAACCAGCAATAGATGAGATTAATTGTCCCCAATATATATCTTGATATCCGCTTCCTGTAATTGTACAATTATTTTTCTTTGCAAGTTCATCAATTTTAGTTGTTAAATTAGGATTTGAATTCATTGGATAAAATGCTTCTTCACATGTAGTTATAGCATTTATTCCAAGTTCTGCGCATAATAATAATGGATTTTCTACGTCTTTTATTAAACTCATTGTTGTTATTATAGCAATATCTGGTTTTGTTTGTTCTAACATCATTTTAGCATCTTTTGCATCTGTTACAGTAACTCCCTTATTTTCGGTTCCTAAAATTTGACCAATGTCTTTTCCAATAACATCTTGATTAATATCAACAGCACCAACTATTTCTCCACCCTTTTCATATACATATCTCATTGTATACAAACTCATTTTGCCTACACCATATTGAACAACCTTTACTTTTCTTTCCATAAAAAATCTTTCCTTTCTTAGGCATAAATAGTAATAAAATATTTTTGCTTATTTCAAACTAAAGCCTCTTTTTTTACTATTAGATTATATTATTTTTTTCTATAAATTACCATAAATTTAGTAATTTCTTTTAAATACTAGTATCTCCTTTTTATATATTTTTATTTAAATATTTATATAAATTTATAATTAAAATTTACGTAAACACTTATCTCTAAATCTTCTATTCTAATGCTACAATTGCTTTTATAATTTTTTTATGTTATAATAAAATTTAAGTTATTATGTAACCTTATAAAAAGAATTATATTTTAATTAAAAAAATTCAAATGGAGGAAAAAATATGAAGATTAATTTATCAAGAAATGCAAGGACACTGTTAACCCTGTCAATGTTACGGATAATTGTTGATTTATTTTTGGACAATTATGTAACAACTATGATATCAAAGCTTACTGGCGGAAACATGATTATGATATCATATTATTACATTGTTATGTTTATCTGTACTGTAGCTGGCGCCGCCCTAATTGGCAAATTTGTAAAAAGCCATTATTTAGGTGTTTTAAGATGCGGTATCACAGTAAATGTTTTGTTCTTCTTGTTATTTATTTATTTGAAGAACAACATATTTTATTTTGCTGTGTTAGCAAGCTTGCAGGGACTATCTCTGGGCTGTTACTATTTACCAATTCAGTTTGCTAGTTCAAATTGGATAAGCCCTAAAGACCGGCACAAATACTCGTCCATTACTGGAATTCTTGGACAAGTATTAAAAATTATTCTTCCAGTTTTACTTGGCGGAATAATTGTAAAAAATAATTATAAGAACACTGGTATTTATATGTTTATGGTGGTCTTATTACAATTAGCAGTGACATTAATCATTAAAGAAGAAAAAACTACTAAACAGATAACACCTTACAGTTTGCCAAAGTATTTCAAAATAATTGCTTTGAGCAAAAATATGAAATTGTTTTGGATAATGTGTTTCTTTAGAGGTATTGCTCTTCTTGGAGCCCAAAGGCAACTCATCAATTTGCTCATTTTCGAACAAAATAATGAGTTTGAGCTTGGAAAAATAACATCTGTCATATCCATAATAACAATAATATTATTTTATGGATTTGGCAAGTTCGTATCATCCAAGCAGTATAAAAGGGTTCTATTATTGTCAACGATACTGCAATTGTTTTCGGTATTTGACTTAATAATATTACCGAGTAAAAGTTCTATTATTTTTCTAAACTTTTGCTTTACCAGTTGTTTAGGTATCATTGGTATAATTATAGATAATATATTTTATACCATGGCAAACGCATATCCAGAATACAAACCTGAGTTTTTAGTAACACATGAGCTGTTTGCAAATGCTGGTAGAATTGCCAGCTGGATAATTGCAATTATCTCTATATCTATTGGAGATTCTAGTTCGCTCAGCGTGAGCATTCTCTTGATTAATATAGCATTTATTTTGATGATTTACATTATTAGTAAAATGTTAAAAGAAAAATGCTATTCATAGATATACAAAAGCCTCTCAATCTTTAAAAATAAAGATTGGGAGGGCTTCCCATTTTTATATTAAAACAAATACTAATTTTTTTATTAAAATTTTCTTTTCTCTTTAATTAAATTTTATTATATTAAAATCTTCTCTTTTCTCTTTAATTAAATTTTATTATATTAAAATCTTCTCCTTTCTCTTTAACCAAATTTTGTTATATCAAAATCTTTTCTTTTTCTTTAACCAAATCACAAATTAAATCTGCTGCCTTTTCTACTCCTAAAAAATCACTATTTATACATATATCATAATTAGCATGATTTGCCCATTCTTTCTCTGTATAATATCTATAATGATTAGCTCTTAACGAATTTATTTTTTCTATTTCTTTTTCTGCCTTCTTTTCTTCTATTCCATAAAACTCTGTAATTCGTTTTATTTTGTCTTTCATACTACTATAAACAAATACCTTTATTACATTATTATTATCTTTTAAAATAAAATCTGAACATCTTCCAATAATTACACAAGAACTTTCCTTTGCAATTTCTCTTATAACTTCTGATTCTTTTACAAAAAGTTCATCACTATTATTCATTCCTGAATAATAACCATTATTTAATCCTTCTAATAATTTTCTTTTTTGCTCATTATTTTCTATATATTCTTCTGATAAACCTGTATTTTCAGAAACTCTAGTTATTAAATCTTTATCATAAAATTTTATACCTAATTTATCTGCAATTAATCTACCTATATATCTTCCACCAGAACCATATTCTCTAGAAATAGTAATAACTATTTGTTTATTTAAAATATTATATGTACTAGTATCATCTATTAAAGCATCTTGTTTATTGTTTTCTTTTCCTAAATTTTTCACTTCAAATATAAGAAGTGTTGTAGAAATTAAAAATGCTAAACCATCTGCAACTGGTCCTGCTGATAATACTCCCATAAGTCCAAAAATTTTACTTAAAATTATCATTGCAGGAACTAAAAATACAATTTGTCTTGATAATGAAAGTATTGCACTTTTTGTACTTTTTCCAATAGCTTGAAAAAATATTGATGCTGGAATTTGAATTCCATTAAAAATACAAAGCATTAAATAAACTCTAAATGTTATACATGCAAATTCTATGTATTTTTCATCTCCACTTCCAAATAAAGCTATTAATTTATCTGGTATAGTTTGGAATAATATAAATGCAATTGTACTTATTATAACACTTGAAAAAAGTACAATTTTTAATGTTTTCTTAACCCTTGCATAATTTTTTGCTCCATAATTATATCCAAATATTGGTTGAGCACCTACTGTTATGCCTATAATTATACTATTTAATATTTGGCTAACTTTCATTACAATTCCAACTACTGTAATTGGAATTTCTGATTTATATTTTGTTTCAGCCCCATATTTACCAAGTAAATTATTAATAACAGCACTTACAATAACAAAACTCATTTGAGTAATAAAACTACTAATTCCAAGCATTATTATTTTTTTTACTATTCCAAATTTCAATTTAAAGCAATCTTTATTTAAATTTATTGATTTAAATTTCTTTATGTATAATATATTTAAAATAAATGTTAATATTTGTGCAATTACTGTTGCAACAGCTGCTCCTTCAACACCTTTTTTTAAAACAAATATAAATATTGGGTCTAAAATAGTGTTTAAAACAGCACCAGATACCATTGAAGTCATTGAATATTTAGGACTTCCATCAGCTCTTATAATTGAATTTAAAGTTGTACCAATCATAACAAATGGTAAACCAAAAGCAATAATTCTTCCATAACTTGTAGCATAAGGTCTTAAAGCTTCAGTACATCCAAATATATTTAAAAGTGGTTGCAAAAACACTAAAACTAATATACAAAAAATAATAGAAATTAGTATTGAAACTACAATTCCATTTGCAACACCTTTTGCAGCATCTTCTTTCTTTTTTTCTCCTAATTTTAAACTCAAATAACTTGAAGTTCCATCACCTAACATTAATGCAAATGCAAGTGCAATCATACTAAGTGGAAACACTACATTTGTAGCTCCATTACCAAATATTCCAACCCCTCTACCAATAAAGATTTGGTCTACAATATTGTATAAAGAATTTACTAACATTGATATAATACAAGGAATAGAAAATTTTCTTATTAATTTTCCTATTTTTTCTGTTCCAAGTATATTTTCTTCTTTTTCCAACTTTCTTTCCTCCTCTTCTTTTTATATCTAATTTTGCTTATAAAAATTTTAGCACATTTGTTAATTTTAACACTTTATTTTTTGATTGTAAAGACCAAAAATTAAAATTATATTGTCTATATTTATTTTAATATCTATGTTTAATTCTAAAATCAAATTAATTTTAAATATAATCAAAGCTTAACAAATAACAAAAACCAAAATTGCTTGTATCTTAATAATTTTATAAAAAATACACTTATATTTAACTTTACATAATAATATTTTTATCATGTAAATTAAATAAAGTGTATTTAATATTTTTTATTTTACAAAAATTTTTTAATTATTATCTTTATTTTTTAAAACATTATCCATTCTATTCATATAAAATTTCTTTTGGGCTAATTTTTCTTCAACTCCATTTAGTGCTTCTCCAAATCTTTGGAAATGAACTATTTCTCTTTCTCTCAAATATTTTAATACATCCACTACTTCTTTATTATCACAACACAAATCTATTAATTTTTCATAAGTTGCCCTAGCTTTTTGCTCTGCTGCCAAGTCTTCTGTTAAATCGGCAACAGGGTCACTCTTTACAGCAATACTTGCGGCAGTCCATGGAAAACCAGCTGCTGCTTGAGGATATACTCCCCAACCATGATCTGTATAATAATCAGCCATTCCTGCTTCTTCTAATTCTTTAGCTGTTGCTCCATCTGTTAACTGATGAAATCGTTAATGATACCCTCCATTTTTTCATTAATTACAATATTTTAAATTAATTCATCCTTGAAAACTTCTTCTAAATTCTTTTGAATATTCTACAATTGCAAATGATGTGTTTTTTAATACATATATCATTAAAACTTTTTATATAAAAGTGTTAATGATATAGCTTATTGTCTAATATACCTAAAATATAAGTTTTTAAAAATAATTTATTATCAATTAACATATTATCAATTTCTTTTCTAGTAAAAATCTTACTTTCATTAATTCTTTGAATAAATAACTCTTCAATTTTTTCCATATTTAATACCTCTTTTTTAAAAAACATTAGACTGTTGTTTACTGAAATTGTATCACAAAATTTTAAAATTTCTACTGTTTTAGTACAAACTGGATAGACCCCAATAGTTTACGAACTACTGGTTTGTAAATAAATACCTTTTAAAAACGTATATTTTGCATAAGATATATACGTTCAGGAGGTGTTAAAAATTATGAAAATTTATATTCGAATTGATGAAATTTTAACAAAAAAACGGAAAAAATAATTATTGGCTTGCTAAAAATATAAAAGCCGATTACAAATCTATTTGTAATTTAGTAGATAATAAGACCACTGGAATTAAATTTTCTACTTTAGCAAAGATTTGTGAAGTTCTTCACTGCAACATAAAAGATATTTTAGTTTTGAAAAAAACAGTTGACAAATGTTAAATTTATGAATAAAATATTTGAAGTTTACCCAGTAAACTTATGTATTCTTTTTTAATGAGATTTTGTACTTTACAAATCTCATTTTTTTATTTAAAAAAACAAGGGAGCTGTTACACTCCCTCTTTGTCAAGAAAGTTTAGGTAGATTGACATTCCTACATCTCCTAACAATGGGTGGCGGCTGCCTGTTCCGCCCTCAGAAACTTTCTATATTCTTATTCTATTTTAATTATAATATAAGGAGTGTACCAAGTATCACTCCTTATATTGAACTAGGAATTTCGGCAGGCATGCCATAATCCTGCATCTCTCGGGAAAATCCCTGTCTTGCCATCGGCGTGTGGTCGGCAAAATATCTTACCACCACGAAATTCCTCTTTATATTGTATTTAAATTATAACATTTTTATTCTTTTTTGTCTAGTTTTTATAAATTATTTTATTTTTTCGTATTATTTGATTATAACTTCTCCTTCTCATATTCCAAAAAGTTATAATAGAATTGTACTTGTTTTCTTTGTTATCTAATTGTAATTTTATTACTATTTGTAAATTTAAAGAATTAATCTCTTTTAAATATAAAACTGTATTTTCATTTTCAATATCTTCTAATATATAATCTGGATTTTCAATTATTTTTGAAATATATTTTCCATATATATCGAAATCTTTTTTATGTCTTTCATTTATATGCTTTATTCTTTCTTTTGTAATAATTAATTTATCTGTATTAACACTAAAATATTTATACAAATGTTCTTTATTTAACTTTCCCAGTTCAATATAATTTTCTTCCATTGTATTTCCTTTCATTAAGAGTATATCTTGTTTTTTGATATTTTTCAATATTTTATTGCATATATTTTCAACATCTTCTTCCTTCTTTTATTCCAAATTGAATGTAGTGTTTCATATATTCTTTATTATTGTTTCCAAATTTCTTTCTTAAGTCTTCATATTTATTTTTATATGCTAATATATAAAAACCACTACTTGAAGCTCGTCCTTCATTTATACCATGGTTCAAGAAATGTTTTAGAGCTTCTATATTGCTCATGTTTTTTAAATCACTATTAGCATTTTTATAAAATACCACATCAAGCTCTGCACTAGCTTGTCTACCTTCATAAATTCCATTTTTAATAAAATGTTCATAAGCTCTAGTATAATCATTTCCAAATACTTTTTTTAAATCTGAATATTTATTTAAATAATATGGACCATCAAAAACATAACTTCCTCTTCTACCTTCTTTTAGTCCACATGTTAAAAAATGACTTCTTAATTGTTGCTCACTTCCTCTAAACGCCTCTTGTAAATCTAAATAAGATGAGTTATATAAATCTGTGTCGAAAATGTCTAATATTTCATTTTGATTAATTTTAGATTGGTCTTTTGGCCTTAAAATACCACTTAAATATGTATAAGAATGATTTGTTTTTCGCATTTCTTTTCCATTCCAGTTCTGGTCATAACTATAAAAATAAAATGAATTACCCTCTCCTGTTGCTATTGCTATATGACCATATTGAGATAGACCAGTTCCCCAAACTACAATATCTCCTTTTTGAAAATTAAAACCTTTTGAATAAGCTATTCTTGTAAAATTATTTCTTAAATCAGGTATTTCATTATATCTTCTGTAATAAGCTTCAGCATTTCCTATAGCTCCTATTTTTATATTAAACACTTTATCTAAATATAATTTAATTAAATCTACACATTGAACTCCATATCCTCCATCATAATCTGTTGCTTTTCCATTATATTTTTTTATAAATTCCTCATAGTTCATATTAATTCTCCCTTTCTACTATTTTCCAATCTTCAGCTAACATATCAGCTTGACTTGCTAACCATCCTAATTGAACTCCTGATGTTCCTACAAAAGCTATTGCTCTATTTCCTATGTTCTCATGCTCTACATTTATTATTTCGCATTTGTTGTTTTTATAACTGATATTTGTTGCTAATTCTATATATTGATTTTTTCCATTCCAACCTTTTCTTTGTAGTTTTTTTCCTTTTTTTAATAATTCTATCACTTTTCCGAAATCCATAATTTAATCCTCACTTTCAATTTTTATACATTTATTTTCCCATTTCTTATATGCATCGAAGTATAATTCATTTTTATCTCCGTTATAAGTCAATTCATAATACATTCCATCAAATAAAGTTGTACTTAATAAGGCTTTATTATTTTGAAGTGTTTTACAACTCCAAACTACAAATACTTCTTCTAAATTTATTTGTTTATTATCACTTTTATCTAAATGTTCATTAGTATAATCTCTTACTATTTCTTTACATATTTTTTCAAATTTATCATTTCCCATTTTTATTTTCCTCCATACTTAAAAAGCTAGTAACCTATTTGATTATTAGCTCTTGATTTTTATTTTATTTTTTATTATCCAATTCTGTTGTCATTTCTTCTAATAAATGTTCAACTTTTTCTTGCATCTTTTTAGAAACTGGCAAATCGCAAAGAACCATATTTTTTAATACACTTGTTATCTCATAAAGCATAAACATTAATCCAAAAATTTCACAAGTAGCCACTCTTTCTAATTTTATAAATTCCATTACTTTTTCTGGAACCATAAAAAGTAAATTTAAATTTAGAATTTTATCAAAAATAGACAGAAAAAAAATGCAACCTATCATTGCAATTTTTCTTAATATCCCATCTATACCAACAGTACTATTCCATTTATGCTCTTTCAATGCTCTTATTGAACCTAAAAATGTATCTAATATTAAAAAAAGCAATAATGCTTTTATAACTATATTTCCTGTTATATTAATAATTAAATTTTCTATATTCATATCTTTCCTCCTTCATAAAAATAAGCACTAATCTCTAGTGCTTTCATTATTTCTTATTAAATTTAAAAATATGGCATTTTATCTACCTCCTTTATATCTTTACTAATTTTATTTAAAAACGCACTATAGTTTATTCTAGTGCGTTAATTGTTTAATTTTGCAATAATCTTTCAAATTCTGGTATTGCATTTTCATAATATCTAAATGTTTCTACTTCTTTATTTGAATATTTTGATTTATCATAAAATAATTTACCAAAGTTTTCATTTTTTAAACCATTTCTATTTGCAAGTATTCCTATTTTATTTGCATTTGTTCCTAATAGATTAGCTATATCAGTTGCAGAATATGTTTTCTTATTTACTTCTGGAAGTGGCAACAATTGTTTTCCTGCTATTATATTTGTTGCATAAGATTGACAAACTTGTTTGTATTCTTTTATATTTGTTTCATTTGCAACTTTCATTAATATACTTGCCATTCTTGCTCTTGAATTATTAAGTTTTGCTTCTACTGTTAATTTTTGATATTCTGTCATATTTACTATTTTAGCATTGCCTTTTCTTAAGGACTTTAATAACTTTCTTACAAATCTTCTAAATTCTTTTGCTTTTTCTGTCTTGGCTAACATTGTTACTTCATATATTCCATCTTCTGTAAATACTCTTGTTTCTTGTTTTCCTGAAGGTGTACTCAAAATGATTACACCTGAAAATTCTTTTTCTTTTAAATATTTATTTCTTTCTACAATATTACTTATTGCTATTCTAGGATTACTATATCCTAAGCATTCTCCTAATTGTGTACTTGTCATAAACATTTCTTTTTCATTTGAGTATATATCACACTCTATTCCATTAAATTTACTTGATTTTATTAACTTTAAATTTTCCATATTTCTATTACCTTTCGTTATATAATTTCAAAATTTCACTTTTGTTTATTTGATTTATTTCATTAAGTTTATTTTTAAATTCTTCTTTACTTATCATATAGTCTTTTATTTTCATTGTATATTCACTCCTATCAATTTAAAATATTCTTCCCAAGTTGTTCTTCCATTTTCTACTGCCCTATACCCACTACTTACTATTTTAAAAGCATATTTGCTTATATTTCTTCTTTCTCCTAAACTTTCTTTTAATATTTCTGTATATTCCATTCTAAACACCTCTTTCTATTTCAGGGGCTTTATTAGCCCCTCTATTAATTTAATACTTTCATTATCAAATCTGCCATAAACCAGCTATAAAAGCTTATTACTGTTATTGTTGTTAGTGTCCAAAATGTGTATTTTATTATTTTTCTTTCCATTAAAAAAGAAACCTCCTTCCAAATTTAAAAAAATTCTTGCGAGATTTCTCTATTTATGATAAAATATTTCATAGATAGAGTTTATCTCTGTTTCTTGAGAAGTCTATGTATCCGCCAAGATATATCTATAGGCTTCTCTGTTTTATTTATTCGTATTTTCTCTTCTTTGCTCCTTTACTAAATCATCTTGTATTAAATTTGTTATATAATCTTTTAAACTTATTCCCTTTTTCGCTAAATGAATTTTTACTTCTCTCTGTAATTCATCATCAATACGAATAGCTAAAACCTTATCCGACATTTTCTCACCTCCTGCTTACATGTATAATTGTATACATTTATACATATTTTGTCAAGAGGTTTTTTAAATTTTTATTGAATTTTTATTTTGTTATGATATAATAAATGGAGTATGCTTCCATGTATAGCCATAGTTATAGTTCCCTATTATATTTTGTTATGATATAATTGAAGGTTGTGTTATTGGAAGTGGAAAACAGTTATAGTTCCCTATTATATTTTGTTATGATATAATATTCCCATAAAAAATCCAGTAATTTCAATGTATTACTGGATTTTTTATTTTTTAAAATATTAAATTAATCAATTTTTCTTATTATTTTTTGAGTTATTACACAATAAGGATTACCTGATGCATAAACTATTTGTCCCATCGCACTCGTAATATTAGAAATAGTTACTACTTTTCCATTTTCTAATAATACTTTATCTCCTATTTTATATTCCATATTAAATCTCCTTATAATTTTCTATTATATAGAAGTATCTTTAACTTTTTAAAGAATAAATAATTCTAATAAGAATTATGGTCTTTTTCATATGTATCAAAATCAACAAAACTAATTGTTTCTTCTTCTTTTAAATCTGGCAAACTAAATATTTCTTTCTGATATAGTTTCATACCATCTGAAATCTCTTCATCAAAATAAGTCATTTCAATAAGTTTATTATATGTTTTAAATTCTTTATTTTCCATTTTTGCTTTAATTGTATTTAAAATCATATTAATTTTATAATTTTCAGTATTGTCCCAATTTTTTAATTCTAATATCAAAATTTTCTTATCACCTGAAGCATATATTGTTGAATCTTTATAAAATGCTTGAATCTCCAATTCTAATTCTTTTATTGCATCTTTACTTGATGCAGATGTACTTATACTATCTGAATTATCGTTATTAGCCGTATAAACTTTAATTGAAACAAAAGCTGTTATTGCTATTATTAAAATTATAAATAGTATTTCCAAAAAAATCCATTTCTTTTTCATTATTCGATTCCTCCTACTTTTCTATAAATATCAACAATTGTTTTTAATAAAAAGAATATTGTAAAGCTAGCTATTAACATTGCAATTGCTCCTGCTATACCATACGAATTTGTAGTTATATAATCTCCAACATACTCACTTTCAACTTTTACTATACCAAAATTAAACAATATATAAATTGCTCCAATTATTGATACAATTACATTAATATATGCCATAATATTTAAACATGTAGCATTACTAATAAAAGATTTTTTTGCTTTTGCCATTTTTTATTCCTCCTATATATTATTTGACATCAGTATAATACATAAATGTATATTTGGCAAGTGTTTTTTAATATATTAAGAATGCTGGTCTTATGTTTCCATCATAAGAAGCACCATAGGTCCAAGAATTTCCATTTGTACTAACACCACAAAAAAGTGTAGCTGAATAAATATCTCTTAAAAAATACCATGACCTCACTCCTGCTTCTGTTCTTGCTACTATTTTTGATTTATCTAGCCTAAATAAAGCTACTTGTGTATTATCAGCTCCATAATTATAACCGTTTATTTCCCATCCACTATGACCAAAAACCATGCATTCTGTCATTAAATCAGCTGTGGAATCATACCACTCCCACTTGCTAGGCTTACCATTTGTTGTTGTATTTGTTAGGGCTATTCTATGAGTTAAAATATGACTTGCTCCAAAATCATTTTGTATAATTGTTTTAAAATTATTTAAATTTGTAGAATGCATTTTACTACCATAATATCCACCATTTGTTGTATCAGTATCGTTCATTTTAACATTTGTTATAAGCTTTTCTGGTATCATCAAAATATGGTTTGTTGTGCACTCAGTATCTCCTGTACCTAATCTGTAATTAATATCTGCTACTAAATATTTTCTTCCACTATTTTGACCTACAATATAATCTCCTATAAATATATCATCAAAAGTTCCTGATGATATCTGCTGTGATAAAGTACCATTATAAAATAAGTCTGTTATATCTTTTCCTCTATAAATCGAATTATGTGAACCTGCATTTGAAGCTAAAACTTTGTTTATTTCTTTTTCAACATTATTTTGAATTTTATTCAAATTTGTAGCATTTATTGGTGTTTCTGTACTTGGCAAATCTTTAAATACTATTTTTTCCATTTATCTTTTCCTCCATTTCTTTAATTTGGTCTTCTAATTTATTTATTTGTTTTTGCTGCTCCTTAACGGCTTCCCATAAAACAGATACCATTGAATAAACATCTGCCCCAATTTCTTTTTCCTCTTCATCAATTGAAGTTATGTATTTTGAATATTTATATTTATTTCCTATTATAAATCCTATATGTTTTTTATCATCATCTTTTTGATTTATAAAATTATAACTATATATATCAGTATTTAAAACTTCTTCTAATGCATTTTCAAACATTTCTATATTTTTCTTTTTCTCTGCTAAAGATGTTTGGGAAACTGTTTGAGCTTGTATTAATGTGGGTGTTATTTTAGCAGTATTAGTTCCATCAGTTACTGTAATCATCTTTTTTTCAGAATCAATTGTAACTCCAGAAAAATTAGTTCCTACTTGATTTCCTGCAATAAATGAATTAGCTCTTATTACATTAGAAAAAATAGAAAACAAACTAATTATCGTTTTTAAAGTATTATTATTGTTTTTTACAACAAAGCTTTCCTTTACATTAAGTGGATTTATTTCTACAGAACCTTTAATTTCTGGTTTGTAATTATAACTTCCATTCATGGTATTTATCAGTCGAACAACATCAAGCAAATTAATTGTATTATTATTATCGGCATCATATAAACTTATCATTTCGCTAGGCAAAGATATATAGCCTAAAGAATAAGCTAAAACTGTATTAATGTCAGTGACATCAAATTTATATGTATCATTAATATTTGTACTAAATTGATTTTCACTTAAATTAAATCCTCCTATTTTTCCTCCTGTTGCAATAATTTCTCCATTTTCTTTTAATTTAAAATTATTACTATCAAATATTAGCTTCCCAGCAGTTAATCTAATCGCTTCTGCACTTTGGTTTATTGTTGAAACAACTTCATTTTTTCCTACTTTATTTGATACTACACTATTAATTTCATTCGCTTTAATAGAAATAGCACTATTCATTTCTGCTGTTGTTGAATAATTAGATAATTTACTATCAACACTTAATCCTATTTCTTGTGTAGTTTGCTTTATTTCGCTATTGACTTCTGCTTTTGTTGCAAATTGAGTGGTATAAATATTTTGTGCCATTAACCTACACATAATATAAGCATTATCATATCCTACAAGTTCTATTTCATAATCTCCATCAGTCAAATTTATGGTAGGATATTCATATTCAACAATTTGTTCATTATCTAAAACATAAGTTGTTCCATCGGCATTATATCCACATTTTTTAATAACTTTACAAATCTGGCTGTCATAACTTAATATAAATTCATCATAAGTTCCATTGCACCACAATAAATTATCTGGCAATTCATATTCAAATATCTCTTCTGTTGAAGTATTTGTAAATCTTAAAATTCTTGTAGGCATAAATAAGTCATCATTTGGATATAAATTATTCCTTGGATACAAATAACTTATATTGTCTAAAATAGGATGTATTGATATATAAATTGGCTCACTTGCATTTATATTAGTAAAATTGACCTTTCCATAAGTGCCTTCTGACATTATCGTTATATCTGCTATATCAGAAATTTTAGAATTTAATTTATCTACTGTTTGAATTACTTTTGAAACTTTTTGTTGAGTATCAGAACTCTCTTCCACTAATTCTGTTATTTGTTGTTTTTGTTTATCAACTATTATTTCTGTATTAGTTATCTTTTTATTAATACTTGTTGCATACTGATATTGAGTTTGAGTTCTAGTTTTAGCTGTAGATTTTAATACTTCATTAATTCCACCATCAATAGTAATAGAAAAATTAAATAGTGATGTATTATACACATCACCATTCTCATTTTCAATATCTAAACTATCAGCAATTTCATACCATCCAAGACCTTCTGTTGTCGTTTCAAATGGATAAAAATTTATTCCATTTAAAGCATTATAAATTGGAACTATTGCCTCTTCTCTTCTTTTATCTATGATTTCATTGTTTTCAATTTTAAATTCATTTATTTCAGTTTCTTCAATGTTTTTTGGATAATATATATTATCTTCTGCTGGAGTTCTTGCTAAAACAATGCGGTTTATTTCTCCATATTTTTCTTCTAATGAAAGCTTTTTCATATTATAATATGTAAGTTTCTCATTTGTTACAGTAAGAGGTTTAAAATAAACTTTATCATCTCTTATTATACAAGTTGTTCCTGTTGCTTCTGCTATTTGTACAAATATATCTCTATATGTAATACCATTTATATTTTTATATAAATCACCATAAATAAGAAAATTATTATTTGCACTAAAACTTTCATTATAAAGTTGTAAATTACACTGTTCACACATCTTTTGGGCATAATTATATAGAGTTAAAGGATAATTAATAATTTGCTCTTTGTATATTATCATAGAATTAACCATCTTATCATAACCCGTTGCTGTTGTTATTCCTGTATCTTTAGAAACTGTCACTTTATCTATTAAAAAAGACCCATAATCTAAATATTCATACTGATTATTTGAAAGTTTAACACCAAATCCAGCTTTAAACCAATTTCCTAAAAGATTATAATCACCATAGCACTTTATTTCTATTTTTTTCATTGCTGTTTTACACAATTCAGATTCACAACTTATTTTAAAAGATATTAAATCATTTGCATCTGTAATTATTATATTATCATCATCATTTTTTATAAAAGCACTCAATTCTTTAACTGGTTGTTTCATAGCTATCTTAAAATCGTCACTTACATTTAGCACTTTAATACCTCCTTTTACTTACTGGAACTAAATTAACTTCAAATGGTTGATACAACCCTCTTCTCTTACTTAACAATTCTATATCGTAATCACTAGCATAATAATTAGTTTTTATCGTAGTTTGTATTCTTACATCAAACCATTCGACCTCAAAAAAATCCTTATCAAAAAGAGTAACAAGCTCAGCCATTTCTGTTTGAGTTGTTACTCCTATTTTTATCTGTATTTTAGGAAATATTCCAATAAGTGTTGCTTTTATATCTCCGCTCATAACACGGTCTGCTTCTTTCCAAAGTTTTGCTCTACCAATTTTATATTGTTGTATGTGAGGTATTACATTTCCATCTATTTTTACTAAATTGCCATTATAAATCATATATTAAACACCTCCCCATTAGTTTCAAAACTTTTTTCTTTTATACCATTTATAATTTTATCAATAAAAGTTTCTTCTCCAATTTTTACTGTTACATGATTTTGCATACCTTTATTGGTTAATTCCTCTATTTTTCCTATTAAATTTTTATTTGATAAAGTGTTAGAAACTTCTATATTTCTATTTATATTAAAATTAGAATCTTTCATAAGTGTAGGTGTCATATCAACCATAGCGATATCATATGCTACTTTCTTTACACTTTTAACCGCTAAATTAGATGCTTTATCTATTCCTTGAACATATCCTTGCATAGTATATTGTCCAAATTCACTAAATAATTTTGATGGAGAATTTATTTTTAGTTTATTTTTAAAAGAATTTACAAGATTACTTGCAATTCTTCCCAATACACTTTGTGGTTTGTTAGAATTACTGCTTAAACCATTTGCTAGTCCATCATTTATATACTCACCATATCTTTTAAATAATTTTGATGGCGATTGTATTTCCATTTTATTTTTAAAAGTATTGATAAGATTATTTTGAAGTGAATCCCAAGCTGTATTTAAACTACCTGAATTTTCTTTAATTCCTGTTTCTAAGCCTAAATCAATATATCTACCAACTTTTTTATATTCTGATGCAGCCTTTTCTGCAAACGCTCTAGCTTCATTTAATCCTGCTTCTGTAAATCCTTCTAATCCTTGTTTATAACCTTCTCTATAATTGTTAAAATCTTGTATTGCTTTATCTTGTTGCTCTTTTAAAATTCTAGTTTGTTCTTCAGCTGATACTCCAACTAAATCTTTATATGATTGAAAATAATTTTCTTTATTTTTTAGTAAATATTCTGCTTTTTTAGTATTTCCCTCCAAGTTTGCAGTCATGGCATCTTCATAAGTCCTAATGTCTGTTGCCATACTGTTATATTCATCATCCAATTTGTTATAATTATTAATAGCTGTTTCTACTCTTTCAGCATTCGCCTTACTTTTGTTTTTTTCAAAGTCTTCTATAGCTTTATCTCGTTCTAGTTTTGCTTCATTTCTTTGTTTTTGAATATCAGTCCATTTTATTAAAGCTTCTTTATATTCAACTTCTCTAGCATCAAAATATATTTGTAATCTTTTCTTTTCTATCTGTTTATCTATAGATTCTGATAATTCTTTGTATTGGTCAATTTGATTTCCAGTCATAGTATATTCAGTTCCTAAAGCTTCATTTAACTCTCCTAAAATAAATTCTGCTCTTGCTCTGTTTTTCTCTTCTACATTTCCATTTTCATCAGCTAACCTTTTTAATTCATTTGCCAAAGTTTGAGTATGATTTAATTCTGCTACCCCATTATTTATAAGTTCTTGCTGTTGTTTATGCATTTGATTATTTTTTTCTATTAATTCATCAATTGCTTTACCCTTTTCTTTCATTGCTTCTGCTTGTGCTTGTTCTTCTTTAGTTCCCTTATTTAAAGCACTTTGTAAAGCTATTATTCCAGTTGTCAATAAAGCTACTCCCGTTATTACTACACCAACTGGATTAGCTTTAAAAACTGCATTAAGAGCTTGTTGAGCTGTATGCCATAAACCAGTTGCTGCTGTTGCTAATGATATTTTTCCTGTTGCTGCTTGAGCAATTAATCCAAATGCACTTGTCAAACCAGATACAGCCGTTGTACCATCTCCTAAAGCTATAACAGCCCCTGTAGCTATATTGTAAGCACCTGTTATTTTCTTGATTATAGGAAGAATTAACTCTTGTATAGTAGCACCTGCTATCATACAACCTTTCATCACAGTAAATGCTGTGCCAATTCCAAGTATCGCTTTTGCTATGCCTTCTAATATAGACATTGCCGTTTTACTTCCATTTATCTTATCTGCTAATTTAGAAATTCCATCTGCTAATCCTTTTATTCCATCTATAACTTTATTTCCTACCCATTTTCCTACTGGTATTAAAAAATTATTTAATAACCATTCTCCTGCATTCTTAAATGCTTTTATTATTGGGGTTGCAAGTTTAACTGTACTAGCTAATAAATCAAAAAATGCTGGTAATCCTTTTTCTATTGTAAATTTTGCAATTGGATATATTACTTTTTCAAGTGCTGATTTTAAAGTTGATGATATTATTTTAGCAAGTGGTTTTATTGAATTATATAAATTTTTAAATGAATTTTTTAATGGCTCAAAATTTATATTTCTTAAAGGTTCTAAAACTTTTAACATTTTATTAACAATTTGTGAAACTTTATCTGATGAATTAGATACATCATTAGTAAATCCACTTAAATCAATATTACTTAATGCTCCAACTCCTCCTACTGAACCACTACTACTTCCACCTGAGCCACTATCTCCGCTATCATTTTCTTTTAAAACTGTCATTTCATCAAAACCAGCCAAACCTAATAATTCTTTTTTTAATTTTTTTGTAGAACCTGTTGTTTTATCTATTCCTTTTGATGCTGTTCCTCCTGAATCCCCTAATGACTTCAAAGAATTACTTACATTATTAGTATCCTTTGCTACTGTTGATTTTCCACCAAACAAACCTGTTATATAAGAAACTGCCATTCCCATTACTTTTACAAAAGCAGTTACATAAGGTATTACTGAATTTATAGCTCTTGCTATACCTTGAAAGAAACTTGCTATATTAGATTGACCTATTGTATTCATAATATCTGCTAATCCTCTTGTTATAGCTGTTTTTACACTTGTTATTGAGGTTCCAACACCTCCTGTTGAATTTCTTGCTTGTTCTTCAAAACTTTGAAAACCATTAATACCTTCTTTATTTAATTTTACCATTGTTGTCATAAACTCATTCATTGATAATGTACCATTTCTTAATGATTCTCCTAATTCATCTGAACTAGCATAACCCATAGCAATTGCTACTTGCTTTAACTGAGCTGGCATTGCTGTCATTGCAGTACGCCATTCCAACATGTCTGGTTTCCCTTTTGCATAGCTTTGAGATAATTGTTCTAACGCTGACTTTTGAATATCTGTAGAAGCTCCTCCTGCTAAAATTGCATTATTTAAAGCTAGAAACATTTCTGTACTAGCTTTTACATTTCCATTACTACTTGTAAATCTTTGAACTGAACTACTTGCATCATCTAATGTTGTTGGTAATCCTTGTAATTTTTCACTTAGTCTTTTAATAGAACTTTGAGCATCTTCACTACTTATTCCTAAATTAGACATTACTCTCGGGAAATTATTTAAAGTATCTAATCTATTTACAGCATCACCTAGTTGAGATGTTATTGTAGATATTAATTTTGTAATTCCTAAAGCTGTAATACTTGTTTTTAAAGTATTAAAAACATTAGAAATTTTACTGTTTGTTCTTGAAACTTTATTCTGAAAATTTGAAAGACCACTACTTGTTTCTTTCAAAGTCTTTTTATAAGAATCTGCATTAGCTGTAATCAATACATTTAATTCCTCAACTGTCATTAATTACACCTCCCAACATTGTAGTATTAATTTTTGCTTGTTTTTCCATTTCTTCTGCTTCCATTTCTATTAATTCTTCTCGTTCTTCTGCTAAAAATGGTTTTTCTGGATAACGTGAAGGATTATTAAAAGCAAAAGATATATATTGACCTAATAAATGATTTAAGTAATCTTTTTGACGAATTTTTTTTTTATTTTTCTTATAATAAACATTCAAATATTTTTGATATTGTTTTGGATTCAAATTCCAAAAATATTTTAAATCTAGTCCAATATATAGTGCTTCCTCTTCTAATTCTCTCCACATATTACCAAAAAATATTACTTCTTCAATTCTTTCATTATTTGTTTCATTTCCTTGCTTTTGGACTCTCTCACTGCTTTGATGTCCAACTCTCTTGATAAAAAACCTGCATCAACTAAAGCCTCCATTATATATAAAATTAATCCATCTTTATCATCTTCTTTTAAATATTCGTCAATCATATCCATTGCCATATTTCTTGTAATAACTGTTTTTTCTGTTTCAGCTCCTTTTTCTACAAATAAAGCAATATTAGAGATTGAAGTATCTCCAACACACTCTTCAATTGGTTTTTTCTTAATTTTTTCTATTTCATCTATTTTTTGTGCATTAAATTTTAAAATCATAATTATTCCTCCTAAAAAATAGGCGAACCTTTTTAGATTCGCCCTTTATTATTAAACACCTACAGTACTTTTTGTATAAACTGGCATTCCACTAATTCTTAAAGAACCACTAAAGCCAATTAAACCATCTGTAGTTTCTTCTGTTGTTTTAAATGATTTAACAAAAGCATTAAATGCCCATTTTGCACCACTAGGGAATTTAACTTCCCAGCTCTCTGTTGTTCCTGCTGCTATTAAAGCCATCATTTTTGTAACAGTTGTTTCATCATCTTCTTTTTTTATTGTTCCAGCAATTGAGCATTCTCCTGCATCGATATCACCTTGCATATACTCTTTTGCTCCATCTGGACTATCTAATGTCGTAATATCAATTTCTGATATTTCAACTCCTATTTCTCCTATTGAAGTTAAAGAACCTATAACCCAATCTTCTGTTTCACTAGCATTTTTCTTCTTTGTTAAAGAAGTTCCCATTGCTTTAATTTTCTTTCCTAAATTACTCATATTTTTTTACCTCCTATATTTTTGTTTGAAATCTTGATACAATATGAAAAATGTTCCCTGTATTGGGAACATCACTACTATAAGTTAAAATATATAAATTTTCACGCATCTTTTCTTCTACTTTTGATAATAAATTACTTGAACTAACACTATCTTCTGCCCATATATCAATTTGAACTTCTATATCTTGATAATTAATATTATTATTTAAATCTAAATTAACACTATTATCAGTTATAGAAAAATTAATATATGGAAGTTTATTAAACGCTGTAGGTTGAGTCTGTGATACATTTGTATTAACACTTTTTAAAATTTGGTATATATCCTTTTTTGGTAAATACATAATATTTTCCTTTCTAACTACCTTTGAACTTTTCTTGAAGTTTTCTTTTAAATTTTTTCTTAATATACTTTTCTGCTTTTTTATAAGCTGGATACATATATGGCTGAGCTTTTATTCCTTCCCAATCTGCTTTGTATGAGATTCCATTTTGTCTATTTATTTTACTTTCCATTCCTCTTTTACCTGTTCCGAAACTCTTGATATACTGCATACTCACAATTAGTAAATACTTTTCCAACTGAATTTTTGCCTTCTTCTGTTACACTCATTTTTATACTATTTCTTAAATTTCCTGTATCTACTGGTGCTAACATTTTAGCCTGACTATGTACAATCAAAGTTGCTTCTTTTACCATATCTGCTACTTCTAAATCACTTAAAAAGTTTAATTTTTTATTAAGTTCATTTGCACCTTTTAGTTCTATTCCCATTTTACACCTACTATTAATAAATGGCTATCAAATGGCAAAACGTCTGTAATTTCAAAAATTATATTATCGTATTTTACTAAATCTGATATTTTAATTTTAGTATCTATATAAGTAGTTATTGCTATATTAATTTCATAGTCTAAACCATAGTCTTTTTGAATTTCTTTACAGTTTGAAAAACTTACATTTCCTTTAAAAGTATCAACAATTTCTATACCTTTTTTCGTCAATCCACCCTCTTCATCAACTGTAATAACATTTTTTAGTATTTCTACTGTTTTATCATAAAAAGTATCAGCTATAGCTTTTTTAAATAAATCTGGTATTTTCATATCTACCACCTCATATAAGCATAGTTGCTTATTTCTTCCATATTTTTAGCAATTACTTTATCTAAATCTACATCATCTTTTGAAACATTTTCTATTATTTTAAAATTAACAGTTTGTCCATTATCTGATGCACTCATTAGTTGCATTTGTTCATTTATTGAATTATCTTTATTTTTATAATAAATAAAGCTATCCTTGGCATATTTAATTGCTAAATAGTTTAACTCTTCTGGATAATCTACTCTATTACAAATAGATTTCACTTTATCTATAATTTCATCAATATAGCTTTGTATTTTTTTATCTTGACTTGTATCAGTAATTTCAAGTCTTTCTTTTACTTTATCTAACAAATTCATTAAATCACCTACTCTTGTGGTGTTTCTTTTGTTTTTATCATTTCTATTATTTGAGCTTTTGTCGTATTTTCTATATCTTCAATTACTATTTCTAGCTCTTTTGCCTTATTAAGCAATTCATCTTTGTTCATTTGTTCTATTTTCTTTTTTTGTGGTGTTTCTTTTGTTTTTATATTTTCTTTACACCTTTCAATATGAAAAGGCATTACTGGCTCTGAGAACTCTTTTCCACATATAGGACATTTCATTTTATTACCTCCTAATATTAAATTAAGGCAGATTTCTCCGCCTTTTGACTATCCTAATACAACTGCTGCTAATGATGGATATAATGGTGCAAATCCATAAATAGTATCAATAGATAGCATGTTTTTCTTTGTTTGCATATCATAACCATACACAACTCTTAAGTTTAATCCTTTGTAAGAAATTACATAAGAATCTCTTCCGTCTACTGGAAGCGCTAATGCTCTTGATACAAATGCAAATGCTAATTTATTGAATACTAAGTTAGCAACGTGTCCACCAGCTGTTTTATCGATAAATGTAACTTCAGTATCAGTTGCAATTTCATTTACCACTGCTGGATATACTTTTGCAGTAATTACACCAGTATTAGCTTTTGCATCTTCTGTAACAACATATTGCTGACCTGCTACTGTGAATAAATCTCCTTTTACTAGTGTTTCTTCTCCTGTTCCACCTTTAATTACAATAGTTTCACTTCCTACTTCAGCTTTGGCATTTGCTTTTGGTGTTGTAACTGCAGTAAATGTACCAGCTTTATGTACAGCAACTTGTTGAGACATAAAGTTTTCTAATCCTTGGATTCTACCAATAGAACCTTCTCTTAAAGCTTGTGTACTTCCTGACTTTTCGGCGTGTAAAATTGCATCTATTGTAGAAAATTTTACATCTGCATTTGGGTCCCATACAGCATATCTATTGCTCATTGGAGCTTTTGCTTTATTTAAAACCCCTCTTGCATTTGCCATCACTTCTATAGTAGATGGTGTTGTTCCTGGTGTACCTAACGTTTTATAAACTCCTTTGTATTGTTCTAAACCTTCCTTGTTAATTTTTTCTGCAATTGCTTCCATCATAGGAGTTAATACTTTTTCATTAAAAGCAACTCTATCTAAAGTTAATTCTTTAGATGTGATTTCTACAGATACATCTGCAATATGGTCCATAACAACTGGAACACTCTTTTGATTAATCTCTTGTATTGTTACTTCATCTTTAAAATCCTTTGCTTCAAATTGAGCTGGCTTTTCAACTAAAATTGTATCTCCTTCTTTTACAAAATCATTACTATAATCTGTGTGAAATAGCTCAGGTACTACTAAGTTATTTACTAGCATTGGTAATGCTTCTCTTGCTATTCTTTTACATGTTAATAATTTATTTGGCATAATATTTGCCCTCCTTTTTATTTATTATTTTTTTCTTGAAGTGCAAAGTATTCTTCGTCAGATAACTTATCTAAGTCATCCTCTTCATAATCTCCGCCTTCTTTTTTTCTTTTATAAGGGTTATCATCATCTACCCCTTTATCGACTTTTTTATCGATTTCAAATAAATAAGCATCACTTTTCTTTAATGCTTCTATTTGGTCATCAAATCCTAAAAGCTTATCTCCATCTAGCTTAATTTTTTCTAAATCAAGATTTGCTTTTACAGATTTAACATTTTTTGCTTTAGCATTATTAATAGCTAAATCAATTTTGCTCTCTAGTCTAACTTTTTCTATTTCTGATTTTGTATTATCTTCAATTTCTTTCTTTTTTGCTTCATAATCAGCTTGACTAATAGAGCCTTTTTTGAAGTTGTTGTATTCATCTTCAATTTTCTTTTTGTCATCCTCTAATGTTTTCTTTTCTTCTTTAACTACTTTTAATTCTTCATTAATTTCATTAAATTCTTTGGCAGGCTTAAAGTGTTTTGGTAATTCTTTGGCAATTTTGCTTTCTAAATCATCTACATTTTCTGCTCCTGCACTTTTTAATAATTCTTTTAACCATTCCATAATTGGCCCTACCTTTCTAGCTTTTTTATTCTGGTGCTACCAGTACGAAAAGTTACTTTTTATTTATTCTCACAAGTAAATGAGTAATAAAAATAGACAGTTTAAAGCCATATCTAGGGCATAAAAATAAGACGTATTTCTACGTCTTTAATTACAGGCTGTGTACTCTACATCTAACATTTAACTGAACCAACAGAACAGCACCTATTTTATATTATTAAATTTTAATGACTAATTTATTTTTCTTATAATATCTTTATCTGTTTTGGCAATTATAAGTGATTCCCCTACTCCATATACTATTTCTGAACTTGTTATTTTAATATCTTTTATTGTTGTTATTGTACCATCTATTAATTCTACCATATCTCCAATACTATACTTCATTATTTTCTCCTTTCATATTTTTCTCTAAATCTTTATTTTTATTATCTTCTACTATCTCCCATTTTCCACATAAAGATAGATCTGTTAAACAAGCTGGCTTTGTTATAGAATATAAATATTCCTCTTCACTATCATCTATAATCTTTAACATTCCATTTTCTATTACTGTTACATAATATTCTTTACCATCTGTTAATTCTTCTATACCAAAACTTTTACCTACATATTTTACTTTTCCTATTGCCTCAACTTCAATATATGAATTAGTTTCTGTATCATATTTTTTAGCTTTCATTTTAAAGTTTTACCTCCTATCTTTTCACTATATCTACCATATTTTTCATGTTCTACCCAATGCACATCAAATATATATTTATCACTTTCTATCTTTCCTACTTTTTTAGTCCATTCTTCTGCTTTTCCACCATATTCTTGAACATATTTATTAGCACTTCTAAATACTGTTTGAGTACCCTTTCCAGCAATAATATGTACATTAGATATTATACTATTTTTAGGAATAAATTTCAAATTATTTGCTTCATTATAAAACCCTAATTGTTTTTGCAATACACTATCACTTACTGCTTTTATTTTTGGTAAATTAGGATTAATATAATATTTTTTATATCGTTCTGGAATATATTGCATAGACCATTCTTTATATGACACATTCTGTGGAACTAATATAGACTTTCCATTTTCATCTCTTGCTCTTCTTTCTAGTCCTTCTATTACTTCATCATCTAATATTGCTACTGTTGTACATCTATCTCCGTGGATGAATAGGTGCACAATTTTTTCCGTGGTTTTCTATCTTTTACATAAAAAACTTTATTATCTAATTTAGCACATTCTTCACAAGTAACTTGGTCTAATGTTGCTACAAACCTATATCTATCTATATCTAATTCCTCATAAGATAACATTTCACTTTCGTTTGCAAAGTGACAAACTTCAGTTCTTACTAATCTTGTAGCATTAAATAAACCAACATTCATATAATCAGCTAATTCTTTTGATAATTTCTGAATTGATTTTCCTGACATTTCTTTTGCTGTTAATTGAACTTTTAAGTATTCTCCTAATTTTTCGTTATTTTTCCAAATTCTTTTAGAAAAGTTCGCATTATTAGTCCAATTTTCATTTAACATTAAATTTATTGTTCTATTGTCTATTTGAGCGAAGCTAAAACCTAATCCAGTTCCTTTTTGAATATCATATATAGTATGATAATAGCCTTCCTTTATTGTGTCTACATATCTTATTTTAGTTATATCTAACTCTACATTAGCTAATTTCTTTAGCTCTAAATCTATATTATCTTGTAATACTTGATAACGACTAATTCTATATGAATATGCAGGAGCATTATATTTAGCAAGTAATTTCTTTTTTATGCTCTCATCTGTTATATTATTGTTAATTACTTCTAATAGATTCTTATAATATTGCTCGCTTTCTCTTTTGCTTAATAACTGTGTTAATGTCTGTTTATCTAATCCTGTATCTTTAGCATAATTTTTGAATATATTATTTATTTCTTTGTTTATATTTTTAGTTGCTTGATTATAAACTTGAATTAATGAATCTATTGTATTTTCTGTACCTTCTTCTAATCTCTTCATTAATTCTGTACTTCTTCGTTCAAAATATCCTTGTGGTTTTCTTGCCATAAAAAATAACACCTCCTATTCGGTGTCATCATCTTTATTATGATTATGATTATCTTCAAATCCACCACTACTATTAAATATTTGACTTTGCATTTTCATATTTTCTGCTTTTTCTTCTTTAAGTCTTTGCAACTCTGTGTCTACATCATCTACATATGGATGATTTTCTAACTTTGTTTTTATACTTATAGTAGTATCATTACTTAATGTATTTACTTTTTCTGTTTCATTAAATATTCTTGATTTATTAAATTCAATTTTAAAATCAAATTCATTTATTTCTAGCGGTATCTTTCCTTGCATTTTTAAATCTTGTAACACATACCATAAAATTTCATATATTGCACTTCTAAGTCCTCCTATTGTATCATCTGCCTTCATATCTAAATCAGTATATAAAAATTCTAAGGATACTCCACTTGGTGCTTGTCCTATTAAGTCCTTATTACTTGTATCTACTGCCCTTCCAAATTCATATATAAGCTCTTTTAATCCTTTTAATAATGCTTGTCTTGCCTCGTATGGAATAGGTAATAGTTTAGCATCAATTTTTCCTGTTGTATCATTAGTTCTTGCAACTCCATTTACTTTTAAATTTTCTATTAATTGCAATAAATCTTCTGCCCCATAACCATTAATAAGCCATATGATTTCTTTTAAATCTTCAATAGTATTTACAAAATTACTATCAATTAAATCATATGCATCTATTAAAGGTTTTATTGGTTCTAAATCTGTCATCTTTTCTTCGTTGTTTTCAATTTCTATAAAAGGAACTCTACCCCAACTATGCTTTTCTACTTTTTTCAAATTATTTAAAGCATTATCATATATTTCTCTATACCAATGACATTCTGGTCTAGGTCTTGTAACATCTTCTAAATATACTGTAGTATCTCCTACTTTAGTTTCAATATAATATCTAACTTCGTTTTTATCCCAATACTCTACATAAATTCTATCTTTTGGCTTTTCTCCCGTTAAATCTTGAATAGTGTAAAAATGAATAAAGGCTATTAAATATGTTTGTGTTTCGTTATCATAAATAGGAATACATTCTTCACTAGGTAACTTCTTTAAAACAAATTTTCCTTCAATATAATCAGGATGTACCCAACTTCTTCCTTTATTACTTGCTTCTTTTAATCTATTTTTTATAAGTTTTTCAAAGTTAGTCCCTAAAATGTTCCATATCATATTGGTTATTTTCTTTTCTGCTTTTTTGGTTGTTTCGTCTTTGTCCTCGTTAACTGGCGAAATATATGTAATAGTTATAGGTTTACTACATACATAAGCTTTTTTTTGATTTACTTGCTTAGGATAAAAACCATGAGGCAAATGTTGGTCTGATTTATTCTCATTAGTTTTAGTTACTATATTACCTGTGTTTTTATCGTATATTTTGTATGATTTTAAATCTTTTTTTAATATATCATTCTGATTTCTAAAATATCTTTCTCCTTCAAGCATTTTCCTTTTTATTTCTGACATATTGAAGTTTGTTATTAATTCTTTAATTATTTGACTTTGTATTGCCATTTTTTCCTCCTAACTTGCTAAATATAAATCATCACTTCCATAACGAAGAGCATCTATTCTATGATTGTTTTTATCTTCTGGAATTTCTAATGGATTTCCATATTTATCAACTTTCCATCTATATAGTCCCAATTCCTCAATTAATCCTTTACATTTAGGATCTACTATAATTTCATATCCTTGTAGCCATTTAATACCATGTAGCACACTGTCTGGTCCTTTTAGTGCTGGTATTGCATTTATTGAGTATTTGTTAAGTTCTGCTATAGATTTCGGTTCTGCGCTATCTGCTTTAATTAGTGCGTAAGCTGGTATTCTTGGTCTTATTGCATTTGCTAATTGTTCATTATCTAGCTCACAAGCACTAAATTCATCAAATACATATATCTTTTTAATTTTAGAATCCACACTAAATTGCAAAAAACAAGAAGGGTCTGAACTATATCCAAAGTCTAAACCTCTTCTTATCAATTCAAATGTATTTTTATATTTCTCCGTATCTTCAATACGCCATTTCTTAAATATTAATCCTAGTGCAATACCTGGCATACCTAGTCCAGCAGTTTTATATCTTTCATAATCTTCTTTACGCATTTTCTCGTATGCTGCATAGTCTTTTTTATCTAAGAACTCATTAAGTTTATAATTAGTAATCATTAATAATTGACTTGTTTTTTCTTTTACTTGTTCTCCTAAATATTCAAATTCTTGTTCTTCTTCAATTATTAATTCTTGTTTTCCTTTTTCACTTAATATTTTTTCATCTGGAGTTAATCTTTGAGTTAATTTTTTAACTATAAAATGTTGATTGCTCCAAGGATTGAAACTTGCAACTGTTTGTCTAAAGTATCCATCTGGAAGTAATCCTCTTGAACACATTCTTGTATTATTGTATGTTTCTTCTTTTATTATCTCGAATGCTTCTTCAAACCACTCAAAACATAATACCAAATCAGGATCATCTATAGTTATAGATGCTATCTTTTGCCAATCATCTAACCCTCTAAAAAAAATCTTTTGTCCTGTTCTTTTATTTGTTGCTTCTAATGGACTTAATTTAAAATCCCATTCTTTATCTAATTTCAATTTTTTACATGCCCATTTTAAGTCAGCGTAAACACTGTCTTTTAATGTTGCTGCAGTGTCTCTTGTAGCCAATAAACAAGCTCTAGGATATTTCTTTAATAAATACATCCATCTTAATGCAATAGTTTTTGATTTTTTACTACCTTTACTACCGCATCAAAATTACTTCGTCACCCTTAAAGTTCCAAAATGTAGCATATCCTTTCCCAATTTGTTCTTGTAAACTCATCCTTATCTTATTCATTTACATCATCTACTAACTCTACTGTATAACCACCAGACACTTCTTTTTTATCAATTAATAATCCATGCCTTTGAGCTAAACATTTAGCAGCAAAATTTCTATCTTTCAACGCTGCATCTAATCCAAATTGGTCTTTTTCTTCTCCACGCATTACTTTTGTAAAATACTTTAAAACTTCATCAGCAGATGCTATTCTATTATTTTCTAATTGTTGTAATCTCTCTTGAATGAAAAAGTTAAGTTTTGTTAAGTTTTCTGCTCCTATATTTTTAGCCGTCTTTTCACTATAACCTGCTCTTTTAGCACTTTCAGTTGCATTAGCTGTTTCTATATAAAAATCAATAAACCTCTTCTGCTTTTCTGTTAATTTATCATATTCTTTTACTTTTTCATCTTCCATCTGCCTCACTTCCTATCTCTTTATATTCATCTGCTAAATATTCCATCATTTCTATTTTGCTATAACATACATAATCTACTTTGTATTTTTCTTCGTATTCAATTTCTTCTAGATCTAATTCTATATCTACATCTATTGGTACAAGTTCTCTTTTTAATACTTGATACTTTGTACAATACTTGTTATTCTTTTCGTTATAAAATTGAAAACTATTTATTTTATAGAATTGTCCTTTTTGACTTAAAGCATATAATAATTTATTTATGTTTTGATTAATGTTCATCTAATTTACTCCTAAATCCTATTGGATTTCTTTTTTCTAGTTCTAGTGTATATTTCTCTTTATCTGTTTGTATTTCTATATATGCTGTTTTATAATTCGTTTTTTCTATTAAGTTACTTATCTTATCTAAAACAGTTATATTTTTCATTTCAATATACACCTTTCTTTTACTCTATAAAAGCAATATACTTTATTATCATTTCTCTTAACTAAAAAAGAACATCCTTTACACTCTGGGTATTCTTTACCAATTTCTTCTTGAAACTTCTGTTCTTCTGTCTTAAACCACATTTTCTCTGCCTCCTCAATAATTTTAAATGTATTTTGACAATCGCTTAATTTGCATATTTTACATTTTTTATTATTCTTCGGACATACTTCATTTGTTATCAAACATTCCATATTTTCTCCATAAAAAATAGACTATACCAAAATTGATATAATCTATTTATATATTAAAGTTAGTAACTGATAAAAAACAATCTAGGTTTGTGAATTAGGTTTCCTAAATGCTTTTTGTGTACTTTTTGTAAATAGTTCTATTATATTTATATCATATTTTAAAGGGGCAATTAAAGGAAATAAGGGGCAATATTTTATAAACTTGCATATTTTTCTATTGCTTCTTGATGTAAATTTTTTATATGCCTATAACTATAATTTAATTCTTCTGATACTTTATATAAATTTATTCCTCTTATATATTTCAAATATAATATACTTTTATACGGTTGCTCTAATTGTTCTATTTTATTTTCAACTACAAATTTCTTTATTAATAGTTCTTTTAACTTTTCATTACAATCTACTTCTATTTGATGAATCTTATCTAAACTTTCTTCGAATGGTGCTTTATCAGGATTATCTCCTTTTCCACTTGGCATTCCACTTAACTTTGATGACGTATTTGTAATTCTTATTCTCAATTCTTCAGCGTCATTTTGCTTTTCTTCTATGTATTTAATATTATCTCTATATTCTCTTAATTCTTGTTTTGCCTCTTCAAGTTTTTCTTCTTTAATATTCATTTCTTATGTACCTCCTAACTAAATAACTGGTATTTTATTTAAATAAACTTCTGGTCCTGGTATCTTTTTCATAATTCCTAAATCAAATGCGTCAAAACATTCTCTAAACTTTGTTTTCTCCTCTTCATATAGGCCATAATATTTATATTCTTTTACTAATCTATATTTTTTTCCTCTTTTTGTAAAATTCTTTGGTAATTCCATTTGTTACTCCTTTTTCACTATATAAACTATATTGATTTGTTTTTAAAATAGCTTAAAATCAATTCTCGTAAGCTGTTTTTCTAATTTATTTTCTAAAATATTTTTCTATTGCATCTAATTCATTTAATACTATTTCTATAGCTTTCTTGAAATCTTCCATTCTGTATTTTTTAGCATAATCTAAATCTTCAAAAGTATAATATTCTATTAAATTATTTATATTACTTTTTTCTTTTTCCAATATACTTCTTGCCTCTTCTAGTTCTTTATTCATTTAAAACCATTCCTTTCCACATTTTGTGCATTTATAAACTAAATTATCTGTTTCTATATCCCAAAATTCACTTTTCATTCTTCCATTACACTCTGGACAATGTAGACTCAATAAATCTCTTAATTTGTCAATAATGGATAATATAATTCCTTTTCTTTTTCTCTTCTCCATTTTATTGCCTCCTCTTTTGTTTTAAATATTTTAGAATATCTTTTTTTAGCTAATTGTATATTGGCTTCCCAATAAAAAATTCCTTTAACTTTTTTAACTCTTACTCCTTTAAATCCTGATGTGTTATTTCTAGCTATTTTTTGCGTTAGAGCTTCAAGTTTTGTTCCATTTATATAATGTAAAGCTTTGTTAGCATTTGTTAAATCTTTATAACTCATATCTGGTTCTCCTTTACTAATTCATAAGCTGCAAAATAATATAATGTTGCTCCTTTTCCTTTTTCACAAGGCATATAACAGTATTCTCCATATTCACTACTAGCAAAAAAATCCGATTTTTGTATTCTATAATAACCTTCTTGTATATCTGTAATGAGTTCTATATTTTCTCCTAATTCTTCTTGTAATGATTTTTTGAAATTAGTCTTATCATTGTTACAGTCTTTTGCTCTTAAGAATCCTACTTCATAATAATATTTATCATTTATCCATGCTTCATTTGTTGTTCTTATCATTTTTAATCACTTCCTTATATATTACTTTTTCAACTACTGCCAAAGCTTCTCTATAACTTATAAAATTACCCCAATGTCTATTTACTAGCTCTGACCTTATTGCTTTAATTCTTTGGTTATAAGCTCTTTGGTATTCTTTAGCTATTACAGTTTTTGAAATTCCTTTTTTCCAAAGATTCAATATTTCTTCATTTCCCATGTTAGTATTATTTACATTTATTCATTTATTAAACTTTCTCTACTAATCCTGCTTGAAAATTTTTAAATTCATTATTTAACCATTCCTTTGCTTTCTCTAATGCCTCTTCTTCATCTTTATAATCATAAGGGGAGAATGTTTCAAAATTTATTTCATAATATCTGTTTTCTTTTTCATCAAAATAATATTTATTAATTGCTATACTAGCTCTAAAAGACATTGCTGGTCTATCTATCTTTAATCTGATATATTTGTTTTGTTTTAAAAAATATACTTTATCTTTAATGTTCTTCTACCTTCTTTCTAAAATATTCTTGAATACAATTGATTTCACAACCTGGTCTTACACATAATGAAGAACATTGAAAATCCATTTTTTCAATATCAATGTATTCTACCATTTCAGCTATAATCTTATTAGCTATATCTAATTTATTTTTTAGTTCTTCATTTTCTTTTTGTTGTTTTTCTATTAGATTTAATATTGTTTCTATACTAAATCTATCAGTATTTACAATTTGCAAGTCTAAATATATTGCTTTTTCTAAATCTTTGTTAATATATACAATTGCTTTCTTTTCTTCTTCACTCATATTACACCTCATTTCCCCAGCAATCCCAATTTTCATAGGCTTGTCTTGCAAATAGTTCAATTTTTGGAACATCTCCAACTAATTCTTCTATTCTTTCCCTTGCTTCATCTGGTTTTCTGCTATGCTCTCGCCTTTCAGATATAATACAACTACTTACATTATTAGATTTTATCAATTGTCCTGGTTTTCCTTTTATACCTATCAAACAAACTTCACAATTTGATTTTGTGTAGAACCCTATTCCAAAAAATGGCTTTTTATTTTTTCGATTGGTTTTTATCCAACTAAAGCCCAAAGTCTTATAGGTAAATCCCCACTTTTCTATTACTTGTAAAGCCTCCTTTAAGTTAGGAAATGTTGCCCACATAAATAGTAGACAATTTTCTGCAGCTATTTTTTGTATTACAATTCCCATCTTCTCAATTTCTTCTTTTTGCATTGTTTTATAATGTTTACTTACTCCTCCTCCGCATTTTATTGAAACTATGTACATCTTTATAACTCCATGGAGGATCTGCGTAAATGATATTGTATTTTTTATTTATATTGTAAATATCTACTTTCATTTTACAACTCCCACAAACGTACAGCTACTTTAACTCCTGAACGTTCTTTCTTTCGTTTTTTTCTTCCTGGTCTTTCTCCAGTATCAGCTCTTCTTATATTTGCTGGACAAGCCCAATAATAAACTGTTTTTCTTCTTACTCCAAAATGTTTCATACATTCTTCTATTGTTCCAACAAATATCTCTTTTTCACCTTTATATATTGCATATTCTTTTTTCATGTTATACCTCTCTTTATTTTGGTTTCGCTATCGGTAGAATGTATTTCTGATTATTTTCTTTTTCTATTTCTTTTATTATGACTGCATCTCTATCTCCAGCAAAAAACATTTCTATAGCACCATTTGTATTTGTAAGTGCTTGTTTCAAGAATTTTGGATTAAATCTTATTGAAAATTCTTCTTTTCTTTCAAGTAATTTTCTCCATTCTATAAAATTGTCTTTTATAATTTTGTAGCTAATTTTTACATTTCCAAAATCAAAAGTTATAAACTCTTCTTCATTATCTATTTCAATTATTGTATTTTCTTTTAAATCTCCAAATATATTAAAAACTGGACTTATTATTGAAAAATTGCTACCTTCTAGCAATTCACAACTACTTGTAAAAAGTTTATAGCCATCACAAGCTGTCATTGTTAATCTTTTTCCTGTTGCTTCTAAAAGTATTCCTCCAAATGCAGGTCTTCTTTCATCTTTTGAAACTGCATTTTTTACGTTATTTAACATTTCTTTTAACTTCAACGTTTTTATAATTATTTTTTTCATATTTTACACCTCTTCCAAAATAAATTCTCTAATAAATCTACTAGCGTATTCTTTGCTTATTAAACTTCTTTCTATGCCTGGATTAGTATTCACAATATCTTTTACCCTTTTATTATCAATATTATAAGCCTCTAAAATTAAATTTTGTTTTGGTTTACAATTTATAAACCAATATTGTGTTGGCTTTTTAAAGTAGTCTCCTCTTTTAGTTCTGTCTTTATCAATTATTGAACTTGGAATAGCCCAATACTTAGTTAAATAATGCGTTGCTGAATATGGATTTTCGATTATTAAAGGTATTTTTCTTCTTAAACAGACTATTGCTAGTTTAGTAACAAGTTCATATAATTCTGACAATTCTCTATGTAACTTTAAATCATACTCTAATTTTTGCTCATCAGTCCATTTATTTAAAGAAAAACAAGTACCTCTAAAGTGCATTTCAATTTGGTTTTCAAAACGAATACATGGGAAAAATGCTAATATAGTATCAGTTTCCTGGATATCATCAAAAATACTTTCTTTATTATTGTAAGCACTTTCTATATCTACAAATAAATCACATACATAGTCTGTTTCTCCAAATTCGTCTTTTATATCATAATCAAAAGCTTCATATTCTAATTTTTTGAACTCATTTTTAAAAGTTCCACTTTGCTCAAATAAGCAAAAAAACCTTCTCATTTTTACACCTCACACTCTACTGATTTAAATTGTTCTTTTGTTACTATTGATTTAATATTTACTACTTCTAAAGCCATACCATGTATAATATAATTTCCTATAAGAAGTTTCTCTTCTCCACTTGCTACTTTTCCTTTTCTTACTAGCATTCCATTTACATAGTCGCCTTCTTCTATTAAATCTATTATATTTTTACTATGTTTTAATATTTTTTCTTGTTCTATTATAGTACCAATTTCATCATCACAAATTATAGAACCTGCTAATCCTTTTATTGGATAATTTTTACATACAACTTTTCTTACTTTTTCTATAAATCCATCTTTAGTTCTTACATAATCTCCTTTTTCAATATTCATTTGTTCAACCTCCACATCAATTCTTCTTTACTCATCTGATGAATTTCTAAAAATTTATCTATTTCAACTCTTAAAAATTCATTTTTATCAATTAATGGTTTATAAGTATAAGTTTTACCTGTTTTTGAACTTATATATATAGCTTTTTTCTTTACCATTCTAGCAAGTAATGTTCTTACTGTTTTTTCTGATAGTTTTTTATCTTCTTTTACCTTATCTAGAATATCAAAAGATGTTGTTTCTTCATTAGTCCAAATTACATGCATAATGTAAATTTCACAGTCTGATAATTTAATCATTTATAATTTTTCCTCCAATTTATAAATTGTAACCTCATATCCTTTAAACGCTTTGTTTATTACATCTAAAACTATATTCCATTCACCATTAGCAATTCCACAACCGCATTTTAAACGGAACTGCTACACTTAGTTTATGTTCTTCAGCATATTTCCTTACTTTTTCTAAAGCTTTTTGCATAGCTTCATAATCTGTATCAAAATTTGGCTTTTGACTAAAAATATTGACTATAAATTTACTTTCATTATTTTTTGATGAAAGTGCTAACATATATGCTGTACCTTTTAAATATTCATAATCATTTTTATAGTGTTTACAAAATTTTCTATATTCCTTTTCTAAATCTGGATATTGATTAGCAAGTTGCCTTGCTAACCCTCCTCCCATAAGTCCATCTGCATTTACTTGATGACATATTATATCTTCTTTGCAATTTAATATATTTCCAATTTTAATATTAATCATCTTCCACCTCTACAAATTCCCCATTTATTAACTGATAATATGTATTTTCTTTTATTTTTTTTTCCATCAACTTGAACCATTTTAGCTTGAACAAATTTCCACTCCCAAGTATCGTCATTATAGTGCCATTCTGCACAAACTATATATGAGTTTAGAACTCCTTTTGCTTTTCCTTCATGTCCCCAAGCCACTGCTATTGCTGTTTCATTTTCAGTTGATGATTTTCCTCTTTTTCCAGTTGTTAAACTTGCTCCACAGTTTCCAGTTGCTGAACTTGCTCCACAGTTTCCAGTTGCTGAACTTGCTCCATAATCTCCAGTTGCTGAACTTGCTCCACAGTATCCAGTCGTTGAACTTGCTCCATAATTCTTTTTTGTAGAACTCCCTTTCACTTTTTTTGCTCTTTTACTTGTATAATCTATACTTGCTTTTACTAACCCAGCTATATCAATTTTTGCTCCAATCTTAATTTTATTAGTTGAAATTTTACTATCCTCATTATCTTTATCAATATCTCCTAAAATTTCTACTTGATGATATATACTTTCTGCTGGATTATAATAACCCAAACAGTCCAGTGGATATTCACATACATGAAATCCCTTATCACAAGCTTTTGGTTTTTCTTCCATTGTATAAGTTTTTCCCTCTTCATATTGAAAATCTCTACAAGTCATATCTTTATTAAAACCTTTATAAGCTATTATTTTTTTACCCATCTTTTTTCTCCTTTTCTATTCAATTTTTTCTGATATAAAATACTCACAATCTTCTACACCCTCAAAATTTTCGTTATTCAATCTATTGCATCCTAAACACTTCTTACAAATACCTTTTAATTCTTTCATTTTAAACTCCTAAAATTTCATAAATTATTGATTTTAATAAACTATCCTCTGATTCCAAATTACAATTCTTAGTTCTTTTTCTGAAAAGTCCTAAATTATATAATCTATTAAAAGTTGTCCACTTTTTAACCATGGTATCTAAATCTTTAGAACTTTCAAAACCTGCTTTTTGTTCAAACAGCCTTATTATTAAAATCATTTCTTTTTTTGATTTAACTTTATATGAATTTAAAACTATTAAATTTTCTTCATCATATTTAATTTCTGTATTAAAAATTTTAAATTTTTTCATGAAAACTTCCTTTCATGTTATATTATTGTCTAATTTAGATTTTTTATTTGTTCTTTTAAAATTTCATCTGCTATTTTTACAGCTTTAAACATATTTGAACCTGGTACTAAATAGTCTTCAATATTTTCAAAAACCCCAATAGCATATTCTATTTTTTCAATTTTATCTTTGTTCTTACTATACAAAATTTCTTCATTATCACAATCCATCTTTTTCTTTTGCTCTCCTAATTAATTTCTTTTACTATAATTTTTTCGCCTTTATTTCTACTTGCTCTTTTATAATATATTGGTGTTTCTTGTTCTTGATTTAATTTTCTTAGCTTATTTATAGCAGTATTAATAGCTGTTTCTAATTTTAAAGGAGTATTATATAATTCTTTCAATATTTCTAATTCTCTAAATTCATATTTTTGATTATGCCTTTCCACAAGACTTTCAAACAATTCGTCTGTAAACTTTCTCTTTTCTTTAGCCTTCATATCTTTGTATTTATTTAATAAATCATGTTCTAAATCTCCTCTAACTTTGTCACATTCTCCTACATTTTTAAACGCTATATCACATCTTTTATTTGCATCTATCAAGATTTTATTTATTTCCTCTAAAAGTTTTAAAGATTTCATTTTTCACCCACTTTCCAAATATTTACATTATTTTTTCTTTAGTCCTCTAAATATAAGCTTTTATAATAATCGTACAGCTCCTGACTTTCTTTGTCTTTAAATTCAATATCCATAATTTTTAATTTCTCCCTAAAATTTCTTCTACTTCTTTTATTAGCGACTTTATACAACGATTATGAGCCATAATAATTATATTTCCTTTTCCTATTAATGAATTTGGAATTGTTGCTTTTCCTCCTTCTCTTTCATAACTCTTTTGATTTGGATAAAACTTAATTGGTAATCTACAATAATCGCAAATATAGTAATCATAAAGCTTTTCTTTTTTTGTGTTTTTAACTAAATAGCTTTTTGACTCATTCTCTTTGTATTGCTCAAACTTCTCGATTTTAGCTCTATTTATCCATTCATCTATTTTTTGACTAGTTATCATATAAAGCCTCCGTTTCTACATTGTTCACATCATTTTGAAAACTGTGACTTTGTTTGTTTTTTTGCTTAGGGTTTTCCTGCTCTTTTTCTACCTCTAATAAAGTTTTATAGCCTTTTTCTTTCCAGCTTTTAAGGATACCTTGTATATAATCTAAATTCTTTTTCCCTCGGAGGACTGCAATATCTATTGCTTTCTTCATTAGCTCTGTTGAGTTTGTTTTACTTAATTCGGAGAGGGTTTCTGTTGTTGCTGGACATATCTTTTCTATATTTTTTTCATAATATTTTAATACATCATCTCCATCATCCTTATCCATATTCTTTTCCTTATCCTTATCCTCTTCCTTATCCTTATCATGGAGGTCACTCAGCTCAGCTTGACTTTCTTCTGACGCATTTTTGTTTTGTTCTTCTTTTTCATTTGATTTAGATTTGATTTCATTTTGATTTTGTTTTGATTTTGATTTGTTTTTACTTGTTTTTAAATTTGGTTTAATTAGTGTCCAAATTGCTTTATTCGAACCAGTAAAAACAGGTTCTTTATCTTCAAAAACAAATTCTAGAATTGCATTTATAATTTCTTTTCTATCTTCAACAGACACATCTTTCAAAGCTTCATAATAACTTTGAAAAAAAGTGAAACCTTTAATATCATTCATGCAAATTTCCTTTCTAGCTATTTATAGCTTCTTTTGTTTTTTCTTCTTTCTTTGTTTTCTCTAACTCTTTTATATTTGTTTTTAAGAGCCTTTCTTTTTCAGTTTTTTCTAAATCTTCTAATTTTTCTATCATTTGTAACCTCCTACTTTAATACACTTTTGTCAAAAAGAATTATAAAATTGCTCCTACTATTTGTTTTTTCAAATTCTTTTTGGGCGTATATTTTTAGTTCTTTCAATATTTCCTCATTTTCATGACAATTTCGACATAAAGGAACTACAAAACCTGCTCTTTTGCTTCTTGTTCTATTTCTCCCACCAAAAATCTCATGAATATCATCCTTTTTTATTTCTATGTTTTTAAATTTTTTACAATAAAAGCAATATTTCATATCATCAGTAAAAATACTTTTTCTTTCTCTTTCTTCTTTTGCTTGCTTTTTGCTCACTTTTGATATTGGTTTATATTTTTTATAATCTTTTTTCTTACAAATACTACATTTTGAAATATCTATGTTTTTTTCTTTCAAAATGCAGTAAAAATATATCTGATTCTTATAACTACGTTTTCTTATATGTTTACAATTCATGTTTTATAAAACTTCTTCCTTTCTTAATTTAAGAATTTGTTTACAAAATAAACTTGTCCTTTTCCAGTAACTTTAGCTGTTTTACTAATGCTTACATGACCATCAGAATGACTTATTGTTGTTTCTTTTATTTCAAAAAGTCCTAAATTCATTGCTTTTTGAGTAGGCATATTATAGTCAGTTCCCTTTCTGCTTATTAAATATCCATTATTTCTTAGCCACTCAAACAGCCTGTTTTGTCCTATATCATGACCATTCTGCTTTATCATTTTTGCTAGTTCTCCTATCAAAATGCTAGTTTTACTAGCTTCTACAGAATTGGCAAATAGTACTTTTGGTTTTTGCTCTTGCAACTGTTTCTCTTTAAGTTCTAGTTTTTTATTAACCATGACTAACGCTTTTGCAATTAATTCATCTTCACTCAAATTTTCTTCTCCAGCTATATAGCCTCCTGTTTTCCTTATTGATGGTAAAATTTCATCAAATACCCACTTTTCAAATTTCTCTGCTTCTGGCAACTTTGAATGTGTAATTAATCTATATAAATTGCCTTCACTTATAAAATTCTTTTCTTGTTTTCTTCCCAGTCTATCTATGACCTCACGTTTCGTTAGTCCATCTTTTTTACAATGGTCAATTATAGCTTTATGAGGATTTGAATAACCTAATATTTTTGCTATTCCAGTTGCTTCAAATTCATATTTATTATTTTCCTGAATTATTTGGATTTCTCCAAATCTCTCATTTTTAAATATTTGTAAATTATTATTTATATTCATTTGTTTTTTCTTCTTTCTTCATTTTTCATTTGACATTTCGACATTTTTGCACTAAAATATAAATGTATTAATTTAATTTAGAATTTTTATAAAGTACTAGATTTTAGATTGGTAGTCGGAATCTAGTGCTTTATTTTTGTAATCTGATATTTTTTCGATTTCTTTTAAAGCCTTGTGGCTCTTCCAGATATCCTCTTTATAAGCAGTTTTACTTTTAAAATTAATTCTATCTAACATACTTTTAAATGTCCTTTCATTTCTTCTTAAACTTCGATTAATTTCTCTTGAGTTTTCAAGTTGCTTTCTTAACTCTCTGTTTACTAAAATCATCATTATAATCATAATTATTAATAAAATTTTTAATATCATTCTTTAGTCCTCCTCTACTTTTAATTCTTCTTCAGAATACCACTTAATTTTAGTTTCATTTGGATTATCCCAAATTACTCCATAACCCACTTGTCCATCATCATATAGTTTAATCATTGTTATAGTTCCTTTTCCTATGTCATCTTCTATTGCATTTCTTACTCTATCGCCTACAAACATCTTTTGTACCTCCTAATTTAAATTTATTTGCTTGTCCTTTCCTAGCTCTATTTAGAGCTATTAATTATTTCACAACCAATTGAATTAAAAATCTCGTAGCGTTGTTGTCTCTCTTCTTCTGTTTTTGCTATGTAAGTATCATCTACTAATACTTTTACATCTCCAATTTTCATTTCTTTCGTTATCATTTAAATCACCTCTTTTAAATTTTATTCATTTAAGCTTGTATACTTGTGTGTCGTTTCGCAATTTTTATTGTTTTTTTCTTTTTCTAAAATCATTTTTTCACCCCTTATATAATTTTTATTGAATTTTGTAGTTTATTATTGTATAATCAACCTATCTTATTTGAGAAAGAAGGTCATTAATATCATGGAATTATTAAATAATTGGTTAGTTCAAGTTATTATAGGAAATATTGTTTGGATAATATTTTGTAAAGTTGTTAAATACATAAAAAACTACTTACATGAATTGCCAAGCAATACAAATCCAAATCATTCCAATAAACTTTACCCTAAAGAATTATTAAAAAAACAATTTAATATCTGTTTTAAATGTTCGTCTTTTTCTTGTATTACAATTCTTATTATGATATGTAATAATTTACAACTTAAATTTCCATTTGTATTTGGTTCTCTTCTTATTACTATATTTTTTTCTTCTTTTCTTATGTTGGGAGCCTTTGAAGGTGCCATGAAATATATAGATAATTAATTTAATTATTGGAATAATAAAAAAACCTATAATATATCCACCATATTTTCCAATAAGTTCTTTCAAGTTTTTTCACCTCTTTTCTACGCTTTAATTTTAGAACATTCTGTACTATTAAAAATTAAAAAAATTTCAACAGGTGATACTCCCAAAGCTTTTGCTAGTATCAATTTAGTCTTATCACTTGGATTTCTTTGATGTTTTTCGAGTAAAGAAATGTATCTAATGCTTAAACCAGTATTATTTGCTAATTCTTTTTGTGTTAGGTTTGCTTTAATTCTAATATCTTTAAATGACATTTTTGCCCTCCTTTTTTAGTACATTTTGTTCTTAGAACATCTTTATATTATACTACTTTTTGTTCTGTGTCAATACTTTTTTTAAAGTTTTTATACCTCTTTGTTCTTTGTTTACTCTCTGTAGTAATATTTAAATAAAAAAAATTGACATAATGAACTTTTTGTTCTATAATATTAATATATTATTTAAGGTTGGGTAATTATGAATAGACTAAAACTATTAAGAGAAGAAAAAAATATGTTACAAGAAGATTTAGCTAAAATATTAAGTGTTAGCCAAAAAACAATTAGCAATTATGAAAAAGGGTTAAGAGATATGAGTACTGATACTTTATCAAAGCTATCAGAATTTTTTGATGTTTCAATAGACTATTTACTTGGAAAATCAAATATTAGAAACTCTAAACAAGAAGATTCTATTAATGAAGAATTAATTAAGATAGGATTTAGCATGAAAGATTACACCCCACCTACCGAAAAACAAAAAGAACAAATTAAAGCTTTACTTGAGGTTATCCTCAAAGACAATAAAAAAGATGAAGAAAAAAAAGATATATAAAATTATATATTTTTTTAAGAAAATGTTAGACTTATGTCGAATTCGAGAATTAGTAAAAATGGCTTATGAATATTATAAAGAAAATAATATGATAGATTGTTACTAAAATAGTATTTATACTATTTATATTTTTTTAATATTCATTAGACATATTACTATTAATCAAAAATCTAATTTTAAAATAGAAGGAGAATTTTATATGATAAAATATTGTAAAAGTTGTGGAAGAAATGTTACTGTTGATGCAGAAGAAAACTATTGTCCTAAATGTGGATATTTATTAAGAATAAAAGAAAAAATACTAACAGTAAAGATGTAATAAAAAAATATAATTTATTCCATGGAATTATTGGATTTATTAATTTACTTTTAATATCTAGCATAATTGCAATGCTATTCATTAAACCAATTTTTTCTTTAATTTTATTTATAGTACTTCTTTTTGTACTTATTATCACACCAAAATTTGTAAAAAATATAGATAGAGAATATTTTGACTTTTTACAAACCGCTGCTGGAAAAGCATATACAGAAAAAAAGCAACAAGCATATGATCAATATCAAGCTAGAGTACAAGAACAGCAAATGGCATCTCCTAAATTTCAAGCAAAACAAAGAATTACAGAAAATAAGCAAAATGCAATAGCTTGTTGTCCAAAATGTGGTTCTACTAGCTTATCTGCAAATAAAAAAGGATATGGAGTTGTAAAAGGTGCTTTAGGAGCAACACTTGCTCCATTTGGCTTAGTAGGTTCTGCTGTTGGACTAGGAGCTGGTAATATTGGTAGAAATAATGTACTAATAACTTGTTTAAATTGTGGACATAAGTTTAAACCAGGAAAATAATTATTGACAAAACATAAGTTTTAATTTAATATAATAAAAAAGAAAAGAAATTGTGTTTAATTTTTGCGAAACGACACACAAATTTCTTTCCCACTCAAACACTTATAAAGTGATTGTATTTGTATTATAACCAAATACTTTCAAATTTTCAAGTGTTTATTAAAAATATTTATAAAATTTGGAGGTATTTTTTATGAACAAACAAATAAATTCTAATATGGAAAAGTACTGTATTTATTTAAGAAAATCTAGAAAAGATGAAGAAGCTGAAATGCTTGGGGCTGGTGAAACTTTAGCTAGACATGAAAAAATGATGTTAGATTTAGCTAAATCAATGAATTTAATAATTAGTAAAATATATCGTGAAATCGTTTCAGGAGATAGTATATCAGCTCGTCCAGTTATGCAAGAATTGCTTCAAGATGTAGAATCTGGCATGTGGGCTGGTGTATTAGTTGTTGAAGTTGAAAGACTTGCTAGAGGTAATACTTTAGATCAAGGAATTGTATCTGAAACATTCAAATATTCTGGAACTAAAATAATAACTCCAACAAAAGAGTATAATCCAAACAACGAATTTGATGAAGAATACTTTGAATTTGGCTTGTTTATGTCTAGAAGAGAATATAATTCTATAAAAAGAAGATTGCACAATGGTACTATATCTTCTGTAAAAGAAGGTAAACATGTAGGAAAAGCCCCTTTTGGATATGATATTTATAAACTAAAAGGTAAAGGGTGTTCTTTGAAGCCGAATAAAGATGCTGAAACTGTAAAATTGATTTTTGAAATGTATATCAATGGTAAAAATCTTGGAGAAATAGCAAATACACTTCAAAACTTAAATCTAAAACCAAAAGAAGGCAGTACATGGTCAAAGTCTTCCCTACATCATATTTTAACAAATGTTAAATATGCAGGAAAAATACAATATACAGATAAAAAATATTTAAAAAGAAGAAATCCAAGTGGAAAAATTGCCAAGGACTTAAATCCTAATCCAGATATCTATGTAGTAAAAGGAATACATGAAGCAATAATTTCAGATGAAATTTTTGAAAAAGCGCAAACTATTCATAAAAACAACCAACTTGCAGACACAAGAACAAAAAAAGATTTAGAATTAAAAAATCCTTTATCAGGATTAATTAAATGTAAAGTTTGTGGAAATACAATGAAAAGAAAATCTACAAGGAAAAGTGCATATGTTGGATTAATTTGCAGAAAATGCAACAATGTAGCTTCTAGTCGACTAAATATAGTTGAAGAAAAAGTTTTTGAGTTGTTAAAAAAATTATTAGATAAATATAAATTAGATTTAAAATCTCCATATGCAAAAATAGAAACAAATAGATTAATCGAAAACACAAACAAACAAATTCAACAATTATATGATGAATTAACCCAAACCTCCTCTCAAAAAAGTAAATTATACGATCTTTTAGAACGTGGAATCTATGATGATGAAACTTTTTTTGAAAGAAGTAACACTCTTGCAAAAAAAATAAGTGAAATAAATTGTAAAATAAATGAACTAGAATCTTTAAATTCAAATTATAAAAGTTTACTTGACAGAAAAGAAAATATTATACCTAACATAGAAAAAGTCATTGAAGTTTATCCTCATGCAAATACAGCACAAAAAAATAAATTACTAAAATCTTGTTTAAAAAAAATTGAATACTACAAAAATCCTAGTTCTCATACAGAAAACAGCTTTGAAATTACTTTATACCCCCTACTTTAATTCTGGGGGTATCATTAACTATTCAGTTGATGAACTAAAGTTCCTACCATTTCTAAATGGGCTAATTCTTCAGTTCCAACATCATTTAAAATTGCTTTTGAAACCTTATCTGGCATTGAAAATTTTTGAGATAAATATCTAAGTGAAGCTCCAAGTTCTCCATCTGGCCCTCCATATTGGCTAATTATTACTTTAGCTAACTTTGGATCTCTACATTTTATATTTATAGGATATTGTAACATTCTATCATAAGTCCACATTCTATTTTACCTCTCCTTCCCATGGCCATTTTTCAAATACCCATTTATCCCATGACTCTACTTCTGCTTCAATACTTAATGGTCCATATTCATTTTCATATTGTTCTTTTAACTTTTTAAATTCACATACATACTCATTGTGATATTTTAAAGCTTTCTCGTCACAAGGATGTGTATCTAAAAATAATGCCATATCATTAATAGCAAATTTATATTCCATAATTTTTTGCATTAGCATTTGTCTTGTCATATTATTATCTTCACATCCCATTATCTACAGCAACCTCCTCTATTATATTTTAAATAGTTCATAACTTCTAATGATTGATTTGGACAGTATGAACTAACTAATTCAGGAAACATTGTTCCATTTGCTAACCCCTCTGCTGGTGAAAATACTGAAGTAAAAGGTTGATATGGAACATAAGCATTTCCATAATTCATATTACTTGAATTATAATTAGTAGAAGAATATCCTCTACCTAAATCATTATTATAACTATTAAAACTACTGCTATTTACATTGCTGTAATTATTAGAATTATTAAAATCATTACACATACATCTATTTGAGCACATTTTTATCCCTCCTTTGTTTATATTTTATGTAAATCTATAACTAAAAGTTACAAATATTACCTTTGAATTATAGAATTTTAAATGTTATTATAGTATTAGTTTATAACAATTTTGATTTGGAGGTTTTCATATGAAAAATATCATTTCTAATTTAGATAAAAAAAGTTTTGATTTAATAATAAAATTTGAGTATATTTCATTTTTTATTTCATTAATTGGTATTATAGGTCTATACATTTTTTTGAAATTTTACATAAATAGTGCTTTATATACAATAAGTATATCTTTATTTAAAGCTGGACTTTTAGCTGGCGTTTGCTCTTTTTGTTTTGGAATGTTTTTTAATGGACTTAATAAAGGGCTCATAAAAAAATAAATATTTATTATTAAATAATAAAATTTACAAGCATAACTAATAATAAATGTTAAATTGATATAATAAGAATTTTATTTAATTTGAAATTACATCTAATATAAAGAATTATATCAAAGTATTTTAAAACCCCAGAAGAACTTTCTGGGGTTTAACTATACTTTATAAAAATTTATTTTTTTAATTCATCAATAAACAATTTATTAAGCATTTGTGGATTTGCTTTTCCTTTAGTTTCTTTCATCGCCTGACCTACTAAAAATCCTAAAGCTTTATCCTTTCCTGCTTTATAATCTGCTATTGATTGAGGATTTTCTGATAATATTTTAAGTACTACTTCTTTAATAGCACCTTCATCTGAAATTTGAATCCATCCTTTTTCCTCTATTATAACTGAAGGCTTTTTATTGGTTTCAAACATTTCTACCAAAACTTTTTTAGCTATTGCAGAACTAATTTTTCCATCGTCAATTAATTTTACAAGTTCGCCTAAATTTTCACCACTAAATGGAATTTCATCTGGTTCTTGTTCTTTTTCATTTAAAATTCTTGCAATGTCAGACATGATCCAATTACTAGCTGATTTAGGATTATTGCAAACTTTTATTGCATCTTCAAATAAATTTGAATAATATTTAGAACTTGTAACAAATTCAGAAGCTTTTTCAGATAATTCATAATCATTTAAATATCTTTTCTTTCTGCTTTCTGGAAGTTCTGGAAGTCCAATTCTTATATTATCTATATACTCATCTGATAAAATAATTGGTGCTAAATCTGGGTCTGGAAAATATCTATAATCTTGGGCATCTTCTTTATCTCTCATTGAAAATGTTTTTCCAGATACATCATCCCATCTTAAAGTTTCTTGAGAAATTGTTCCTCCCTCTTCTATTACTTCAATTTGTCTATTTGCTTCATATTCAATAGCTCTTACTATACTTCTAAATGAACTCATGTTTTTCATTTCAGTTCTAGTTCCAAGCTTTTCTGTACCTTTCTTTCTAACAGAAACATTAACATCCGCTCTTAGTGAACCCTCTTGCATTTTACAATCTGAAATTTCTATATATTCAAATATTGATTTTAATTTTCTAAGATAAGCTTCAGCTTCTAAACTTGACCTCAAATCTGGCTTAGAAACAACTTCAATTAGTGGAACTCCTGCTCTGTTTAAATCAACAAAACTACCTCTACCATAATCATCATGATTTAATTTTCCTGCATCTTCTTCTATATGAATTCTCTCAATTCTAATTGTTTTTTCACCATCTCCTATATCTATATTAACTTGTCCTTCATAACAAAGAGGTAAATCAAATTGAGAAATCTGATATGATTTTGGTAAGTCTGGATAAAAATAATTTTTTCTATCATTCTTACTATTTTTAGCAATTGAACAATTTGTAGCAAGTCCAGCTTTAACAGCATATTCAACTACTTTCTCATTTAAAACAGGTAAACTTCCTGGAAGTGCCATACAAACAGGACAACAATGTAAATTTGGCTCCCCACCAAATTCAGTAGGACAAGAGCAAAAAATTTTGGTTTTAGTTGAAAGCTCGCAATGAACTTCTAAACCTATAATAACTTCATAATCTTCTTTTGCCATTATATGTTACCTCCTTTAAATGTTGGTTTATAAGTTTCTCTAAAATTGCTATTTTGTTCATAAGTGAATGCTGCTCTAAAAATCTTTTCTTCTTCAAAACTATTTGCTATTAATTGGAAGCCTATTGGTAAACCTTTTGAATCAACACCACAAGGAACACTCATCCCTGGAAGTCCTCCAATATTTACTGGAACTGTACAAATATCTGCTAAATACATTTCTAATGGATTAGTAGATTTTTCTCCAATTTTAAATGCTGTTGTAGGTGATGTTGGTGTTAGCAATAAATCATATTTATTAAATAACTCATCATAAGCATTTTTAATAACTGTTCTAACTTTTTGAGCTTTTTTATAATATGCATCATAGTAACCTGATGATAATACATAAGTTCCAAGTATTATTCTTCTTTTTACTTCTGGTCCAAATCCTTCACTTCTAGAATTTTTGTATATATCTTTTAAATTATCGAATTTTTCAGTTCTATAACCATATCTAATTCCATCAAATCTCCCTAAATTTGAACTAGCCTCAGCACAAGCTATTATATAATAAACTGCAGTTGCATATTTTCCAACATCTAATGAACACTCTTCTACAATAGCACCCATCTCTTCATATTTTTTAGCAACATTTAAAATTGCTTCTTTTACTTCTTCATTTATGCCTTCTCCAATATATTCTTTTGGAAGTCCAATTTTCATACCTTTAACATCATTTTTTAAAAATTGGGTATAATCTTTTTTTGGAATATTTACAGAAGTAGAATCTTTATTATCATGACCAGCAATTAAATTTAATAAATTAGCAGAGTCTGTAACATCTTTTGTAATAGGACCAATTTGGTCAAGAGAAGAAGCAAATGCAACTAATCCATATCTTGATACTAATCCATAAGTAGGTTTTAAACCTACAACACCACAAAGTGCTGCTGGTTGACGAATACTTCCTCCTGTATCACTTCCGAAGAGTCCAAGGAGCTATATCAGCTGCAACTGCTGCTGCAGAACCTCCTGATGAACCTCCTGGTACTGTATCTAAATTCCATGGATTATGAGTTTTAAAGAATGCTGAATATTCTGTAGAACCTCCCATTGCAAATTCATCCATATTTAATTTTCCAATATATATCATATTTTCATCATTTAATTTTTCGATAACTGTCGCATCATAAGGAGAAACAAAATTTTCTAACATCTTTGAACTACAAGTTGTTTTTGTATCTTTGATACACATATTATCTTTAATTCCAATTGGTATACCTGCAAATTTTCCTAATTTTTCTCCTGATTTACGTTTTTCATCTATTTCTTTAGCCTTTTTTATAGCACTTTCTTCTAATAGCAAAACATATGCTTTTACTTGTTCATCTTTTTCTTTTATTCTATTAAAGTAGCTTTTTACCAAACTTTCAGAAGTAATCTCTCCTGAAGCAAGTTTCTCGGCTAATTCATGTACTGTATATTCATAAAGTTCCATTAAACTTCCTCCTCAAACTATTTTTATAAAAATTAATTAATTTCTAATTTTTATAATTTTTATTTCAAAGTAAAATAAATATATTTTTTATTTACTTAAAAATAAATACTTTCTAATTTATAACTTTAGGAATTCTAAACATTCCTTCATCTTGACTTGGTGCATTCTTTAATAGTTCTTCTTTTTCTATAATTTGTTTTATTTCATCTTTTCTAAAAACATTATATAAACCATTTGCGCCTATTGTTTCATTAACATCATCTGTACTTACATTGTTTACTGTATTTGCAAATTCTAAAATTTCTTGCATATCTTTAGTATATCTTTCTATTTCTTCTTCTGATAAATTAAGACTTGCAAGTTTTGCAATGTGAATAATCTCTTCTTTACTAATAGACATTTTTATCACTCCAATCATTTTTATTTAAGTTCTAAAACATTACATACGCTAAAAAAATATTTTTTATTATATATCAATTTTTTGTAAAAAACAACCTTATTTTTCAATTAATTTAGGTATTTTTATTACTTACATTACTTTTATTTTTTTAATCCCAATTATTTTTTACCAATCAGCATTTTTATTATTAAATTTAATCATTATTTAATAATTCTATTAAAAATTTGATTAATTATTTTGGCTTAATTATTTAACTATTTGACTAATTATTTTAACTAAATTATTTTAATTAATTATCTGATTAATTATTTGATTAAATTATTTTGATTAAATTCATTATTCATGATTTATTCTATATAAAATTAAAATATATTGTTTGATACATCAAATTTTTGTTTTTAATTAATTTTATTATGATAAACTAATTATTTTAATAAAAAATTATACATAATAAAAATAGCAGATATATGAAATGCTTACAAATGTTAAACAAAACATCTGTAATACACTTCAGCCCCTGCTATTTTTATAAAATATTATTCTTCCTCTATTATTATTTCATTAATATATCCATCTTTATCTTTTTCAAATTCTACAGAATAACTCTTAGTACTTGAAATATTATTACTAATATTTTTTAATTCTGTAATATCTTTTGCTATACTATCATTATAATTTATTTCAATTATGTGTGATTCATTTGAGCTATTGCTTGTTATTACATTTTGAACTAAAACTTTTACATTTGAACCTCTTTGAGTTCCTTCGTATAATTCAAAATCAGCATTAAATATTGCAATTTCTTGTTTTGATAGATTTGAATTCATATCATTTAAATAACTAGCACTAAGACAAAATTCTAAAATACCACAATAAATAATTGAATATTCTCCATCATCTTCATCAATTGCAAACATATCTTGAGTTTCTTGTCCGTTAACATCAACATTCACATAATAAATCGAATAATTTTTTAAATGTTCTTGAAATTCTGAAGAGTCTTCATCACTGATTTCTGTATCTAATATTTCTTCCATATCTTCTTTACTTTCAACTTTTGTAATTTTATTTATTTTATATTCTAGCATATCATTTTCAAATACATATTTAAAACCAGCTTCTACATCATCTTCATCATATTCTTCACTTAAAAACTTTTCTATATCTTTTAAATTAAATAATTTTGTAATTTTCTTTTCATCTTTTTCTTCTATGCACTTTTCAAACTCCTTTATAATTTCTTTTCCATCTGTAGCATTTTTTGATGTTTTCTTTTCATCATTTTCTTTAGTTTCTCCACAAGCAGTAAGTAAAACTAAACTTATAAATAAAGTAAAAATTAAAAGTACATTTAAAATTTTCTTTTTCATAAAATATTCATTCCTTTCTTTTTAGGCATACATAATAATGACATTTTCATTTAAACTATGTTACCTTTTAATATTTTTTATAATTAATATAATACAACATAAAAAAACAAATGTCTATATTTTTAATATTTAATTTTAAAAATTTTTTATACAATTTATAATAAAAAATAAGAGCTTTTTCAAGCTCCTACTATTTAAATCTTAAAAATTATCCAATTTTTTCTTCTGAAATTTCTCTACCATAACAATCTTTGAATTTTTTCATTGCAATAAGAACGAAATCATTTACTACAACAGCACCTACACCTACAAAGCATGCTATTCCTAAATATACATTCATATATGTTACTAATCCTGCAATTACAGTCCAATATAATTGTAAAAATCCTGAACCTATTTTACCAGCATACATACGATGAATTCCTAAAAATCCTAAAAACCAACATAATAGTAATGCTGTAAGCCAATGTTTTTCAGGTACTTTAACTTCACCTTTATTTACCTTATTATTTGCCATCTTTTGTCACTCCTTTAAAAATCATTTCTAAATCTAATTTATTTATATTATTTTTATAACATAATTAACTTTTTGTCAATGAACTTTAAGAATGTTATTAAAATGTAATATGTTTATTACAGATTTATAATAATTTAGAAGCTAGAAATTAGAGGTTAGATGTTTTAGATTATTCATAATCTAAAACGTCTATCCAGTTATTTAAAAATTCGTTTTCTTCAGGGCTACATTTTGATTTTTGAGCTGCAGCAACTATTGGAATCCATCTTTGTATATTAGACATTTTTATTTGGCTTTTTTCAGAAAATAAGTTTAAATATTTATCTGCTAAATCTTTTTTTCCTTCCATTGAAAATAATAAGAAAGATTTTGCACAATCTGCTGAAGCATTTCCAGCAGTTACATGTGACCAGTCTATAATATAATGAGAACCATCATCTTTTATAATTATATTACTTGGATTAAAATCTCCATGACATAATTTGTCATGGTCTTTCATTCCATCCAATCTTTGAAGTAATTCATATCTAACATTATCATTAATATCTTCTAATTCATTTATTTTTCTCTTAAATTTTTCTTTTATTTTATTTAATAATGAAACCTTATGTGACAATACTTCTAATTGAATATCTACAAATAAGTTCAAATATTCATCTTCTTTTTCTGGATGTTCTTCCATTAATTTATTTAATGGAGTTCCTTCAATATGCTCTGAAACTATAGCCCATCTATTATCTATTTTACTTACTTCAAGAAGTTTTGGAACATTTAAATCTGTTCCTTCTTCAACTCTTGCTTGATTTAATGCTTCATTTAATATATTTGATTTTGAATAATTTTCTATAAATAATTTTATTGTTTTATCTGCATCTTTGTATACAGTTTTCGTTTTTCTTTCAGCAATTGGATTATCTAAATTTAAATACATAATTGCTTCACCTCCATAATATAATTTATCTTTTTTCTCCATAATATGCCTCTAAGTACATATCTTTAATTTCTGAAATTAATGGAAATCTAGGATTTGCTCCTGTACATTGGTCATCAAATGCTTGTTCACACATTTCATCTAATCTATCTAAGAAATATTTTTCGTCAACACCATAATCTTTTACTGTTCTTTTAATTCCTATTTTTTCTTTTAATTCATCTATTGCTTTTATTAAATTCTCTAAAGCTTCTTCATCTGAATTACCACCAAAGCCTAATGCTCTTGATACTTCTGCATATCTAGCTAAAGTATGTGGATGGTCATATTGAGGAAATGTTCCCATTTTTACTGGAACTTCGCTACTATTAAATCTTAAAACTATATTTATCATTAATGCATTTGCAACACCATGTGGTAAGTGATGGAAAGCACCTAATTTATGAGCCATTGAATGACATACTCCTAAAAATGCATTTGCAAAAGCCATACCAGCCATTGTTGCTGCATTTGCCATTTTTTCTCTTGCTTCTGGGTCATTTGCTCCATTTTCGTATGCTCTTGGTAAATATTTGAATATATTTTTTAAAGCTTCTATAGCTAAAGCGTCTGTATATTCTGTTGCCATCATTGAAGCTATTGCTTCTAATGCGTGTGTCACAGCATCTATTCCAGAAGCTGATGTTAATCCTTTTGGCGCATTCATCATCATATCTGAATCTACAATTGCCATTTTTGGTAATATCTCATAATCAGCCAAAGGATATTTAGTTCCTGTTTTTTCATCAGTTATAACAGCAAATGGAGTTACTTCAGACCCTGTTCCACTTGACGTTGGAACTGCAATAAAATATGCTTTTTCTCCCATCTTAGGAAATTCATAAACTCTTTTTCTTATATCCATAAATCTCATTGCCATGTCCATAAATTTGGATTCTGGATGTTCATACATTACCCACATAATTTTTGCAGCATCCATTGCAGAACCACCACCTATAGCAATTATGCAATCTGGTTTAAATTCACTCATTGCTTTTGTTCCTTCAAGTGCACACTCAAGTGTTGGATCTGGTGCAACATTTGAAAATGTAGTATGCTGAATTCCTAATTCATCTAATTTATCTGTTACACCTTTTGTATATCCATTTTCAAATAAGAATGTATCTGTAACTATAAATACCTTATGTTTATCTAATACATATTTTAATTCTTCTAAAGCAACTGGTAAACAACCTCTTTTTATATATACCTTTTCAGGTGCTCTAAACCATAGCATATTATTTCTCCTTTCAGCTACACTTTTTATATTTAATAAATGTTTTATTCCAACATTTTCAGAAACTGAATTTCCTCCCCAAGAACCACATCCTAAAGTTAATGATGGATTAAGCTTAAAGTTATATAAATCTCCTATTCCTCCTTGTGAAGATGGAGTATTTATTAAAACTCTGCAAGTTCTCATATTGTTATAAAATTTTTCTATTTTCTCTGATTCTGTAACTGAATTTATATATAAAGAAGATGTATGACCAAGACCACCATCATCTATTAAATGTCTTGCTTTTTGAACTGCATCATCAAAATTTTGAGCCCTATACATAGCTAAAACTGGAGATAATTTTTCATGAGCAAACTCTTCTGAAATATCTACACTTTCAACTTCACCTATTAATATTTTTGTATATTCAGGAACTTGAATTCCAGCAAGTTCTGCAATAGTATGAGCCTTTTGACCTACGATTTTTGCATTTAAAGAACCATTTATAATTATAGTTTTTCTTACTTTTTCAGTTTCTTCTGGATTTAAGAAATAACATCCTCTTCTTAAAAATTCATTTTTTACTGCATCATATACAGAATCTAATGCTATAACAGATTGTTCAGATGCACAAATCATACCATTATCAAATGTTTTTGAATGAATAATTGAATTTACTGCTAATATTATATCTGCTGATTCATCAATAACAGCTGGAGTATTTCCAGCTCCTACACCTAATGCTGGTTTTCCACTAGAATATGCTGATTTTACCATTCCAGGTCCACCTGTTGCTAAAATTGTATCTGCAGATTGCATTAAAAGATTTGTAAGTTCTAATGATGGAACATCTATCCAAGAAATTATGTTTTCTGGTGCACCAGCTTTAACTGCTGCTTCTAAAACAACTTTAGCAGCCTCTATTGTAGACATTTTAGCTCTAGGATGTGGACTTATAATAATTCCATTTCTAGTTTTTAATGAAATTAATGTTTTAAAAATTGCAGTTGATGTTGGATTTGTTGTCGGTATAACAGCAGCAATAACTCCAATTGGTTCTGCTACTTTTTTTAATCCATATGCTTTATCTTCTTCAATTACACCACAAGTTTTTTCGTTTTTGTATTTATTATAGATATATTCAGAAGCATAATGATTTTTAATAACTTTATCTTCTACAACTCCCATACCAGTTTCTTCTACTGCCATTTTAGCTAGAGGAATTCTAGCCTGATTTGCAGCAATTGCAGCTGCTTTAAAAATTTCATCAACCTTTTCTTGTGAAAATTTTGAAAATTCTTCTTGGGCTTTTTTTACTCTATCAAAAGCTTCTTTAAAACTTTCAACATCTTCAACAATTTTGTATTCTTTCATTTCTTTCCTTCCTTTCTTTATATTTAAAAATTAATATCAAATTTATATAACATTTATACTTTATCATTTTATTTTATTTTTTTCAATTATTTCTAAAAATATTACTATAATTTATAAAAAAAATATGATATAAATTTTAAACATTATATCATATTTTTCTTTTATTTTATAAAATTTCAAAAAATTATTTATACTCTATTGCCCCCTCAATTTTGTGTAAATCAAAAGAATCTTTTGTTACTATAATTCTTTCAAAATCAGCATTTTTTGAAATTACTCCAATTGATTTAGAGGGTTCGTTAGGACTACGTAAAATTATTAAATTTGGAGTAACTGTTATTGTATTTTTTGAATCTCTATTTACAAAATCAACTAATTCTTCTAAAACAGACTTATCTAAATTTATATATTTATTCAATCTTTGACAATTATTATTCCAATTTCTTTCAAAATATTTTGGTGTATTATTTTGATAATTAAAATTATAATTAACTTTATGTTCATCTATTTTTTGACCTTTATTTTTTACTACAATTTTAGTTCTACTAATTCCTAATAATGGAACAACTATAAAAGCTCCGAAAAAGACTGATAAAAAGTCAAATATTGCAATATCTGGAGTTACAAAAAAGTCAAAAAACAATAAAACAATAGCTCTTATAGAAAATAATTTTATAAATAGCTTTTTTTCTCTATCTTGGTCAAACATAGTAGAAATTGGCCATAAAACAAATGCAGACATATGTATAGAAACAAATGCTTCAATAAATATAGCTTCAAATATACCTAACCCCATATTTTTTCTCCTTAGTATTAATAATTACATTATAACTTAGTATAATTGTTTTTTCAACATATTTATAGTTTATTATCAAAATTTATAAATGGCAAATATCAAAAAATATAGACTTTTTCAAATATATATAATATACTTTTATCATATTTTAGAGATAATTTAATTTTAAATTTCATTAATATATTATTAAACGAAAGGAATTAAATTTTATATGAAAAGAATAGTTATTGCTGGAAGTGCCAAATTAAAAGACAAAATAAATTACTGGAAAAATTATTTTAAAGAAAAAAATTATGAAATACTAGATTATCCTAAGTCTATAGATGAATCTAGATTTATGGAATTATATCCAAATGTACATAAAGAATTTTTTTAAATATAACTAATACCGATATTTTATTTATTATGAATGAAGATAAAAATGGAAAATTTCGGCTATATAGGAGCCGAAACTTTTTCTGAATTAACCTTTGGTCTAGCACAAAATTTAATTTATAATAAAAACATTGAACTAGTAATTTTAAAAATGCCAAGTATTGATGTACAATGTTATGATGAAATTTGTTTATGGTTAAAATTAGGTTGGATAAAAATATATTCTTAAGTTAGTTTAACTAACTATCATATCCTTTGGCTATTAATGATTCTTCTATTTGATTAGCTCTCATTATAAGAGAAACGAATAGTTTTGACAATATAATTTTCATATTTTTTATATTAAATGATATATTTTTTGCTCTACAAGAATATTTTATTTCATACAATTCATTTTTTAGTACAGGAATCATTGATAAAGAAATACAAACTAAAATTTTTATTTCATTAGTATCTATTTTAAAAATTTTTAATGGTGAACACAATAATTGCATAGTTTCTGCTATTTTAAGTATAGTATTAGTATTTGCATAAATAACTGTGATATTACATACTATTAGTAGTTTTACTCCTATCCAAATTGAATTTATAAAATTATCCATAAAAAGATTTATTATAAATGTAAAAATAATAAAAGGCACGAGCTTAAGTGTATTTATAATTATATTCTTTATATATTTTTTCAAAAAAATCATTAATAAAAAATTTAATAAAATCAAAATTAAAATAAATTTATTATTAGGTAAAAAAAATATAATTGTACTATATACTATAAATATAAAAAATTTAATTAAATTTTTCATTTATAATTTTTCCTTTCAATAAATTTACTAATTCTGTAACTGAAAACTCCTTCAAATTTAAATCTATCCCATGCTTTTTTAATTCTATCAAAATTTTAAGAATTGTAGGCTCTTTTATTCCAAATTCTTTTAAAATAGGAGCTTTAGTTATTAATTCATCTTTTTTTATTTCACATGCAATATTTCTATCACTTAATATAAGTGTTCTATCAGCAAGTAAAATTTCATCAGCCAAATTAGTTATACAAATTATAGTATATCCTTTATTTTTCAAATTTTTTATTATCTCATAAATTTCATCTTTTCCTTCACTATCAATCATTGTAGTAACTTCATCAAAAATAATATATTCTGGATTTTTAGCCAAAACTTCTGCTATCATTATACGTTGCTTTTGCCCTAAAGATAATGAATATAAATCATAATCTTTTTCATTTAACATACCGACTTGTTTTAATGCCATATTTACTCTTTTTTCTATTTCTGCTTTAGGTAAACCATTAAGTGAAAAAGAAAGTTCATCATAAATATTATTAAATATAATTTGATTTTCTGGATTTTGAAATACAATTCCTATTTTATTTTTTAGCATTTTAGAATTTTTATTTTTTGAAATATCAATATCATCTATTAAAATATTTCCTTTTTTTAATTTAATAATCCCAGTAATTAATTTTCCTATTGTAGATTTACCAGAGCCATTTTTTCCAACAATTGCAACGATTTCACCTTTATTAATCTCAAAATTCAAATTATCTAATATTTTTTTATTACTTCCTTTATAAATATAAGAAACATTTTCTACTTTAATCATCTCTACTCCTTAAATATTTATCAAAAGGAGCTCTTAATATTTTTTCTACAAATAATATTACCGCTATATGAATTGGTATCATTACAAGCTGTTTTGCAATTCTTGTCATAAATAAAACTTTAAATGCTTTGCCAGCTGTTATACTTGTCCATAATGTATTTAATCCCATATTTACTATAACAGAAACCAATACTACTGAAATAACTACTCTTAATATATATTCCTTTTCTTTTATAGAATCTGCATTCTTTTTATAAAGTAATAAGCCATAAATTAACCCTGCTATTGCAGTACTTATAGTATATCCTATAAAATATGGACCTGTTGGAAATAATGTTGCTCCTATAAGATCTCCTAATACATTTAAAAGTATTGTCCACTTAAATCCTAACCATGTTGCACACAGCATTGTTGGAACAAATGCAAAACTTATCTTTAAAATAGGTGTTTTTATCGATAAAAATCTCGATAAAATAATTTGCATTGTTAAAAGAATTGCTGTTAATATAATTTTTTTGATTTTGCTCATAAAAAAACCTTCCTTTCTTTTAACCGCATCAAAAGAAAAGGAAAGCGAATATCTTCCTTTTATCTTTATTAGCGGAATGCGAAAATAAATAAGCGAATTTATTCTTGCCTTAATAGCAACTTCCCGTCTATCAAGTCTTAACTATTTATTTTCTACTCTAATAACATTTTATTTATGTATTTTAACACATATATTTTAATTTGTACATATATTATAATAATTATTGTATAATAGTCTGTATATTAGTCAATAATGTAAAACAAATTTATATAAATACTAAAAATTAATAATTATTTTCCTAGTTGTCGCAAAATAAAAATAATAAAATTACTTCTAAGCTTAATAAAAATTTCTATAATATAAAAAAAGCAAATCCAAACTGTTAAAATTTTAAATAACATTTTGGATTTACTTCAGATATTGCTAGTTACTTAATCTAAATTATTAATTTTTTAGTACTAATAAAAATTTTCTTGATGAAAACATACTACCTTTAAAACTTCAAGTTTTATCACAATGGCATCTACTATTCCATAATTCTTCTACCAGTTTTCTTCGATAACTTGAATTTTGATTACAAAAAAACTTATAATAAAATTCTTGTAATCGATCTTCGCATTTTTTGCAACATCTTGGAGATTGTATAAAATCTTTTCTTTCATAGGTATTATTTCTATTTCCCCACCAAGCAATCGAACACCTATTTAAATATTTTTCAGGAATTCTATAAATAAGTTCTACAAATTCCCATGATGATATTTGTTCATATAACCCAATATCTTGCCAATATTTAACCATGGTTCCCTTTTTTATATTAATTGGAAACAATACGGCTATAGTTTCTTCTGGCATTTCGGAAAAAATAAACTCTAAAGAATCAATGCAATCTTGAATCTGCTCTTCCCTAGTAAGAAATGGCGCTCCTAAAAGAACATTTATCTTTAAACCAATTTCATATTTCTTACATAATTTTATAACATCTAAATATTCTTCAATATTTAGATCTTTGTTAAAAATTTTTCTAACTCTTTCAGAGGCAGATTCAAAACCTAATTCGAAATTAATTTTTTGATTCTCTCCTAAAATCGCTCTAATATCTTTTATTTTCTTCTCAGTAATTGTTTTATAATGCGTTTCCATTGTAATATTTGGAATATTTTTATTTGATATAAAATGTAATATCTCTAAAAATAAATCATAAGGTATTTCTCTTTCAGAAAGAACTGATGCATTAGATTCAACTTCCAATTCTAATATATCATGTTCTTCTAAATTAATTTTTAATAGCTCTGGCTTAACCATATCTAAAGTAAGATTATAATCAAACCCATAATTACAAAATGTACATGCATTTTCACAACCACATGAAGAAAATAACAATTGATATACACCATTTACTTGTTCCTCTAAAGAAACTATTGGTATATTAATTGGATTCTTTATATAACTTCTCCGTATTTCATACACTTTGCGAGTTAAATATTCATTCACAACACGCCTCCTATAATAATTTTCCAATTAAAAACATCACTTTATGTTAATAACAAAAGCAAATAGCTGGAGCGGGCTTAAATTGCAAGCCTGCTCCATTTCCATCCTAAAGTTTCTGAAAATCTTTTAAAAAACTTAAGGCATAATCTCTACCATCATCATAAATTACAAAAACATCTTCTTTTTTTCCAAGCATACCATACTTAGTCTTTGGATTAAAAAGGATATCTGCCTTTGCGTCTATCTCCAGTCGGCGTTTATCCCATGAAAACTTAACGGTATCTTCGTTTAACCAATAGCTAAATACCAAATTTTCATCTGCATTATCATTCAATGGTGGATTATATAAAAAACCACCATCAATTACAAATGCATATTTTCCTCCCAATTTTGTAAGTCTTGGTAAAAAAAGACCTGGTATTGAAGATGAAAGTGCAGCAACCTCTCCGACAGTAAGATTTTCAGAGTTTTCTCTAGTAAGCATACTTAAAACATTCTTACGTAATGGAGTTACCGAAACTATGCACTCCATTGGCAAATCTTTGTAAAGCATATAGTCCAAATATTCATTTACCTTTTTCTCAATCAGTTTGTTGCCTAAAATAGGAATACAAAAACCTTCTACGTTACTTATTAAAAAGTTCCGTATTTCTTTTGGACTTTTTCCTGCAGCAAGACAAATTGCTATAACTGACCCTATGCTTGCTCCAGAAAAAGACGTGAAATGATATACATCTTTTTCTGCTAATAATGAATATACACCAAGGCCAATAACGGAACGTAGTCCGCCTCCTACAAATGCAGCATTTCTTTTCATTATGCTTCTTCCTCCTTTTGGAAATTGCTAAATATTAAGATACTTTATTATAACACAATTAACATAAAATGTCTATCTGAAGTATATATAAATTGCAAAATTCAATCAAATTCTACTAAATAACAATCAATTTCTAAATAGATTGCTTCTATTTTTCTATATTTATTTGGTATTTCGTAAAATATTGAAGTAAAATACATTTACATGAATCATAATCTAATTGTTAACAAATAGTCTTAACTATTTATACATATAAAAAGGGCTGTGCGATTTCTTAACGATTTCACACAGCCCAAGCTCAAAAATTAATCCTTTGTTCACATTTTACATAACATCCGTAACAAAATCATTGCTATAGATGTTATGTTATACCCAATAATAAATGAAACTACTGGAACATCAAAAATCCACTTACAGATTAATAACATTACAGCTCCAATTATTAGATACAACACATACATAAAAGAAAATATGTGGGTTCTTAAAAAATATTTTAAGTTTTTCATCCTGTCTCTCCTTTCATGCTTAAACCCAATTATTATATATCTAAGTTACATTAAATTATAACTCATTTTACATAAAATGTAAAGTAAAGCATTACTATATTAGAAATAAACAAAAATGATGTGGATTCAATATTCACTAATTTCCACATCATCTTTATATCATGCTTCACACTACGCTACATAATCACAATCCCGCTTTTGCTGAAATCCTTTTTTCTTCCATTCTTCAATGACTACCTGGAAATCATCATAATCTTCCAGATTATCAGAATAGAAAAGTTCTTCTTCTCTTCCATTCTGAATGCGAATGATGGATATCTCTATACAGTTGCAACCATTGTAGCAGTAGCGTGCTACAATTACATCTGCAGAAACCGAGAACTTTATACATTCCACAGAATCCTCTCCAATCCACGTATATTCATGCTATATTTTTGCTACGTGTTTTTTCCAACAAAGATTAAATTCCTCCTTAAATTGCCGATCATTGTTTAACTACAGTGTAATATTTTTTATATTTGTTGCTCCTTCCTATCTTTAAAACTATAGTGACTTGACGACTTTCTATTATTTAATAACAATTATATTATAAAATATTTAAATAATATAATCAAATTTTAGAGTTTTAAAGCAAAATAATCAAAAAGCTATAAAATATTGAGGTACTACCTTTTTTTAATCTTCACTCCAACTATTGAATTTGAACCCAAATTTCAAAACGCAACAAAAAAGCCACTATACTAGACCTTTTTCTAATACAATGACTTGATTCAATTGGAGCAGGTAGAGGGAATCGAACCCTCATAGCCAGCTTGGAAGGCTGGAATTCTACCATTGAACTACACCTGCATATTAAATTTTAAGTATCTCTAACAATTAAAGATTATAACTTATATTAAATATAATGTCAATAGTTTTAATGAAATTTTTTTAATTTCACTGCTTTATAAACTGATGACTTTTTTATTTTACATTTACTTTTTATTAATCTTTTTTATCTTTACTAACTATTTTTATATCTTTTAAATTTTAGTCAAATCCGAAACTAAAATTTTCTAAAATTCATGTTTTTCATGATATATTTTTAATACCTGTACTCTAGAAAATTTTAGCTCCGTAAAATTTGCTAAAACAATTTAAAATTATATTATAACTTAAAAATTTAAGCTTTTTTTGCAACTTCTACAATTTCACTAAAAGCTTTACTATCAGAAACTGCAAGCTCTGCTAACATTTTTCTATTTATAACAACATTTGCTTTCTTTAAACCATTTATTAATTCGCTATAAGTCATTCCATTAGCTCTTGCTGCTGCATTAATTCTAGTTATCCATAATTTTCTAAAATTACTTTTTTTATCTTTTCTTCCTACATATGCATACATTCCAGATTTCATAACTGCTTGTTTTGCCATTCTATATCTGTAATGTTTAGCACCGAAATAACCTTTTGCTTGCTTAATAACTTTTTTATGTCTTGCTCTAGTTGTTCTAGCTGTTTTTACTCTTGCCATTATTTATTCCTCCCTTATTCTATTTTACTATACATTCAAAATTTTATAATTAATTATTATATGGTAATAATTTTTTAATAGTAGCTTCGCATGTTTTGCTAGCTATTCCATCTTGTACTCTAGCTGTCATTTTTTGTCTTTTTGTTTTATTAGCTAATAAGTGTCTTCTATTAGCTTTTGTTCTTTTTATTTTTCCTGTGCCAGTAAATTTATATCTTTTACTTGCAGCTTTGTTTGTTTTTAATTTTGGCATAGTATTTCTCCTTTCTACATATAAAAAACATATTTTATTTTAAGTGAGAAGTGTTCAATAATTTTACTTACTACTCAAATATTAACTTTTATTATACTTTTTTAGCTAAAATAATAAATAAAGTTTTACCTTCTAAAAAAGGTTTCTTTTCTACTGTTGAAATATCTGATAAATCTTCAATAAATCTATTTAATATATCTTCTCCAGCCTTCATATTATTTAGCTCTCTTCCTCTAAATCTTAAAGTTATTCTAACTTTGTTTCCAGATTCTAAAAAGCTTCTTGCATTTCTGCTTTTAAATTCAAAATCATGGTCACCAATATTAGGAGTTACTCTAATTTCTTTAATTTCAACAGCTTTTTGATTTTTTCTAGATTCCTTTTCCTTTTTTGCTTGTTCAAATTTGTACTTTCCATAATTCATAATTTTACAAACAACTGGACTAGCATTAGGTGCAACTAGAACTAAATCTAAATTTTTATCTCCTGCTATATCTAAAGCTTTATCTATTGATAAAACACCTAATTTTTCACCGTTATCATCAATTACTTGTACTTCTTTTTCTCTTATTTGCCCATTAATAGGTAATTCTTGTTTAATGGTAAAACACCTCCAAAAAAAAATTGACTCGTTTTAAGAAGCCAATTTTTACAATATATCTCATTTAAAATATTAACTATTTTAACCCTATACTCTTACTTGAAATAAGGTGAGAAACTTAAACTTCTTCTTAAAACATTAATATCTTACTACGATTTACCTTATTTGTCAAGTACTTTTTTCTAAACTTTTGAACTTTTGGGGACGGTTCCAAAAAATTCACATTTTCATGTTTTAAAATTTTTTAGACTTTATAATCATTCTATAAAATTAAATTTTTTACATTTTAAAACAACCTAAACTTTTAGAACTGCATCAGAAAGCTCACATTTTTTATGTTTTAAAATTTTCTAAATTTTATAATCATTCTAAAAATTAATTTTTTTACATTTTAAAACAACCTAAACTTTTTGGAACCGTCCCAGAAAGTTCAAAAGTTACGTTAAATTCTCTGGATTTAAACATTTTAATTCATCTAATACAAATATTCCATCTTTTCTAATCAAGCAGTCATCAAACCAAATTTCTCCACCACCAAATTCTGGTCTTTGAATATTTACTATATCCCAATGTATACTTGATCTATTCCCATTATCACATTCTTCTATAGCCTTTCCTGGAGTGAAATGGAAACTTCCTTTTATTTTTTCATCAAACAGAGTATCTCCTATTGGTAAATCTATATATGGATTTACACCAAGAGCAAATTCTCCTATATATCTTGCACCTTCATCTATATCTAAAATTTTATTTATTTCTTCATCATTATTTGAAGTTGCTTTTATTATTTTTCCATTTTCAAATTCAAATCTTATATTATTAAATAAAATTCCATTATATCTGGTTTCTGTATTATAAGTAATATGTCCATTAACACTATTTTTTACTGGCGATGTGAACACTTCCCCATCTGGAATATTATTTTTTCCAGCACATTTTTCTGCACCAATTCCTTTTATACTAAAAGTTAAATCTGTACCATTTCCTAAAATATGAACTTTATCTGTTTTATTCATTAATTCTACTAATTTATCCATAGCATTAGACATCTTTGAATAGTCTAAATTACAAACATTAAAGAAAAAGTCTTCAAATTTTTCAGTACTCATATTACTCATTTGAGCCATTGAATAATTAGGATATCTCAAAATACACCATTTTTTACTACATCTTTCTTCAAAATGTACTGGTAATGTATAAAGCAAATTATACAAATTCATTTTTTCACTAGAAATTTCTTGTAATTCTGATGTATTTGTAGATGCACGAATTCCAATATATGCATCCATATCTTTCATTCTTATTAAATCATTCTTTGCATAAATTTTGATTTGCTCTTCATTTAAATCTTCTAACATTATTTTTTGTAATTCATAATTTATAATATTAAAAAATGCTCTAGCACCTATTTTATTGGCTTGTTTCATAAGTTCTTTAGCTAAAGGTAATCCATCTTCTCCTAGAACTTCAATTAAAATATTTTCAGATTTTTGCAACTTTACAGAATACATAAGCAAATTTTTTGCTAATTTTTCAATTCTATTATCCCTCATTACTATCATCCTTTTTACTATTTTCTACATCATCTAAATTTTCTTGAATATTAATTTTATCTTTCTTTTTTCTTAAAAACTTTCTTTTTATTTTATAAAATATTATTCCTATACTTGTTGAAACCGCTATAAAAATGGCTGCTATAACTTGAATAATATATGTCATTGCTGATGGGTCTAAATAGCAATAACTATAATTCGTGCAAAAAATAATTATATCTATATATATTAATAACATAATTCCTAATTTCTTTTTCATTCTTGTTCATCCTTTCTGCTTTATTATTTAAATACTATTTTAAAAATTTATTATCTATATTTAAATTTTTAAATTTTTGAAAATTTAAATTTCTAAAATCCTTGTTAAAATCAAAAATAAATAAATTAGATAATTCAAAAAAATTATAAACCTTTGGAATCGACCAAAAAATTCAATTTGAAAAAATTATGAACTTTTTAGAACCGTCCCCAAAAGTTCAAAAGTTTAAGAGTTCAATTGAAGTAGTAAATTTATCACGCACTCTAATGGGTCTATTACATTTGCATGTATATCTTCTTTACATAAATCATATAATATTGGTAACTCTGTACAGCCTAAAATTACATTTTTTTCATTATTAATTTTATCTATAAATGATTTTTTTATTTCTTCTGTTATATTTGAAACTTTTACAGCTTCAATCCATTTTCTTACTAAATTATAATCTTGGGGAGTTATATTTTCAAGCTCTATATTATATTTTTCAAAAAACTTATTATATATATTTGTTTGTATTGTTCCTTCTGAAGCATAAAGTTTTATTTTATTTATATTAGAATTTTTAACTACTTTAGCACATTCATCTATAATATTTATAATTTTATTTTTAGCTTCTGGTATAATTTGGTAAATTTCATCTAAAAATACATGTGATGTATTACAAGCAAGTACAATATAATCTACATTATTTTTTATCATCATTCTTATTGACTCTGCTATACTTTTTACTAATTCGTTTTTTCTTTCATTATATAAAATTGCTCTTACTCTACTTGGCATATTACATCTGTTATCTATTATAATTCTAGGTCTATCCCATTCTTTTTCTGCTGGAAAAGCATCAACTATTCTTCTAAAAAATTCTACAGTTGCATAAGATCCCATTCCACCTATAATTCCAATTGTTATATTATCCGAAAAATTATTTTTTACCCATTTTTCAGCCATCTTAAAATCAACTAAAGTATCAATTTCTTTAGTCCTTATTATTTTATATTTTAAAGGTAATAGATTTTCTAATAATTGGTATACATAGCATTCACAATTAGTTAAATTAGATTTTTTTATTAAACAAATTCCATTCCATTCATACTCTCCATTTTCTCTAGAAAATGCTTGTACTTTACTATTTTTGGTTGAAACAAGTACTGGTTCATCGCTACTTATATTACAAACTCCAACAAATTCTTCATTTTCTTCTAAAATTTTATCTACATCTAATGGATGAATTAATAAATCTCCATCAATTGCAAGTATATTTTGATTAGCATACTTACTTGCTAATAATACACTTGCAGAAGTTCCATTATTCATATAATTATGATTAAATACAAAAATTATATTTTTTCTATAATTATTTACTAAATTTATAATCTTTTCTGCTTTATATCCAACCACAATTCTAATATCTTTACATTTTTCAAATAGTTCTAGATTTCTAATTATTAAAGATTTACCATCAATTTTAAGCAATGCTTTAGGAAGTTTCATTCCAAGTCTTCTTCCCATTCCTGCACATGCTATTATTAATGTCTTATCTTCATCATTATCATTATTAATAAATTTATTTAATAATTCATAAAGTTTTTCTTCATTAAAGATAGCATAATCTATAATGTCAAAAAGAGCAGGTGCAATATTTCTAACTCCTCCATATCCTATAGAAATATCAGCATATTTTAACATCATTCTATCATTATTTCCATCACCTACTGCAATTACATTACAATTTTTAAATTTAAGAGCTACCTCTTCTTTAACTAAAATTTTACCTATTTTAACTATATGATTATTTTCAACATCAGCTTTTGAACAAAAAAAATTTTCTTCCATTCCAATTTTTTTCATTAATTTATATATCCAAACATCTAAATTACTAGTAACAATATAACAATTTTTTTTATTCTCCTTTAAAAACTTTATGAGCTTTTCATTAACTGGTATATTTTCAACTATGTTTGCAACTTCATCTATTGGAATATCTTTTAATAAATTTACTCTCTTATTAAGACTTTCTTCAAAAATAAACTCTCCCATCATTGTTTTTTCTGTTAGTTCTCTCATCTGTTTTTCTTTATTAATACTTTTGGCTATTGTTGGTAATATTTCTGCTTTTGTAATTGTTGAGTCTAAATCGAATAAGAAAATGCAATCTTTGTTCATATAAGTAACGTCCTCTCTAACTTATTAATGTTTCATTAATTTTCTATTTTTATAAATTACTTTTATTATGTAAATTTTTATTATTTAGCTTTTATTATTTACTCTTTAATCTCTCTATTATATATTTTCCCTCTACTTCTGCTGATTTTCCTAAATTATACAAATACTTTTCTCGAACAATTAAATTATTTTTAATATAATTTTCTTGATTTTCTATAAGCTCTTTTATTATTCCATCAATTTTATTTATTTCTCTTTTTTCTATATTTTTTCCAATTATATCTCTTAATTCTATATTTAATGGCACTATATCTATTTTTTTATAATTAGGATTATTAACTTTCATTTTTGTATTTATAAATAATGTAGGCTTTAATGTTGAAAATGTATATTCAAATGCAATTCCAGACCAATCTGTAATTAATAAATCTGCATTATAAACAGTTTTATTAGAAGAAAAGTCTAATTCAATAATAAAATTCTCATTTATTTTTTCACTATATCTATTTAAAAATTCTTTAATTTTATCAGGATTTCTTTTTATAAATTCAGGATGTGGTCTAACTATAATCTTATAGTTTAAATTTAAAATATTATCTAGTATATTATTAACACAGCTTTCCATTATGTTATCTTCTTGCCATGATGGTGCTATTAATATACTTTTTCTTTCACTTTTAGAATTATTTTTAACTTCTAATTCATACTCTTTTATCATATTATCTATTAAATCAAATCCAGATTCTACTATATTTTTCTTTTTCAAATTTCTTAATTTTTCTATTGCTCTAATCTCTTCTGTTTGTTTTGGAGTTCTCGTAAATACTGTATCATAGTAATCTAAAGCACCTTCATTATACACCATATTTCCACCATCAATACCATGTGATAAATATATATACTCTATATCTTTTCTAACAATAGACCTTTTTAAATAAAAATTTTGTAAATCTGGTGTTGTCATAACTACAATATCTGCTTCTAATTTCATAAATAAAGGAATTAAATGCGTTGTTGAAATATAATATGGAACTATTTTTTCCTGATTTATTTCAAATATTTTATCATTCATATCACTTGTAACATAATGAATCACAATATCTGAATTATTTAAAATATATTCAATCATACCTTTAAAATATTTATAAAATCCACTTTTTTCTGAATAAATTACCAATCTCATATTATCAATATTTTCTCTATTGAAAAACTTTTTATAATAATATTTTGATTTCTTTTTGCTTATCTTATTTTGTTCTTTTTGATTAATTCTTTCTTCTTTAATTCTATTTAAATATTCATAGTCTACATATTTCTTTGGAGGAAAAATTAAATTTAAAATATATAATTGAATAATAGCTAAAATATCACTAAAAATCCAATACAATCCAACACCAGCTGGAACAAGAAATACTAAATATATTGTTAACCCAACTGTTATAAAACCTGTAGCTAATTTATTTAATATAGATTGCTCTTTTTGAAGTACATTAACTTTATTTTCAAATAACCATAATATAATTGTTGCAAATAATGCCAAAATAGGAATTATAAGATATTTATTAAATGTAGGAACTACTGCCATATCAATTCCACAAAATTGCATACTTACAAGATTTTCTATATATATTTTTGGATTTCTAACTACATAGACTAATCCTAAAATTATTGGTATTTGCAATAACAATGGAACTGCTCCTAGAGATGGATGATATTTTTCTTTTTCAAACAAATCTATTTGAGCTTCCATAAAAGCTTCTTTATCTCCATTATATTTAATTTTTAATTCATCAATTTTAGGTTTCATCTTAACCATTTTTATTGAATTTTTTTGTACTAAAATATTTATTGGAAATAATATAACTTTTGTAACTATTGTAAATAATAGTATTGTAATTCCATAATTTTTACAAATACTATATATTAAATTCATAACATATCCTAAAATATTAGCTACTATATTAATCATTTTAATTTCCATTCCTTTCTTGCTTCTATCAAATGAACACATAGGAATGAAAGAATTTATGTTTCTTTCAAATTAATTTCCTTTTTATTAATTAAATTTAATTGACTCAAAAATAAATGCCCTAATTACCCAATCATTTCCCCATCTTAAATTTGAATACTCATCATCATATGGAGCTGCATTTGGAAAATCAAAAGTAATTTTTAGATTATCACTAGAATTCCAGATTTCTTCTGGAATTGTAAATCTTATTCTAAATCTATCTTTAGTTTCATCAATTGTTTTTTCATAAAGTTTCTCACCATTTGCTGAAATTACAATTTTTTGATTATCTAAATAGCTTCTTTTTACAATTAAACTTGCTTCTACATCTTTATTTGTTTTCTTTGGTTTTATTTCTATACTTGCTTTATGACCAATCGTTGTTCCTCTACCAGCATTATCGCCTATTCTTCTTAAAATTCCTTCTGTTTTTACATATTTCTCATTACTATTATTCAAAAAATTTATTTTCTTACCAAATTTATATTCTTTTTCCAATGTATCTACTTTTGAAAATTCCTCATCTAAAATATAATAACTATTTATATCTTTAGCCTGTCCTTCTGTTGTCATAACAATATTAGACTCTACATAAACAACGTTTTTTTCATCTCTTGCAAAATAAAAATTATTTACTTTTCTTTGTCTTGACTCACCTTCTACATAATCATATACATCTTTTCCATAATCTTTGCTATTGCTTGCAATATTAAGTATTGTTGGAATAAAATCTTCTAACATTGATACTGGTGCATTATTTATAACAATTTCATCATGTTTTTCATCTTTTTTCTTAATCATTAGAGTTGGATTATATCTATTTTCAAATCCATGGTCTGCTCCAAAAATTATTGTTGTATTATCATAAACTCCTGCTTTTTTTAAATATTCTATATATTTAGCAAGTAAGTTTAAAGAGGCTAGTATTTCTTGATTTTGTTGTTCCTCTAAAGACATATTTTTATAAGAGTCTGAATTATCTTCTTTTACATTTTCATTCATTGTAAATGGATAATGACAACCATAAGTTTCAATCACTTTAAATGTTTTTTTAGATGAATTATTAGTAACTCCATTTTCAATTAAAAAATTATATAGTTCTACATCATCCATAAAATAAGATTTTACTTCATTAGATGTAACTTTATTAAATTCATCTGTATTTATATAAAAAATTGACTTCAAAAAATGTGGCATGTATTTATATCCAACACACTCATATAATAATGTAGATAATTTTATTTTAGATTTTCCATCTACTTGTAATTCCTTATTTACCTTATTTGAAATAATTTGATTATCTGTATTTGTCGGAACTAAAGCTAAACTTGTATACCATTCAACTTCGAAATCATTCTCTAGTAATACTGGATATAACATACTGTTTGAAAAGCAATTATTTATATTTTCTTGTAGTGTTTTTCCAACTTCAATTACTTCTCCTGTTAGCAATGTTGGCATTGACATATAAGTAAGAACAGAACAACCAGTAGTATTATCAAAAAATGTAAAATCAGAAAAGATCTCTTTATATTCAGGATGCTCTTCTAAAGCTTTAGTTAAAAATTCCCCTTCTAATGAATCAGACATAATAAAAACAATATTTTCTTCTTTAGACATATTAAATATATTAGTTTCATCTAAATAATAAGCTTTGTTAACAGTTTCTCTATAATTACCATCATAATATACAAAAATAATAAGTACAAATAAAGTAATACATTCAATTAAAATTACAAAACCAGAAATAATACTAGAAAACTTATTAAATTTCCTTTCATCTTTTAGCGGTTTTATTAGAAAAGGAATTAAAATTATAAAAATCCAAATTATTGTATTTATAATCCCTTTTTTTACCATTGAACTCCACTCTACTACTGCTGTATTCATTTGGCTATATCCAGTATTTAAAAAATTTCCTTGAATATATAAACATATAAATAGTACAAAAACTATTTTTGCAAATATTAATCTTTTCTTTCCATTAGTTTTATACATAATTAAAAACAGAACTATAAATGAAATTACACTTACTATTGTTATTACTGGTAATACATATTTTAAAGGGAACCAAAAATCTAAAATATTTAGACAATAAAATTCCATTGGAGCAAATATACACAAATTAAATACAAATCCGTATACTTATAAGAATACTGCTAATTAATTTATTTTTTTCTTTAATATTAATCATAAATTTAACCTATTAAAATTATACCTTACTTAATATAATATTTAGGTTTTTATAAAGGTTTTACCTATAAACCATTTATTTAATGTCTTCTGGCTCTCCACAAGCAATATATAATCCCACTGGAATAGCAACTTGTGATAAAAATAAAATTCTATATGTAAAAAAATAATGGTAATATGAATGATTACTTAAAAATATATACCAAACTATTGGCATAAGTGCAATTATAAAAAATAGTACTGATTTTCTTAAATTTTCTTTTGTTATTTTTTTACAATATCTCATTAATAAATATTCTAATAAAATTAAATTAATAATTATTGGTATTACTGTTTTTAGTAAATTAACACTAATTGCAGTTAATGGTGAAATATTTTCACCTACTGTTCTATATAAAACTTGTCCTAATGCAGTAGATAAAATGTTTCTTCCATATACTATATCAATTAAAATCCATTTAGATATCCACATTAATGCATATCCAAATAACCACAAAATTCCAAATTTTATAATTTCTAAAATTCCTTCTTTTATTTCTATTTTCTGCAATTTACACTTTAGTACAAAATATATAATTAATGGTCCTCCAAATGTAATAAGCGGAATATCAAGCAAATCAAAGAATCCAACTAAAATACCTATTACAAAAAAGAATAAAGAAAAATTCTTAATTTTTTTATATCTTTTTATTAAAAAAATTGATGAAATCATCATTATAAGTAACATAGATGAATTAAGTAAACTAAGCCCAATATAAAAATATTCTATTTGTATTAAACTTATAAAAAATATTGAAGCAATAGCTTTACTTATTTTGGTAGCAATTAAATAAAGTAGCCATATTGCTAATAAAGATAAAATTACTATTAATAAAATCCTTATTTGCCAATAATTAAAAAGTAAAAGCAATGGTCTTAATATTACCAAATAACCATGCCAATATTTTGCATATTCAAAAGCTTCTGGAGCTTCTCCATTTACTGTATCTAATAACTCTGCCACTTCATCATGCTCTTCATATTTAGAACTTGAACTAAGTTCTCCAACTTTATCTTCATTAATAGTTTTAGTTACCCCTGGTATATAATCTTTTTTTGCTGTTAATGCAGAATATAATGGAGTTTTATTATCTATCGAATATGCTGTATTTATCATTAAAGCATCTGAATAATTATCAAATTCTTGATACTGAAAACTGCTAATAGAAAATATGTTCTTTCTATTTCCTTCTTTTATTAAAATATTAGCAGACTCTTTTACATTTTTTTCTATCCATTTCGATGGAAAAATTGAAGTTACTATAAGTAAAGTTACAAATACACCCAATAAAATAAAAAATACTGCTATAAATTTACCTACTTTTTTCAAAATATTTACCTTCTTAAATTTTTATTATTGCATTTTCTTTATTGTAATTTTATATCACAACTTTATATTACATTTTTATATTACAACTTTATATTGCATTTTTATATTACAACTTTATATTGCATTTTTATATCACAACTTTATATTACATTTTTATATCACAACTTTATATTGCATTTTTATATTATCACATTAAATACATATTTTCAAGAAAAATAAGAAGTAAAGAAAAAATAATTCTTTACTTCTTATTTTATTTATCTTAATGTATTTAAAACATCTTCAAATCCTAAATTATCATAGTTATAATAAGTGTCTGGAACTGTTCCTACTATTACTGTTTCTGTCAAAAGAACTTGAGATGTTATACTTTTACCTATACTTTCAAATGGAGTTAAAATATCTACTGTACATGTTAAATTTAAATATATTCTATGTAAAGTCTGATTAATTCCAACTGAAGTAAACTCAGATTTTATTTCTGTTTCTATATTACCAGCTCTTTCTAATGCTATTTTAAATTGAGGACTAATAACTGACAAAGCACTAATTCCTGAAATACTTCCAAAATTTAATTTTACTGAAATCATACTATTTTGATCAAGTTTATTTTGAATATTATTAGTAATCTTTCCTATAATCTCATTTATTGGCATAATTCTAGCTTCTATATAAGAAACATTTCCATCTAAATCTTTTTGAATATTTACTAAATCATTATAATTATATTGAAGCATAACTTCATTTACTTCTTGATTTAATATATTGATTGCAATAGAACTGGCACTATTTCTGCAACTAGCGACAAAAATAGGATATGCGGATTTTATAACAAATATTGTAAAAATAAATAACACTACTAAAATAAAATATATTATAAATTTAAACTTCTGCTTTTTAGTCATTTTTCTAGGATTTTTTATCCTTATCCTTGGTCTTGAATAAATTTTATCCATTTATCTCCCACCTTATATAATGACTATTTTACAACATATAATTTATCTCCTATATGAATCATATCTGGATTTTCAATATCATTTACTTTTACTAAACTATCAACTGTAACTCTAAACTTTTTAGCAATATTCCAAAGAGTATCACCTGGTTTTACAAAATATAGCACAACACTATAATCATCAGCATTTACAATATCTTTTACATTTACATTCTCAACTATATTTATACTTTGCTTTTGAGAAACTCTACTAAATATATTTAAAGATAAATTTACTATTACGTTATTTTCTTCTGAATCAAACTCTTTTTTTATTATATTTACATCAATAGGGTCTTGTATTAAAGGAGTTTTAGTAATAAATGGAACTGTAACTGTTTTTACATTTAATCCCATTTTGCTAGTAAGTTCATAATAAATTTTTAATTCAATTTCACCTTCTAAATTTGAATTTTCTGTGCTTATTACATTTTTTAAAACTTTTCCATTAACATCTATATCTAAAACTCTTTTTATTTCTTGAACCTCAATTTTTTCTGTAATATCAACAATATTTTCATTGTTTTTTAAAGATAAATCTGCTTCAACTTCTTTAGTACTAAATTCTATATCACTTTTTAAAGAATATAAATCACTTACAATTTTCATTTGTCTTGTTTCATAAGCTTCACATATAAGTTCAAAATCAATTTGACAAGAAATAGAATGTTCTTCACTTGAATTAGGTTTTAAAAATACATTTCTAATCTGATAATCAATGTCACAAGTATTATCTTCCTTTACATTTTCTAAATCAATAAAACTCATTATAGGAAAGTCTGATTGAAATTTTGAAATTCTATTATCTTCTGTCAAATACATCACTGAAATTTCAGCTTCTGCTTTAGCTAAAATTTTATTATAGCTTATTTTTGTTTCTTTATTTTTTACTACAATATCAACTTTTAAAATTTCAGCAATATTATCCATATTATCAACTTTTAAATCTTCTTTTACTTGTGCTTTTCCAACATTTATGCCAACAACAGAATTCAAATTAACATCTTTTGACTGAACTTGTAAACATTCAATATTTTCAAATTCATTAGATATCTCTAGTTTTTGTTTTTCATATAATTCATAACTAATATTTAAATTATTAATTACATTTAATTTTCTTTCATTTAAAATTTTAGTTTCTACCTTTGTAACATCTATTTTATACTTTAAAATCATACTTTCTTTAATTTCGCTTGATTCTATAGTATCTGAAAAATTAAATGTTGATTGAATTCCTCTAGTATCACCATCACTTGAAACATAAACTATGTAACAATCTAAATTTCCATCAATTTTTATTTTTCCATCAATCTTTTCAACCTTATAAGCATAACTAACACTATTAGTATCTATTATGCTAACAATATCTGGTTTAACATCTGGAACGATTACATCTTCTACTACCTGAATTTCCTTTTTCTTTTCAATTTGCTTCTTGTTTATTTCAATTACATCCATACAAAAAATCCTCCTTAAATGCTCTTTACTTCATTTATATGGAGGATTTTTCAAATAATTCCTATTTCTTTAAATTTTATACTGCAGTTTTTCTTCTTTTAACTTCTATTTGTGGTTCTATTAAAGGTTCAAACCCATTGCCATTGTCTATTTTAACTTCAATTGTTCTAGTAAATAAATCTGTATAATTATATGAACCAACTCTATTTGCTTCTTCAAATTTTACTCTAAAATAATCTTTGTATGTATTTTCAATAATAGCCGATTTTTCAAGAGGTTTACTACGTTTTCCAGGTGACTCCTTGATAATTATTCGTTGCCCAACATTTCCTTCAATATTTTTCTTCAAATCTAAAATTTCTGATCTATAAATTCCCATAACAATCACCTAATTCCTCTAATGTATATTTTGGATTTTTGACAAAATTTATTATTTTTTGTCATATAAAATCTATTCAAAATATAACACAGGTCTGTATGATTGTCAAAACCAGTTTTTGTAATTGGATTGGTATATATAACTGTTATCAGTACTTGCAGAGTTTATCCACTATTTATTTCTTTTATATTACATTTTATTATCTTTTTGATTACTAATTATATATTTAAATTTTTTTACTATTATTTATATTAATATACCACACTATAAAATATTACTAAAATTATTATAAATACTCATCTGCTTACTAATCATTGACTTTAGCTTAATTCTATGCTATATTTTTTATGTTAGACTAATATTAATGTGATGAAAGGAGAATAACATGACTGAAAACAAAGATGTACGGGTTATGACAATCGTAGTTAACGTCAACGATGAGCATGAAATGACAATCATAAGCTCCAACTTAGAAGGGCCTTGTTCTTTCTATCAGGAACAAATTAGGTTCCTTGAGCGGACACTCGAGGTCTTAAAAGAAAAGGGGGACATGCTCCGCAAGCAGCACGATGAATTTCAAAGTTTTTCATGATGTTTTTCTTTATGAAAGGGCGACTCTGGTCGCCCTTTTGCAATCATTGCTTCATTTATTTTTTATATTTTTTCTTTCTTATTGCTATTTTTGTATTTTAGTTTAGTTGCCATTCCACCTCTTAAATGTCTTTCTGCTTTATTTTCATCTAATATTTTTCTAACCTCTAATGCTAAAGCATAATTAATATTTATTAGTCTTTGGCTAACATCTTTATGTACTGTTGACTTTGATATTCCAAACTTCGTAGCAGCACCTCTAACAGTATCTTTAGTATCTATAATATAATGTGCTAAATTGACAGCACGCTCTTCAATAGATTGCCCTTTCATAATGCAAAACCTCCAAACGAATACTTTTATGTTTAAGTGTATTCATTTGGAGATTATATTAGAACGAGAGATTTTTAATAATCTAATTCAATCCTATTTAATTGCTTAAATGATTCCAAATCATATGATGAAATTCTTTCTGGAGCTAAAGTATATAATACATTTTCTATATATATTGCTCTTTGAATTTGATTTTCATAACTTACATATCCTGATTCAATTAAATCTGAATTTTCTATAAATTTATTATTTTCTAAATCTATTTTATATAGTATTAATCCTGAACTTTCATTTCTACCATAAGACCATTTTATTGGAAATCCTATTAAATCTTTATTTTTATTATATAATAATGCCTTATGATTGTATAAAATTTCTGAATACGTATATTCATCTCCTACACTTATATTGAAGATTTCTTTTGGATTATTTAAATCAGATACATCAAACATTGACATTTTCATTGTATCTGTAGTTATTCCTCCATAACCATTTGGTTTAGTATTGTAACCAATTCCTATAATGTGAGTTGAATCATATGGATGAAGATAACTACTATATCCTGGTATTTCTAATTTTCCTTTTATTTCAGGATTATTTGGATCTGATAAATCTATTACAAGTAATGGATCAACTTGCTCAAATGTTACAACATATCCGAATATCTCCCATAAATCTTACTGCATAAATCTTTTCTCCATCTTCTATATTTTCAATAGAACTTATCTGTTTTAAATTTTCATCAAAAATTGTAATTTGATTTGTATAATTTTCATTTATTCCTATTGTTGTTGTTATTGTAGTTTCTCTTTCTATATCATTTTCATAAATCGGACTAGCATTATTTTTATAAATAGTTGTTGCAATTCTTAAATTTCCTTTATATTCATCTATTGAAAATTGATTATTTACATATCCAGGAACTTCCGCTAAAGATACAGCCGTAATGTTTCCATTATCTAACTTAAATTTATAAATATTACTAGATGAAATAGAACTATATGAATATTTAGGAGTTACTAAATATAAATTATTTTCACTTGAGTATACATTACTTCCAGCTCCAAAAAATGTTTCAACATTAACATCTTCACTAGTATTTAAATTAAATCCAGCAATTAGCATATAATTATAATTTTCTGTATTATCAAAATATGATATATCTGTTGCATTTATTTGTTGATTTTCACTTGATATATTACTATCTTTATAGTATGGAGTTATATCAGATTCTTTTAGTTCATCAAAATTTTCAAACCATCCAACATCACAAGAACTTATAAAATATATATTATTTTCAATCATTCTAGAATTTAAATAATAGCCTTTTAAAGAAATTTCTCGAATCATATTAGTAGAAGAAATATTAGATATATCATAAACTCTAACTGTTGCATTTGAAGCAGGTGCAATACTTATATATCTGTAATCTTCACTTTTTTTATTATCATATTGACCAAATGTATTTCCTAAAACAACTAATTTATCCTCATTTATAAATAATTCTTTAGGATAAAATTCATCTTTCTCATCTTGAATTTTAGCAACAATATTTAATTCTTCTGGCTCAACTATATATACAATTCCATTTTTTGTATAATAAATATATTTACCATCTGTTTTTACAATATCTGCTTCATCTACATTTTCTACCTGATTATTTGTTCTAGAATAATCATCTCTTTTTAATGAACCATTTGTAGCTGTTGAATCTGTGTTGTCATCTACATTACTAATTTCTGCTTCATTTAAATAAATATCTTTCATAGTATTTTCTTTTAAAACTAATTTTAATTCATCAACACTTGCAAATTTTTTCACTCCTAAAAAATCTAATTTATTTTCATTAACATCTTCTTTTTTAGAAAAATTTAAATTAGAATTATTTTTTGAGAGATTTTCATCTAATTTTTTATTATAAAATACTAATCCAGTTATTGAAAGTATTGCAACTGCTGCTAATGATACTGTATAATTTACAAATTTTAAAATATTTTTATTCTTATATTTTTTTAAATTTTCTTTAGTTTCTTGTTTTAATTCATCTCTTACATGAATTTGATTTACCGCCTTTTTATAGTTATCTTTATTATTCATCGTCCCATCCTCCCTTCAAATTTTCCTTTAAAGCTTGTCTTGCTCTAAATGCCCATGTTTTTATTGTTCCTTCTTTTTTCTTTAAAAGCTTTGCAACTTCATTTAGTTTATACCCTTCATAATACATTAAATATATAACGGTTCTGTAATTTTGTGGAAGATTACAAACAATAGAAAATACTTCTGTTTCTTCAGTTGTTTCAAATTTTAAATTTTCATCTAAATTTACTACTCTTTTATTCCATGAAGAATTATTGAAATTTTTGCTTAAATTAATTGTAACACGTATTAGCCAAGCTTTTTCATGCTCTTCATTTTTAAACTTAGGCCTTTTTTCACTATATTTTAAAAATACATCTTGATAAATATCTTCTGCATTCTCCACAGTTTTAGTTCTTGTAAGCGCTATTCTATATACCATATCAGAATATTTATCTATTACTTTTTCTATACTCGCTTCCATAAAATACTCCTTTCTATTTATAAAACAATATACAATGTAATTTGGTTTCAAAAATTAAAAAAAGTGTTATAAATTTATAACACTTTTAAGCTTTTCTTTTCTTTTTTGAATTCATTTTTATTATTTTTTTGAAAATACTACCAGTTTTATTAATTTCATCTAATTTTTTATTATCTTTTTCTTTTCTTTTTTGATCATAGTTTTGCTCACTAAAATATAAATCTAAAATTGATTCTTCTATATCATAATCTTCATCATCTTCCACGTCTAAATCTTCATAATTTTCTTTTATAGTATCTTCAATTTTGAAACCAGTATTTTTAGAAATATTATCAGATTCTTTAACCTTTGACTTTGATATATTAGAACCTTCTTTATTTATGTAGCTATCTTCTTTACCAGATGCCTTTTCATTTAAAATATTAACTTTTGGCTCATAATTATTTATTACATCAAAGTCATTATCTTCATTTAATTCATCTATTCTATTAGATTTAATATTTTGCACTTTATCTTTTAATGTATCAGAATTAATATCTTGTTTTTCACTATTTAATAAATCAGAATCATTATCTTGCTCTCTAGCATTTAATATATTAATTTCAATATTTTGCGTTTCATCATTTAATATATTAGTATCGATATCTTGTCTTTCATTATTTGATATATTAGAATTAATATATTGTTCTTTTATATTTAAGTTATTTTTACTATTTTGATTTAATATATCATAATTTGATTCTTGTTCTTTATTTTTTGTTTCACAAGAAGCTAATTTTTTACTTTCTTTTGCTATATTAGAAGTAGATTTATTTTTATTAGTTTTAGAATCTAATTTTTCATTTTTAATACTTTTCCCTTCATTTTCAAACTCTTCATCAAATAAATCTAATGATGCCATTTTTGCATCTAAATCAAAATATGAGCCTTCTTCAAACTTTTCTATTTTACTTTGATTATCCTTTACTTGAACATTTCCTTTTAATACTTTTGTTTTTGCACTAAACTCATGTGTTTGAAGAGAAATATAAATTGCATTTGCTAAAACTTTTTTTGAAGATTTAAGAACTCCATATTTACCTTTTTTAACATAAGCATTAGTATTTTCTGAAAATGTTTCTACATCTTGCTTTTTAGCTAACCCTTCTTTAACTTCTTCTATTTTTATCTCTAATTCATTTTCTAATTCATCTATATTATATTTTGGAGGTTCTGGAAGTGGATTATATTCAGATAAATCTCTTTCATAAACTACACTTACATTATTATCAAATGCCTCATATATTCTTCTAATTCCATCTATTCTCCAATAATTCAAATTCATAACTGCAATAGCATTTGCTCTTACTTTTGGTTGTTCTAAATTAACATCATTTGCTGTTCTTTCTAAATTTATTAAGTATTCTCTATTATAATTTTCTTTATATAGTTTTTTTGTATATCTTCCTGCAATTTCTTTTTGTATAATATCATATAATTTATTTATTTGCTCTAAATCATTATTTAAATTTCTACAAGCTTCTAACATCAATTTTCTATGAGTTTTTTTGTCATATATTGCAGTAATTCTTTCATTATCTAAAAATTGTACTAAATAATCCTTTTCAGCATTAATAAATTCTAATTTTACTTTAGAATCATTATAAAACTTTTTATGTTTATCTAATTTTACTGTATCTGTATCTATTTCTGTTAAAAGTTTTGCTGTTCTATCATATCCAGTAATATATATGTCCATTTCTATTTTATATATAGAAATACTTACATTTATTGTATTAACTATAACATCTGTATCAAATTGATTTCTTTCATTTTTTCCATTCTCAGTAAAAATATTAGCAAGTTCTTTTTTATTTTCTTTGTTTTCTGAAGTAATAAAATCTTTTGCATATGAAATTTTTTCTTCAGATATATTTTTATAACAATTAGTAGTTTCAGATAAAATTTTTTCAAAACATTGCTTAGCATCTGCTCTTTCTTCCTGACAATTTTCCATTATATCTTTTTTTTCATTATAAGTTATAACAGCAGCTACAAATTTTTCTCCTAATTCCTTTAAAGAGGTATTATTTTTTTCAACATCTATTTGTACTTGAGATAAACATTTATCTATTGTATCTGGATTTTCTTTTATATTATTAAAAATTATATATCTACTATATTCAAATTTGGCACCTTTGTTATATAGTTTTTCTTGGGTTTTTTGAATTTTAGTAATTTCATTACTTGCATTATTAAATTCTTCTATCGCTTTATTTTCAGCAGTAATTGCTAAACTATATCTTTCAAAACTCTCAACTAGTTTTCGATAGTTTAAATAATTTTCTCTTAAATTATTTACTTCACCAAATCCAAAACATTTTTCGAAATATCGCTCTAAAACTATCGCATTCCTTTCGTACATTAATAAGAACCTCCAATACCCCAATTTTTTTCTTTATTATATATATAATTTTAACAAAAGTCTACATTTTTTTAATATTTTTAATTGATTTTTCTATAAAATTTTTAAGGACATTAATTATATATAACTAACTAACATCCTATAATAAAACTTCAATATATTTATTTTGAATAACTTTAAATTTTAAAATTTTAAATGATAAATTTATCTGATTATCTAACATTTTTTGCAATTTTTCTTTAGTAATCTCAAAAATAACTTTTACATTCTCATTAAATTCATTATTAATAATTTTTATATTATTTTTTTCAAAATAATATTTTAATTTTTGCAAGTCAGAATATGAAATATCAAATTCTGCTTCTACCCCTAAGTCTTTATCAATAAATATAGTAGAATTTAACGCTTTAATTGTTGCTTCAGAATAAGCTCTAACTAATCCGCCTGTTCCAAGTAATATTCCGCCAAAATATCGAGTAACAACAACTAAAACATTAGATAATCCATTAGATGTTATAATATTTAACATAGGCCCGACCTGCTGTTCCGAGATGGTTCTCCATCATCTGAAAATCTATTTACTATTCCGATTTTCTGTATAAACACTAAATGCATAACAGTTATGTCTTGCATCAAAATACTTTTTATTAATATCTTTTATAATTTTTTCAGCTTCTTCTATACTTTCAATATAAAAAATATTCGAAATAAATTTAGATTTTTTTTCTACAATTTCATATGAAGTATTTTTATTTATAGTTTTAAACATATTTTTCCTCTTATCTATTATGATTTTCCAGCTGTATAACCTGTTGAATATGCTATTTGTAAATTAAAGCCACCTGTATATGCATCTACATCAATTATTTCTCCAGCAAAATAAAGTCCTTTTACTAATTTTGATTCCATAGTTTTAGGATTAATTTCTTTTGTAGAAACTCCACCAGCAGTTATAATAGCTTCTTGAATTGGTCTAAATCCTTTTATTACTACTTCAAAATTTTTAAGCAATTTTACTAAAGCTTTTCTTTCTTCTTTAGTTATTTCATTTATTTTTTTATTTGGGTCAATATTTGAAAGTTTAATAACTGTTTGTATCATTTTTTGAGGAAGTAACTTTTGTAAACTATTTTTAAAATCTTTATTCTTTTGCTCTTCAAAATCTCTCAAAATTCTAGAATCTAATTCATCATCAGACAATGCTGGCTTTATATCAATAAATAACTTTATTTTATTTTCATCTAATAATCTATAAATATCTTTATATCTAACTAAATGTGCTGATGCACTTAAAATAGTAGGTCCACTTACTCCAAAATGAGTAAATAGCATTTCTCCAAAATCTTCATATATAATTTTATTCTTTTCTATATCTTTTATAAAAATTTTTACATTTCTAAGAGATAATCCTTGCATACTTTGGCAAATTTCAACATTTGCCAGTAATGGAATTATTGAAGCTTTTGGAGTAATAATTGAATGACCTAATTTACTTGCTAATTTATATCCACTTCCATCAGAACCAGTAGCTGGATAACTTTTTCCTCCTGTTGCTAAAATTACCTTACTTGCTTGCAAAATTTCTCCGAGTATCTAAATAAACACAAGTAACCTCTCCATTTTTAGTTCCAATTTCAACAACTTCTGTATTATTTCTAATATTTACATTTAATTTTCTTAATTCTAACAGAAAACAATTTAAAACATCCTGTGATTTATCTGAAAGAGGAAATACTCGATTTCCTCTTTCATTTTTTACTTCTAAACCATTATTTCTTAACATATTTATAATATCTTTATTAGTAAAATTTTGAAAACAACTGAACAAAAACTTACCATTTCCAGGAATATTATTAATAAATTCATTAATATCTAAAGAAGAAGTGATATTACATCTACCTTTTCCTGTAATTAAAAGCTTTTTTCCAAGAATATTATTTTTTTCAATAAGAATCACTTTATCTCCATTAGAGGAAGCTGAAATTGCAGACATCATCCCGAGCTGGTCCTCCACCTATAACAATTGTTTTCATTTCTTTTTTCCTTTTTTAAATTCGAATTATTTTTAAAGAGGACTGACAAATATTTTTACTTTGTCAACACTCTGAGTTTTAATAATTTATAAATAAATTATTAAAATTTCTTCAATTTCAATTTAGTTCTTTAATAAAATTTCTATAATTTTTCATTATTATATACTATTCTAATTCCAAACAATGATATGATTCTGTAATTTCTAATAAATATTCCCCTATAAATGTTGGTAAATAGTATGTATCCAACGTAAAAGCTGGAATTTTTACAATCTCTCCTTCTGAATTTACAATTCCCCATTCTCCATCTAAAACAATTCCACTAAATCCATACTCACCTGTATCTGTTGCTAAATCATATTTTGCTTCTAATACAATATTTCCTGATTTATCTTTATATCCCCATTTACCATTTTCATCTGAATATGCAAAAATTTTATTATTAGGGTATACTTCTGTATTTGGAACTTTTTTTCCTTCTTTATTTATATAAAAAATTTCATTATCAATACTTGAATAAATCATTGTATAATTTTCTGAAACACTTTTTATAATTGCTTCTTTTAATATTGCTATTTTTTCTAAGTCTTTAGAATATATATCAACAGTACCATCTGGTTTTACTGCCTCTATTGAATTTCTTCCATCTATTTTTAGCATAAAAGAATATTCTGCTTCAAATTTTATTCCATTATAAATATCTAAAAGACCATATAACCCATCTTCATTTTTAAAAATAAAATAATTATCAAAAGCATATGAAATATAAGTATAATTGTTTGAAATAGTTTCAGATTTTGTTATTATACTATAATAACCATTGTCATCAATTGCTATATAACAATCTGATTTACCAGAAGATTGAACACTTTTGTAATTTAAGTTACTAACCTTATTTCCATTTACATCATATAGTTCTTTTTCTCCAGAATCAGTTTCAACATAAATATAATCACCAGCTAATGCATATGCTATATATTTTACCGATAATATTTCTTTTCCATCCATATTAAAAATTCCATATTTCGAATTTCTTTTAACTACAAATATATTAGAACTTTCTGTATAATTTATATTTTGATATTTTTGTTCTATAATTTCTTTATTATTTTTATAAATTCCTTTTTTTCCATTATTCATTACAATTAAATATGCTGAACTATCATCATATTTTAAAACTCTAGAAATAGATTCAAACTTTACATCTAAAACCTTTTCTCCATAATTATTCAAATATCCATATAAATAGCCTGTATTTTCTTTTTTTCCTACTATATAACCAGTTTGTCCATAACCATAAGTTTCAGTATAATATTCATCTCCTAAAATTGAATCATATTCAATTTCAATTTTTAGTTCTCCATTACTTCCTATAACACCATATTTTCCATTTTTCTTAACTAAAAGTTCTCCAGGCCTATATTTTAAGCTTTCTATACTATCATATTCTGCTGGAACAATTTGATTTCCGTGAAAAATCTATTAATCCATATTTTCCGTCTTTTTGAAATTTCAAAAAGACCTTTTCAAAATCAATGCTAAGTTCAGATGTTTGAAGAGCTTCTACATTTTCATAATTTGAAAATAAAATTTTACCATTACTATTTAAAATTTTATAATCAGTTGAATTTTCATATGCAAAAAACACATCTTTTGAAGGATTTGGAATAAATACATCAGAATAATCTGCCTCTAAAATAAGATTTCCTTTTTTATCTATAACCCCAACTTTATCATCAACAGAATACATTGCAAAATAATCATATCTTGTTTTTACATATTCTTCTAATTTATATTTTTTTCTAGTATTTGCCCAAATAATTGCACCTACTAAAATTATAACAATTAATACTACAATTAAAATTTTTATATTTCTTTTTCTCATTTTCCAAATCACCTCATGGGCTTTCTTTTACCAAATTTCATTTTCTTTAAATATGTCATAAAGTCTATTTATAGGAAGTCCTACAATAGTACTGTAATCTCCATTTATCTTTTCTATATAAACTGCAAATTTACTTTGAATAGCATATGCACCAGCCTTATCGGAAACATCATAAGAATCTATATAATTTATTATTTCTGAATTTTCCATTGGTTTAATGTAAATATCTGCACTATAAACTTCAATGTACTCTTTATATTCATTCATATTTTCTATTAATACACTTAAACTTGTATAAACCGTATGTTTATTTCCTTGTAAATCTTTTAGCATTTCAATTGCTTCATCTCTATTTTTGGGTTTTCCATAAACATTACCATCTTTAACAACAATTGTATCAGAACCAATTACTGCTCTATCTCCTTGAGTATTATCAAAAACATCTTTTGCTTTTTCAAAACTTAATCTTTTTGAATTTTCCTCAATACTTAAATCTTCATTCCAAATTTCTTCACAATTACTTCCTAATACTTCATAATTAAACTCAGCTAAATCCATTAATTCTTTTCTTCTTATTGATTTTGATGCTAATATAACTCTCATAATTAATATATTTCCTCCCTAGTACAAATCTAGATTCTTTACAATTTATATACATTTTTACGCAATTATTATAATACATTATTGCTGTTTGTGCAATATTTAAATATCTATTTTTTACTTCCGTAGTTATATTTTATTTTGTTTCATTAATATTTCATAAATTTAATTTCAAAATAAAATTAAATTTAATTTTTTAATATAATTAAAATTGACTTTTATATAAACTAAAATAAACTTTTAAATGAAATAAAAATCAGTTTTTAAACAAACTAAAATAAATTTTTGAATAAAATTAAAATTAATTCTTAAACAAACTTAAATGAATTTATAAATAAAATTAAAGTTAATTCTCAAATAAATCTAAATGAATTTATAAATAAAATTAAAATTAATTTCCAAACAAACCTAAATTAACTTATAAATAAAATTAAAATTAATTCTCAAATAAACTTAAATGAATTTATAAATAAAATTAAAATTAATTCTCAAACAAACCAAAATGGATTCTTAAATAAATTTTAGATAATTCAAATTTAATTCTCCAAAAAAATCAAATTACATTCATAATAAATAAAAATCTGTTTCTAAAATTTAAATAAAAAATTTTTAAGACAAAATATAGAAATTTTACACATTCTATGATATAATGCAAATGGAAAAAATTATTTTTTTATAAAGGGGGCTGTAAAAATTGACTAATATAGATGAAAAACTAGCAGATAGTAAGCTATTAATTCTTTATATATTGCAAAAAATAGGAAATCCTATAAGTTACAAAGAACTATTAGAATTAGTTATTTCAATTTCAGATATGAATTATTTTGACTTTCAACAATTTTTACAAGACTTACTTGAAGATAAATTCATATTAAAATATAACCAAAATAATAGTGAAATAATAGAATTAACAAATGATGGAAAAAATGCATTAGAACTCACAATAGATATGCTTCCAGGAATATTAAGACTAAAAGTAGATAGTAATTTTAAAGAAAATTTTAATAAAATTAAAGATGAATTTTCTGTTTATGCAGAATATACACCTATAACAGAAACTTCATTTTCTGTTAAATGTAAAATTATAGAAAATAATATGACAACATTCAATTTAGAAGCTAATGCTGGTTCAAGGGAACAAGCTAAACGAATTGTAAATAATTGGAATAAAAATGCAGAAAATATCTATCCTCAAATTTTAAATATATTAACACAAACAGAAAACTAAAATTGAATTAACCCCAAACTATTAAATAAACTTTAACAATTTGGGGTTAATTTTATATTTTATTTACTATAATTTATTAATTCTCTTTATTTTATAATTTATTTTTATAAACTTTATTTAATTTATATTTTTATTTTATAAATTTTATTTAACTTATATTTTAATTTTTATAAATTTTATTAATTTATATTTTAATTTTTATAAATTTTATTTAATTTATATTTTAATTTTTTATAAATTTTACTTAATTTATAATTTTCATAAAATTAAAGTTTACGTATAGCATTATATAATATTATTCCAGTTGCTACTGCTGCATTCAAACTTTCAGTTTTACCTTTCATTGGTATTTTTATTTTTTTATCAGATATTTTTAATATCGATTCTGAAACACCATTTCCTTCATTTCCAATTACAATTGCGGATTTTTTATAATCTACATCATATATTGAATGTTCTGTTTGTAAATCAGTAGCTAAAATTTGTATTTTATGCTTTTTTAATTCTTTAATTACTTTAATCAAATCATCCACTTCTATAACATTAACTCTAAAAATTGCCCCCATTGTAGAACGAACAACTTTAGGGTTAAAACAATCTGCATTTCCTTTTGTAACTATAATTTGAGTTAAAGCTATACTATCTGCTGTTCTTAAAATAGTTCCCATATTTCCTGGATCTTGAATATTATCTAATATCAAAAATAAATCCTGTGAAAAATCTATTTTACTTGAATTGTTTTTTTCAACTATGGCTAAAATTCCTTGAGGGCTTGTAACATCTGTTATATACTTAAATATTTTTTCACTAACATAAATTACTTTTTCCTTTGCAAGTTTGTATAATAAATCGCTCCTAATTGGATCAGAATTTAAACATCCATCACAAACAATTACCATTTTTATTTTTGCTTTTTCAACAATAGCTTCTTCTATTATTCTTATGCCCTCAATAACAAATTCTCCCACTTCATCACGAAATTTTTTATCTTTAAGTTTACGTACATATTTTACAATCTCATTATCTTTACTTGTAATAACCATTACAAAACCTCCAAAAATTTTTTAACTTCTTCTAAAACGTCTTCTCCATTTAAACTAAATGTTAAATATGGATTAATACTTGGGGAAAATTTAATTCTACTTTTATATTTTATTATTAATTTCGAAACTATATCAGAATCAAATAAATCAGGATCAAAATTATATATTATATTATTACCTTTTTGAGCAATTTTTAGTACATTTTTTAATTTTGCTAAATTTTTTATACGAGTAATTTTAAATAAATTATCAATTTCATTTGGAATATATCCAAATCTATCTTTTAATCCATCTTTTACATTTTCTATATCTTCTTCATTTTTACAAATTGCAATATCTTGATAAATTTCAATTTTTTGACTTGAGTCTGATATATATTCATCTGGAATATAGCTTGAAACATTTAAATCAATTTGAACATCTTTTTCTTCTAAAGGAACTTCTTCACCTTTAATTTCTTTTACAATTTCATCTAAAAGTCTGCAATACATATCATATCCTACTTGTTCCATATGACCATGTTGCATTTCTCCCATAAGACTTCCAGCACCTCTAATCTCTAAATCACGCATTGCAATTTTAAATCCAGAACCAAATTCTGTAAATTCTTTAATTGCTTTAAGCCTTTTATCCGCAACATCTGAAAGCATTTTATTTCTTCTATATGTAATATAACTATATGCTTGCTTATCTGAACGACCAACTCTACCTCTTATTTGATATAATTGAGCTAATCCAAGTCTATCTGCATTTTCAACAATTATAGTATTCGCATTTGGAATATCAATTCCAGATTCTAAAATTGTTGTACATACAAGGACATTTGTTTCTCCTTTTATAAATTTTTCCATAATTTCTTCAAGTTCAGAACCATTCATTTTACCATGAGCAAAATCAACTTTACATTCTGGAACCAATTTTTTTATAAAATTTGCTTTACTTTCTATTTTTTCTACTTGATTAAATAAATAAAATACTTGACCATTTCTTTCAAGTTCTTTTGTAATAGCCTCTTTTATAACCTCATCATCATATTCTAAAACATATGTCTGAACGGGCTTTCTATTTTGAGGTGGTTCATATATAACAGACATATCTCTCATTCCTACTATTGACATATGAAGTGTTCTAGGAATTGGAGTTGCAGTCATTGTTAAAACATCTACATTATTTTTATATTCTTTAATTTTTTCTTTAGCTTTTACTCCAAACCTATGTTCCTCATCAATTATAAGTAGTCCTAAATTCTTAAATAAAACATCTTTACTAAGTAATCTATGTGTTCCAATTACAATATCTACTTCACCTAATTCAAGTCTTTTTAATATATCTTTTTGTTCTTTTACAGTCTTAAATCTATTTAATATTTCTATTTTTATTGGATATTCATTCATTCTTTCCTTGAAATTTTCATATTGTTGTTCTGAAAGAATTGTAGTAGGTGCTAAATATGCTACTTGCTTTTGGTCCATACAAGCTTTAAATGCAGCACGAATAGCAACTTCTGTTTTACCATATCCAACATCACCACAAAGAAGTCTATCCATAGGTTTTGGCTTTTCCATATCCTTTTTTACTTCTTCTATACATCTTAATTGATCATCTGTTTCTTGATATGGGAACGTATCTTCAAACTCTTTTTGCCATGTTGTATCTCTTGAAAATGCAAATCCTGTAGTTTTCTGACGTAATGCATACAATCTTATTAATTCTTCTGCTACTTCCCTTAAATTTGATTTTACTTTAGCTTTTGTTTTTTCCCATTCTTTAGAACCAAGTTTATTAATTTTAGGAGTACTATTTTCTGCACCTATAAATTTTCTAATATTATCTAAAGAATCTGTTGGAATATATAAAATATCTCCATCTTTATATTTTAATTTTATATAATCTTTAGTTATTCCATCTGCTTTAATTGTATTTACACCTAAATATTCACCTATTCCATGAGATTTATGTACAATATAATCTCCTGGCTTTAAATCAGCAAATACAATTGTTTCTCCTTCTTTAAAAGAAGATGGTACTCTTTTTCTTTTTTTCTTAACTTCAAATATTTCGCTTAAAGAAATAACAAAAAGCTTTAAATCAAAATTTTCAAAACCACTGCTTAGAGCCCCAGGTAGTATATTTACCCTACCTAGAGCTAAATCATCATCTATATTTATACAATCATTTTGTATATCGTGTTCTGATAATGCTAAAGAAATTTTTTGCATATTGTCAGGGCTTCCGCCAAGGATTACTGTTTGTTTTCCTCTCTTAATTGCTTCTTGTAATTCCTTAAACAGTAAATCCATTGAACTACGAAAAAAGTTGACCTCCCTATAGCTATAGCTTTATCCATTTCTTTTTGCATGCATACTTTGTTTATCTACAAAACCAATATCTTGTTTTTCAAGATACACAGTTTGTTTAT
>JAAVYF010000002.1 GCA_022790975.1 Clostridia bacterium | reverse complement strand
AATTTTCAAAACCACTGCTTAGAGCCCCAGGAAGAATATTTACTCTTCCTAGAGCTAGATTATCATCATTTTCTTTTATAATATCACATTCAATATTATATTCTGCTAAAGTATTTAAAATTTTCTCTTGATTTTCAGGGCTTCCACCAAGGACTACTGTTTGTTTTTGTCCTTTAATTGCTTCTTGTAATTCCTTAAACAGTAAATCCATTGAACTACGAAAAAAGTTGACCTCCCTATAGCTAAAGCTATATCCATTTCTTTTTGCATGCATACTTTGTTTATCTACAAAACCAATATCTTGTTTTTCAAGATACACAGTTTGTTTATCCACAACTTTATCGCAAAATGTGTAATAATCATCCATATTGCTTAAAAGTTCTGGAACAATTCTATTTTTTTCTATTAAATCTTTAGTTAAATGTTCATTATCTTTTGATATATTTTCTGCTCTTGATTTAATTTTTTCTATTTCATCTAAAAAAATTATAGTATTTTCATTTAAGTAATCTAATAAAGTATTAGATTCTGGATAAAACTCATTAAAATATTTATCTATTTTAGTTAAATACTCACCATTTTTTATTTGTTCCACATCATCCAATACTTTATCTTTAACAACTTTTATATAAGGTTTTTCTAAAATTCTATCACAGATATTATCTAAACTATCACTTAATAAAAATTCATATGCTGGATAAAGTGTAACTTGTTTTAAATTTTCTTTTGATCTTTGAGTTGAAATATTAAAATCTCTAATAGAATCTATTTCATCTCCCCAAAGTTCAATTCTAATACCAGTTTTACTAGATGTAGCAATATCTATAATTCCACCTCTAATACTAAATTGTCCTTTTCCTTCAATTAAATCATATCTTTCATACCCTAAAGATACCAAAATATTTTTTAATTTATCTAAACTAATTTCATCTCCTGTTTTTAATGTTATTAAATTTTTATATAAAGCATCTTTTGGAATCATTTTTTGCATCACAGCTTCAATTGTAGTTATAATAACTGGAATTTTATTTCCTATTACATCATTTAAAGTACTAATTCTATCATGCAACACATCTTTGCTTTCAGCTATATAATCAAAACTTATAACATCTCTTTTTGGGAAAAATCTTACATGATCTTCAAAAAAATTAAAATCCTGTTTTATTTTTTTTGCTTGCATTTCATTATAAGTAATAATACAAATTGGTTTATCTGTATAAAATTTTGTACTATATGCCATATGAACTTTAGCTGTATCCGTAAGTCCAGAAAGCATAATTGGAGTTTTTCCCTTATTTATATCAAATAAATAATCATTATACTTTTTTACATTGGGTACAACTTTTAGTATAGGATTCATAAGTCCCTCCTCCAAAAATAATTTTCTAAAAACAACGTATTATATTATATAATAACTTAGTTACAATTTCAAGAAATTTACGGCTTTTTTATTGTAATTTTTTCTAAAAATAAAAAGCATTGAGAAATATTTTCAAATACTTCCAATACTCAAAAAAATATATACTATATTTTCTAATTTATAATAATTTAGTTAAATAACTATATTTATTAAATTTTATTCATTTGCTAAAAGTTCAATATAAGTTCCTGTATTTGTCTTAACAGCACCACCTATTGATGTTAATTTATATCCACTTTCTATTATTAAATCTCCATCGACTTTTTATACTACTGTATTTTTTGCCATTTGACTTTCTTATGTTCCTGTTGCTATATCATTTGCATTTCCACATGTCCATTCTGTATCATTTTTTAACACTAAATCTGTAATTTTTACTTCTGTTCCATTTGATGTTAATATAGCTCCTAATGTTAAATTTCCTTTATAATATACTACATTTAATAGATATTTCTCTATTGTTTTATCTCCACTATCAATAACACCTTCTACATTAATTGTTACTACCACTCCTGTTTTTATTTCTGAAATACCAGTTAATAAAGATTAACTTTTAGCTACAATATTATCTACTATTACCTTTTCTATCGTTATTCTTCCATTTGTTCCTATTATTTTAAATCTATACTCTTTATTTTCAGTTATTATATATGTTTAAAAAAATTACTATTATCATCTTTGGGAGTAAGACCATCTATTGATTCTATAGATTCAATATCACCATCTGTAGTTGTTCCTATTACTTGTAATTCAATACTATTAACATCTGGTTCTAAAGTTAATTTTACAAAACTTGATGTTGGTTTTGCCACTTTTAATAATCCTCCTACTATAACTTTATTATTTTCATCTATAAAAATTTGATAATTTTTATATTCTGCATCAATCGTTTCATCTGTATAATCTATTATTACATCCCCTATTTTACTTAATTCTTTAGAAATTTTTTCTTTATTTAAGTTTTCATTATTTTCAATTGCATCAACTTGCCAATTTGCCAACTCAAGTTCTATTTCTTCTTCTATTGATTTTTTATTTGTTTGTGTTGATGCATTTTGAGCTTTTGAAATTATTCCATTTTCACCTGTCACTAAACTTATACTAATACCGAGCTAATATTAACAAAACTATTACCGTTATTATTAGTGCTATTAGTATTATTCCGACTTTTCGCCTTTAACATATTTTCCTCCTTTTATATATTTTCAAATATCTATACAAAAATTCTAATCACATAAAAAAATTATTAACATTTTTAAAACAGAAAAAGAGTAACAAAACTTCTTAAAGTTTTTATTACTCTTTCTTTATTTATATTTTTTTATCACAAATAAAACTATATCCACATATAGTTCTATTTAATACTATTAACTCTATGTTTACTATATATATCCATAAGTGTTTGCTGTCTTCATGATTTTGTTTTCTCCTTTTTATAAATATTTATAGTTTTTATTATAAATATATTTCCACATTTTTTCAAAACTTTTTTACAAATATTTTATATAAAATTTAAATATTTATATATAATCTTTAAAAATATAATAAAAAACCAGTGCCTTCCAAGAAAAAGATTCTTGAAAGGCACCAGTTATCTGGAGATTTATTTTAAAACAACTTACATTCCAAACTTCTTTTCCAGATTTTTGGAAAGAAATTCAAGATAAAGCGCACTGACTAAGTTGTAAGCTTTCTTTTGAGCTGAAATTGTATCATCAAAATACTCAAAAAAGAAATTATCGCCCGCAACTTCGCTAGGAATATTCTTTACCAAACTGATTGTACTGCAAATAACTTTTGCTGCTCCAACACTCCCACCACTTATATCTGTATAGATAAAATTCAAAACTTTTTGAAGTTTTTTATCCATACTGGTAAGAGCATTTTCTTTGGAAATTTTTCCAGCTTCAATCGCTTCATTCCAAGGACAGCAAGCGGTTACTAAATTAATGTAGTCTGTACTTAATCCTACATAATCACGATGAGCAACTTTAATCTCTTGACCATTACCAGCACTAATGCTTTGATACATACACTCAATACCGATTGCCAAATAGTCTACCGCAACATGATTTCTTGAAATTACCAAATCTGCCATTTCATGATCCTTCACATAATGGATTCTTTGGTTGGAAAAAACAGGCTTTCTAAAGCTGTTTTCCATCATCTTCCGCTTGGCTTCAATAAAAGCATTCATAAACATATCTCCTTTGATTTTTTATAGCTTGTTTCCACAAATAGCTTTTTTTATTATATCATATAAAGACTAAAAAGTCCATCAATTTTTATAACTCTAATGCTCTTTTATATAAAGAATATAATTCACACCCACAGCATCCAGATTATTTATCTACTTGTTTTATTTCTGAAATAAATTCTCCTTATATCAACATATTACTCCTAAACTATAATTTAAGATTATTTTTCAATAAATCTATAAATCGCATAAACTACCCATATAAGCCATGAGTATGCCCAAACCTTAAACATAATACTCACAGTTAAATATATAATAGCAGCTATTATTGCTATTATCCAATTCATAATTTTTTTCTTATCCATTATTATTTCCACCTTATATATAATTTTTTTCAAAAATTATTCCAAACCATAAAAATATAATTTGGAATATTACAATAGCTCTTATATTATCTAAATAATGTTTTCTATACATTATCTCAAATTTGAAATTGTAAGTTATTTAACTTTTTTATAAATATTTTCACAAGATTTACAAGTAATTTCCATTTCATAACTAGCCACTTTTTTATCTAATATTGTAATTAAAGGTTCATTATCTTTTGGACAGCAAAATCTATTTTTTATAATAACTAATTCATCATTACAATTTTGACCTATTTTACTATCTTCAAAATCTATTACCACACTACCAATATTACCACAGTTACATTTATATTTTAATTCTAATTTATCATAAGTTGCATAACATAAATAACCTATATTTTCGTTACACTTATCACAATACATCCATCCACCATAATTAGTCGCTAATCTTGTATTTACTAATTCTTTATTTTTTAATATTCTCGCCATAAAAACCTCTCCTATATAAATACTATTTATATATTTAAATTATATCAAAATTTTCTTTAAAAGTATATAAAATAAGTTTTTATTTTTAATATTTTACTTAAAAATCTCTATAAAATTTATCTAAAAGCATTTAGTTTTAAACTAACATTGCTGTAATTATACATGATAAAATACCTTGTATAATTTTTCCATAAAAATATGGTTTTATAGAAATATTAAATTTTATAATTATACTATAAACTTGTAATAAAACCGAAATTCCACCAAAACCTAATAAAAATGAAGTCAAACATAAAACAATTTTTGAATTTCCTAATAAACTAATATTTTTTACTCCGATTTGTTAACTCTATCATCCCAGAAACTACAGAAGTTACAATATATTTTGGAATATTACATGCTTCACATATATTTCCTATAATATAAAAGAATCCACTTGAATTTAAAATAGATATTATAACAGAAAAAATTACAACAAATCCACCTATATTTAAAATGGTACTAATGGAATTCTTTATACTATTTCCAAGAATTTCTCCTAAATCACGTAAAGAAACTCTTTTTTGATTTTCTTTTTCATAAATAAATGCATTAGATTTAATCATATTTTTCTTCCAATTTCTAAATATTAATCCAACTAATATACATGAAATAATATGAGAAATAAGCAAAATATAACCTATTTTTACATTTCCAAATAAACTAATTCCAACTGTTCCCAAAATAAATAATGGACCTGAATTATTAGTAAAAGCCAATAATCTTTCTGCCTCTTCTTTATTACATATTTTCTTATTTTTAAAATTACATACAATTTTTGCTCCAGCAGGGTAACCACTTATTATTCCCATTGCAAGAGCAATTGCTCCTTCACCTGGAACATTAAACAATTTCTTTACTGGTTTTTCTAAAATTTTTCCAATAAAATTAATAATATTAGTATTACATAAAATTTCTGTTGCAACAAAAAATGGAAATAAACTAGGAACAACATTATTTGCCCATAAAATAAGACCTTCTTTAGCTGCTTTTAAATTAGAATTTGAATATAAAACTAATGTAATAATAAACAATAAACTTATTAAAGATAGTGAATATTTCTTTAAAGAAATAACAAAAAAATTAGTTTTTACTTTCTCCATAACTATATACTCCTAAATAATCTATAGTTCTATATATTCATATTTTTTTATAATTATTCATAACTTTAAATTTCATTATTTAAAAATATATAAATGTTTTTTACATTAAAAATTAAATTTTATTTCAATATTAATTATTAACTAAATTTATTTATAAACAATTACCTAATAATATGGAGAAAGCCTGTGCGCATGCACAGGCTTTGACCAAGCTTTCAGGCTTATTCTCTACTATAACAGTGATATGGTGTTCTAAACACTAATGTTGTTCTTCTTAACGGTCTCTGTGTTTGAAAAACAATTCCATCATCAAACACTTGTAAATTTCCATTACTGTCTTTATAATAAATTGTTTCTCCAGAGAGCACCCTATGAGCTGCTTCTAAAGATAGTAGAGAAGGGATAACTCCATTACGAATCTTTCTATATGTTGTAGGGTATTGCCCTTTTTGTGTTAATACTTCTTCTACAGTATTAACATTTATAAAATCTCTAGAATTTGATTTGGTTCTATTAACTACTACCATACAAATGTACAGTAATTCATTAATATCACCATACCCACCAGCTTCACACTCAGCGATTTGTGCAAGTAACCACTCATTTAGATAATAATATCCTTCTACTTCTAATTCCTCTTCTTCTATACAAGTAGCATTTGAGCTTGTAGCTGTTTCTATATCCTCATCAATATTTTCCTGTCCCACTACAATTACAGTTGAAACACTTGGAGCTTTATTGACTTCTTCCTGCTCTTCTATTGATCTTTCTGTTGAAATTTCTGCTCCTTTACTGGCATCTTCTTGCTCTTCTGCTAACTTTTCTGAAGAATATCCTGGACCTTTACTGGCTTCTTCTTGCTCTTCTGCTGACTTTTCTGAAGAATATCCTGGATCTTTACTGGCTTCTTCTTGCTCTTCTACTAACTTTTCTGAAGAATATCCTGGACCTTTACCAGCTTCTTCTTGCTCTTCTGCTGACTTTTCTGAAGAATATCCTGGATCTTTACTGGCTTCTTCTTGCTCTTCTACTAACTTTTCTGAAGAATATCCTGGACCTTTACCAGCTTCTTCTTGCTCTTCTGCTGGCATTTCCGTTGAACTACCCATTTCACTGTTCTCATCAATATGTACAACTTCCACATTTATTGGAACATATGCAAAAGTGCCAGCTAATATAGTAGTTACTGAAAAATTCTCCAAAATCACCACTATAACTGTTACTGATAAAAACCGCCTTACTTTCTTTGTCATTTCTTTTTTCTCCTTTCAATTCCCTAAATAGAGAATTTAACTAATAGTATTTTTTTGCTTTCGCAAAAATCCATAATAATTATACCACTTTACATAATAAATTGCAACAGTTTACAATTTTAAATTTATACAAATAAAAAAATAAATGTAAATATATAATTTATATTTACATTTAATAATTTCAACTTTAGAAATATACACGAATTACATTTTTTAATTGTTTTATCATTTCACTATCAAATAAATAATCTGATATTTCGCCATCTAATATTTTTATTTTTTGAATTTGTTCATTTGTTATTAAATTTTCAGCATATTTTTTTATATCTTCATCTCTTTTATTATAACTATTTATATTATTAGATGTTAATATTTGTAATGTTGGTAATGTACTCAAATATTTATAATTGGCTATTTCTTTCATATTATCTTTTAACTTATATATTTCATTCTTCATAGATTTCGTTAAAAATTTATTAGATAATAAATTTCTATATAATTTTATTTCATCTTTTCCATAAGAACTATTATTAGAAATTTTATCAATATTAAACTTCTCTGGTTTTAAATAAGTTCCCCATCTAAATATTCCAGAAAAACTTAATGTTGAATAAAATTTTACATTAAAAATTAAATTAGATAAATAATCATCTTTAAACTTATTATTTTCTAAAGATTCTGCATACATTCCATCTACTGAAATAATTCCACCAACTTCTTCTGGATAATTCTGAGAATAATAATTTGCATAAACATTTGAAGTTGAAAATGGCATTAATATATATGGTCCATATATTTCAGCTTCTTTTAATCCACTTCTTAATTCTTCTACTATTTTATTATTAGTTCTTTCTTCTTTAGTAGATAAACTAAATCCATATCCTAAGTATTCAACAATAACAACTTTATATTCAGAACTTAATGAATCAGCTAAAGCTTTATATTTAAGAACTGGAGATTCTGTTGCATACTCAGAGAGAATTACCAATGTTCTCTCTCCATTTCCTTCTGTATATATATTCATCATTTTATTATTTCCAACTGAATATAAATTTTTATATTTTCCAGTATATTTACTAGAAACTTCACCAACTCTTAAAAGATTATGAATTATAGAAGATGCAAAAAAAACAATAAATGTAAAAACTATTAATGTAATTGCTAAACCTCTTAATGTATCCATCACAATTCCTAATTTTCCATTAATTCTTCTTTTTTTTCCAAATTTTCCAAATTTCTTTTCCATTACATATTTCCTCTTTCGCTTATTGAGCCATTGTATATTTTGTTGTATACGATTTATTTGTAAAATCAACTTTAACTTTCAACACTTCTTTTCCAGAATTATATTCTTTTTCAACAGTAAAATCTTTTACATCTTCGCATAAACAAATTGAATTATAATACAATAAGTTTGAAGTTTTATCTAAAGTATATCTATTTCCATTAGAAAATTCTATATATATCATATTATTATCATTTAATTTAATATCTAAAATTCTATTACCTTTTTGTTCCGATTCTTTAACTAAATACATATTCAATTTATTATATTCTGCAGCACTATACACTTCTTCATCCATTAAAGATGTATTATTATAAAAAAAAGATGTAATACCTGCTATCAATCCCGCAATAACTAAAAAGCTTGATATATATATAATCAAACTTATCATTGTTACACCACTTTGAGATTTTATTTTCATACTTTTACTCTCTTTCGTATTTTATATAGATATACTATAACTTAAATTTTCAAAAAATTCAATATATTTTTAGAATAAAAAAATCATAAATAACAAAAAAATTAATACACGAAATAATCAAAACCAAAACATTAGAATAATAAATTAAACATTATTTATTTTAGAAAAAATTAAAATACATAACAAAACCCTAGAAATAAATCTAGGGTTTATTAATATAAAAAACTCAATATACATATTATATTAGATTTTTTATTATCTCTTTTTGAAATTATTGTAATTCAACAACAGCTCCAGCTTCTTCAAATTTTGCTTTTAAAGATTCAGCTTCGTCTTTTGCTACACCTTCTTTAATTGTTTTTGGTGCTCCATCAACTAAATCTTTAGCTTCTTTTAATCCTAATCCTGTAGCTTCTCTAACAACTTTAATTACTTGTAATTTAGAAGCTCCTGCATCTTTTAATACTATATTAAAGTCTGATTTTTCAGTTGCTCCTGCTGCCCCTGCTGCTCCTGCTGCTGGTGCTGCAACTGCTGCTGCAGTTACTCCATATTTTTCTTCAATTCCTTTTACTAATTCTGATAATTCAACTACTGTTAAAGAATCAATTTCTTCTAACATTTTATCTGTTTTTTCACTCATTTTTATTTCCTCCTAATATTTATATATTGATAGTAATACTATCATTTTTTAATTATGTACTAAATGTACACTTAAATAATTTTTAATTTATTCTGCTGTTTCAGATTCTTTTTTTACTCTTACAGCTTCTAATGTAGCTGCCAATTTTGAAACATTTGCAAGTAAACAACCAGCAAGTTTTGCAATAAGCTCTTCTCTTGATGGAAGTTGTGCAAGTGTTGATAACTCTTCTATTGAAGTTACTTTTCCTTCAAGAACACCTGCTTTCATTTTATAAAAGTCATGTTCTTTACTATATGAGTATACAGTTTTTAGTGCTGGCAAATACTCATCTTGTGCAATAATAACTGCTGTAGGTCCAACTAATGTATCATCTAATTCTGAAATACCTAATTTATTTAATGCTCTTTTAGTAATGTTATTTTTTATAACAGTATATTCAGCATTTGCATTTCTCAAATCTTTTCTTAAAGTTGTTACATCAGATACATTAATACCTCTGTAATCAGTTAAAAGTACAATACTAGCTGTTTTCATTTTTTCAGCTAATTTATCAACTTCTTCTTCTTTTTGTTTAATAATCTTTTCGTTTGCCAATTTTTTCACCTCCATTTATTTTTTATATATTTTTTTATTTATAAAAATTTAAAATATAGTAAAAAATTCTATAATTTAAATTTATTGAACAATAAAAAACTCTTTTAGTTCCAAAAACAAGAGGTAACTAAAAGAGTTTTTATCCGCTCAAATTAATTAAACCTCGGTAGGATTTATTTTATACCTACTGTCTTTGGCAATAAATATATTATTTTTGATTTATTTTTAAACTTGGTCCCATTGTTGTTGTTATAGCAACGCTTTTTATATATTGTCCTTTTGCTGCTGATGGCTTTGATTTAATAATAGCATCCATAATAACTTGATAATTTTCTGCAAGTTTTTCTGCACCAAAAGATACTTTTCCAAATCCTAAATGAATAATATTTGTTTTATCTAATCTGTATTCAACTTTACCAGATTTAATTTCAGCTATTGCTTTTTTAACATCCATTGTAACAGTTCCAGATTTTGGGTTAGGCATCAAACCTTTAGGTCCTAAAACTTTACCAAGTCTTCCAATAACTCCCATCATATCTGGTGTTGCAACAATAACATCATAATCAAACCAATTTTCTTTTTCTATTTTTGGAACTAATTCTTCAGCTCCTACATAGTCAGCTCCAGCATCTAAAGCTTCTTTTGCTCTATCACCTTTTGCAAATACTAATACTTTAAGTGATTTACCTGTACCATTTGGAAGTACTACTGTACCTCTAACTTGTTGATCAGCATGCTTTGAATCAACACCTAATCTAACATGTAATTCAACTGTTTGATCAAATTTTGTTTTTGGCATTTTTTCAACAATCTCTAAAGCTTCTTTTGCTTCATATAATTTTGTACTATCTACTAATTTAGCTGATTCTAAATATCTCTTTCCTCTTTTCATTTCTTCCTCCTTTGGTAATAACGAGTTTTTACTCTCCCAATTAAATTTTATTTAAATTATTCTTCAACTACAACACCCATTGAACGTGCTGTTCCGGCTACCATGCTCATAGCAGCTTCTACTGAAGCAGCATTTAAATCTTCCATTTTTTGTTCTGCAATTGCTTTAACTTGTTCTTTTGTTATTTTAGCTACTTTTTCTTTATTTGGTTTTCCTGAACCTTTTTCAATTTTTATAGCTTTTTTAATAAGAACTGCAACTGGTGGAACTTTTGTAATAAATGTAAAAGATTTATCTTTATATACAGAAATAACAACTGGTATTGTCATTCCTGGTTGATTAGCAGTTCTATCATTGAATTCTTTTACGAATTGCATAATATTAACACCACTTGAACCTAAAGCTGGACCAACTGGTGGAGCTGGTGTAGCTTTACCTGCTTCTATTTGTAATTTAATAACATTAACAACTTCTTTTTCAGCCATTTTAAAGTTACTCCTTTCTTGAACTTATTTATAATTATTTTGATTATAGCGTTTTGAATATTGTTATTTACATTAGCTCATTTTTTGAACTTGAGAAAATTCCAATTCAACAGGAGTTTCTCTACCAAACATTGAAACTAATACTTTAACTTTTTGTTTTTCTTTATTTATTTCTTGTACAACTCCAACAAAACCTTCTAATGGACCATTTAAGACTTGTACATTATCACCTAAATCATAATCAACATTAACAGGTACTGTATCGAATCCCATGTTTCTAATTTCAGTGTCTGTTAATGGAATTGGATCTGTTCCAGAACCAACAAAACCTGTAACACCTCTTGTATTTCTAACAATATACCAAGATTCTTCAGTTACTATCATTTTTATTAAAACATATCCTGGAAAAACTTTTTTCAAATTAGTTTTTCTTTTTCCATCTTTAATTTCTACTTGTTCTTCCATAGGAACAACTATACTAAAGAAGAAATCTTCTAACTCTCTATTTTTTATAGTTTTTTCTAAATCTGTTTTAACTTTATTCTCATATCCTGAATAAGTGTGAACTACATACCATTTTGGCTCCAATTTATTCTCTTCTTGAGACATATTTGGCCTCCTTTTATTTTTCTTATTTAATTATTTTCTACTCCAGTTTCTGTTGTTTCATTTACAGTATTTTCATTTGTTGATTCACCAGGAGTTTGTGTTTGATTTGTAGTTTGATTTGTAGTTGTGTTTCCATTATTTACTGTATTTCCTGTTTCATTTGTATTTTCTGGTAACATTTCTTCTTGATTATTTGTACCATTTTTATTTTCATCTTTTTGAACACTGTTAGATACTACAGTTCTAAGCTTATCAATACCGTATGTATTTAAACTCTCAAAAATAACATCTAAGAAAAATACGATTATAGCAGTAACTATTACAATTACAATAACTGCTGTCGTACTATTTAGAAGTTCTTTTGGCGTTGGCCAAACTACTTTTTTTAATTCTGCTTTAAAATCTTTAAAACCACTTTTTTTAGTTGTTTTACTTGAGTCACTTTTTTTAGTAACTTTTTCTTCATTTACATTTTCTTTTTTATTTGAATCTTTAGACATTTTATCCCTCCATAAAAGGTTTTCTATTTTGTTTCTTTATGAGTAGTACGTTTCTTGCAGAATTTACAATATTTAACAATTTCTAATCTATCTGTATTGTTTCTTTTATTTTTAGATGTCATGTAATTTCTTCTTTTACACTCTGTACATTCTAAAATAATGTTTTCTCTTGGACCTTTTGCCGCCATTTTAATACACCTCCGTTTGCTTTTAATGAAGCTTTATATTCTTTTTATAATACGATGTGATTTAGTGCATCTTACAATACACGCTTAAATACTTTACCATAAAAAGTCAAATATGTCAATATTTTACGAACATTTTTTGTGTTTTTTTATTTTTTTAACTAAATTTTTTATTTTTATTATTAATTTTTATTAATCTATTGTAAAATTATCCATAATTAATTTTATATAAAATCATTTTTTTATAATTTTTTTCTTTTTCTGAACAGAATATCCAAATTTTCCAAGCTTTTTTCCTAATGAATAATATCCACCATTAGCATACGCAATTAAATTACATTTACTAATATCAAATTCTCCATTATTATTTATATATTTTTCGTCTGGATCTATGGATAATACTTCTGCAATAAACATTGTATGGCTTCCAAGTTCTTTTATTTCTATAACTTTACATTCTATTGATACTGGACTTTCTTTTATTAATGGACATTTAACAAAATTAGCTTTTTCTTTTGTTAAATTCATCTCTTTAAATTTATCAAATTTTGCACCAGTTTTTACTCCACACCAATCAGTTGCATATGTTAATTTTTCATTTGTTAAATTAATAACAAATTCCATATTTTCTTTTATAATATTATATGAATATCTTTCTGGTCTTATAGAAACATAAACCATTGGTGGCTTTGTGTTTATTATTCCAGTCCAAGCAGCAGTCATAACATTAGACTTTTCCATTGTACCACATGTAATTAAAACTGCTGGTATTGGATATTCAAATGCTCCACCTTTCCATACTTTTTTACTCATATTTTATCCTCTCTTAACGATCTCCATATGTTCCATCATTTAAATTAGTTAATTTTTTTGTTTGAGTATTTGATTTATTAATACCTCTTATTTTTAATTTTAGTACTTGATCTATATATTCATAAATTTCCCTTAAATTTCTTCGTGGAATATTACATTCTCCATCATGATTTAATGCATAAGAAAGAGCTGTAACATCATCTGAAGGTCCTAAACAATTTGTAAATGATAATTTATGAGCATATGTATTATATGATTTTTCATTATCAACAACATAACCAATAAATCCAAAATTATTCCTTTGCGCATTTCTAAGCATTACATCTGAAAATGCTACATTTATATAAAATTGTGGGTCATATGCATTAAATTGTATAACACCATGATATGCTTCTATTCTTCCTTCTTCATTTCTTTTTATAATACCAACTAATCTATTTAAATTGTTCGTATAAAAATATTTTCCATTTTTTTTAGGCATAGATTGATATATAAAAGAACCAAAATCATACACTTGCATATCTGTTCCGTTTAAGCTCTTCTTCATATAATCTACGAGGTTCTAATATCCATTTTCCATCTCTATCTTTTTGACCTATTTGTACAAAAAATTTATAATCAGGTAATCTATTCATTTCTGATAATGAAATAATATTTTTATCTTTAACATTTTTTCTTGATAATCTTCTTATATTATCTCTATTTAAAGTACTATCAAGTTTGTTTACAGAGTTCTCTTCTAAATTAATTCCTCCATTTTTTCTTGAATGCTTTTGAGTTCTAAAATTTGAATCTTCTACAAAATGACTTTTTGAATTATGTTTATTAATTAAATCTCTTGTTAAAATATCATTATCAGAAACTTTACAAGTTTCAGAAGAATACCCAGAAATTAATCTTAATTTATATTGATTATACTTTTGATTTCTTTCATCTATATCAACAGTATTAAATATTAATTGTCTTGTTTTAATATAATCATCAAGAGATTTTGTTTTAGATATTATTGATTTAATGGCTCTTAACTTTTCAATTTCTTCTCTTGACAACCTATCTTGTTTTGATGGGGCAAGTTTAGAAGCAATCAGAGCTAAACTTAACATTCTTAATGCTTTTTCTACACTTGTAATCTTTTTGACTTGAGCAATTGTTTCATCAATTTTTTCTAATTGTAAACTAGCATGTCTAGTTTGCTTTTGTATATTTTCTTGTAATTTATAAACATTTTCATTTAAATTTTCAATTTCATTTATAATTTGATTCTTAGCAATTACATTTATTGTTTTATCATTTAAACGTCTTGTATACATTAATATCTTATCATTAGTTTCTCGTATTTGTGCTTCTATATCTCTAATAATTGTTTGTAATTTTCCTTCTGATATTTTTTTTAATTTTTCTATCTCATTGATAAGTAAGCCTTTTAAATATTCTAAATCAAATGATTCTATTCCTAAATCTTCAAAAATGTTTTGAAAATCTAAATCATACTTATTCAAAATTTATACCTCTTTCGCATTTGTATTTTCATTCAAAGTTATTATATATTATAAAATATACAATTTCAATAAATAGCAGAAAATTATTTAAAAAATTATTATTTAAATATATTATCATTTGTTTTTATAAAAAAATAAAACAGAAATTAACAATATAAAAATATATTACTAATTTCTGTTTTATTATATAAATATAAAATCTGGCGACTTCCTATCTTCCCAGCAGGGTAACCCACTAGTATTTTCAGCACTAAAGAGCTTGACTTCTGTGTTCGGTATGGGTACAGGTATTTCCTCTTTGTCATTATCACCAGAAAATTTTCTTGCACTT
>JAAVYF010000012.1 GCA_022790975.1 Clostridia bacterium | reverse complement strand
TAATATATCTTGTGTTATACTATTCATAGGAAATACCTTCTTTCGATATTAGTTTTTGTGGTTAAAAACATTATATCATATTTGGTATTTCCTATTTTTTATTTTCTTATATTAATGTGACATATCTATTGTAAACCTATATTTTGGGAACTATTGGGGACGGTTCCAAAAAGTTCATTTTCTATTTTTAAAAATATCAATTTAACTATAAAAGCTGTTTTTTTATAGAAAAAATTTATTTATTTAATAAATCAACTATCAAACCATATAAACCATCATCAAATCTAATAGATTTAAGAGTTCCATCTTCATATTTTCCTACATTAATACCACATGCTGTGTAATCGCTTAAACAAGTAGGTCCTCCACTAAATCCACCTTCTACTTGACATGAAGAATTAAAAGACAATTGACTTGATGATGTAATTTTACCGCTAGAATTACACAATCTTTCTCCATTCATACTTTCTCCTGGATAACCATTTGCTTTTACTGCAACACCAACCATATCTGAATAATTATAATATTTTGTACATGGAAGCCAACCTATAGATGAACCATAATTTCCATCTAATTCAACAATAGCCCAATCAAAATCAGAAGCTCCACCATAAGTTGACCAATTACTAGAATAATGAACTGTATTCCATCCCATCTTTCTTAAATAACTACCATTATTATATCCTGCAAAAGCAGACCAATGTCCATACACACTACCATCTTGTTTTAAAACACAATGAGCAGCAGTGACCAAATACTTATCACCAATTAAAAAACCTGTTGCTCCTCTATAAATTTCATCAGCAGTAATTCTACAAATTGGTTTTAAGTAACTTACTTCTTCATTATTTAAATAAATATTATAATTATTATTTGATAATAACATAGGTGAATTTTTGAAAAGTTTTACATTTTCATAACTTATTTTTGCATTATTCTCTAAAAATAAATCTGTTGAAATATTTTGAGTTTTTTTCATTTCTTCTAATATAGGACTAATCTTATCATAATCAATTTCATATTCTGTAGTTTGTCCAGTAGTAGCATCTATTTTCATAATCTTTTCTTCTTCATGAGCTTTTAATAATTCTTCTTCACTTATACTTGTATCAACTACTGGCATTTCTACAATATTCTTTTCAGAATATGCATTTACATTAATATTTATAATAAAAAATTGTAAAACAAATATTATTATTAATACATAGAATAATTTTTTTATTAAATTTATTTTATTCATATTTTCCTCCTAAATAAATTATAAATCTTTTATTTCATAAAGTTATATAAATTTTAAATATTTTATTTCCTCCTTTCATAAAAAATATAAACATATATATATGTAAATCTAAAAAAAATGTCCAAATATTTTTATATATTAAATTAATTTAACGTATTTTTAATAATTTCAGTGTTATCATTTATATTTCTATATATAACCTTAAAACCTTCATAATTTTTAGATATATACTCAATAAATTCTTGCATTTTTTCTTCACCTATAAAAAATGCTTCCTCTGTATTTAAGATATTAGTATGAATGTATCCATCTGACATTATATTTATATTAACTTTTTTATATCCTAATAATGGAATTCTAGCTATTATAGTCATTATGCATTTTGAATCGTTATTAATATTAGAATATTCATTATTTAAAGATAAATTATAAAATAATAAATTCCAAACATCATTATCATTAATATTTTCAAATTCAATATTTTCTTGTCCATCAATATTATTATATATAATCGTATCAAAATAAATCGTATTTTTTAGATTCAAATCTTCCACTAAATCACTTAAAGTATTGGGTTTATATTTAAAATTAATATAAACATAATATTGCATATCATTTTCAAATTTAATAGCAATAGCACAATTATATGAAACCCCTTTTATTTTATAAATATTAGCATTTATCTTATTTTCTGTATTTGTATCATCATAACCATTTAAAACAACTTTCGTTAAAAAAATATCTATATTTTCTTCTTCAATTATTGATTTGTTTGAACTTAAAATAATATCATTATATTTTACTTCATTATATTTTTCATAAATTTCCTTATCTTCCCATTTTTTTACTAATAAAACTTCTGCATCTGTATCTTTTTCTAATTCCTTATATTTTATCTTCCATGAATTGTTTGTTATATTTGTGATTGGAATATTTTTTCCTTCATTATTTTTGAAACTTATAATTTTTATAACTATAAAAATTATAAGTATGATAAAAATAATACTCAAAATAACAAAAAAATATGTTTCTCTTAAACTTAAATTTTTCATATACACTCCTAACAAAATATCATTAAATCTAATAATATATTTTAAATCATCGTTTCAATGTACAATTGTCTTATATAATATATTATTATAATAAAACTATTATTTGTCAAGGCTTATTTGAAATTTTTTAATATTATTTATACAAAAAAATAAATCTTATAGTAAAATCAATGTTTATTACATTAACTATAAGATTTTAAATATTTGTGAACTTTTTGGAACCGTCCCCAATCGTTCAAATCGTTCAATCGTTTATCTTTTTTTTAGTAATTTTAATATCATATGTCTTATCTTAAATAAGCCTCTTCCGAATAAATGGCATATTCATAATTAAAAAATTTTCTAAATAATATATTATTGTTTCTGTTTTATATAATTCATGAAAAACATTCCAATTTTTAAAATTGAAATTTTTCTTATTTTCTATCATTTTAAAATAATTATAAGCTTTTGAATTTAAGGTTTGTATATTCTCAGGAAAAATATCATTATTTTCTACATATGTTCCAAAAACTCCCAGTTTTACTTCTATGAAAAGATTTCTAACATCTTCTAATTTAGTAAATTTATGAGAAATTTTATCTGTTCCAATTTCATTATTTCCATGTTGTCTATACTTTATATACTTTTCCTTCATATAAGCAACTTTACCATTTAATGAGATTCCTATTCCTATCCAATGGTCATGAGCTACATATTTTGAAGTCACCGGAAATGGCAAGATTTTATCTATAAATTCCTTTTTGGAAAGAACTGTACAACCAGTTACACAATTATATAAATAATTAAGTTTATAACTATTTATATACTTATTTATCTTTTTATTTAATAACATAAAATCTCCAAATGATGAATAAATTGTATTTAAATTTTCATCAACAACCTCTAAATCTCCAAATACTAAATCTGCATTTTCTTGTTTTAATAATTCATATGATTTTTCTATTTTCTGAGGAAGCCAAACATCATCTTGGTCTGAAAGCATATAAATTTCATTTTCTACTTTATTTAATAAAAATTCAAAATTTCTAATATATCCCAAATTTTCTTCTTGATAATAAACTTTTATTCTTTCATCATTTTCCTCATATTGTTTTAAAATTTCTCTAGTATTATCTTTAGAACAATCATCTGAAATAATAAGTCTAATATTTCTATAAGTTTGATTTAATATGCTATTAATTTGCTCTTCCAAATACTTCTCACCATTATAAGTGGCCATTAACACATCAATTTGTTCTTCCATAATCTTTCCTTAATATTCCTAATATATTATATAAACTATAAAGCATACTTTTCTAAATTAACAAAAATTAGCTTACTTATTTCTATTCTATATTAATATCTAATTTTTATCTAATTTACTTTTTCAGCTCTTATATCATAACTTTCTGTATCTAATCTAAGATTTTTATTATAATATGGATCTCCAGCGTCTAAAAATTTTTTCCAATTTTTATTGAATATATTTATTTCATTTTGGAATCTTTTTATTTTTTCTGGTGAATCTTCATATCCTCTAGTTTTAGACTCATAATGATAAAATTCTATAAATGGATTATATATTATTCTCTTTCCTTTTTCTCTAATTCTCAAACAAAAATCAATATCATTAAAAGCAACTACAAGCTCTTCATTCATATATCCTACTTCTTCATAAATTGATTTTGGTGTCATTATACATGCAGCTGTTACTGCACTTAAATTTTCAACTTTACTTTCTTCTGCAAAATACCCATGATTATTTTTTGAAGTATATTTAAATCTGTGACCAGCTATCCCACCAATTCCTAGTATTGCACCAGCATGTTGAATTGTATCATCTGGATAATATAATAAACAGCCAACAGCGCCTACTCCATCATTTTGACAATACCCAATCATTGTTTCAAGCCAATTTGGAGTTAATAATTCTGTATCATTATTTAATTGAATTATATAATCTCCATCAGAATTTCTAGCGCCAAAATTCATTATTTTCGAATAATTAAATCCTTTTTCTGGATATTTAAGAATATGTATTTTAGAATTTTGTTCAAGTTCTTTATAGTATTCAAATGTTGATTCATCTTCGCTATTATTTTCAATAATATTTATTTCATAATTTTCATAAGTTGTTTTATTTACAATTGAGTCAATACAAACTTTCAAAATATCTATTCCATCTTTATTTGGAATCATAATTGAAACTTTAGGATTTCCTTTAATTTCATAATTTATTTTATATGAACCTAAAGTTTTTCCATGTTCTGCTTTTGCTTTTATATTGTTTCTATCTAAATAATCTTGTACTGCTAAAACACCTGCTTCAAAAGCCCATGGTTTAGCATCTCCTATCATTGCAGTTGAAGCTTTATGAACTCTCCAATGATACAATACTTTTGGAATATGTACAATTTTATCTGTATTATCAGCCATTCTAAGTAAAATATCATGGTCTTGCGCTCCATCAAATTTACTTCTAAATCCTCCTAGCTTGTCCATTAATTCTTTTTTAAACACACTAAAATGACATATATAATTTGTAGCAATTAAAGTATCAATTCCAAAATCTGGTTTAAAATAAACATCGTATCTTTTTGTGCTATCTTCATCAATTTTATCTTCATCTGTATATATAAATTCTACTTCTGGATTTTCATTAATTGCTTTTACTATTTCATATAAAGAAAACTTTGGCAATAAATCATCATGGTCTAAAAGCCCTATATAATCTCCCGTAGCAAGTTTTAAAGCTTCATTAGAATTTCCAGAAATATTTTTATTTTCATTTAAAAACTCGTATTTTATTCTTTTATCTTTTTTAACAATTTCTTCTATTTTTTCATTTCTTTCTGGACTTCCGATCTGCTAAGCATAGTTCCCAATTTGAATATGTTTGTGCAATTAAACAATCAACTAATTCTTCAAAAAAGTTAACTGGTGTTTTATACATTGGTACTATTAAGCTAATTTTAGGATTTATTCTAAACTTATATTTTCTTTGTTTTTCCAATTCTTCCTCATTTGGCTCATTTAGTCTAATCCATTCTTGATAAGGGTTTGAACTAGGCACATTTGTAGCTATATCACTAATATTTACACTTGGGGTAGCTTTATAATTTGTAAATAAAACTGTATATATACTTTTTAAAGTTTGTTTAATTCCTCTTGATTTTATAGATTTATAAATCTTTTTCAAATTACTAATTCTAAAACCTTTTATAATTCTAGCAATACCTCTTATCACTTGTCTTCTCTTTGTTCCTTCAGGAAAAAATTTATCTATATTCATTTTCTTTATTTCATTCCTCTCCATATTAAAATTCAAATCCAAATTAATAAATTTTAGGCTTGGATATTTTTAATTTTATTTTTTAAAGATTTTTCTAATTAAACTAGAAAGTGCTCTTAATGGTTTAGTTATTTTCCATGATAACGAATTTGCAATTATAGCTAATTGATTATCTCTATCTGCAACTACTGCATTTAAGTTTTCAATAGTTTTAATATACTCTTGCCCTTGTCTAACATATTCTTCTATCTGTTTTACATGTTCTTCTGTTTGTTTTATATAATTAGAAACTAATTCAGCTTGTCTATTAATTTCTAAATCTTTTCTTCTTAAACTATCTCCTTGCATACCAACTTCATTTTGAAGAACTTCAACTTGGTATCTAGTAGTATTATTAGCTCTTAAAAAGATTTTAAATTTATTATTATCTAATATAATATCTTGAAAATAGTTATCTAATTTTTCAAAACATTCCAAAAATTCATTTAATTTATAATAATTATATAAATCATTTTGGTCTATTCCAATAGTATATCTAATAGCTCTAAATAAAATAAATTCAGCAGGAATCCATTTAATCATCCATTCTTGGTCAAAAAAAGAATTTACACCATCAATTACAAAACAATTTTTAGGTATCATATCTACAAAAGCATTTTCAATAAAATTTAAATTTTTTAATTGATTTTCATTTAATTGTTTTAATGGTTCTAACAATTCTTCTTTTTTTATACTTTCATAACTTACTATATTTTGAAAAATAATATTTTTATATTTATCAAATTCTTCTTTTACATTTTTAGATTGTTCTATCACTTCGTCTAATCTTTTTTCATAAACAAAATCACTTTCTATAGAATTATCTTTTCCTTGTCTATCTAATAATTTGCAATTTTCTTTTGGAAAATATTTTTGATTTTCAAGAATTTCTTTAATATGAGAATTACCTTCTTTTGTTACTGATTTTTTAATAACTTTATCTTTACAAATTATAGTTTGAATTTCCTTTGAATCTTTTCTATAATTTGTAAATGTTATATACTTAACATCATTTGAAATAGTACTATTTGAAATTTCTATTAAGAAAGAATTTACAAATAAATTTATATTATCTGGTTCTTCTTTTAAAATTTCATTTAATACTTCATTTTCACTAAAGTTATTAAAATCATTTTCATTATTTAATTCAAGGTTTCTTGAAATATCTTCTAATGTAACTTTATGTTCATCTGTATAAATAAGGTTTGGCGCTTTATATTCTGGAAAAATATAGTAAAATCTATGATTTATAAATCCTAATTGTTTTATCATACTATTTAATCTATTTTTACTATATCCATAATTATTATTAAATCTACCAAGCAATGAAAGATAATTGTCTTTACCCTTCCAATTTCTCATACCAAATCTATTATTTATGGCTATTAAAAAGATACCATTTTCTTTTAAATACTGTTTTGCTAAAGATAAAGTTTCAATAAAATCATATTTTTCTAAATAATCTGTAATAATAATATAATCAAATTTTTCATCAATTTTAATGTTTTCAAGTTCTCCTACAATAAGCTCAAAATCTTCATTATTATATTTATTTTCTACATATTTAGCTTTTTCTAAACTTGATTCTATTGTTACAAATTTTCCTAATTTTTGAGATAAAATTCCTACAAGTTCTCCAAATCCACAACCTATTTCTAGCCCAGAAGAACCTTCCTTAAAATCATACCAGTTTAATAAATTTTCCTTAACGCCACTTAAGTGAATGTAAGTATTTATACTATTATCTTGATTTAAAGCTTCATCAAAATTATTAGTATTTTTATCAAGTTCAATAACTTTAATTTCTTCTTGTGAAATTCCACTACTTTGCGCTTCATGGTAAAAATCCAAATTTAATTTCATTAAAAATCCATCCCTTTCTTTTAAGGTATACTTAGTAATAAAATAACTTTATTTATTTCAAACTAATTCTCCTATTATATTAGATTTTATAATCTATTTTTTTATTACCTTATTTATTGCTCTTAGTGGTTTTGTAATTTTCCAAGATTTTGATTTTTCTATTGTTTTTAAATTATTAGTTAATATATCAACTTGTGATTTTAAACTTTGTATTTCTTTTTCCTTTTTATCTAGCTCTATCTGATAATTTTGGAATTCTTTTTCTTTTTTATCTAGTTCTATTTGTTTATTTTGCAATTCTGATATATAATCTTTTTTTGAATAATCTTTTTCATAAAATCTTTTTGAATTATCACTTATTTGTTCTAATTCTTGTTTTGATAAATCTATTTTTGTTTCAAAATTCTCACAAGAAGCTTCAACAAAAAATGAATTTGCAAATATATCAAACACACCATTTTTTATTGCTTGTTTATAAGCTAATTTTTCATCAAATTCTATTTGAGTTCCTTCATAATAATAGGCTTCATAATTATTAATTGTTTCATCTGTTGGCAAATAATCATCTGAAAAAATTATATTAGGAAGTTTATAATCTGGAAGTGGATAATAAAATTTAGTATATTTAAAACCGAGTATTTTCTAGAAGTTCTTGTAATTCCTTTTTTCCAAATGTTTTTATTTTTTGTGGACCTTGATACCCAACAATTCCATCATATTTAACACTTGTATGATCTTCTGGCGCTCCTGCAAAATATTTCATTCCAAATTTATTTTCTATTGCTATTAAAAGTTTTCCTTCTGGTTTTAAAAGCCTTTTTATATTGTTTAAAAATTCTATGTATGGGTTATTACTACTTTCAGTATAAAGAGCTGCATATTCCAAAACTCCATTTAAAGTAATATAATCAAACTTTTTATCAAATTTAACTTCATTTAAATTTCCAACAATAATTTCTAAATTATCTCTATTTTCATTACGATTTCCATTACATATCGCTCTTCTTTTAGATAATTCAACACATGTAACATGTTTTACTTTATCACAAAGAGCTCCTGTAATAGCTCCAGGTCCTGCACCAATTTCTAAAAGTTCAGCATCTTTTTCCATTGGATACCATTTTATAATATTTTGTCTTATTTTTGACAAATGATAAAATATTGGCCATCTTACATCTGTTTTAAAAACTTCATCATATTCTCCATCTTTATATTTTGAAGTATATTCTAATAAAGTATTTTCAATATCTCCATCTGAATATAAATCTTCACCTTTATAAAAGTCATAATTATATTTCATTTTAGGATTCATTCCTTTTATAATATATTTAGGTTTTTTAGGTACCTATAAACCTTATATATATCTTCATTATATATTTTTTTGTTAATATTATATATAATTAATTCATTTTTTGTATTAGCATTATAGCTTCCTAATATATTTTTATGTTAATACTATGGATGCTTAATACATTTTTATTTTAGCATTATATTTATTTATTCTTACCTATAATTTAACTACTAATAAATATTTTAGTTTTTTAATTTTTTAGTTTTAATTATGATTTTAATTAATTTGATTTAACTGCAAATTTATAAAAAAACATAATAAACTTAGCAAACCATTTTGGCCATATTTTGCAAAATACTTTGTAATCTTCTTCTAATCTACTGCTATTACTTATACATCTAGTAGTTTCTGATTCTATATGTATTCTATGATAAGTTAATTCTTTATTTAAATAAATAAAAGAACCTTTATATTTTATAAAATCAAGCCAAGTTTCCCAGTCTATATTAGATTTCATATCTTCTTTATATGGTCTTAATCCAACTATTTTTGTATTTAATGTAACACTAGGACATGAAATTGGATTTCCAAATGAAAGAGTTAATTTTTTTATAAATTTACTTCTTTTAAAAAATCTTATAAAAAATAGCATTGCTGACTTTATTTTTAAATTAATATTCTTTTTTACTAATTTTCCGATTTCTTATTTCTTTGCAATCAGTAAATATCATGATTATATCATTATATTTGTTTATTGTTTTTATAATATTTTCTGTATAAGTTTCATTATAAATATCATCTTGATGGGCAACTGTTACATAGGCTGTAGTAGATGCTTTTTCTACTGCAAAGTTCCAGTCTGAGCCAATTCCATTTGATTCTAAATTTACAAAATATTCTAAATTATATTTTATAGATAAATTTTTTATATAGTCATTAGGGGTTGAAGTTGAGATAATAATATTACTTTTTACTGTTTGATTTTTTAATGATTTTATACATTCTTCTAAATATTTAGATTCTTTATATGCGCATATAACAAATGTGTGATTATTAAATGTATTCAAATTTATTATCTCCTATCCTCTAATTTGTTTTCTTATAATCTATATTTAATATTCCTAGAAAAAAACTTGCAAATGACATTTGTACTCCTATAATAATTAAATATACAGCTGGGATTGTTATTGGCATTACATCTACTGGATTTAGTTCTCCCCATTTTGCTTTTTTCCATATAATAATTGAATATATTGTGAAGCCAAAACCTATAAAAGTTAGTATCACTCCTAAAGTTAATCCTTTTTCTAATGTTATTTTCTTTAAAAATTTAGTTATTTTATCTTCTTTTGGATGCATTCCACTATTTAGTGCATATGTTTTTGCAAATAGAGAAAATATTATCATTTGAAAACCAACAACTACCATTGCTCCTAAAAATAATCTTGAATGAACACCTAGAACAACACTTGCTATTTTTAAATTTCCAAACATAAATAAAAAATTTCCGAATTAGACCAATTCCCATCAAAATTAATCCGGGAATTAAGAATAACCATTTTGGGCTATACATAAGTAAAAATTTTAAATGTCGCCATCCATCAGAAAAACTTTTTAAATGTGGTTTATGATTTCTTCCATCTTTTTTTAATTCAATTGGAATTTCTGTTATTTTTAAGTTATTTAAATTAGCTTCAACTATCATTTCACTTGCATATTCCATACCAGAGCATTTTAAATCTAAGTTTAATATTGCTTGTTTATTATATCCTCTCATGCCACAATTAAAATCACCTATTTTAGACTTATAAAATAATCTACCAATATACGAAATAACTGGTGTTCCAATATATTTATGCGACCATGGCATAGCTCCTTTTTCAATACCACCTTTATATCTATTTCCCATAACTAAATCGTAACCATCTCTTAATTTTTCTAAAAATGGCATTATATTAGAAAAATCATAACTATCATCACTATCTCCCATAATTACGAATTTTCCATAAGCTTGTTTAGTACCTTCAATTAATGCACTTCCATATCCTTTAGAAAAAACATCTATAACTCTTGCTCCATTTTTTATGGCAATTTCTTTAGAACCATCTGTACTTCCATTATCAGCAATCAAAATTTCTCCATTAATTTTATTTTCTTCTAAAGACTTTTTGGCTTTTAAAATACACTTTTCTATGGTTTGAGATTCATTCAAACATGGCATAAGAATTGTTAGTTCTAAGCTATTTTCCTCCATTTGCATCTCCTTAAAATTTATATTTTAAGTAATAGATTTTAAAGTAATCTCACTATTTAAATCACATAAAGCTATACAATCTTTATAAGATGTAATATCAATAAAAATTGTATCATATCTTCTTTGAAATACTTCCAAATCTCCATCTTTATTATAATTTGTGCAGCCAAAAGATAATGTATATTTACCAGGCTTTATTGGTATTACTTGTTTAAATGAAACAACTACAATATCACCTTTATTAAAATGACCTGTTGCAATTCTATTAACCATTGTATTTGTTCCGCAAAACTCTGTACCTGAAATATCTTTAATTGTTATAGCAAATATAGGATTATCTAGAGGTTCATTGAATTTAACTTTAATTTTTATAGTAACTTCTTCACTATTTTTAATTAAATGCTGATAATTGCCTTTTGAATCAAAAATTCCATAATCTATAATATCAACACTGTTTGTTCCATAAATTAATTCATCTGGATTTAGCTCAAAATTATTTTTCCAAATTTCACCAGAACTTAATGTAACTTCTTTTTCTGCCTTTTGTTCTACTATTTCTTGTTCAATTTCATCATCTATATCCAAGCCTACAATTAATTTTTTATATTTGTCAACACCTTCTTTTACATCTCCATCAAAAATCTTTGTTCCTTTATCTATAATAATTGTTCTTGTACAATTTTTTAGCACATCTACTATACTATGTGTTACAAAAAGTATTGTTTTTCCACTTTTCTTGAATTGTTCAAACTTTTTAAAACATTTTAGTTGAAATGCCATATCTCCAACAGATAAAACTTCATCAACAATTAAAATATCTGGTTCAACATTTATAGCGCAAGCAAATGCAAGTCTTGCAAACATACCTGATGAATATGTTTTTACTGGTTGATTTATATGGTCACCAATATCTGCAAATTTAATTATATCATCCTTTTTGGATTCAATTTGTTCTCTGGTTAATCCCATTACTTCTCCATGTTGGTAAATATTTTGAATTCCAGTAAGTTCCATATTAAATGCAGCTCCTAGTTCTAGTAGAGAACTTATCTTCCCGTTAATTTCAATATTTCCATACGTAGGAAATACAACTCCTGTTATCATTTTTAAAAGAGTAGATTTTCCTGCCCCATTTTTTCCAAGAATTCCTAAAACTTCTCCACGTCTTACCTCTAAATTAAGTTCATTCATTGCTCTAAATGTATGATGTTTTGTATATCGTGGAATAACGGCTTCAGCTAATCTATCTATTTTTTTATCAAACATTTTATATTCTTTAATTAAATTTGTTATTTTTATAACTGGTTCAGAATCAACTGTCATATTAAAATTCCTTACAATAGTATATTTAGGTTTTGAGGTTTTACCTATAAACCATATTTATAAAAATTAAAACTTTTAATAATAATTTCAATTTTTTATTTAAATTTTGTATTTTATTATTTAAATATTTATTATATTTTCTTATCCAAACAATTTAAATTTTGTATTTATTATTTAAATATTTAAATCTTACATTTTCTTATCTAAACATTTAAATTTTACATTTTCTCTTATTTGAATATAAAAAACCTTATGTTTTTTATTTAATGCTTTTTTCTGTATTTCTTTTTCTCGAAGTTTGTCTTTTTTTAGACTCAAGATTTTTACTTTTTTCCTCTTCAATTTTAGCAAGCTTTCGCTCTTGAGCTTTTTCTTTTCTAGCTAGTGCTGCTTCTGCTTTTTGAGCCTTTAACATTTCAGCTTCTTGTTTTTGCTTTTGTTTCATTTTATTAAATTTTGATTTTACTAAACATGGAAAGTGTAAAATAGCAAGATTTTTCATTTTATAATTAAAACTTTCATATTTATAAAGTTTAAAAAATAATTTTATTCCTGAAAGAGAAAATTTTTTTACATTTTTTAAATTTTTATAATATTCTAATGCTTCTTTATTTAAATCCTTTATTTTATTATCTTTAAAAAAGTTCTCATTTTCAATAAATGTTTCAAAATGCTCAAGTTTAACATTTATAAATAAGTTCCTAACTTCTTCTAAAGTATTTAATTTTTCAAATTTGTTTTTTGCTCCAATTTGATTATTTGTATGTTGTCTATATTTTACTGTAGCCTCATCTATAAATCCAATTTTTCCACTTTGACTAACTATTAAAGCAACCCAATAATCTTGTAATACATATTTTGAACAATTTGGAATTGGCATAAATTCATTTATCCATTTACTTTTAACTAACATTGTAGTACCAGTTACAAAATTATTTAAATATAAACTTTCAAAATTATTGTATTTTTTTATTCTATAATCTAGGCCTTTAAAAGCCCAATATGATGGATAAATTTGTTTTAATCTTGAATCTACTACTTCTAAATCTGTATAAACTAAATCTAAATTATCTGATTCAATTTTCTTCATACTTTTTTCTATTTTATCTGGTAGCCAAATATCATCTTGGTTTGCAAACATAAAATATTCACTTCTAACTTTACTAATTAAAAATTCAAAATTTGCTACTACTCCTAAGTTTTGACCTTGTCTAAATATTTCAATTCTTCTATCTTTGGCTTCATATTCTTCTAATATTTTTAATGTACTATCTGTTGAACAATCATCTGATATTATTAATCTGAAATCTTGATATGTTTGATTTAAAATTGATTCAACTTGTTTTGCAACATATCTTCTTCCATTATATGTAGCCATTAAAATATTAATTTTTTCCATTTATTACCTCTTTTATAAAATATCTGCAAAATCCTTTTTGCTCTTTTTGAATACATAATTTCCAAAAACAAATAAAAATACTGTAATTACCCAAAATATAATTGTATATAATCCATGATGTTCTGTAATTATTGTAGAATCTATAAAAGCTTGCCTCATTCCTTCTATTAAATACGTAAAAGGAAATGCTTTAAACATACATTGTACTATTCCATGAAGCATATTTAAATTCCAAACTATTGGAGTAAACCACATAAATAATTGTATTAATATATTTAAAAGTTGTGAAAAGTCTGGAACTAATGTTGTTACTGCTGATGTAAATCTTGTAAATGAAATTATAAAACAATATGCAGCAATTATTATATATATAAGTATAAAAATATTTGGTATAAATTTAAAGCAAATGGCTACAAGTGTTGTAATTGCAATTAAAAATAATCCTATAAAACTTGATGATGTAAGCGATATTATTGGTATAATATCAACTGGAAATACAACTTTTTTTACTAAATAACTATATGTTCTAATTGAATTACTTGCTTGTAAAATTGCATCATTGCAAAATAACCACATTGACATTCCTGGTAAAAACCAAACTACATATGGATATTGTCCTGCACTTCCTGTATGCATAATATATTGAAATACAATAACATAAGTCATCATAAATACAAATGGTTGTAAAAATCCCCAAAGAGTTCCTAAACTTGCATTTGCATATCTATTTCTAAAATCGTTTTTTCCGAGTTTTAATACTAATTTTTTGTTCTTAAATAAAATTTTTAGAAATTCCATATTTTCCTCTTTCTTTTTTGTTTTGAAATAATATTTTATAAGGGATATTGTATCTTGGATATTATATACTTTTTCTACTCCTTGTTGTCGTCCTTGCTAAAGCAAGCACTCCATTCGCCCTTCGGTTGGTCGCTACGCGTCGTACGAAAAAGTATATAATATCCAAGATACAATATCAGAAAAAATACTTATCGAACATTCAAGCTCAAAGCAATATTATTCATAAAAGTCAATATTTCAAATACTATTAAAATATTTATATATTTTTTTAAAACATCTTTTGTTTCTTCATTTATTAAAAGTACACTTACAATTAACATACTTACTATAAAAATTAATTGAGTTCTATTTCCTGAAACATATACACTTGGCATAAATCCCATAAGCATTCTTGTACAAATTCCAGCCAAAATACAAAGAAGTGCTACAATACTTTTTTTAGTATTTCCAAAACATAAGTAAACAGATATAATAATTAATCCTAAATTAATTCCTGATAAAAGAACTGGAATTAATGATTTTGTAAAACCTAAATCTGTATTTCCTGCAAATGATGCATTATTTGGCGTATTCATAAATGCAATTCCATTATATATTTCTGGAAAGCCACTTTGTAAAATTGGTCCGAATACATTAAAAATTATTCCTAATAAAAAGGGAACCGTTACAATAGCTTTAGCAATTAAATTGTTTTCATATTTTTTATATATTCTAATTAATAATAAAAGTGTAAATATTACATATATAATATTAAAATTAAACATAAAATATTGCATTGTTGAAACTAAAGATATTTCTACTTTATTCAATATTGATAAATCTTCAAAGTTTTCAAAATAAAGTGATATCTCTTGCTTTGTTCTTACCTTGTTGCCTGGACAAGCAAAGATAAATATTAAACTAATAATTGAAATTATAAGCATTATAAATATTAATGGCTTTATCTTCTTTTCTTTTAATAAATATATTGTAAATATAATATAAACTGTAAATAAAACTGCACACATCTGCTCTGAATTACAAGAAAAAATCATACTTAAACTAAAAATTAAAAATTCATACAAATGAAATTTATTTCCATCTATACACTTTCTAATTGGAATTAAAGAAAAAATCCCAAAAGCAATTACCCAAGAATAATTAAGAGCAGTTGCAATCCAGCCAGCAGTATTTAATAAATTTTGTGAAATAAAAAATGTAAAAAATACTATTAACCATCTAATATATCTATTTTCTTCATCTTCTTTTTTTGAGTAGCAAAATACTTTATATATTGAATAAGCTAAAAGAACAAATATACCGACTATCTAAAATTTTCCAAAGTACTACAAAATTTTTAGCAAAAATTATTAAGAAAAATTCTATTATTAATCTTGAAGACCAAGTTTTATATCTCCAATTCATATATTCTACCATATTTGTAACCTCTGGAGTAACTTTTCCTGTAGTAATACCTGCAAACCATGTATCATCTCCATAACTTACACTTTTAAAAATATTTACACATAACATAGCCAAAAACAAAATTATAAATGGCATTGCTTTTGAATTTATAATCTTTTTTAATTTATCTTGCATATACATTTCCTTTTTATTAAATTTTATATTTTATTTAAAATTTTTGTTTAATTATTTTTATTAAGCTTTTTGTTTAATCATTTTTATTAAGTCATTTTACTTAATTATTTTCATTAAACTTTTTGCTTAATCATTTTTATTAAGTCCATTTTACTTAATTATTTTCATTAAACCTTTTGCTTAATCATTTTTATTAAGTCCATTTTACTTAATTATTTTTATAAAATTTTTTGATTAATCATTTTATTAAACAATTTTACTTAATTATTTTTTATTAAATTTCTTATTGTTAATTAATCTTTTTTTACTTTACATTTTAATTAATTCTTTCTTTCTGTCTTTTCTGTTTCTTTAATAAAATAAATAGGTCTTCCTTTTACTTCTAGATATGTTTTAGATAAATACTGACCAATAACACCTAAACTTAATAGTTGAATTCCTCCCATAAATACAGTAATACAAACCATTGATGGCCAACCGTGATGTTGGATCTCCAAATGCTAATGTTTTTATTATAATTGCCAATATTAAAATTCCTGCAACTACACAAAATAAAAATCCTACTATTGAAGCAATTGCAAGAGGGGCTGTTGAAAATGCTGTAATTCCCTCTAAAGCATATTTAAATAACTTCCAAAAAGACCACTTTGTTTCTCCGAGCAACTCTTTCAACATTTTCATACTCAATCCATTTTGTATCAAAACCTACAAATGAAAATAAACCTTTTGAATATCTATTATATTCTTGCATTGAAATAATAGCATCTTTAACTTGACGTGTCATTAATCTATAATCTCTTGCTCCATCTACCATTTCAAAATCAGTTATTTTATCTATTAATTTATAAAAAATTCTTGAAAATAAACTTCTAATAGGAGGTTCTCCTTTACGTGAAACGCGTCTTGTAGCAACACAATCATAACCTTCATTTTTTATAGCATCAAACATTTGCTTTAAAAGACTTGGTGGGTCTTGAAGGTCTGCATCCATAAGAGTTACATAGTCACCTTCTGCTGCTTCTAAACCAGCCATCATAGCAGCTTCTTTTCCAAAATTTCTTGAAAATGATATATATCTCACTTTATTATCTTTTTCATGTAATTCTTTCATAACTTTTAAAGTATTATCTTTTGATCCATCATTTACAAATATATATTCAAATTCTACATCTGTTCCTTTAAAGTCTTTACTAGCTACTCTTTCCATTTCCTGATAAAAAAGAGGTATACTTTTTTCTTCATTATAACAAGAAACTATAACCGAAATTTTTTCCATATATGTCTCCCTAATTTTCTTCTTCAAAATTAATTTTCTTTTCTATAATATATCTTGGTCTATTTTGACTTTCTGCATAAATTCTTCCTATATATTCTGAAAGTATATATATTGATACCAATTGTACTCCTGCAAAAAATGTTACAGCAACCATTATAGAAGCCCAACCAGTAACTAAATTTCTAGAAGCAACAAATGAAACTATTGTATATATCATTATTAAAAATGAAACAAATATTGAAAATAGACCTAAAGTTCCTATAAATTTAAGTGGTTTTGTAGAAAAACCTATTATTCCATCAAAAGCTAGTTTTAACATTTTCTTTAATGGATATTTAGTTTCTCCTGCAAATCTTTCTTCTCTTTCATACTCATATGGTGTTTGTTTAAATCCAACCCAACTCCATAATCCTCTTAAAAATTTATTATGTTCTGGAAGTGATTTTAAAACTTCTACTACATCTCTATCTACAAGTCTAAAATCGCCCGTATCTTTAGGAATATCTACATCAGATAACGAATTTAAAGTTTTATAAAACATTTTAGCTGTAAATAACTTAAATGCGGACTCGCCTTTTCTTGTTTTTCTTTTTCCATATACTACTTTATTTCCTTCTTCCCATAATTTAACCATTTCTGGTATAGATTCTGGTGGGTCTTGAAGGTCTGCATCTATAATAACTATTGCATCACCAGATACATAATTAAGACCTGCTTCAACTGCACATTGATGACCAAAGTTTCTTGAAAAAGATATTACCTTAATTTTTTTATCTTTATTTGCTATTTCCTGCAATAAATCTAAAGTTTTATCTTTACTACCATCATTTATAAAAATAATTTCATAATCGTAATTTTCTAATTTTTTTAATACATCAGTTAATCTTTTGTAGCACTCATTTACAACTTTTTCTTCATAATACATTGGTACTACTAATGATATTTTTTTCAATTTTGTGTTTCTCCTTTTTCATTTAACATTTTAACTTTTTTTAAATTCAATTTTCCTAAATTAATTGAAACTAATGGCATAAGTACTATAATATATGAAATTATATATCTCGATTTTGTTTCCCATAAAATATGGAACATAAAACCACCCATAAAACATAAAACTAATAGTAATACTTCATTAGAAATATTTTTTCTATATTTTACTAAAACACATAACGTCATTCCAAAAATTATTAAAATTATAGCTTTTTGATAAACTTGCAAATGCTTATTAGATTTCACAACAAGACCATCTAGTTTATCTTGAATTTTTGCTATTTTTTCATTTTCAATATTTCTCCATTCATTTTCTGCAAAATTGAATTGTTGATTATACCACACAGCACCATATGTATTTTCAGTCCATGTTGATATAATTTTTACACAATAAAATTGAGCAAAATATATTGGTTTTTTCACAAAAGTTTTTATTCTTTCTTTTATCATTTCTTTATATATTGGAGGTGCTTCATCAAATCCATTAAATGCAATTTGTGCAATATCTCCATTATACCAACCATAACTTCTACCACTTTCGTTCATTCCCATGCATAAAAATCCTATTGTTGGAAATGGCTTGTCTTTTTTTAATTCAAATCTATCTAATAAATTATCTTTTAAAATTTTACTTGGAAGAAAAGCAACTGCAATAAATACTACCAATACAATAATTTCTTTTAAAATCTTTTTTACGTTTTTTTCTTCTATATGCAAAATTTCTAAAAAATCATATATAACTAATGCTATTAAAAAAATTAAATTGTTCATTCTAAGAATACATGCATAAGATAAGCATATTGCAGACAATATAGAATATCTTATTTTTTTATTTTCACAATATTTCATTATAAAATATATTGCAAGCAAACAAAATGGAATACTTGGTAAATCTCCATATACAAATGTTGCAAGCATTGGAAGTGTTATAAACATTAAAGAAATTAATACTGTTCTTGTTTTACTTACTTCATATTTTTTAGAAAGCTGTTTTGCAATTAAAAATAACGCTATAATTGTTATACAATTTGATAAAGCATTATAATATTGTAAAACAACTGGATTTCTCGTATTAAATATTTTAAAAATAATTGAAAATACATATGCTAAAGTTAATTGCTGTGAATATGCTTGCAGATATCCTCCCATCCATTTTGCAGATTCTATATCATCATCAGCTAAAGCTACTGATGTTTGATATGTTAAATCTTGATCTGCAGTTGGAACAGCATGTCTTATATAAATCCATCCTACTTGAACAGCCATATATAAAATTAAAATTCCAATAAATATAATTACTTTTGTTTTTTTAGAAAGTTTTAACTTTTTTATAATATTATCAAACTTAAAAAATAAAATTACAATAGCAATACTTACTAGTAAACTTATTACTGTATAAAAAGTAATGCTAACATGTTCTGTAATTTCTACTAATGTAGAATTTAAAAATATATTTACTAAAAAAACAATTGCAACTATAAATATACCTATATACTTTATAATGTTTTTAAAAAAATTTTCCATTTTGTTTTTTATATTCCATTCTTAAATATTGTTTTATTATTTTTTTTCTAAGTACTCTTCATGTTCTAAATACCAATCTATTGTTTTTACTATCCCATCTTTAAACATTGTTTTTGACTTGGGTAGCTAGTGAAATTTCGCTTCGCAAAATTTCCCACGCTTACCGCCAAAAACTATTTTTCTAAGTACTCTTCATGTTCTAAGTACCAATCTATTGTTTTTACTATTCCATCTTTAAACATTGTTTTTGGCTCCCATCCGAACTCCTCTTTAAGTTTGGTTGGGTCTATTGCGTAGCGGTAGTCGTGACCTTTTCTGTCTGTTACGTATTCTATTAGGTCTTCTGATTTTCCTAGTTTTTCTAGTATTAATTTTACTATTTCAATATTTCTTTTTTCATTATGTCCGCCAATATTGTATCTTTCACCTTTTTTGCCTTGATGTAAAATTATATCTATTGCTTCACAATGGTCTTCAACATAAAGCCAATCTCTAATATTTTTACCTTCACCATAAACTGGAAGTTTTTCATTTTTTAATGCTTTTGAAATCATATGTGGTATTAATTTTTCATGATGTTGATATGGTCCATAATTATTTGAACAATTTGTAACAGAAACATTCATTTTAAATGTTTCACTATAAGCAAGTGCCACTAAATCAGATGATGCTTTTGATGCTGAATATGGACTATTTGGTTTAATTGGTGATGTTTCTGTGAAATATCCTGTTTCTCCTAAAGTTCCATATACTTCATCTGTTGAAACATGAACAAATTTATTGCTACTACCTTCTCCCCAAACTTGTTTTGCTGACTCTAATAATGTATGTGTTCCTATTACATTTGTATGTGTAAATATAAAAGGATTTTTTATACTATTATCAACATGTGATTCTGCAGCAAAATGAACAATACTATCTATATCATATTTTTTCAATGTTTCTTTAACAAATTCAAAATCACAAATATCTCCTTTAACAAATGTAATTTTATCTTTTATATTATCTAAATTATATAAATTTCCGGCATAAGTTAATTTATCAAAAACAATAATATTGTATTTTCCTTCATATTTTTTTACCATTAGCTCTGCAAAATTTGCTCCTATAAAACCTGCAGCTCCTGTTACCATTATATTTTTCATTTTATCATCCTTTCTTTATCTTTATTTTATAAAGATACGTTTATTAATATAGTTCATTGCAATTACTGCAATTTCGTCCATTTTTTATTTAGTATATTCATCTTGACAATTCAATCTTTTAACAAATCTATTAATATAATCATTTTCTTTTATTATTTTCAAACTTTCGCTAAATTCTAACCAATAAATATGTGCAATTATCGCAACCATAATATCCATATCATTTTTGGCTTTTGCATAAACTAAAAGCTCTTCTTTTTTTAAATCTTCAAAAAATTCTGGACTCAATAATTCTTTTGAAATATCCTCACATCCTATATGACCATGTTCTTCTATTTTCTCACTATCTAAAACATCTCTAAATATATCTATATTATCTGCATCTCTAACAATTTTACTATATAATAATTCCTTTTCAGATAAGCCCTTTTCTATTTCATATTTATTATGATTATTAATAGCTTTATATATAATAGCATCATATTTTTCATTTTTAATAAAATTTCTAATTATTTTATCAGCAAATAATACTTCTACTCCTTTTTGACCATGGTCAATACTAATTGCAATTTTTCTAGCATTTTCTGCAACATAATACATATGAACAATTTTTATTTGTATCTTTGTAATATTACTATCATAATTAGAAACATATTGTTTAAAATATTTTTTTGCACTTACTAAATCTACTATAATTATAATCTCATTTCTTTTATATACTGATTCATTTAATCTAAATTTATAAGTATTAACAAAAATCTAGATTAAATTTTTAAATAGCTCTGTTTTCTTAAGCTCTGCTAAGCTTGGCCATTTACCATCTTTTTCTGATGTTAAATATTCTTCTGGTTTCATTCCTGGAACTTCTGGCCAAACAATTCCAACTTCTTCATCATTCCATTTTAATCCGCCTTCAGCTTCATGATTATATACATCATCACATTTATAACAAAATTCTGCTTCATCAGATAAAACTAAGAATCCATGCGCAAAACCGTCTTGGTATCATAAACATTCTTTTATTGTCTTCTGAAATTATAACGCCTGTCCATTTACCATAAGTTTTACTTCCAGGTCTTAAGTCTACTGCTACATCAAAAACTTCGCCTTTTATACATCTAACAAGTTTTCCTTGTGTATTTTCTTTTTGAAAATGAAGTCCTCTTAGCACTCCTTTTTTAGATTTTGATTGATTATCTTGAACAAATTCATTTGTAATTCCAATTTCTTCAAAATCAGGCTTACTATAGGTTTCCATGAAATATCCTCTATTATCTCCAAATACAGTAGGTTCTATAATATAAACTCCTTCAATATCTGTATCAATTCTTTTAAATTTTCCCATTTTATTTTTCCTTTCTAAAACAACAAAATTTTCCATATTTTCATAACATTTATATCACAAAAAAACTACTTTTTCAACCAAAAAATTATATTTTTCTTTACATGTTTAATGTTTAGTTAATTGACTCATAAAATCAAATTTTAAATTTATATAATTTAAGAAATTTAAAATAAATAATCACCTTAATTGTATATTATACAAATTTTTATATTCTTGCTAAATAATATGTTTAAAGTTAGAGTTAAGATAATGGAGGAATACAATTTCTAACCTCTAATATCTAATCTCTAACTTCTAACCAACATTTATTCAAATATTTCATTATCGAAAATATGACTATAAGAATCTTCTGAGTCTTCAGCAACTCTTTTTAAATATTTTCCATATTCTGTTTTCTTATATTTATTTGCATGTTCTAAAATTTTATCTTTATTAATCCATCCATTTTTATATGCAAACTCTTCTAAACATGCGATTTGAACACCTTGTCTTAATTCAATTGCTTTAACATAATCTGCTGCATCTGAAAGTCTATCTGGTGTTCCTGTATCAAACCAAGCATATCCATTTCCTAATGGAATAACCTTTAATTTTCCTTTTTCCATATAAACTTTATTTACATCTGTAATTTCAAGTTCTCCTCTTTCAGAGGGTTTTATTGTATTTGCTATTTTAACAACTTCATTATCATAAAAATAAATTCCAGGTACAGCTAAATTTGATTTTGGATTTTCTGGTTTTTCTTCTATTGAAAGCGCAGTTCCATTTTTATCAATTTCAACAACACCATAAGATGTTGGGTCTGCAACTTGATATCCAAATATAATTCCACCTTCTTTTAAATTGCTTGCTGCTTTTAAAACTCTTTCAATTCTAGAACCATAAATCATGTTATCTCCTAAAATTAAAGCAACATTATCATTTCCAATAAAATCTGCTCCTAATCTAAAGGCATCTGCTAATCCTACTGGTTTTTCTTGAACTTTATATTCTAATTTCATTCCTAAATCAGAACCATCTCCTAATAAACTCTCAAATGCTGGAAGATGAACTGGTGTAGAAATTATTAAAACTTCTTTAATTCCTGCCATCATTAATGTTGATAATGGATAATAAATCATTGGTTTATCGTAAACTGGAAGCATTTGTTTTGAAACTGCAATTGTAATTGGATAAAGTCTTGTTGCACTTCCTCCTGCTAATATAATACCTTTCATTACTTTAACTCCTCCTTTAAATATTGTTTTAATGCATCTTCATAATTTGAAGGATATATTCCTATTTTATGTAATTTTTCTTTTGATAATTGGCTATTAGTTGGTCTATCTGAAGACGCTGGATACATTTGTTTATATTCTTTTGATGATATTGGTTTTACTTTAGTTTTTATTCCTGCATATTCAAAGATTTTGCAAGTAAATTCATACCATGTAGTAAATCCTTCATTAGTAGCATGATAAACTCCATATTCTGGTTCTTTTTCCATAATTTGTTCAATTATTTCACAAAGTGTTGTAGTTGATGTTGGACTTCCATGTTGGTCATTTACAACTGATATTTCATCTTTTGTTTTAGATAGATTAATCATAGTTTTAACAAAATTCTTTCCACCTAATCCATATAGCCAAGCTGTTCTTAAAATATAATATTTTTTGGCTTTTTTTACATTTTCCTCACCAACTAATTTAGTTCTACCATATGCACTTACAGGATTTGGCTCCATATCTTCTGTATATACTTTATCTATTTCTAAATTTCCAGGAAATACATAGTCTGTACTAACATGAATAAATTTAGCATCAACCTCTAAAGCTGCTTTTGAAATATTTTCTACTGCTGTACCATTTACAGCTAATGCTAGATCTTCATTTGTTTCACAACCATCAACATTTGTATAAGCTGCACAATTTATAATAAAATATGGTCTAACTTCTTTAGCTTTATTAATAACAGCTTCTTTATTACATATATCTAAAGTTTTTAGTGTTGTTCCGAACTACATCATACTTTTTTTCTAATCTTTCTTTTAATTCTCCGCCTAGCATTCCGTCAGCACCAATTAACAAAACTTTTTTCATTCTTTCTTAAATCCTTTCTTTTAAAATTTTTCTAAATTAATTATTTGTTTTTATATAAAACATTTATCTTTTTCTTATTTACGTAGCTCATTATATCACAGTAACTATAAATGTCAAAGCTTTTTACATAAAGTACACAAAAAGTCACATAATTTTCACAATTTATTTAATATTTTAAAAATGAACTTTTTGGAATCGTCCCAAAAAGTTCAAAAAGTTTATTTAGTAAAGATATATCCTATAAATTCAAAAAGGCAAATTACTGTGAACAACCATGAACCAAGTCTACAGAAACGTTTATCTGTATAATTTAAAAGTATAATACTTTCTACTATAAATATACAATATGGTATTATTCTACTATTTATAGAAAAAATCTTATTTGGAAATGGAACTAACAAAATAAAAATTATTCCTAGTATAGAAATATATGAAGCTTTTTTTAAACTAAATAATTTTTCTTCTATATTAGCAAAAATATATATAATCATATATATTTGAAGAAGTGCAAAACCTAAAGCTAAAATATAATTTGGTATAAACCAAGAAATTTTGTTAGAAATTAAAATAATTAATTCTATTATACTTACAAGAATTGATGGCATTAAAAATTCTGTGTGTTTATTCTCATATCTAAAAATATAATAAACAGAAATCATTAAGCCTATTGGAAAAATTGAAATCATAGTTGCTAAACATTTCGAATTCTCAAATTTTATTTCTTTATCAAATGGAAGCATTACAGAATAAGTATAATTCATTATATAACTTGAACCATTTTTATTTTCTAATAAATTAAATTTTTCATATTTGTAAAAAACTACACATATAATAATTGCTAAAACTATTCCAATAATTGTAATTATCCATAATCTTTTATATTTTTTTGCTTCAATTTCATAATCTTCTAAATTTTCTTCACTACTAACTTTTTTTAAATATTCCTTTGCTTCAATTTCTTTAGTTTTTTCTTTATGATATTTTAAAAATATATACAAACTAATTGTAAGAATTGTAATTCCAATTGAAATTTGAAATACTAAATTCGAAAGTAATCCAAAACCAATTATACTAAATATCATTAAAATTGACCATAAATATTTAAATTTTACTTTATTTAGTAAATTATGAAATCCAATTATAAATGCTTCTCCAAATATTAATGCCTCTATTAACCCCATATTTATATATTCAATTATTGCTGTTGAAAAACAAATTAAAATTGTACCAATATATGAAATTCTTTTCTTTTTATTCGAAATAATTTGACACATAAAAAATGTTATCAAAATCAAAATTATAAATTTAATTATATCTATTGCGATTACCATATTTGATATCTCCTATACTATATTTAGAGCTTTTAAGTTTTCCAAAACTTTATGACTATATCAACTTCGGAATATAATTTATTAACAATAAATATTCTTATATCTCCTTACATTTACTTATCTATTATAATTCCTTAAGTTAAAATATTTTATTTAAAATTTCTCAAACAATTCTGTTTTATTAAATTTTATAGTAGTTGGTCTTCCATGTGGACAAGTATAAGGATTTTGAAGTTTTAATAATCTTTGAATCATAGAATCCACCTCTTTTGCATTTAAATCCATACCTGCTTTTACAGCAGCTTTACAAGCAACTGTTGCAATAAAACGTTCTTCTATATTTTTAAAATTACTTCTTGAAGCTGTTAACATTTCATCTAAGATATCTAAAAACATTGATTTACTATTAATTTTTTCTCTATATTCTATATCTGGAAAGCCATTTATTTTTACTGAATTTTCTCCAAAAAAATCAAGTTCAAATCCTATTTTTTGAAATAGTTCTAAATTCTCTTTTACAAATTCTTTTTCTTTATGAGTTAAATCTATAACCTCTGGAATTAACGTCATTTGGGTATTATTTTTTAAATTATCTTTGTAATTTGCTCTAATTTGCTCATATAAAATTCTTTCATGACCAGCATGCTGGTCTATTAAATACATTTGCTCATCTACTTGTATAACAATATATGTTTTAAAAATAATTCCACAAAATTTATATTCTATTTTACGTTCTGTATTTCTATTAATTAAGTCAATATCATTTTTTATTTTTTCAGAATATGAAAAATCTGAAGATTTATTAAAATGATTAGTAAGAAAATTAAATTCATTATTTATATAATTTGATTTTTGAATTTTATTTTCTTCTTCTTTTTCTCCTAAAAATTCTTTGTTTAAAAGTGCATTTTTTATTGCACAATAAACAGCTTTGTAAACTTTTTCTTCCTCTTTAAAACGAACTTCCATTTTAGTTGGATGAACATTCACATCATATCCGATTTGCAGGCAAACTTAAATTTAAAATATAAAATCCATGTTTTCCAATTCCTATACTTGCAACAAATGCTTGATCTGCACTTTTTTCAAGCATTCTATCTTTTATATTTCTTTTATTTAAAAAAACAATTTGATTTTTTCTTGTATCTTCAGCTGCAAGCGTATTTCCGAACAACGCCAGTTATTTTTATATTATCCTCCTCATAATTTACATCTATTATATTTTCTTGTATTTCTTTTCCATAAAGAGTATAAATAATATCACTTAATTTACCATTCCCATTAGAATAAAATACACTTTTTCCTTCATTTACTAATCTAAAAGAAATATCTGGGTTTGCCATTGCTACTTTTTGAATCCATTCTTTTATATATTTAAATTCTGTAAAATCTTGTTTTAAAAATTTATATCTAACTGGTGTATTAAAAAATAAATTTTCTACTGTAATAGAAGTTCCGAACAGAACTTGAAACTTCACTTGTTTCTAAAATCTCTCCACCTTCTGCAACTAATTTTATAGCCGTTTCTTCGTCTTTTGTTCTTGTTATCATAGTAAGATGTGAAACTGATACTATACTTGCTAGGGCTTCACCTCTAAACCCCATTGTATAAGTTTTTTCTAAATCTTCTACAGTTCTAATTTTACTAGTTGCATGACGTTCTAAAGAAACAAAAATATCATCAGGCTTTATTCCTTTACCATCATCTGTTACTCTAATATAAGATTTTCCACCTTTTTTTATTTCTACTGAAATATGTTTAGCTTCTGCATCAATTGAATTTTCTACTAATTCTTTTACTGCATTACTTGGTCTATCTAAAACTTCTCCAGCTGCTATTTGATTTATTGTGAGGTCATCTAATAAAACTATATTTCCCAATTATTTATTCTCCTAATACATATACATTTTCATTAAATTAATTTTATTTTTAGTTTGGAAATATTATATTACATTATAAAATGTAAATCAAGAAAAACAATATTTTTCCAAATATAAAACAAAGCACATAATAAAATCAAATATGAGAAAAATAAAAATAATAGATTTTAAATAAAATTAAATCTTATATTAAACAAGAAAGGATTGATATACAATGACAAATATAGATATTACAAACTTTGAAAAAAATATACATCAAACATTAGATCAAGCAATAAATGCAAATGATATTATAAAAGTTTCTACTCCAAATGGAAGTGCTATTATTTTAGCAGAAGAAGATTATACTAATTTAATAGAAACATTTTATTTTTACGATATTCCTAAAATGAAAGAAAAAACTAATGAAATAAACAATTAGTCTTGTTTTTTAGAAAAATTATGTTATACTATTATTATTAACTTGCCTGACGGTAAGACATTAGGAGGAAACTTTATGATAACAGATGAAAGAAACCTTAAAGAAGATTCTACTTTCATTTGGAATGGCTTTAGAGCAACAATTGTAACACCTAATGACACTTGGTGCTATTTTAAGCCAGCCCTAACAGAACGACCAGCAGAACCAGATGCACCATATGGCTATATTATAGAAATTCCTAACTATAGCCAAAATGAAACATGGATAGCTTTCCAAGGAACTATAAAAAGAGTACGGATTATTAAGAAAACTAAAACCTTGCTCTTGCAAATTATAAGCTGGCCACCCAAATACAAGTTTGGAAAACGTGCGTCATCTTATAAAATTTATATGGTAAAGGCAAATCCAAACTTACCAGAAACATTAACTATCTTAAATGTTAACAAACATCTTTATTAAAGCCGGAAGACGTTCTATAAAGTTTTAAAAATAAAGCGAGAAAACATATACCACTTGTTTTCCCGCTTTATTTTTTTATATAATTTTATATTTTTAAATAAATATGCAATCTTTATTTTCTAAGTTCTGCTTTAAATTGTTTTTCAAGTCTTTCTACTATATTTTTCATAACATTTGCAACTTCTTCATCTGTTAAAGTTCTATCATTTGCTCCAAAGCTAAGTGAAAAAGCTATACTCTTTTTATTTAATCCAATATTTGCTCCCTCATAAACATCAAACACTTTTGAACCTAAAAATAATTTTCCACCAGCTTTTTTTATTTCATCCATCAATTCTTTTGCACTAACTTTTTTATCTACTATAACAGCTATATCTTGGTTAATACAAGGAAATTTTGAAATCTCTTTAAAAGTCATTTTTCCTGTTCTTTTTGCTAAAAGTTTGTCTAAATTTATTTCCATTACAAAAACAGATTCTTTATATATATCTGGATGTAATCTTCCGGACACAACCTATAATATCGTTATTTACTGAAATCTCAGCTATTTGACCTGGATGAAATTCCTTTAATTCATTTTTTGGACGAATAAAGCTATATCTTCCATTATATCCTAGAAAATCTAAAATTTCTTCTGTCACACCTTTAATTACATAAAAATCTACAGGCTTTGAAATTTCTAAACTCTCAAAATAATTTCCTGTCATTAAGCAACAAAGTTTTAAGTTTTCTCCATATTCTTCACCTTTTTTGAAAAAACCTTTTCCTATTTCAAATATTGAAATATCTTTATTAAAATGAGTTTTATTATATTCATAAGTTTTAACCATAGATGGAATTAAACTATATCTTAACACATTTCTTTCTTCTGTCATTGGATCTAATAATTTTAATTCCTCAAATTCATCATTTGTATATTTATGAACATCTTTATCATTAATTAAAATATATGTTAAAGTTTCATTTAATCCTAAATTTACCATTTTATTTCTAATTTCACGTATAGTTTTAATTTTTGAACCGCTTTTCATTGGAACAATTGGAAGTTTACCTTCGATATTATCTACTCCATAAATACGGCTAACTTCTTCTATTAAATCTTCTGGAATAGCAATATCTAGTCTTCTTCTAGGCACTGTTACTTTTGCTTTTTCATTATCAGCTTCATAAGTAAAACCTAATCTTCTAAAAACATCTAAAATATCTTCTTTAGAAATATTTGCTCCTAATAAATCATTTATCTGTTTATAAGTTACTGTTACTATTCTATCATTTAAATCTGCTTTATTATATTCACACATTCCTTTTACAACAGTTCCACCAGCATATTTTTCTAACAAATGACAAGCTCTATTTATTGCCATATATGTTCTATTTGGGTCTAATCCCTTCTCAAATCTATTACTTGCCTCACTTCTTAAAATTTTCTTTGATGTTTTTCTAACCATTACTGAATCAAATATTGCAGATTCTATAATAATATTTTTAGTTGTATCTTCAACTTCTGTTGAAAGTCCACCCATAACACCTGCTAAACCAATTCCATCTTTACCATTTGAAATTACAATATCATTTTCATCTAAAATTCTTTCATTTTCATCAAGAGTTGTTAATTTTTCTTGTGAATATGCTTGCCTTACTTCTAGCATACCATTTAATCTATCAAAATCATAGAAATGTAATGGTTGACCGCACTCTAGCATTACATAATTACTAATATCAACAACTAAATTTATTGGTCTTATTCCACTTGCAATTAATCTATTTTTTATAAACTCTGGACTCTCTTTAATTTGTACATTTTCCACTTTTTTTGCTAAGAAAAGAGAACAATTTGGAGTTGAAATATTTAATTTAAAAGAATTATTAATGTCGTTACCTATTTCATTATATGATAAATCAATATCTTTTACCTTTTTATCATAAATTGCACCAATTTCATATGCCATTCCTAAAATACTTAATAAATCACCTCTATTTGCTGTTAATTCAAAATCTATAACAGAATCTTCTAATCCCATATAATTTACAGGGTCTTCTCCAACAGGAGCATCTTCAGCTAATATATGAATTCCATTTTTATCTTCTTCAGATAAGAATTTTTTATCTATTCCAATTTCATATAAAGCACAAATCATTCCGTTTGACTCCTGACCTCTTATCATTCCTTTTTTTATTTTTACTCCACCTGGAAGGTCTGCTCCTACTTTAGCAACTATAACCTTTTGACCAGCATTAACATTTGGTGCTCCACAAACAATATTTAAAACTTCATTTCCAATATCAACAGTACAAACATGCAAATGGTCTGAATCTGGATGAGCTTCACATGTTAAAACTTTACCTATAACTAAATTAGTTGCACTTATTAAATTTTCTTGACTATCATACTCATTTCCAACCTTTGTCATAGCTTCTGCTAATTCTTTTACTGGAACATCTATATCTACATAGTCTTTAACAAAATTTGTACTTAATTTCATAACTATAATCCTCTTTCTTTTTTATTCTCACTAAAAATTTGACCTTTTTAATTAACTAATATCTCTTTATTTCGAGTGAAATTTTGCTTTGCAAAATTTCTCACGAATTACTCTTCATCTTTTCTATCAAACTGACTCAAAAACTTAATATCATTTGTATACAAATATCTCATATCTGTAATTCCATATTTAAACATTGCTAATCTATCTATTCCAGTTCCGAATGCAAATCCTGCATATTTTTCAGGGTCATATCCATTCATTTTTAGTACATTTGGATGAACCATACCTGAACCTAAAAGTTCAATCCAGCCTGTTTGTTTACAAAGTGAACAACCTTTACCTCCACATTTAAAACAAGTTACATCAACTTCATAAGATGGTTCTGTAAATGGAAAGTAACTTGGTCTAAAGCGAAGCTCTGTTTTTTCTCCAAGCATCTTTTTCATAAAAACTTCTAATGTTCCTTTTAAATCTGCAAGCGAAATCTTTGTATCTTTTTTATCTATAACTAATCCTTCAATTTGATTAAATTGATGTGAATGTGTAGCGTCGTCTTCTCTTCTATATGTTTTTCCTAAAGTAATAATTCTTATCGGAGATTTTTCTTCATTTATAACCATTGTTCTTGCTTGAACTGATGATGTTTGAGTTCTAAGTAAATATTTATCTGTAATATAAAAACTATCTTGCATATCTCTTGCTGGATGTCCTGATGGTAAATTTAATCTTTCAAAACAATATTCATCAGTTTCTAATTCTGGACCTTCTACAACATCATATCCCATTGATACAAATAAATCCTCAATTTCTTCAATTACTCTATTTAAAGGGTGTTTGCTTCCTCTTTTTATTTTTGTAGCTGGAAGTGTAATATCAATAGTTTCTTTTTCTAATTTTTCAGATAAAACAATAGCTTTTATTTTCTCTTCTGCTTCTTGAATTCTGTTTTCGATTTTAGTTCTAGCTTCATTCACAAAACTTCCAACTTTTGGTCTTTCTTCTGGTGAAATTGTACCAAGAGTTTTTAATAAATTAGAAAGTTCACTCTTTTTTCCTAAAAACTTAACTTTCAAATCTTGCAATTCTTGCATATTTTTAATTTGACTAATTTTTTCTTCTGCTTCTTTTTGAATCTGCTCAATTTTTTCTCTCATTAAATTTTCCTCCTAAATATTTATATTTGTTTTAAATACAAAAAGTCCTATATGCTTCTAACATATAGGACGATATTTTACTTCGTGTTACCACCTAAATTTATTGTAAATTTAAAATTTACAACCTCATTACAGCTATAACGTAGCTAACGTTTGCTCCTACTACCTTGTTCAAAGCAAAACCTAAAAAGTGAAATTTCAGTAAACTAATACATAAATAAGCTTTCAGCTTATAACTTATTCTCTCTTAAATGTATTTTTTAGAATACTTACTTTGCTTTTTCAAACAGTTATTTATTTAATATGTTATTACTATATCATAAAATTTCTTATATTTCAAGATATTTTTATTAATTTGTGAATAACTGTACATTGCAATATTAATTGCACGATATTTTTTTACCTTATAAAATGTTATGCTACTTTTAATTCTTCTTGATAATATTCCTCTGATGTCTTAAATTTCAATATTTTTCTAGGATATTGGTTTATCCATTTCTCTATTC
>JAAVYF010000011.1 GCA_022790975.1 Clostridia bacterium | reverse complement strand
GAATATGACCCTGAAGACCTAGAAGATACTTCACGAATAGAATTTGAACATGACTTTGAAGAACTAGAAGATAATTCAGAAATGCAATTTGAAAATGAAATTGAAGAACTAGAAGATAATTCAGGAACAGAATTTGAAAATGAAATAGAAGGACTAGAAGATAATCCAGAAATGCAATTTGAAAATGAAATAGAAGAATCAGAAGCTGATTTAGAAATGCAAATAGATAGTAAACTTGAAGAACTAGAAGACGATTCAGAAATGCAAATTGAAAATGAAATAGAAGAATCAGAAGAGGATTCAGAAACTCAAATTGAAAATGAAATAGAAGAACTAGAAGACAATTCAGAAATGCAATTTGAAAATAAAATTGAAGAATCAGAAACTGATTTGGAAATGCAAATAGATAGTAAACTTGAAGAACTAGAAGACGATTCAGAAATGCAATTTGAAAATGAAATAGAAGAATCAGAAGATGATTCAGAAACTCAAATTGAAAATGAAATAGAAGAATCAGAAAATGATTTAGAAATGCAAATAGATAGTAAACTTGAAGAATTAGATGATGATACAGAGCTACAATTTAATAGCGAAGTTCAAAAAAATTTAGATGATAATTTTGATAAAGAATTAGAAGATAGAATAGATGCTGGTTTAGAAGAATTATCTCAAAACGATATGGAACTAGTTCAATTAGAAGAACAATCAAATGCTAAAATGGTAAGAAATGTTCCAAAAAGATATACAAGAAAGAAGACTAAAAATACATCATTAGATATTGAAAAAGAAAAAATTGAAACATTGCCTGAAGAAAAAGAAAACGAAAAAGTAAATCCTAAAGTTTTAGATATTGATGATGATTCTATAGAAGAACTAGAAGATTTAGTTGCAGAAGCAATAGGAAGTCTTAATATTGAAGAGAGTAGTCCAGATGAATACAAAGAATCAGAAATAGAAAAACTTGAAAATGCATATGAAGAACCAGAAGTAGAAGAAGTTAAAGATGTATATCAAGATCCAGAAATAGAAGAACTTGAAAATGTATATGATGAACCAGAAGTAGAAGAAGTTAAAGATGTATATCAGGAGCTAGAAATAGAAAGTCTTGAAAATGCATATGATGAACAAAAAGTAGAAGAAGTTAAAGATGTATATCAAGATCCAGAAATAGAAAAACTTGAAAATGCATATGAAGAACCAGAAGCAAAAGAATTTGAAGATATATATCGTGAGTCAGAAGTAGAAGAACCTGAAGATATTTCTAAAAAATCAAAAGCAAAAAAAGCAAAAGCTAAAGAAATAGATCAAAAACCAGAAGTAAAAGAAAAGAAAACAAGAAAAAGAACAACAAAAAAATCTGTTCAAGACAATAGACAAAAATATTTATCAGCTATAAAAATTGGTTCAAAGATGAGTGTTAATGCAGGAATGTTTTTCGAAAATCCAGATAGTACAGGAGATTATGGATATTTCGAAGATTACTGTGATGTTGCAAAGATAATTTCTAAAATAGCCATTTATTCTCCTGAATTAGGATATGTAGAAAGCTTAGATGAAAATATTACTGTATATGATTTAAAACAACAATATCCAGATGCAGAGTTTTCATATTACTTTAAAGATGAAAATGGTAATGATTTAGGATGGTTAACGAATAAAAGTTTTAATAATAAATAGTTATAAATTATTATAAAGATTAATTATACAAAGTAAATATTTAATTTCATAAAAATTATAAAATAAATGTAAGTATTAAAATATTTACATTTATTTTTTTTAGTTTATACTTATACAAAAATAAAAAGATAAAATTTAAACATATTTATAAGTGACAAAAAACTATTGCATTATAATTTGAATAAATATAAAATATACACATATTTGAATTTAAAACAAATTAAAATTGGTTTATAGGCAAATTCCATAAAAACCTAAATTTATTATACAAGGAAACTTTAAATTTAATAATGAAAAACATATTTAAATATTTAACTTCATATAAAAAAGAGGCTTTTTTTGCTCCATTTTTTAAATTATTAGAAGCACTGTTTGATTTAGCAATTCCTTTAGTAGTTTCATATATTATAGATTACGGAATTTTAAAAAATAGTGTTTCTAATATTTTTAAGTTTGGTAGTATTTTAATAGTATTAGCAATTATTGGAGTAATAATTGCAATAATTGCACAATTTTTTGCAGCAAAAGCAGCTATTGGAATTGGAAGCAAATTAAAAAATAGATTATTTAATCATATTCAAAGTTTTTCATATAAAGATTTAGATAAAATTCAAGAAGAGAGTATTGTTAATATGATTTCTTCTGATACTTTACAAGTTCAAAATGGCATAAATTTACTTTTAAGACTAGCATTACGTTCACCATTTATAGTACTTGGTTCAATGATAATGGCCTTTTTTATTGATACTAGTATTGGTTTTATATTTAGTATAATAACAATTATAATTTTTTTTATTGTTTTTGGAATTACTAAATTTTGTATTTCAAAATATAGTAGAATTCAAAGAAAAAAAGATAAGCTTTTAAAATTAGTTCAGGAAAATTTAAGTGGAGCTAGAGTAATAAGAGCTTTTGGAATAGAAGAGAAGGAGTATAAACAATTTGAAGAGGAAAATGATATTTATACAATACTTCAAAAAAAGATTTCAAAAATTTCAAATTTAATTAATTCTTTAAATTATTTAATAATAAATTTGGGTATAATTTTAATTATAAAAATTGGCGGAATTCAAGTAAATATTGGAAATTTAAGTTCTGGAAATGTAGTAGCTCTTTATAACTATATGTTTCAAATTTTGGCTGAACTTTTAAGAGTTACAAATTTGATTTTAATAATTCCAAAAACAATTGCTTCATCTAATAGAATAGAAGAGTTATTAAATATAAAAATTTCAATGGAAAATGGGGAAGAATTATTACAGGAAAATAATTTAGAATTGGAATTTAATAATGTTTCATTAAATTATTATGGAATAGAAGATAGTATATCAAATATTAGTTTTAAAATTAAAACAGGAGAAACACTTGGAATTATTGGACCTACTGGCTCTGGAAAGACTTCAATTATAAATTTAATTCCTAGATTTTATGATATAACTAATGGTAGTGTAAAAATTAATGGAAAAGACATAAAAGAATATGATGTAATTGATTTACGCAGAAATATAGGAATTGTTAGTCAAAATAAAACATTATTTTCAGGAACAATTGAAGATAATATAAAATTTGGTAAATCTAAAATTATGGCAAAAGATATGGATATAGCATTAAAAGTTTCACAAGCTAAAGAGTTTATTGATTATAAAGAATATGGAATAAAAGAAAAAGTTCAAGAAGGTGGAAAAAATTTTTCTGGAGGTCAAAAACAGAGAATAAATATTGCTAGGGCAATAGCTAGAAATCCTAAAATTTTAATATTAGATGATAGCACATCAGCTTTAGATTTGGCAACTGAAAGTAAGTTAATAGATGGCTTAAATAAAATAAGAAGTGATAAGATTTTAATTATGATTTCTGGAAGAATTTCTACAATAAAAGAAATGGATAAAATTTTAGTTTTAAATGAAGGAAAAATGGTTGGGTTCGGAAAACATAGTGAATTGCTAAATTCTTGTGATGTTTATAAGGAAATTTATAGTTCTCAATTTAATAGAGAGGTAAATAATGGATAGATTAAAAAGACTTTTGAAATATATAAAAAAATACAAAATAAAAATAGTTTTTTCAAGTTTTCTTTCTATAATTTTAGTGTTTGTAACTCTTTATATTCCAATGCTTGTAGCAGAACGGTATAGATTTTATTGTTGGCAAAAATAATGTTGATTTTGATATGGTTTCTATAATTATTAAAAAGCTTGCAATTTTTAGTATAATTGGCACAATTTTACAATGGGTAATTAATGTTATAAATAATAAAATAACATTTTTAATAACAAGAGATTTAAGAAATGATGCTGTTAATAAATTATTGAAACTTCCATTAAAATATATTGATATGAATCAGCATGGAGATATAGTTTCAAGAGTTATTTCTGATGTTGATCAAATTGCAGATGGATTACTAATTGGATTTACTCAGATTTTTACTGGAGTTCTAACTATAATTTTAACTATAATTTTTATGATTAGGATGAATTATAAAATGGCTTTAGTAATAATTGTTTTAACTCCGTTTTCTATATTTATATCTAAAAAAATATCTAAAAGAACATATAAATTATTTAAAAAACAATCTGAAATAAGAGGTAAACAAACTAGTTTTGTAAATGAAATGATAATGAATCAAAAGACAGTAATTAGTTTTAATGAGCAATCTAAAAATATAGTTGAATTTGACAAAATTAATAAAGAATTAGAAGAAATTTCTTTAAAATCAACATTTTTTTCATCTATTACAAATCCAGTAACTAGGTTTGTAAACAATATAATATATGCAGTAGTAACTTTGATAGGTGCAATTTTTACACTTTTAAAGAATATATCTATAGGAGAACTATCAGCATTTTTAAGTTACTCTAATCAATACACTAAACCATTTAATGAAATTTCTGGGATTTTAACAGAGCTTCAAAATGCATTAGTATGTAGTGAAAGAGTTTTTGAAATTATAGATGAAAATATTGAAATTGAATTAAATAAAAGTAGTATAGAAGATATTAAAGGAGCAATTAAATTTAATAATGTAGATTTTGGTTATTCTAGAGAAAATATGGTTCTTCATAATATAAATTTAAATGTAAATTCAGGAGAAAAAATTGCGATAGTAGGACCAACAGGATGTGGAAAAACTACATTAATTAATTTACTTATGAGATTTTATGATGTAAATTCAGGAGAAATTCTTTTAGATAATAAAAATATAAATGATATATATAGAAAAAATGTAAGAAAATCATTTGGAATGGTTTTACAAGATACTTGGATAAAAAATGGAACTATAAAGGAAAATATAAAAATTGGGAAACCAGAAGCAACAGATAGTGAAGTTATTGAAGCTTCAAAAATTACTACAGCATATGATTTTATTTCAAAACTTCAAAATGGTTTTGATACTATAGTAAATGATTCAAATAATATCTTGTCAGAAGGGGAAAGACAATTAATTAGCATAACTAGAATAATGCTTTTGAATCCACCTATGTTAATTTTAGATGAGGCAACTTCTAATATAGATACAAGAACTGAACAAAGAATACAAAATGCATTTGATAAATTAATGGAAGGAAGAACATCATTTATAGTTGCACATAGACTTTCAACTATAGTTTCAGCAGATTGTATTTTGGTAATGAAAGAAGGAAAAATTGTAGAATATGGAAAGCATAAAGAGTTATTAGAAAAAAATGGATTTTACACTAAGCTTTATAATAGCCAATTTAAAATAAAAGTCTAAGAATTTTAATTTCAAATATTAATAATATTCAAAATAAATATTATAAAAATATTATAGATGGATTATAAAATAATTTAGTTAATAAATAGAATAAGTTTTAATTTAATTAAGTTAGTATATAAATTAAGAATAGCTTTAAATACATAAAGAAATATTAATTGAAATCTTATTCTAAAAATTAATATTAAATATAAAAACTAAAACTTTGATTATATTATTTAAATATATTCAAAATTTTAGTTTTTTAATTTATTCCAAAATTTTATATATGTATCTATATCATCTGGTTGATACTTTATACATCTTGAAATTCTCGAATATAAAACAATTGTGAGCATAGCTTTTATTTTTTCTGGAGGTTCATTTGTAAGATTTTCCAAGTTTTCTAGTGAAAGACTATCTAAGAAATCTTTATTACTAACCATAGCAAATAAAGAATCATATAATGGATCTCCAATAATTGGCATAGGGTCAATTATTCCAGATAGTTTTCCGTTTACTTTTACAAAATTATGAGTTCCAAAATCACCATGTAATAATTTTTTTTCGAATGGGTATTTTTCTAAAATGTTGATACAATTGTAAACATTATTATTATCTTTAATATAAGGAGTTACAGTTTTACTACTATAATCTATTTCGTCTTTTAGAAATTCAGACCATGTATTAAATTCTTCGCTTAAAAATCCAAAGCCTTTTCCAGTGTATTTAGAATAAGTAGAAGTAACTTGTATAATTGATTTTAATGTTTCATTAATATTGTCAACTTTTTTCATCATATCTCCAGGAATAAAATCATATACTACAAAATCATAATTGTTATCTTCATATATAATCTTTTGAAAAATATTAGAATTAATGTTTTTCAAAAATATAGTTTCAGCATGAAGAAGAGATGGTTTATTTTGTTTTACTAAATAATGATTATTTAAAAGAAATACTCTACTTGAAGCTCCATCATTAAAATATTTTATAGATTCATAAGGTATATCTAATTTTTTTAAAACTTTTTGAGCTATAATTTTATCTTTTTCTTCACCAAGTTCCATTTTTTTGCCTTTCATTAAAATATGTTATTATTATAGCATAAGCTTTCGTATCAGTCAAAGAAAAATAAAAAGGTCATATTGTATTAACTATTTGTCCTATTTTCAAAAACATCTTTATTGTTTATATTTGCTAATATTTATTTTATACTAAAAATGCATTTTTGTTAAATAAAAGATTGTTTAAGAGAATTTGATATTATAAATTAAAAAATTGCTTTTAAGGGTAAGTAGTAACAAGTTTAGAAATGGAAAAATTTAATTAGCACTCTTATATTGACATTGCTAAAATAAAGTATTATAATTACATATGAAAATTAATAAATATTATAAAAAATATATAAGGAGGATAGTAAAATGAATGCACAAAAATTTACTCAAAAATCTTTAGAAGCTATAAATGCATCACAGAATATTGTTATTAGTAATCAAAATGCTCAAGTTGAACAGGAGCATATTTTACTTGCATTAATAGAACAAGAAGATAGCTTAATTAAAGAGCTCCTAAAAAAGATGAATGTTGATGTAGAAAATTTTGAACTAGAATTAAAAAAGAAAATTAATAATAAACCAAAAATGACTGGTGGTGCAAGACAAACTGGTGGTGTATATGTTGCACAGGATGTTGAACAGATGCTTGTAAATAGTGAAACTATCAGTGAAAACATGAAAGATGATTATGTTTCTGTTGAACATATTATGATTTCAATAATAGAAAATCCAAATAAAGAAATAAAAGATTTATTTAAAAAATTTGGAATTGAAAAAAATAAATTTTTAAAAGCACTTTCTTCAGTTAGAGGAAATACAAGAGTTACTACAGATAATCCTGAATCTACTTATGACGCCCTTTCTAAATATGGACAAGATTTAGTAGAACTTGCAAGACAGCAAAAGTTAGACCCAGTAATTGGTAGAGATAGCGAAATTAGAAATGTTATAAGGATTTTATCAAGAAAAACAAAAAATAATCCATGTTTAATAGGAGAGCCAGGTGTTGGTAAAACAGCAATTGCTGAAGGTTTGGCTTTGAGAATTATAAGAGGAGATGTTCCAGAGAATTTGAAAGAATGCACAATATTTTCTTTAGATATGGGAGCTTTAGTTGCAGGAGCAAAATACAGAGGTGAATTTGAAGAAAGATTAAAAGCTGTTCTTCAAGAAATTAAAAAAAGTGAAGGAAGAATTATATTATTTATAGATGAAATTCATACTATTGTTGGAGCTGGAAAAACTGAAGGAGCAATGGATGCAGGAAATATATTAAAACCAATGTTGGCAAGAGGAGAACTTCATTGTATAGGTGCTACTACATTAAATGAATATAGACAATATATAGAAAAAGACCCAGCTTTGGAGCGTAGATTTCAACATGTGCTTGTTGATGAACCAACAGTTGAAGATACAATTTCTATTTTAAGGGGGCTAAAAGAAAGATATGAAGTATTTCACGGAGTTAAAATTGCTGATAATAGTTTAATTGCAGCAGCTACATTATCACATAGATACATTTCAGATAGATTTTTACCAGATAAGGCAATTGATTTAATTGATGAAGCATGTTCAATGATAAAAACAGAAATGCAATCAATGCCATCAGAATTAGATGAAGTATCTAGAAAGATTATGCAATTAGAAATAGAAGAAACAGCGCTTTCGAAAGAAACAGATGAAATATCAGCTAGTCGTTTACTAGATATTCAAAAAGAAAAATCAGAACTTAAAACAAAATTTGAGAGTATGAAGGCAAAATGGGAAAATGAAAAAGAGTCTATTGGCAAAGTCCAAAAATTACGTGAAGATATTGAAAAAGTAAATGCAGAGATTGAAAAAGCAGAAAGAAATTATGAATTAAATAAAGCGGCAGAACTTAAATATGGTAAACTTCCAGAGTTACAAAAATTATTGGAACAAGAAGAGGAAATTTCAGAAAAAACCAAAGAAAGTGGACTTTTAAGGAATAAAGTAACTGAAGATGAAATTGCAAAAATTATTTCTAGATGGACTGGAATTCCTGTATCTAAACTTATGGAAGGTGAAAGAGAAAAAATTTTAAATCTAGATAAAATTTTGCACAATAGAGTTATTGGACAAAATGAAGCTGTAGAAAAAGTTACAGAAGCTATAATGCGTTCAAGAGCGGGAATTGGAGATCCAAGCAAACCAATAGGTTCATTTTTATTTTTAGGTCCAACTGGTGTTGGAAAAACAGAACTTGCAAAATCATTAGCAGAGAGTTTATTTGATGATGAACACAATATTATAAGAATTGATATGTCTGAATATATGGAAAAATATTCAGTATCAAGATTAATAGGAGCTCCTCCAGGATATGTAGGATATGAAGAAGGAGGACAACTAACAGAAGCTGTTAGAAGAAAACCATATTCAGTAGTTTTATTTGATGAAATTGAAAAAGCCCATCCAGAAGTATTTAATATTTTACTTCAAGTTTTAGATGATGGTAGAGTTACTGATTCTCAAGGTAGAACTGTAGATTTTAAAAATACTATTATAATTTTAACATCAAACTTAGGTTCAGATTTCATTTTAGATGGTATAACTACTGAAGGAGAAATATCAAGTGTAGCAAAAGAGAAAGTTGAAGATTTATTAAAACGTAGTTTTAGACCAGAATTTTTAAATCGTTTAGATGAAATAGTATTTTATAAACCACTAAAGAAAGAAGAAATTGCTTCAATTTTAAATTTATTAATTATAGATTTAAATGAAAGATTAGAAGATAAACATATAGCTTTAGAATTAACGGATTCTTCTAAATCTTATTTAATTGATAATGGTTATGACGAAATATATGGAGCAAGACCATTAAAAAGATTTGTTCAAAAAAAATTAGAAACATTAATGGCAAGATTAATTTTAAATAGAGAAATTATGCCAAACAGTAAAATTATTATAGATTGTGAAAATAATCAGTTATATTTAAAGAAGTAGCAAAAATTAATAGATATAAACTTATTTATATTTTAATAGTATTAATATATAAATAAGTTTTTTGTATAATATTAGAAAAAATTTTATTTGAATTAAAAAAAGTTATTGACACTTTGTCAAAAAGATTATATTATTTATAATAAAGTAGCTGGTTAGTAAAATATAATTGAAAGGATGTGTGCAATGATTATTGATCTTCCAAAGAGTTTTATTTACACCGACAAAGCTTCTCGGTATAGTGTGTACATAAGCAAAGATAAATTATACATTGAAGGTAATGTCGATTATGAAGATATGATGTACACATTAGCTTATGTATTGCGAGATTACAAAAGATGCTGTTATTGTGGAAAGATTTTAGCCCATAAAGAACGGACATTAGATCATAGGTTTCCACGAGCATGGGGGAGGAGTTGGTATCACAAACAACCTTTTTCCAACTTGTTTTGTGTGCAATAGTCTAGAAAAACGAGATATGACATACAATCAATATATTAAATGGAAGAAGTGTTTGAGTGAAGAAGAAAGAAAAAGTTATTATCAAAAGGCAATTTATAAAAATTATATCAGAAACCAAGAAGAATTATTACTTCCAAAATCATGTTTAGTTAGATATGATGTTTCTAAAATGCTTAGTAAAGCTAACTTCGAACCAAATGATTTTAGAGAGAAAACTAAAGCTAAAATTGAAAAATTTTATAACAAAAATCATAGTTTTCCTAAACCAATTATAGTTTCATCAAATTGTTTTGTATTTAAGGGATGGTGCATTCTTTATTATGCCAAATTGCACAGAATTACAGAAGTTATAGCTGTTGTTCTAGATAATGTAGTTAAATTGAAAAAAAATAAGTATCAATGAAAGGATGATGATTTATGAATTATAGCTGTAAGAATGGTATCAAATTTCAGGTAACTACAGTAGAGAAAATTTCTGATGGAGAGAAACTTAAAGTTTTGATTAAGCTTCCTATGATTATGGGATGGTTTGAGCGGATACACTTTTTAGTTATTAAAAAATGGGATAAAATGTGGTTTCCAATGGTGCATATTGGAAATTACGATGGTTTTGCATGTTTTGAAACTACTATAGAGCTTAAAACTTCTGCGATTTATCACTTTTGCTTTTCTGGTGAGGTTAATGGTACATTTAGGTATTTCAAGAAAAAGAGTATTATTTTTGATACAGACATTACTTTAGAAGAATGCTGGAAAATAAGTATAAATTTTAAAGTTCCAGACTGGGCAAAAGGAAAAATTATGTACCATATATTTATTGATAGGTACAGAAGAAGTAAAAGTAGTTGTGCAATGATGCCTATGCCAAGAAGAATAATTCATGAAAGCTGGTATGAAAGACCAATATTACGACCAGATAGCGATGGAAATTGGAATATAGATTTTTTTGGAGGAGATCTTAAAGGTATAGAAGAAACTTTAAGATATATTAAAAAATTGGGTGTTACTATTATTTATATTAGCCCAATTATGCGAAGCCAATCAAATCATAGATATGATACTGGAAATTATCTGGAAGTAGATCCATATGCTGGAACTTTTAATGGTCTTAAAAGTCTGTGTGATTCTGCTCATAAATTGGGTATGTATATAATATTAGATGCAGTATTTAATCATACTGGTAATGATAGTGTATATTTTAACGAATATGACACATACCCGACAATTGGAGCTTATCACGGTCAAGAATCTCCATATTTGGATTTTTATGATTATTGGTATGATAATGATAATAAAATTCAATTTAATTACTGGTTTGGATATCCAACTTTACCTAGATGTAATGGATATTCAGAAAAATGGAGAGAATTCATTTTAGGTAAAAGTAGAGTTATTGACTATTGGTTTTCTTTTGGAATTGACGGTTTAAGGTTAGATGTTCCAGATGAATTGTCAGATGATTTTATCGAAGAGATTCATGAGGCAGTAATCCGAAATAAGCCAGATGGAATGATTTACGGAGAAGTTTGGTATAATCCAATGCGTAAGAAGAATTTTTACGATGGGAGTGACCGTAAATATATTAGCTCTGGTAAAGGTATGCATTCAGTGATGAATTATTGGTTTATGGATAGTTTGATTCGTTATTTTAAGTATTCAGATGCACAAGGTCTTGATGAAAAAATTCGCGAGATCATTATAGAATATCCAGATGACACTATATTTTCACTTATGAACTCAACCTCAACTCATGACATTTCAAGAGCTATTGAGATTTTTGGGTTTAATGGCTTTAAAAATGATGGGAGTGAAGAGTGGTGCTGGGATTTATATAATGATAGTGCAGACTGGGTTGAAAAACACTACTTAAATGAAGAGGATTATCTTTATGCTAGGGAAATATATGAGGCATATGTTTTTACACTTGCATTTTTCCCAGGGGTTTTAAGTATATTTTATGGAGATGAAGTTGGACTGCAAGGTATAGGAAGACTGGCTAATAGAGCTCCGTATCCATGGAAATATAGAGATAAAAAATTGCTTAAATTTTTTAGAACAATCGGCAATGTGCGAAAAAACAATCAGTTTTTGGAAAATGCGGAACTTAATATGATTGAAGTTTCAAAACAGAGAATTGTATTTGAGCGTATTGGTGAGTTTGATAAAGCGATAATTGCTATTAGTGGAATAAACGATGAGATTTTATGGAGTATACCTAAGGAATATAGAAATGCTGAAGTTTTATACACCATTAAAGACAATTATTTTAAAGCACCTGGAAAGAAGCTTGTGGAAAAAAGAAAATATCAGTTAAATAATTGTAATGCTATATATTTGAGTGCTTATGGTGGAGTTGCTTTAAAAATTAAAAAGTAAATAAAGATGTAAATATAAAGAGTCATAGCAGAGGTGTAACTTTGCTATGGCTCTTTATATTTATATTTATTAAAATTTTTTGCTACAATTATTTATATTAAAATTAATGGTGAATTGTAAAAGTAAAATATATTTTGTAAAACTAAAATAAAATATAAGATTGATTTAAAATAAAAAAAAATAATTCAATGTTTTATATTGCAATTAATATAAAATCTGTTATAATAAAATATAATAAAAAACAAATGGAGGAATCTGTTATGACTATGAAAGTTCGAGATGATTATGATAATTTATCTCGGAAAATAAGAGAAGCAAAGCATAGAAAAAGTATTAGAAGTTATGAGGGAATTAATCATGAGATTGTTTTTTATTTATATGCACAGCTTCTTGAAGGGGTTGAAAATAGAAAGTTCTCGACCTGTACAATGAATGGTAAAATAGTTTTTTTGAGGTTGGAATTTAATAATTCTAAAATTACTTGTTATACTATTCATAAACATTCTGAAGTTATAAAATTTTTTAAGCTTGAAAATGAAAAATCAGAAGACATATTAAAAACATTGAAAGTTGCAATGAATTTGATTGGATTAAATTTGAAACCTTATGAAAATAAAGTTGAAATTTTTTTCCAGTTAGTGGAAAGAAAGCCGTAAGGCTTTTTTTCTTCTATAAATATATTTAGTTTTCTAATTATTATAAAAAACTAAATATAATTTTATATTTTACCAATAATATTTTTGTTTGATACAATAAAATAGAAGAATTTTTTACTATATTAATTCATTAATTGTATATAAAGATAAGAAAAAATTCTAAAACTTACTATTAAAATTAAAAAAAGATATTGATTTTTAGTATTTCTTGCGATAAAATGAAAAAAATAGTATAAAAGCAGGAGCAAAAAATGTTAGTTGAAAGAGAAATAAAAGAATTAGCAAATAACAAAGAATATATAAAAGTCTTTAACTATTTTCATAATGAATATACAGGGTTGATGAGAGATTTTTTAACTCGTCATGAAGTAAAATTAAATGATGATGATTGCCTTATAAATTATATAATAAAAGCTAGATGTTTTACACCTAAAGTTGCAGGTTATACAATACCAATTTCAAATGCAATGTATAATGAAACTTTATCAGAAACTATGAAATATGATTTACTTATGAATAGTTATCCTATAGTTAGAGATGTTTTTAGTAAATAGGAGGTAGAAAAAAGAATGGAATATATTTACGAGCCACAAGGTGTATGTTCTCAAGAAATGATAATTAATGTTGACTCAGATATTATAAAATCTGTAAGAATTATAGGAGGATGTGCAGGAAATACAGTTGGAGTTTCTAGATTAATTGAAGGAATGAAAATTGATGAAGCAGTTAAGAGATTAAAAGGAATTCCATGTGGATATAAAAGTACATCTTGTCCAGACCAATTAGCAAAAGCTTTAGAAGAAATAAAAAAGAAATTAAATATTTAATTAAAAATAAAAAAGCCTTAAATAAATAGTTTTTATTATTTATTTAAGGCTATTTTTTTAGACAATTCTGCAAAGTTTTCTATTGTGAGTTTTTCAGCACGTATTTTTGTATCTAATCCAATTGAATTAAGAAGTTTTTCTGCACTTTCTTTAGTATCAATAATTTTATTATTTACTAAACTGTTTACAAGAGTTTTTCTTTTTTGAGAAAAGGCACTTTTTATAATATGAAAAAATACTTCTTCATTAGGAACTGAAATACGAGGGTTTTTTAATAATTTTAAACTTATAACAGATGAATTTACGTCTGGAACAGGTAGAAAGCAATTTCTTGGAACATTTAAAACAATTTTTGGTTCAGTATAATAATATATACTATAAGTAATGCTTCCAGCATCTTTTTCACCAGGTATAGCTGTTAAACGTTCAGCAACTTCTTTTTGAACCATAACAGTTATAGAATCTATTTTTAAGTTTTCTTGTAGTAATTTCATAATGATTGGAGTAGTAATGTAATATGGTAAATTTGCTACTATTTTACAAGTAGTTATTTGCTCATTTAAATTTTTATTTATTAAATCATTTAAATCAACTTTTAGAATATCATTATTTATGAGTTCAAAATTTTTATATAGAACAAATCTCTCATTTAAAATGTTTAGTACTTTTTTATCAAGCTCAATTGCAATGACTTTTCCAGCCTTTTCTAAAAGTTTTGAAGTTAAAGTACCAAGACCAGGTCCAATTTCAATTACCAAATCTGATATATTAATATTAGATTTATCTACAATATCATTTACTATATTTTCATCAATTAAAAAATTCTGACCAAGTGATTTATTTGCTTGAATACCATACTTATCCATTATAAACTTTGTTTCTTGTAGTAGATTCATATTTATACTCCTTATATAATATAGCATAGTTAATTTCTAACTTAATAGTAAAAGTAATTTAATTATTATGCTTAGTTTTTATAATTTAATAACATAAGTTAATTGTTATACTTAATTTTTATAAATTAATAATAAAAATAAATTAATATTTATGATTAATTATTTTATATTATTTGTAAATTAACAACAAAACTATTTTAATTATTATAACAATTATTTTAACATGGAAATTTGATATTGTAAATATAAAGTTATTGTGGTAGAATAGTAACTATTGAAAAAAAGAAAGGCGTGAAATTATGGCTGAAGAGAATATTACTTTAGATCCGCAATATGCAAATTTAATAATAGAAGTTAATAAATTGAAAGATAAAGTTGCTGAAAAAATAGCTCAAAGAGATATGCTTGCTTTTCATGTAATACCAGATATAGAAAATTCATATATGTTAAAAATTGGAGTTTTAGAAAATGATGCATTTATGGCAAGTATGAAGTTACTTAGAATTAATAGAAAGATAGAACTTTATAAAGAAAGAAAAAAATTTAATCTTCCAATAAATGAAAATGAAATTGAAGCACAATTAGACGTTGAATTTGAGAGCATAGAAGAAGAATATAATGAAATGCAAGAAGATTCAATATATGAAGTTGAAGATGATTTAACTGAAAAAGCAACTTCTGAATTGTTAAAATTGATAAACATAATATATAAAAATATGATAAAAAAATTAAGTCCTTTAATTAATTTTTCTAATACAAGATTAGATAATCAATTATATGAACTTTTAGAAAAATCATATAGAGAATTAGATTTATCTATGATGTCGAAATTACAAGTTATTTGTGAACAAATTAGATCTGATTCTACTTTAACGATTGGTGATATGAAAACATTACAAAAAGCAAAAGATAAGTATCAAACTCTTATAGATGAAAATGAAGAAATTATTTTAAACATAAAATGTTCTGATAGTTTTGACAAAAAAAGAATTTTAGAAGATGAAAATTTAATACGTAGAGCAAAAGAAGAAATTAATGAAGAAATTAAAGAGATTGAATCTGAATATAAAAAATCTGAAAAAGAATTAAAAAAGTTGCAAAACATGGAATAAAAATATTATGTAAATTTCTGAAATAGTATTGATTTTATTTTTTACAAATGTTATAATATTAATGATATATATTCTAATGAAAAGGAGAGTAAGATGAATCAAATATTAATTTCTGAAAAAGTTTATATAACTCCAGAATTAAAGAGAAAAAAGAGAATATACAAAATTGACTTTTTTATTTCTGTTTTTTTAGTTTTCATTTTATCTTCATATTATATATATGCTGAATATGATAAAAATAAAGGTGAAAAACAAGCTCAAGAAATTCTTTCAAGTTTAAGTTTTAACAGTGGCTTAATAGACGATACAACAATTAAATTTGAAGAAAACGCAACATTAGTAATCTTAAATGAAGATGATAATGCTAAAGTTATGATTTTAAGTACTGCAACAGAAGAACCAGTTGGTGAAGAAAATCCAGAAGAGCAAGATATTATTGCAGAAAATATAAGAAATAATACATATGTTACTGAAAGTGGAACTAAATATTATGCAATTGCTAAAATAAATATTCCATCTATATCATGTGAATATTCAGTTTTATGTGCAATAGATAGTGAATATACATGGTCTAATGAATTATTAAAAATTTCACCATGTTATTTCTGGGGAGCAGAACCAAACAAACCAGGAAACTTTTGTATAGCAGGTCATAATTATAGAAATACAAGATTTTTTAGTAAAGTTCCAACACTTGAAAATGGAGATATAATTGAAATTACAGATTTAACAAATACTACAGTTAAATATTCTGTATATGATAAATATACTGTAATTCCTGATGATTTATCTTGTACATCACAAGTAACAAATGGAAATACTGAAATAACTTTAATAACTTGTACAAATGATAGTTCAAAAAGAGTTATTGTAAAAGCAAGAAAAGTAGAAGGATAATAAAAAATAAATGGTTTGTAATTAATCTAATTACAAACCATTATTTTTTAGATCAAGCCCTAAGTTATACTGAGGGTTATTATTTTTATAATTTATACAATATAAAGAGTAGTATATATTTTCTGCTTTATAAAATTGTATATAAAAATAAGGATAAAACTGTAAATTTTGTTATATTTTATGTTTTAATATATAACTATTGAAATTAAAAGAATTGATATGGAAAGAATGTTAAGTACTAAAAAGAAAAATGCTAGACCTACTAAAATGGCAGATATAATATTTAATATAGATAGTGAAATTAGTAATGCAAATAAATTAAATGATATATTTCCAATTATACTTATTATTACAAATAATGTCTTTTTACATAAAGTACTTCGAGTTAATCCATTATCTGATGAAGCTAATATTGTTAATATTAAAAAGGATATAAGAGAGAGTATAAGAGAAAATATTAACGCATAAGTAATATTTACAAATAAACCATTATAAAAGAATAGAGTTAATATTAAAGAAACAATAATACTAATGGCTATACTTGTTAAATAATTATTGCAATTTCTATCTATCATAAATTCACCTCCTAAATTTTAGTAGATGTTATAGTATATGAAAAAAATATAAAAATGTGAATTGAAGAAATTACTAATAATACTAAAAAGATATTTATATTATAAATTTTAAATGAATTTAAAATATGAAATATGAATACTTATAATAAAATATTATAATATAAGAATATAAGAACTAAAAATGTAAAATATAAGAATACCAAAATATGAGAACTAAAATATAAGAACAAAAAATTATAAGAATATAAAAAATAAAAAGAAAATAGGTATCTATTTTCTTTTTATTTTTTGTATTTATTTGTTAGTAATTTCTTCTAAATCTAAAAGTTCTTGCCATCTTCTATCAACTTCTTTTTGGAATTCTTCAATCATCCATTCATTACCAGATTTAAACATATGTTTAAATCTTTTTTGTGGTTTTAAAAATTCTTCGACAGGAAGTTTTTTAGCTGGTTTATAAGTTATTTTGTAAACTCCATCTACAACTTCATATAATGGCCAGTAACAAGTTTCAACTGCTAATTTATTAATATCCATTAAATCTGGTGTAGAGTATCCCCATCCTCTTGGACATGGAGCAAGTACATTTAAGAAGCAAGGTCCTTCTGTATATATTGCTTTTTCTGATTTTTCATATAAATCTTTTAAATTTCCAACTGTTGCAGTTTGAGCAATATAAGGTAGGTGATGAGCAACCATAATTTGAGCTAAATCTTTTCTTGATTGCATTTTTCCTGGTATTTTTGTTCCAGCTGGAGTTGTTGTAGTATCTGCAAATTTTGGCGTAGCAGAAGATCTTTGAATACCAGTATTCATGTATGCACCATTATCATAGCAAACATAAACCATATCATGACCTCTTTCCATAGCTCCAGATAAGCTTTGAAGTCCAATATCATAAGTTCCGCCATCTCCACCAAATGCAATAAATTTAGTTGTTTTATCAGCAGGTAATTTTCCAGTAGCTTTCATAGATTTATATGCTGCTTCTACACCTGATAGAGTAGCTGCTGCGCATTCGAAAGCTGTGTGAATATATGAATCTTTCCAGGCTGTATATGGATAAATAAAAGTTGAAACTTCCATACATCCAGTAGCATTTGAAATTACAGCATGATCTTCTGGCTTTAATGCTTTTAAAACCATTTTTGCAACTACAGGAGCTCCACAACCAGCACACATTCTGTGCCCAGATGTTAATCTAGACTCTTTAGTAGCTATTTCTTTATGATTATATGCCATTTTATTTTCCCTCCCTTATTCCAAGATATCTATAAGGATTTCCAAGTTTTCCTGTATCTTTTATTTTTATTAAATCTTCATAAACAGTTGCAATGTCTGAAACAGTTGTATCTCTACCACCAACACCATAAACATAGCTTACAGTTGGAACATGAATTCCAGCTGTATACATTCCAGAAACAACATCTTCAAATAATGCACCTCCACAAGCATTTAATGAATCTGCTTTATCCATTACAGCTATAGCTTTTGCATTTCTTAAAGCTTCTGCTATTTCTTCTGCTGGAAATGGTCTAAATACTCTTATTTTTAAAAGACCAGCTTTTATACCTTTTTCTCTTAGTTCATCTACAGTTGCTTTTGTAGTTCCTGCAGTTGAATTCATACAAACTATAACTACTTCACTGTCTTCCATTTTATATTCTTCGAAAAATCCATATTTTCTACCAGTCATTTTTTCAAAATCTTTTGCTACTTCTAAAATAACTTTTTTGGCATTTCTCATACCATCTGCTTGTTGTTTTTTATGTTCAAAAAGGTAAGCTTGTAAATCTAAAGGTCCAATTGCAATTGGTTCTTTATCATTTAACAAGTAATGCTCTGGGTTATATTTTCCAACAAATTCTTTAACTTTTTCATCTTCAATTAATTCTATATTTTCAATTGAGTGAGATGTAATAAATCCATCTTGACAAACCATAAGAGGAAGTAAAACATCTTTATGCTCTGCAATTCTGTGAGCCATAATTAAATTATCATAAGCTTCTTGATTATTTTCTGAAAATAATTGAATCCAACCACTATCTCTAGCTCCCATTGCATCTGAATGGTCATTATGTATATTTAAAGGACCTGAAACAGCTCTATTTACTAATGACATAACAATAGGTAAACGTAAACTTGAAGCAATATAAATCATTTCCCACATAAGTGATAAACCATTTGCTGATGTAGCTGTCATTGCTCTACCACCAGCAGCTTGTGCACCAATACAAGCACTCATAGCGCTATGTTCACTTTCAACAGCAACAAATTCTGTATCCACTTGACCATTATTAACAAATGTAGAAAAATATTGAGGTATTTCTGTTGATGGTGTAATAGGAAATGCTGCTACAACATCTGGGTTGATTTGTTTCATTGCTGTTGCGGCTGCTTCATTACCGCTTAATCTTTCTCTAATACTCATAATTATCTCCCTTCTTATTTCATTTCAATAGCTTTGAAAGGACATACTTTAGCACATACGCCACATCCTTTGCAAGCATCATAATTAAAATCTTCTCTTTTTAAATCTTTATTTACAGGAATTGCATCATCTGGACAAACATTAAAACAAAGTCCGCATTGTTTGCAAAGGTCAGCTTTAAATATTGGTGTTTCAGAACGCCAATCGCCAGTTTTAAATTCTTTTGCATTTCCAGCTGTATATATATTTCCACCTATTGTTAATTCATTAATAGGTGTTTTTGGATTTATTTCTGACATAGTAATCCTCCTTAAATTTTAAGAAATTTCAAATTTATTTAACTTTTTCTACTTCTTTTAAAGCCATTTCTAAAGCTTTCATATTTCCATCAATAACTTCTGGTTTTTTTGCAAATTTATGTTTAAATGAGCCTATCATATCTTCTAAAAATGCTTCTTCAGTCATAATATTGCTAACTTTAACAATTGCTGCTAACATTGGAGTGTTAGGGAAATACTTTCCTAAAGCTTCTATTGATATTTTTCTTGCATCAATTTTATAAACAGAACCGTTATAATTCTTTAGTTTTTCTTTTAAATAATTATTGTCTTTTGTAGAGTTGATAATAATTGCACCGCTTTCTTTTAAACCAGCTGTAACATCTACGCAATCAAGTAATGTGTCATCAACTACAATAACATAATCTGGCTCATATATATTGCTGTGAATAGTAATTGGATTATTACTAATACGATTGTAAGCAACAATAGGAGCACCCATTCTTTCAGGTCCATATTCAGGAAAACCTTGAATATATTTGCCTGTGTTAAATGCGGCATCAGCTAGAAGTAAAGATGCTGTTTTTGCACCCTGTCCACCTCTACCATGCCATCTGATTTCAATTAAATCTTTCATAGTTAATCCCTTTTCCTTTCTAGGGAATCTTTATTTAGACTCCCTTTGTTACCCAACATTATATGTTATCAAAATAAAATAGTCAATAAATTTTTAAGGTTATTATATGCTATTTATAGTTAAATTTATTTACAAGATTAACATAATATGATATATTTATAATGTATACGATAATATTCTTATTTTATTAAGGAGGTTTATTATGATGAACATGATGGTAGTTATAGTTTTTGCGGTGGCAATAGTTTGGTTAGCTGGAATAATTTACAAACCACATTCGGAGAACTATATTGGTAAATCATATAATGTTTGCGGAAATGGCAGATTGATAGTCCACAGACTTATGTATGATTTAATACCATTTTATGACAAAGTACGGTTTGAGTATGTGGTAGATGATCAGTTTGTAGCTGAAATCATTCTTAAACCATGTAAGTCACCAAAGTTTTTTTGTTCTGGATATGAGATAGTAAATTATAAAGAACTTAATGACCGTAAAGTTTGGGTTAAAGATTTTGCAGGGAATAGAAATTTAATTCCTGTGGAATTTAGAGCAAAAACGTCATTTGACTCTGATTGGGATAGTGATGGAGTTATATTATCTTCAAATTACAATTTTGTATTAAAAGGGAAACCTATTATTGTAATAAGTGAGGATAGAAAATTCAGAACAGAAATTTACTTTTCTTCATACTAAGAACCTATAAATTTAAGTAAAAATTTACTAATTTTGCTAGAGTAAAAGAGAAGAACTCATAGGTTTTCTGTGAGTTCCTCTCTTTTTATTAAGGCATAAAACTTATAAAAAATTCATCATTAAAAAAATATTACAAAAATATTACAAAAAACTTCATTCTTGCATTGACTTTTATTCAAAAAAACTATATTATAATAGAGTAATTTTAATTAAGCTAAATAAAGAAGGAAAAAATCCTATCAAAAATATATGCGTAAATTTTAAGGGGGAAAACTAGCAATGGGAGAGGTTATAGTTATAACATCAGGCAAAGGTGGAGTTGGAAAAACAACTACAACTGCAAATTTAGGTTCAGCATTAGCTTTAGCAGGAAAGAAAGTAGCTTTAGTAGATACTGATATTGGACTTAGAAACTTGGACGTTGTTATGGGGTTAGAAAATCGAATAGTTTATGACTTAGTAGACGTTATAGAAGAAAAGTGCAAATTAAGACAAGCTCTTATCAAAGATAAAAGATTTAAAGATTTGTTTTTGCTTCCAGCAGCCCAAACAAAAGATAAAACATCTGTTGATGAACAACAAATGAAGGATCTTGTAGGAAAATTAAAGGCAGAGTTTGAATACATATTAATAGATTGTCCTGCTGGAATAGAACAAGGATTTAAAAATGCAATAGCAGGTGCAGACAGAGCTTTAGTAGTTACAACAGCTGAAATTTCTGCAATTAGGGATGCAGACAGAATTATAGGATTATTAGAATCATCAGATATAAAAAATCCAGAATTGATAGTAAATAGACTACGTCCATCAATGGTAAGACGTGGAGAAATGATGGATGTTGATGATATTGTTGATTTATTATCAATAGATTTAATTGGTGTTGTACCAGATGATGAATATATAATAACTCAAACAAATAAAGGAGAACCAGTAATCTCTAATAAAAAAGCACCTTCAGGAAAAGCTTATATAGAAATATCACGTAGAATATTAGGCGAAAATATAGAGGTTACCGTTCCTGGAAAGGAAAAAGGCTTTTTCGCTAAATTAAAAATGTTCTTTAAAAGGGATAATTAAATTTAATTAGTGGAGGGTAGAAAATGTTTGAGAATATAGGTAGTTTTTTTAAGAAAATGATAAAGAATGACCAAAAAGAACTTTTAGCTGAATCAAATTTAACTACTACATCAAAATCAGCTGCAAAAGAGAGATTGCATGTTGTTTTAATGCAAGATAGAGCTAATGTTTCTGCGGATTTTCTTGAATTAATGAAAGAAGAAATTGTAGAAGTAATAAAAAAATATATAGTTATTGATGAATCTAAAATTGATGTTAGGCTTACAAATCAAGAAAATGAAGATGGAAGTATAGGGGTACCATTACTTCATGCAAATATACCCATCCTTAATATTAGAAATGATATAAAAGGTGAATATTTAAAAGATAATAATACAGAAAAAGAAAGTGTAGAAGATTCTACATTAGATAGAACTCAAATTATTCAATTAATAAAAGAAAAAGACATCAATTCTCAAAATAACAATATAGTTGAAGAAAAAGAAACAGATAATAACGAACATACAAAAAGTATTGATTTATCTGATATAAATAAAACCAAAGAAAATAAAGTTAATGATGATAATTTATTAAAAGAGCAAGAAAATTTAAAAGAATCAAAAACTACTGATAAAAATATTCTTGAAAATTCATTTGAAGGAAAAACTAATTTAGAACAAAAAGAAAATAAAATAGAAAGTGGTTTAGATGAAGTATTTGAAGAAAAAAATTCAAATAAAGAAATTAAATTTGACAACCAAGATGAAAAAGAAGTAGAAAATAAATTTGAAAAAGAGCAAGAAAATGATTTAGAGAAAAAAACAGAAAATGATATTGAAAAGCAATCAGAAGAAGAGAATAAAAATAATTTAAAAACTTCAAGAGAAAAACAAGATGAAAATGAATCTAAAGCTCAATTAGAAAATGAATTTGAACTTCAATCAGATAAAAAATTAGAAAATAACTTAGAAGAAAGCGTTGAAGAGAAAACAGAAAAAGAAGATAAATTTGAATCTAAATTAGAAAGTAATTTAAAAAATGAATTAGAAAGCAATATAGAAGAGTATTCAGAAAAAGAAATAGAAAATAATTTAGAAAAAAAAGATGAAATTGAAAACAAAATTGAAATACAATCAAACAATGATTTGAAAAATGAATTAGAAGATAATAAAGAAGAAATAGAAAATAAATTTAAATCTGAATTTAGTAATGATTCAGAAAAAGATTTAATTAGTGATGAAAAAGATCAAATGTCTAAAGAAGATAATTCTAAAATTGAACTAAAAAATGAAGTAGAAAATAATACAGAAGAACACTCTAAAAAAGAAATAGGAAGCATAGTAGATGAAAAAGACGAATATAAAATTCAGTTAGAAAGTGATTCAAAAAATAAAGTAGAAAGCAATATAGAAAAACAGACAGAAAAAGAAATAGAAAATATTTCAGAAGAAAAAATAGAAAATAAATTTGAAGAAGAAATTAAAAATGAAAATATAGATATAATTTCTGAAGATGAAGATGACGAAGATGATGACGATGTTACATTTGATGACTTATTAAAAGCTGCTGAAGAAGAGGAAGAAAGATTAAAACAATTAGAAAAAAATGAAGAAAAAAGTGAAGAAGTAAAAAAAGATAAAAAGAAAAAATCAAGAAGAACTCAAAAGAAAAAGTCATCTAAAACTAAAAAGTCAAGAAAAAGATAAGAGGTTTTAAATGAAAGAAAAAAGATTTAAAAATACCGATTGGGTAGTTTTAATAATAAGCATTCTTTTACTATCAATTGGATTGGTTGCTTTATATTCTGCTACACAGTCTACTGAACTTGATGAATTCAAAAAACAAATTCAGTGGTCTTTTATAAGTATTCCATTTATAATAATTGCTTATATAATAGATTATAGATTAATAGTAAAATTTTCACCAGTATTATATATAGCATTTATAGGATTATTAGTTGGAGTTTTATTTACAGAGCCGATAAGTGGTGCAAGTAGTTGGTATAAAATTGGAAATTTTTTAGCTTTCCAACCATCTGAACTGGCGAAGATTGTTGTAATAATGTTTATGTCATTAATTTTATATAAATTACAACTAAAAGGAAAAAGAGAAATAAATAAACCATGGAAGCTCATACTTTATTTTTTACTTTGGGGTATTCCAATTGGTCTAATTATTAAACAACCAGACTTTGGTACAGCTCTTGCATATATGTTTGCAATGTTATTTATGTTGTTTGTAGCTGGTTTAGATAAAAAATATATAATAGTTGCTATTTTAATTATAGCTATTGCTACTCCTTATGTTTATAAATCCTTACCAAATCATGCTAAAGCAAGACTTGAAATTTTTATGAATCCAGAAAGTGATCCAAGAGGAAAGGGATATAATTTAATTCAATCAAAACTTGCAATAGGAGCAGGTCAATTTCTTGGAATGGGCTTGCTTAAAGGAAATCAAACTCAACTAGGGTATTTATCTCCAAAAACTACTGATTTTATATATTCTGTTATTGGTGAAGAAATGGGATTTATTGTTGCAAGTACTTTAATTGTATTATATATTTTTTTAATAACCAAATCTGTTGGTATTGCTAAAAATGCAGAAGATAGTATAGGCTCATATATTTCAATTGGAATTGCTGGAATATTATTCTTTCATATGATTGAAAATATTGGAATGACAATAGGGCTACTTCCTATTACTGGAGTTCCACTTCCATTTGTCAGTTATGGTGGTAGTAGTTTAATTACAAACTTTATTTGTATAGGGTTACTACTAAATATTAGTTCAAGGAGAAAGAAGAGCTTAAACTATAATAGTAGAGTTAGCATTTATGGAAATTAAAAATTATTTTATAACATCAAAGCTGTATTTGAAATTAAAAATTATTATGGATATGCACAATTTTTTTATAAATTGTGCATAAAGTTTATAAAAAATTATTATAAAAAGATTAAAAGTTTAAATTATAAAATAAGAATGTAAATAATTAAAAGATTTTTATATAAGTAGGGAAATTTAATGTATTTAAAAAAATTAAAAATAGGAAATGTAGAATTAGAAAATAATTTAATATTAGCACCAATGGCAGGAGTTACAGACCTCCCATTTAGAAAAATTGTAAAAAAATATGGTAATCCAGGTCTTGTTTGTAATGAAATGGTAAGTAGTAAAGCAATTTGTTATGAAGATGATAAAACATTTAAAATGTTAAAAACAGAAAATGAAAATCCAATTTCTATGCAAATTTTTGGAAGTGAAATAGAAAGTATGGGAAAAGCTGCTAAAGTTGTAAGTCAAATATCTAGTATTTTAGATGTTAATATGGGATGCCCAGCCCCTAAAGTAGTTAAAAATGGTGATGGAAGTAAACTTCTGTTAGATTTAAGTTTAGCAAAAGATATTTTAAAAGAAGTAGTTAAAAATTCATTAAAGCCAGTTACTTTAAAAATTAGAAAGGGTTGGGATAATGAACATGTTGTAGCAAAAGATATCTCTAAAATTGCAGAAGAAGTTGGATGTAAAGCAATAATAGTTCATGGAAGAACTAGAGATGAGTTTTATACAGGACATAGTGATTGGAATATTATAAAAGAAGTAAAACAAACAGTTTCAATTCCTGTTATAGGAAATGGAGATATAACTTCAGAAGAAGATGCAATAAAAATGTTTGAAGAAACTGGATGTGATGGAATTATGATAGGTAGAAGTTCACTTGGAAATCCATGGATATTTAAGAAAATAGCATATTTTTTAGAAAAAGGTAAAAAAATGGAAGAGGTATCTAATGAAGAACGTTTAAATGTATTAAAAGAGCATTTTGAACTTCTATATCAAAATAAAGGAGAATATACAGCTACAAGAGAAATAAGAAAATTTATTTCATGGTATGTAAAAGGAATGCCAAATGCTCGAGAATTTAAAGAAAAGATTAATTTTATTGACACTAGAGAAAATTTTTATAGTTTATTTAAATAATAACTAAATACATAAATAATCAAAAATGATAAAGTATTATAAGTTTAGAGATGAATTGTTTAATTGCTCGTAATTAGTTTTTATAGATTTTCTTGAACAATAATTATAATATTTAAGTTAAATAGAAAATTTTAACAGATGTAATGTAAATAGAACTATTAGTATGATAAAATATTTATAGAAAAATTGGGGAGTAAACATGCCAAAGATAATAAGAAAAGCAGTAAAGTGTTATTTAATAAAAGATAATAAAGTTTTAATTACTAAATATAAAAAAGGTAATAAAAAAGAAGGATATTATGATATACCTGGAGGAAAAATAGAAGAGGGAGAACTTCCAGAAGAAACTGCTATAAGAGAAATGAAAGAAGAAACAGGTATAAAGGTTAGTAATTTAAAATTCAAAGGTAATTTAGAAGTTGAATATCCAGATAGAATATTTAAGTTTGATGTATTTATTGCAAATGAGTATGAAGGAAAACCACAAGAATTTGAAGAAAATATTTCAGAATGGATAGATATAAATTGTTTATTGAAAAAAGAAAAGTTACTTTCTAATGTAATATTATTAGATAAATTTTTTATAAAAAGCTTAATAGATGATAACTATAAATTTGATATGTATGTTGAAGTTAGTGAAGAAGAGAAAATTTTAAGTGTAAAATTTAATGAGAAAGATGCTTTAAAATCAATAATAGACAATAAAAATACATCTGAATATAAAGATATTTTAAAAGATGAAAATAATTCAAATTACATAAAAAGATATTCTGCTTATAACATGTATAAAGATAAAAAAATAAATAATGATTTAATAACTTTCTATTATCAATTTAATCATTTAAAAAATATTTACAGACAAGGTTGGATAAAGAGCTTAATAGGACCAAAAAAGATTTTTGAAATAGAAAGTATAGCAGACCATTCTTGGAGTGTTGCAATGCTTGCAATTACTATTATTGAAAAATACAATTTAGATTATGATATTACAAAATGTATGAAGTTATCTATAATACATGAATTAGGTGAAATCTATGGAGGTGATTTTACTCCTATTGATAAAATTTCTAAAGAAGAGAAACATAAAATAGAAAGAGAGTCTATACAGAAATTATTAAATACCATTAGTTTTAAAACGGACTTTTTAGAGTTATGGGAAGAATATGAAAGACAAGAAACTAAAGAAGCTATATTTATAAAACAATTAGATAAATTAGAATGTATAATGCAAGGTAGCTCTTATGGTTTAGATATTTATTATATGAAAAATGGTAATGATAAAATTAATTTACCATATTTAAAAGAAATATTAGATGAAATAAAGGAGATTACTATGAATAATGAAATTCCATTTGTTATAAAAAATAAAATAAATCAAGAGTTACTTAAATATATAGAAGATGAAATATTTCCATTATATAATAAAAATGAAGAAGGGCATGGAATAAAACATATAAAAACAGTAATAAAAAGAAGTATTAAATTAGCTCAAAAGTATGATGTTAATTTGGATATGGTTTATACAATAGCATCTTATCATGATATAGGACATCATATAGATCCTAAAAAACATGAAATTGTATCAGCTCAAATGTTTATGGAAGATGAAAATATAAAAAAGTGGTTTACAGATGAACAAATTACAATAATAAAAGAAGCAATAGAAGACCATAGAGCATCAAGCAAGAATAAACCAAGGTCTATTTATGGTATGATTATAAGTACAGCAGATAGAACACTTATAGATATAGATTTTACAATTTGGAGAACATATTCTTATGGCTTGAAAAATTATCCAGAGATTGATTATGAAGAACACTTAGAGAGAGTATACCTACATTTATCAGAGAAATATGGTGAAAATGGATATGCTAAAATATATTTAGAAGATGAAGAATTTGATAATCAATTGAAAAAATTAAGAAAAGCATTAGAAAATAAAGATGAATTTATAAATAGAGTAAAAAGAGTAATTAAAGAAAAATTATGGAGGAAAATGATAAATGAGAATAGGAATTGATATTGATGATGTAATTACAAATACCTCAGAATTAGTTAGAATTTATGTTGAAAAAAATGATAATAATGGAGATTTGAAAAACTATATGGAAGATATAATGAAAGCAAATATGGTTACTCCTAAAATTGAAAAATTTTTTGAAGAAAATGCATATAATATTTTTAGAGATGTTAATATAAAAGAAAATGCAGTAGAAATAATAAAAAAATTATTAAATAGTGGGAATGAAGTTTATATTATTACTTCAAGAGGTGAAATATGCTGTAAAGGTTCAGAAAAGTTAACATATGACTATTTTAAGAAAAATAATATTAATTATACAAAAATATTTTTTGACTCTTTTGAAAAAGCAAAAATTTGCGAAGAAAATAAAATTGACATAATGATAGATGATTCAGTAAAACATTGTAGGGAAATTGCAGATAAAAATATAAAAAGTATTTTATTTACATCTGAAGTAAATAAAGATATTTTGGCTACAGTTCCAAGAGTTAGTTCTTGGTTGGAATTAGAAGAAAAAATTAATGAAATTAATAATTAATAATTTTGTAATTTATATATAAACATAATATGAAAAAGAAGATATCACATTGTTTTTTTGATGTGATATCTTCTTTTTTAGTAATTTTGAGATATGTTAATAAAATTTATTTATATAAAAATTTTATTTTAGTGAAAATATTGAAAGTTATATTTGAATTAGCATTGATATGTTCTATAATATTTAAATTTATATTCGAATTAATATTGAAGTTATATATTATATAATGTTAAAAATAATATATATAATGATAAACGTTATATATATTGACGGATTATTAAAACTATGTTATACTAAAGCAAGAAAAGGGGGAAAATTTATGGCAATTATTACTAATCTAGATGAAAAAATGAGAGTAAAGGGATATTCTCTTGCACAATTAGCAGAAGAAATAGGTATTTCACCAGTAAATTTATCAAAAATAAAAAATGGAAATATTTCTGCTATGAGATTTAGTACATTAGATGAAATATGTAGAGTATTAGAATGCCAACCTGGTGACATATTAAAATACGAAGAAAAAAATAAGAAGAAACTTATACCATTACTTTTAGATTATTCTGGAACAACAGACTTACTACTTAAAGGTGGTGCTGAAGCAGTAAAGAAATTTTTTGATTCAATTAAGGCAATGGAACAAAAGCTTGGAACTGAAATTAGAGCAGTAATTATTACTGGTTCTGCAGTAGAATCTGCCAAAAGTAAATATGAGGCATTAACTGCTTTAGCAGAAAATAGTGATTTACCACATTTGTTTGATGGCGCTGTTGCTGAATATTGTGGTTATCTTGTAAGAAATGGAAAAATAGATGTTTTGAATACTTTGGATCCAAGAATTTTAGAAAAGAGAAATGAGATAGAAGAAATTGTAAAAAAATATGGAGGAGAAATAAATACAGAAGTTTTGAGTTTATATAATGTAGGATTTGAAGATGTAACTAGAGAAAATCTTGCTAAAACTGCTGAAACAGTAGAAAAATTGCTTAATAATAGTGAACTTGAAACTGTTACATATTATGATGATTATGGAAAAGAATTTGATATAAAACCAAAGAAACATTCTAAAGTAACAGCAGTTAGAATGGTGGTAGATAAGTGGAGAGAAAAATATGAAATTCCATTTGTAATAATAGGTGGAGATTCTCAAGATGAAGACCTTAAAATGTATTCTAATAATAAAGAATATTTTGCTAAAAATGGTTTAATGAGTGTTTTTATTGCTCCTTCAAATATTGGAAAATTAGCAGATTATGATGAAAATATTATAGTAAGTAATTGGGAGAATTCTAATGGAATTGCAGATGCTATTGACCAATTAACTAAAAGAGCAAAAGTTAAAGAGGAAGGAGAAATAGAATTATGAGAAATTATATTTTAATGTTTGAATATAATCTTAAAATGTTTATGAATGTAAATAAAATAATTGAATTCCAAAAAAATCTAAACCTTCTAAAGAAAAATAAAAAAGATGTTAAAATTGTTTTTTATGGTGAGGCTTCAAATGAAGATTTTGCAACATTAATGGGATATTTTAATAATTTAGTTCAGGAAAAACTATGTGATATTTCTATTTCTTTTAAAACAAAAGAACTTATTGTTGAAAATGGTATAAATAATAAATCTATAAAATTATCTGCTAGAAATACTAAAGAAATTAAAGAGAAAAAATTTGATAATCTTATAAAAGAATATTATTCAAATTTAGAAAACATGGAAATTAAAGTTTTACCAACTAAAGATTGGGAGAAATTATTATTAGATTTTATAGATAATTAATTTAAATAAGGAGCAATTAATCAATGGGAATAGAATTTTTTGAAAATTTAACAGAAGAAAAGTCCATTGGAGGAAAAGGAGCTTCACTTGTTAAACTATATAAAAATAATTTTAATGTTCCAAATGGATATATTATAAAAACAAATCTATTTGATGAGTTTTTGAAGGAAAATAATATAAAAAATAAAATTTTAAATTTATTAAATAAGTGCAATATCAAAAGTGATAGCCATATAGAAGAAACGTCAAATAAAATATGTAGTATGATTTCTAAATGTAATATTTCAGAAAAAGTTTCAGATGAAATTATTAATTATTATAAAAGATTAGAATGTAAATATGTTGCAGTTAGATCATCTGCTACATCAGAAGATGGAAAAAATTATGCATGGGCAGGTCAATTAGAAACTTTTTTGAATGTAAATGAAAAAACAATAATAGATTCTGTAAAAAAATGCTGGATGTCGGTTTTTAGTAAGAGAGCTATATTTTATAGAATAAAAAATAAAGATACATCTAATATTTTAGTTGCAGTTGTTGTTCAAAAAATGATTCAAAGTGAAATTTCTGGAGTTTCATTTTCTATAAATCCAAGTAATAATAATAAAGATGAAATTATGATTGAAAGTGTTTTGGGGTTAGGAGAAGCAATTGTTTCTGGAAGTGTTACACCAGATAATTATATTGTAGATAAAAATTTAAATAAAATAAAGAATATAAATATAAATAATCAAAAGGTAAAATTAGTAAAAAAAGATGGAAAAAATGAGTGGCAAGATGTTAAAGCTGGAAGTGCTCAAAAATTAGATGATAGATTAATTTTAGAGCTTTCAAATATTATAAAAAATCTTGAAGATTTTTATAAATTTCCAGTAGATGTAGAATGGGGAGTACAAGATGGTAAAATTTATATTTTGCAATGTAGACCAATTACTACTTTTTATAATGATAATATAATTCGTATTATTTCAAAAATTAAAAAATCAGGAATTTGGAAGCATTATGTTTCTAGAAAATTTAATTGGTTTCTTGAAAATACTCAAATTTATGGAGCTGGAAAAGAAGCTCAAGAAAAAATTTTAGGTTTCAATTTAGCACTTAAGAATTATTTAATTTTAAATGGTGATGAATATTCTCTAAAAAATGATTTTGAAGAAAAATGTAGAATTCTTAGAAATAATTTTGATAATGATATAAATTTTTTTGATGACTTTGCAAATAAAGAAATTAAACTAATGGAAAGTATAAAAGAATATATCAATAAATTAAAAAGTTGTAATTTTAGTAAATACACAATAAGTATGTTAGAAAAAGAAATGATTACTTTTAGTGAAATTTATATAAATTCATTTGTACCTCCATTTACAAGACCAGAAGATTTTCTTGAAGAAGAATTAAAAAATGATTTAAGAAAAATGAATTTTAAAGAAGAAGAAGTTTTAGAAATTTTTTCTAAAATTGCTACATGTTCAAATGAATTACCACTTGCTTATAGTGAAGAACCATTAGAATTATTAAATATTGCTCTAAAAGTAAAAAATGGAGAAAATGTATCTAAAGAATTAGATAAACATATAGAAGAATATTCATGGATGAAAGCTCCATTAATTTTTGAAGATACTTGTTTTACTAAACAAGATTATTTGGAAAGATTAGAAAATTTAAAAGATAAAAACATAAATGAAAAAATAGCAAAAATATTAGAAGCTAGAAAACAAAATGATATAGACTATGAATTGATTTTAAAGAAATATAGCTTTTCTACTAGAATTTTAAAGCTTTCAGAAGCTATTAGAAAATTTATACTTCTTAGAACATATACTACTGAAATTTCAGATAAGCTTTTCTTTGTAGCAAGACATACATTATTTGTTGCTATATCGAAAGTATGTAATATTAGTGTTGATGATTTAATCATGTTAGGTGCTGAAGAAATTTTAGAAATTTTGAAAATTGGTAATGTTATGCCAAATATTAGAAAGAAGATATTTGATAGAAGAGAAGGTTATGCTATTATTTGGTTAAATGGAGAAATAGAAACGTTTATAGGAAAAGAAGTATTACAGATTCAAGCTGAAATAGGAAAAACTTATAAAATAAATAATAGTAGTAAAATTGATGATAATGAAATAAGTGGAATGTCTGCAAATGGTGGAATTGTAATTGGAAATGTGAAAATTTTATTAAATTATAAAGATGTAGAAAAAGTAAAAAAAGGAGATATAATAGTTGCTACAATGACAACTCCAGACTATATATCAGCAATGGAAAAAGCTAGTGGATTTATAACAGATGAAGGTGGAATAACATGTCATGCTGCAATAATTTCCAGAGAATTTGGTGTACCATGTATAGTTGGAACTGTTAATGCAACATCTAAATTAAAAGATGGTCAAAAGGTGGAATTAGATGCATATAATGGCATAGTTAAATTATTAGATTAATAAATATAAAATAAAATTGGCGATATAAAATATAAACTTAAAAATTTATATTTTACTTTAGAAATTGTAAGTGTTAATGGTCATGTGAAAAATGGAAAGTATGTATCAATATATGTACATTTAAATTAACATATAATTGAAAATATAAAAAATCGGGAATATTATTACATTAATAGTAAAATATTCTCGTTTTTCTTTTAAAATAAGATTTTTATTTTTATTATAAATTCTTTATAAGATTTCTTTTTTTTATATTTAAAAGATAAATTATATAAAAAAGAATAGATAATTTATTGTTTGAATTAAATAAGTTAATTTGTTTATATTAAAGTTTTAAATTTTAATAGATTGAGAAAAACAAAATTTTATGATATATTATAAAAATAAAATATTTAAATTAGATTAATAAAAGTACAATTAGGTGGAGGAAAATATGAACTTAAAAGAACAAATAGAAAATTATAAGCCATATAATGAACAAGAAGAAAAAGATAAACAAATAATGCTAAAATATATAAATACATTTGATGATGTACTTACAAGAAATAATGAGATTGGTCATTTTACAGCTTCATCATGGGCAGTAAATAAAGAAAGAACGAAAGTAATTATGATATATCATAATATATATAACTCATGGGCTTGGACTGGTGGACATGCAGATGGAGAATCAGATTTATTAAAAGTTGCAATTCGTGAGTTAAAAGAAGAAACTGGTGTAGAAAATGTGAAAGTTATTAATAATGATATTTTTTCATTAGAAATTGTAAGTGTTAATGGGCATGTAAAAAAGGGAAAGTATGTATCAACACATGTACATCTAAATTTAACATATCTTTTGGAAGTAGATGAAAATGATATATTAAAAATGAAAGAAGATGAAAATAGTGGAGTAAAATGGGTAGATATAAATGATGTAGAAAAGGTTTCTACTGAGAAATGGATTATAGAAAATGTTTATAAAAAAATGAATGAGAAATTAAAAAAATTTTATTAAATAATTATAATTTTAAATTTGTTATTAAAAATATATAATAACAATTATTTATTAATCTATATAAATTTTTAATAAATATAAAATTCAAAAAAGCAATTGCAAAAAGAGGGAAGATATGAATTACAAAATAATAAATGGAGCAATATCTTATGGTGCAGAAACAATTTTAGAAGAAATAAACTTTGAAATAAAGGAAAATGATAAAATTGCAATAGTTCGGAAAAAATGGCAGTGGAAAAACAACATTATTGAAATCAATTATTGATAGTAGTATGTTAGAAGAAGGAATTGGAGATACAAAATTTGAAGTATATAAGCAAAAGAGTGCAGTAATTCGGATATTTAAAACAAGTTGAATTTGAAAATTCTGAAATTACTTTTTTAGATGAAATTTTAAAATGTTATGATTATATTATAAAATTAGAAAATAAAATAAATATAATTCAAAATAAACTTCAAATTAAAAGTGATGATAATTTGATTAAAGAATATACAGAAGCTTTAGAAAAATACGAATTAAATGGTGGATATACATATAAAAAAGAATATGAAACTGCTATAAAAAAGTTTGGATTTTTGGATGAAGATAAATATAAAAAAATTAGTGAGTTTTCTGGTGGACAGAAAACAAAAATTGCATTTTTAAAATTGTTACTTAGTAAGCCAGATATTTTATTATTAGATGAGCCTACAAACCATTTAGATATAAATACAGTTGAATGGTTGGAAAACTATTTGAAAAATTATTCTAAATCAATGGTTATTGTTTCACATGATAGAATGTTTTTAGATAAAATAGTAAATAAAGTTTATGAAATAGAATATGCTTCTATTACAGAATATAAAGGAAACTATACTGCTTTTGAAAAGCAAAAAAGAGCAAATTATGAAAAAAATTTAAAAGATTATGAATATCAACAAAAAGAAATAAAAAGATTAAAAGCTATTGCAGATAGATTTAGATTTAAACCTACAAAAGCTAAAATGGCTTTATCAAAGTTGAAGAAAATAGAACAAATGATAATCATAGAAGAACCTAATAAATATGATTTAAGAACTTTTCATATTAATTTTGAAATTCCAATTCAAAGTGGAAATCTAGTAGTATCTAGTGAAAATTTAAAAATTGGATATGAAAATAAATCATTTGCAGAAGTTTCTTTTAAATTATATAAAGGTCAAAAGCTTGCAGTAATTGGTGAAAATGGAAAAGGAAAATCTACATTACTTAAAACTTTAATGGGATATATTCCTAAAATTGATGGTAAATATGAATATGGGCATAATGTTATTAAAGATTATTTTGACCAACAGATGGACACTTTAAATCCAAATAATACAATATTTGATGAGTTTAGTAATAGCTTTCCAGAATTAACTACAACTGAAGTAAGAAATGCATTAGGAACATTTTTATTTTCAGGAGAAGATGTTTTTAAAGAAATTAAAGTTTTATCTGGAGGAGAAAAAGTAAGATTACAACTTTGTAAAATATTTAAAAATAAAGCAAATTTACTATTATTAGATGAGCCAACAAATCATATGGATATAGTAGGAAAAGAATCATTAGAAAATATATTATCTGAATATAAAGGTAGTTTAATTTTTGTTTCACATGATAGATATTTTGTAAATAAAATAGCAGATTCAATTTTAGCTTTTGAACCAGAAGGAGTAATTTATTTTAATGGAAATTATGAAGCTTATTGTGAATATAAGGAAAATAAAAAATCAAATAATATAATACAAGAAAAAGAAACAAATGTCAAAAATAAAGCTTCAACTAATGAATATTTTGAACAAAAAGAAAGAATAAAAAGAAAAAATAAAATCAATAAATTAGAATTAGAAATAGAAGAAAAGGAAAATGAAATTGAAAATTTAAAACTTGAAATGCAAAGTGAGATGGTATGTACAGATTATATAAAACTAAAGGAATTGCAAGATAAAATAGTTTTAATAGAAGAAGAAATTGAAAATAAAATGTTAGAATGGGAAAAACTTAACAAAGAGCTCTAAATCATTTTTATATTTTATAGAAAATATAAAATTTTTTATAAGAATAAATGTTAGATTATTTAATATAAGTGTTAAAATAAAGTCATATAAAAGAGAGTGAAGAAATGAAGTGAACTAAATAAAAGTTACTTCAAAAGCACTCTCTATTTTTTTGTAAATTAAAATAATAAATGAAAATGTGCTAGTAAAATTGATTTTCAAGTTGTAAATTAAAAAGTGAATTTAATTTTATAGTTTTTATTTTTGAAAAATATATTGACATTATTCCGAAAAAGGTATAATATATAAATATAGATTATTCTTAATTCGGAATAATATGTGGAGGAATATATGAATTTTTTTACAGTAAAACAATTTTCTAAAAAGTGGGGAATATCAGAAAGAAGAATAATAAACCTTTGTAGAGAAGGTAGAATAAGTGGTGCTATAAAAAATGGTATGGTATGGATGATTCCAGAAGATACAGTCAAGCCTGCTGATAAGAGAACTAAAGTAGTAAAATACATAAATACTGAAAAAAGAGTAGTTATAGTAAATATATATAATGAAATTGGAAATTATTTAGTACCAATTTTAAAAAAAGAGGGAATTATTGTAGAAGGAATTTGTGATATTAATGATAAAGAAAACGATAATAATACTTTTTTTACTGATGTTTTAATTAGAAAAATAGATTATAAAAATAAATTAGACATTGAAAGCAAAATTCACGATTCAGAAAAATATTATGATGGACTTATTATTATTGATTTAGAAAATGAAATTCAAAATAAAGAGTTAATTATAGATTTATTTTCTAAAAAGATGAATTGTACATCAAGTATTGTTTTAGTAAATAGAAATGAAACAAAAAAGAACATACTTTTAACAAAGTTTGTAAGTAACCTAAAAGAAAAAATTGGAATTCGAATTAATTCTATAAGCCTAGATATTCCTAAAGAAAATACTGTAATTATAAATTATAATGAAATAGCAGAAGATATAGAAGCTTTACTTACTAAATTTAAAAATACAACAGGTGTAATTTTTAAAACAGATGGTGGATATATACAATTTAATAAAAATGGAAAAACAGATAATCTTGGAGTAGGTAAATTTTACAAAGCTATTAACAATTATTTTAATAAATTAGATAAGAATTCTAACATGTGGTGTGCCTCAATGATGCTTGAAGATGAATGGACTGAAGAACCACTAGAAATGAACTTTAGAGTTTCAAATTTAGAAGCTGCAAATAGAGGAGTAAATTTAGAAAGAATATTTATATTTAGTAAAGATAGAATACAAGAATTTAAAAATAATAAAACTTTAAATATTTATATGCAAAGTAATATAAAGACTATGTTTGTGGATTATGATGAAGTAATTGTTAAAGAACCAGAGCTTATAAAAATAGTAGGAAACGGATGGGATGGCATTGACAAAAGCACATTAATAGTAGATTTGTCTGAAAATGATAAAGAAAGAGGATACATAAGTATAAATAAAAAAGAAGTACAAAAGGCATATAATTGTTTTCAAAAATTAAAACAATATTCAAAAGATTTAAAAGAAATATTAAAATAATTGGAGGTAATTATGAGTAATTTGGTATTTAAAGAAATTGAAAGAAAAGATGAGAAGCAACTAAGAAATTTGATTAAAACAGTACTAGATGTTTTAGACAGACCAGAATTTTTTATTCCTTATGAAGACTGGGAATTAGAAGAATTATTTAATAAAGATTATGCACCATTACATGGAGCATATGATGGAGAAAAATTAGTTGGAAGTGCTCAATTATATGTAAGACAAGATTTTTTGAAAGAATATATAGATATACTAAATTTAAATGGATATAAAGTTTGTGAGTTAGGTGGAGAGTTAGTTTTACCTGAGTATAGAGGGCAAGGAATAATGTATGAATTAATAAAATTGCAAACTAAACTTGCTAAAGATATGGGATTTGATTATATTATTTCAATGGCACATCCAGATAATTTAGGAAGTAAAAAAAGCTTAATGAAATTAGGCTTAGAATATGTAAAAACAACAACTGTAAATAAAACATTTTTAAGAGATATATTTATGATGAAATTATAGAGTGCAAATATATTATACAAAATTTTAAAAGAAAGGAGAGTATAATTAAGATATTTTGTATGTTTTAATTATATGAGGTAAAATGACTACGATATATATTTTTTCTCAAATATTTGTAATTATTTCTTATATATTTTTAGCAACTACTTATTATGCCAAAAATAGAAATAAAATTTTAATTATAAATTTTTTATCGTTAATTAGTTATTCTATTGCATATATTTTATTAAATGCTTGCACTGGTTTGGCAATGAGTATAGTTGCTATGATAAGAAATATAATTTTTATATTTGATGAAAAGAAAAATGGTAAAAGTAATCATATAGAAAGAAAAGATATTGTTATATTAATAGCATTATATTCTATATCGATTTTTTCTGCTATTATTACTTATAATGGATTTTTTAGTTTATTATCAGTATTTGCAACAATGGTTTATACATATTCTGTTTGGCAAAAGAAAACAAAAGTATATAAAGTACTTGGAATACCGACAGGCATATTATGGATTTCATATAATATTTATATAAAATCTATATTTGGTATTATTTTAGAAACAATATTATTAATATGTTCTTTAACAGGATTTATAATTGAAAATAAAAAGAAAAAAATTGAAGAAGAAGTTAATTAAAAATATTAAATTATAAAAAGATTTAAGCTAAAGTTGTAACTTAAATCTTTTTTTGTATACTTTTTTGTAACTAATTTACTTTATTATTACTTTTAATAATATAAATTACTTCATTTTTTATATAATTTATGATATCATTATTAAAAATAATTAAATAAAAAGACAGTTAAAATTTATGCAAAATAATTACCAATTATTTATATTTACAGATTATATAAGATAAATATAATTAAAATGTATATAAAAATAAAAGAAAATTTTAAATTATAATTTACTTTTTTGTCAAAACGTGATATAAGGTATAAAATGGGAATATATTAATTTTAATAAAATATATTTTAATAGACATGACATAATTTTAATATATAACATGACATGTAAGAAAAGAAGAAATAAGAGGAGGATTAATCTATATGTGTGAACAAAACAAAGAAACTTGCAATTGTACTTGCGGTTGCAATGGAAAAGATGAATTCTTAGAAAAGTTATCAAAAGAATATGAACCAATTAAGGACAATTTAATTCAAATGTTAAATGAAGTACAAGAACATTATGGCTATGTACCAACAAATGCTCAGAGATTTTTGTCAGAGTTTTTAAAAATTTCAATGGCAGAAGTTTATGGAGTAGTTACATTTTATTCTAGATTTACATTAAAGCCAAAAGGAAAATACAATATTGCAGTATGTTTAGGAACAGCATGTTATGTAAAAGGTTCTCAAAAAATTATGGATAGATTAAAAGAAAGATTAAAAATAGAATCAGGAGAAACCACAGAAGATGGAATGTTTTCAATAGAAGAAACTAGATGTGTAGGTGCTTGTGGTTTAGCACCAGTATTTACAGTTAATGGTGAAGTATATGGTAAAGCTACTGTTCAAAAATTAGACCAAGTAATAGATGAATTAATGAAATAATTTTTTAAAATAAATAAAAAGAAGGTGTAATATGAAAACAATAGAAGATATTAGAAAAATAAGAGAAGAGAAAAGAAAAGAACTTGATTTAAGAGTAAATACAAAAGCTGATACACGTGAAAAACATATATTAATCTGTCATGGTACAGGATGTACATCATCTAAATCTCCAAAAATTTTAGAAAACTTTAGAAAGATATTAGAAGAAAAAAATATAGAAAATGTTAGAGTAATAATGACAGGATGTTTTGGATTATGCGCAAAAGGTCCAATAGTAATAATAAGACCAGAAGATACATTTTATTCAAATGTGACTCCAGATGATTGTGAAGAAATAATTAATACTCATATTATAGAAGGAAAAACTGTTGAAAGACTACTTTGTAAAGATATAGATGGAAAGTATGTTAATAGTCTTGATGAATTAAACTTTTATAAAAAACAAAAAAGAATTGCCTTAAAAAATTGTGGAGTAATAGACCCAGAGCAAATAGATGAATACATAGCATTTGACGGATATAAAGCTTTAGAAAAAGTATTATTTGAAATGACACCAGATGACATAATTGAAGAACTTAAAAAATCAGGACTTCGTGGTCGTGGAGGAGCTGGTTTCCCAACAGGCAAAAAATGGGAAATAACAAAATCTTATGAGGCTGACCAAAAGTATGTAGTATGTAATGCAGATGAAGGAGATCCAGGAGCTTTTATGGATAGAAGTATTTTAGAAGGAGATCCGCATTCTGTAATAGAAGCTATGATGATAGCAGGTTATACAATTGGGGCTAATAAAGGATATATATATGTAAGAGCTGAATATCCAATAGCAGTTGAAAGATTCCAAAAAGCTATAGATCAAGCTAAAGAATATGGAATTTTAGGAAAAAATATATTTGGAACAAATTTTGATATGGATATAGAGATTCGTTTAGGAGCAGGAGCTTTTGTTTGTGGAGAAGAAACTGCACTATTAGAATCAATAGAAGGAAAACGTGGTCAACCAAGAGTAAAACCACCATTTCCAGCAGAAAGTGGATTATGGGGAAAACCAACACTTATTAATAATGTAGAAACTTATGCAAATATTACAAGAATAATTTTAAATGGTGCTGATTGGTATTCATCAATTGGAACAGAAACTTCAAAAGGAACAAAAGTATTTGCTTTAGGTGGAAATGTAAATAATATTGGATTAGTTGAAGTTCCAATGGGTACAACTTTAAGAGAAATTGTATTTGATATTGGTGGAGGAATTCCAAATGGTAGAGAGTTTAAAGCTGCTCAAACAGGTGGACCATCTGGAGGATGTATACCAAAAGAGCATTTAGATACACCAATAGATTATGAATCATTAAAGACTATAGGTTCAATGATGGGTTCAGGTGGACTAATAGTAATGGATGATACAAAATGTATGGTAAGTTTAGCTAGATTTTATTTGGAATTTACAGTTAGTGAGAGTTGTGGAAAATGTACTCCTTGCAGAATTGGAACAAAAAGAATGCATGAAATTCTTACAAAACTTTGTGAAGGTCAAGGTACAGAATATGATTTATATAGATTGGAAAAATTAGCTTCTAATATTCAAAAAGCAAGTATTTGTGGATTAGGTCAAAGTGCACCAAATCCAGTTGTAAGTACTATGAAATATTTTAGAGATGAATTTATGGAACATGCTGTAGATAAGAAATGTAGAACTAATGAATGTAAGAAATTGGCAAAGATAGAAATAGATGAAGAAAAATGTAAAGGATGTGGCTTATGCCAAAGAAGTTGCCCAGTAAGTGCAATTGAAGGAGAAGCAAGAGAAAAAAGAGTTATCAACCAAGAAAAATGTATTAAATGTGGAACTTGTATACAATCTTGTCCTTTCCATGCAATTATCTAATTTTGTATGGATATAAAACCAAAAAGTTGAAATTATGTTTTCCATACGAAAAGATGGAAGCAGGAAGGAAGAAAAAATATGGAAGAAAATTTAGTAACATTAACAATTGATGATATAAAAGTAACAACTAAAAAGGGCACGACTATATTAGAAGCTGCAAAAGAAGCTGGAATAGATATACCAACACTATGTTTTTTAAAAGACATTAATGAAGTTGGTGATTGTAGAATGTGTATTGTTGAAGTAGAAGGCAGAAGAGGTTTTGCAACATCATGTATTCAAAAAGTAGAAGAGGGAATGGTAGTTCATACTCATACACCAAATGTTTTAGAAGCTAGACACGTAATTTTAGACTTGATTATATCAAATCATGCAAAAGATTGTTTAACTTGTACTAGATTAGGAAACTGTGAATTACAGGCATTAGCTGCAAAATTTAATGTATTAAACATAGAATTCCCTGGAGAAAGAATTGAACATCAAGTAGATGATTTATCACCTTCAATAGTTAGAGATTTTAATAAATGTATCTTATGTAGAAGATGTGTTGCAGCTTGTAAGAATGTTCAAAAAATAGGAGCTATAGATTGTATAAATCGTGGATTTGAATCTTGTATTTCAACAACTGAAAATAAAAGTTTAAATGATGTAAATTGTACAAATTGTGGTCAATGTATAGAAGCATGCCCAACAGGAGCTCTTCATGAAAAAGAAACAATAAATGATGTATGGGCAAAACTAAAAAATCCAGATACTTATGTTGTTGTTCAAACTGCACCAGCAGTTAGAGTAGCTCTTCGGTGAAGAATTTGATATGCCTATTGGAACAAATGTAACAGGCAAAATGGTAACAGCATTAAAAAGATTAGGATTTGATAAAGTTTTTGATACAAATACAGGTGCAGATTTTACAATAATGGAAGAAGCAAATGAATTTGTAGAAAGAGTAAAATCAAAAGGAACTTTACCTATGATTACATCTTGCTCTCCAGGATGGGTAAAATATATTGAAATGAATTATCCAGAATTATTACCACATTTATCTACATGTAAATCACCACATCAAATGTTTGGAGCATTAATAAAATCATATTATGCTGAAAAAGAGGGAATAGATCCAAATAAAATTTATGTAGTATCTGTAATGCCATGTATTGCAAAAAAATTCGAAAGACAAAGAGATGAGATGAAAGTAAATGGATTAAATGATGTAGATAATGTTATAACAACAAGAGAACTTTCAAGAATGATAAAACAAGCAAACATTGAATTTGAAGGATTAGAAGATTCTCAATTTGACAATCCAATGGGAGAAGCAACAGGAGCTGCTGCAATATTTGGAACAACAGGTGGAGTTATGGAAGCTGCTTTAAGAACTGCAGGAGATTGGTTAACAGGAGAAAGTTTAGAAAAAATAGATTTTGAAGCAGTTAGAGGAGAAGAAGGTATTAAAAAGGCTACAGTAAATATTGCAGGAAATGACATAAAAGTTGTTGCTGCAAGTGGATTAGCTAATGCTCAAAAAATAATGGAAGAAATAAAATTTGGAAAAGCAGATTATCAATTTGTAGAAATAATGGCATGCCCAGGTGGATGTGTAATGGGTGGAGGTCAACCTATTAAAAATTCAAAAGTTAGACGTGATGTTGATGTAAGAAAGCTAAGAGCAGATAGTTTATATAGCATAGATGAAAAGAGTGTAATTAGAAAATCACATGAAAACCCTGTAGTTAAGAAAATATATGAAGAATATTTAGAAAAACCAGGTGGACATAAAGCTCATGAGTTATTACATACTCACTATGTAGAAAGACCAAAATATACAGATTAAGTATTAGAATTTATAAATTAAAAATAAAATATTTGATAAATTTAAAAAATAAAATATTTAATAAATTTATAATATAAAATATTTAATAAATTTATAATATAAAATATTTAATAAATTTAAAATACAAAATACAAAATATTTGAAAAGATATTTAATAAAATAAAACAGAGTTAGAAAATTAAAATTTTAACTCTGTTTTTGTATTTTTTAAACCTTCCATGCATAAAGTTTAACAAGGAGGTTTTTTATTTGAAGAAAAAATACATAGTTTTAGTCGTTATTTTGGTTTTAATTTTTTCTATTTTTTATTATAAAAAAATTTTTACTGGTAATAATATAATTAAACAAAGTAAAGAAAAGATTGTTGAAAGTATTTTAAATGATACTGTTTTGAATTATAAAGCGACAATTAAAACAAAAATTTACAGTAATAAAAATGATAATGAATATGAAATAAAAATAGAAGAAAATGAACAACATAGTTATTTAGAAGTTATGAGTAAATCAGATATTTCAGGACTAATAATTGAAGAATCAAAAGATAAATTGATAATAAGAAATACAAAACTTAAATTAGAAAAAATTTATGAAAATTATACTCCAATGATTAATAATTGTTTATTTTTAAATAGCTTTTTAGAAGAGTATAATGAATCAAATATAAAGAAACAATATGAGGAAGATGGAAATATCATTATAGAAATTCAATTAGAAAAATATACTAAATACATAAAATATAAAGAATTATATATAGATAAGAAAACAGGACTACCAAAAAAGCTTATAATAAAAACAAGTGACAAGCAACCAGTAGTTTGCATAGAATATATAAATATAGAAATTTTATAAACTTAAAATATATTTCAACAATTCTATTTTAATATGTAATAAATTAGGAGTGAATATTATGGTAATAAAAAGAGGAGATATGTTTTATGCGGATTTAAGTCCTGTTGTAGGTTCAGAGCAAGGAGGTATTAGACCAGTTTTAATTATACAAAATGATACTGGAAATAAGTATAGTCCAACAGTTATAGCAGCAGCAATTACATCTCAAACTGGAAAAGCAAAACTTCCAACTCATATAGAAATAGGCTCAAAGGAAATAGGACTAAAATCAGAATCAGTAGTTCTTGCAGAGCAAATTAGAACAATTGATAAAAGTAGATTAAAAGAAAAAATAGGACATATAGAAAATAATGAACTTATGGAAAAAGTAAATGATGCAATAGGTATTAGTTTCGGCTTATAAAGGATTGCAGAATATTGAAATTTATGGTATAATAAATTATGTTTCAAAAAAAATTGCGTGAGCGCAAGGAGGTGAAGTATGTTAGGACTAAAACTAGAAGATGTCGATTTAAGAGGAATACTTTTTACGCTTTACAGGGCTTCAAATGAATTTGACGTTCCAAAGGAAATTGCGTACCGGTTGCTTACAGCCTTGCACGTTAACTTAAAAGGGAACGAACAATCAGTTCAACTTCTTCCAGAGTTTATAACATTGGAGGATATAATAGAAACTGGTAAAAGCAGTCTGGAAGAGTTTTTGTCTGAGGAGCTAATTAAAGAAGCTGATACAGGCTTTAGACTCACTGATAAGGCAGAAGAGCTTTTGAAGAGATCTTCTGAAATACAAAAGGAATTGTACTTATCAGGTTTCTCCTATTGTGGAGGCGCATTAGTTTTACGGTTCTAACTGAAAGGGGCATCTATGGATGCCCCTTAACTCATGATTTGAATAATAAATGATTGAAAAGGCTTAAAATATATGATATAATAGAAATGTTACATTATGTGCATGAAAGCCAAAAAGGAGGTATAAATGTTAGATTTAGAAAGAAGTGATCTTCGGTTAGAGGATGCTCCTTCAACTTTAATACCAGTATCTGAAAAATTCGGAGTTAATCCATCTTTAGTATCTATAATATTAAAAGCATTATATAAAAGCTTAAGAAAAAAAGATGGTAATTTTCCGGAAGTTTTTGAAGGTAGGTATGTAAATGGAGCAAAAGGTAGCTTAGTAGAAGCAGGATTAGTTATTGAAGATAATAATTGTTTAAGATTAACTGAGAAAACAATTATTATTTTTAAAGAAGCGTCAAAGCTCCAAAAAGAACTTGCTTCTTCGAAATGCATAGTAAGATTTGGCACATTCTTAGTCTGACATGAACGCGCCTTTGTAAAGGCGCGTTCGCGCTTTTTATACAAATAAAAGTCTAATAATATTATATTTTAAAATAAAAAACTCCCATAATGGGAGCTTTCTTAGAAAATATATAATAATTTTTAAAATTCACAATTTTTTGGTGTTCTAGGAAATGGAATAACATCTCTAATATTTTGCATACCAGTAACATACATAATAGCTCTTTCAAATCCTAATCCAAATCCGCTATGTGGGCAACTGCCATATCTTCTTAAATCTTCATACCACCAATAATCTTCTTCATTTAAGCCAAACTTTTTAATTTTTTCTTTTAATACTTTTAAATCATCTTCCCTCTGGCTTCCACCAATTATTTCTCCAATACCAGGAGCTAAAAGGTCACTAGCTGCAACTGTTTTTCTATCTGGATTTTGTTTCATATAAAATGCTTTAATTTCTATTGGGTAATCAGTAACAAATACAGGTTTTTGGAATATTTTTTCGCTTAAGTATCTTTCATGTTCTGTTTGTAAATCAATTCCCCAAGATACTTTAAATTCGAATTCATCATTGTGTTTTTCTAGTTCTGATATTGCATCTGTATAAGTAATTCTTCCAAATTTAGAATTTATAACGTTATTTAATCTATCTAATAAAGTTTTATCAACGAAGTTATTGAAGAATTCCATTTCTTCAGGACAATTTTCTAGAACATATTTTATTATATATTTTAGCATATCTTCTGCTAAGTCCATATCATCTTTTAAATCAGCAAAACAGATTTCAGGTTCAATCATCCAAAATTCTGCTGCATGTTTTACTGTGTTTGAATTTTCAGCTCTAAATGTTGGACCAAAAGTATATATATTTCTAAATGCATGTGCATAAGTTTCACCATTTAATTGTCCGACTTACAGTTAAATGAGCTTGTTTTCCAAAGAAATCTTTTGAGAAATCTATTTTGTTGTCTTCAGTCAATGGGATATTTTTTAAGTCAAATGAATTAACATTAAACATTTCTCCTGCACCTTCGCAATCACTGCCAGTGATTAATGGGGTATTAACATAAACAAATCCACGTTCTTGAAAAAATTTATGAATAGCATAAGCAAGTACAGATCTTACTCTAAATACAGCATTAAAAGTGTTTGTTCTAGGACGCAAATGAGCAACAGTTCTTAAATATTCAAAAGAATGACGTTTCTTTTGAAGTGGATAATCATTGTCTGATAAATTTATTATATTAATACTTTTTGCATGAATTTCAAATTCTTGTTTTGCATTTTCTGTTTTTACAAATTCTCCAATTACAATTACAGATGAACTTATAGTTAATTTACATATATCATTAAAATTTGGTAATGTATTATCAAAAACTACTTGAATATTTTTAAAGAAACTTCCATCATTTATTTCTAAAAATCCAAATGTTTTAGAATCTCTAACTGTTCTAATCCAACCAGAAATTGTAATTTCTTTTGAATAGAAATTTTCTGGTGTTCTAAATAAATTTTTTATAACTAATTTTTCCATAGATTACCATCCTTTCTTCTGAACTATTATACTAGATGATATGCGATATTTCAATATAAATTTGTTATTTAATTTGGTTTTATATAATATAGTATAAAAATTTTAATTATTATTTCAAAATTTCAAAAATTAAAGTAATAAAATTTTAAGATTTCATTTTATAAAAATATTATTATTTTATAACTATACTTATAAATATAATTTTAAAATAATTGATAGAAATTTATTTTTATGATAACATTTTAATATAAAAATTAAAAAGGAGGAAAGTACTTTTTATGGAAAAGAAAAAAATTTTACTAAATTTATTATTAATTCTTGTATGTATATTAATTATAGTAAGTTGCTTTTTTTTATATAAACACTTTACAAAGGGAAATCCAGAACAAAACAATGATAAGCAACAAGAAATTAGTACAGAACCAATTTTTACAAAAGATAATTATCCAAAAGTAGATGGTTCAACTGCCACAATTCCACTAGCAGAAGCTTTCGAATCAAACTTTACTGCTACAGAAAATGTAGAAGTAGAACATTCTAAAACACATAATGCATATGTTAAATTGATTGATGGAGAGTGTGATTTAATATTGGTCGTTGAGCCATCAGAAGATGATAAAGAATATGCAGAATCTAAAAAAGTAGAACTTCAATATGATAAAGTGGTAAATGAAGGATTTGTATTTTTTGTAAATGCTAATAATCCTGTTGATAGTTTAAGTTTAGAAGAAATTCAAAAAATATATACAGGTGAAATAACAAATTGGAAAGAAGTAGGCGGAAATGATGAAAAAATAATTGCATATCAAAGACCTGAAAATTCTGGAAGTCAAAATGGAATGCTTAATTTAGTAATGAATGGTTTAAAAATAAAAGACGCAGAAAAAGAAACAATTGCCGAATCTATGTTTGATATAATTGATGTTGTTTCAGAATATGATAATAGTTCAGCAGCAATAGGATATTCATATTATTATTATGCGAATAGTATGTATGTTAAAGATGATGTGAAAATGCTTAAAGTAAATGGAGTTGCACCTAATAATGAAACAATAAAAACTGAAAAGTATCCTATTATTACAGCTTATTATGCTGTAACTAGAAAAGAAGATAAAGAAAGTTTATCTTCTAAATTAAAAGATGAAATGTTATCAGTAAGGGGACAAAAAGTAGCAGAAGATGCTGGATATGTTCCAGTTAAATAAGGAGTATGCTAATGGAAAATAATAAAAATTCAAATAAAAAAAATGTAAAAAAGAGCATTGAAAAAAAGGTGATTACAACAAAACAAATGGTAATTAGAAGATTAATATTTATAGTTATATTTTTAATACTAGCATCTGTAGTTACTACATATTTAATTATAAATAAAAATTCTAATGCAAAAGAATTACATAATGAAAATAAGCCATTACAAGATGTTGATAATAAAGAAAATAAAAAAAATAAGAATAAATCTCTAATTGATTTAAAAACAGATACTTATAATATGAATGGTTTAGATATTGTATTATATAAAGAAAAATATCAAGATATAGATATTAATTACTATCAAATTGATGGATTATTAGATAATGGTATAGAAGTTTCAATAAATTATTCTTTAAAGCATGATGTAGAAGAAATAGTAGATAAGATTTTAAATGACAGTAAAATAACTAAAGATTCTATTATTGTTACTCCATTTTTAAATTCAAATTTTGCAAATACTTTATCTATTTATTATAATGTTTTAGCTTCAAATTATAGTAAAGAATTAGAAACATATGAATATTTCGTTGAAGAATTTGTTGTAGAAAATTTTGATTTAACAACTGGAAATAAAATAAAAATGAATGACATATTTACAGAAGGTACAGAAGCAAAAGAAATATTTGACTCAAATTTTTATAATGAAATAATTCCAAATTATACAACTCAAGAGATGAATGAAGATGATTGGTATGTAAGAGTCACAGACTATAAAGATATTGAGGAAGAAATATTTTATTTAATTAATTCTTTTAATAATAAAAGAAATATAAATTTTGTATTTGATGAAAAAGGTATTACACTTTTAGATTACTGGGCAAATCTTTATTATGAAGATTTTTTAGATAATGTTAATATATATAATAAGTATAAAACGGATAAATCGATATTTGATGGTAATTATAATAGATTAAATGAAATTCCAGTTCTTGCTAAAAGAGCAGACTTTGAATATCAAATTATTGATCAAGGAGAAAATTATTATATTGATATTTCTTTAGATAATATAGATGAACAAGAAGATAGAAATGAAATAGTATATAATTCAGTAATAAATTATATACAAAGTGAAGTGGCTTTAATAAAAGAAGCAGCAAGCAAAATGCCAAATAAATTTTTAATTGCTAATTATTCTTTAATGTTAGTTCCAAATTCATATGAAGAAGGAGTATTAAAATCTAATGATACTTTTATATGTTATTTTAATAAATTAAATTATGAAACTACAAAATCGATGTTTAATTCTAAAATTTATAATAAAATTATAGATGTGTTTAGATTTATACCAAAAGTTGAAACAGGAGAAGCATATTTATATGATAATTTATTTTTATATCATGTTTTTGAAGATGAAGATGATTATTCTGATATAGAATCTTCTTATGAAGAACTTTATTTAGATAAAACAGGAACAATATATAAAACAGAAGAAGAACTGTTGAATTCTATAAATTGGAATGTTGATGATTAGAAGAAGTTATATTTATGTTACTATTTAGCTTATTTAAGTATTAAAATTTTAAATTTAATTTTATTAGTTAAAATAGAAATTTAAGTTAAAAATTTGTATTTACTTAAAGCTAAATAGTAACTTTTTATAAATTGAATGCAAATTATGATTTTATAAATTTTGTTAGTTTAAGTAATTTAAAAACTTGTAATTTAAGATTTAGGTATTGACAATATTATTTTAAAGTGGTAAGATAAATAATATCAATTGCGGATGTGGCGAAACTGGCAGACGCGCTAGACTTAGGATCTAGTGGGAGACCGTGGGGGTTCAAGTCCTCTCATCCGCACCAAAGCTACCGTATACAAACACCATTGTTTTTAAGGGGATGTAATATGGTAGCTTTTTTACATATTAATTGTAAAAGGAGAGTGTAATTATGATGTATACACTTTGTAAATATGCAGATGAAACAGAGCTTGTTTTTTCAGATATCCGTAAAAAAGATAATGGAGAAGAATATATAATAGTTTCATTTGAAAGACCTACTGAAAATGGATTTGATACAGTGGTTTTTGAACTTCCTAGCTATAATATAATAAATAGAGAGGGAAACTACTCTGATAAAGAAATAGAAGAATTTAAAGAAATTGTAGAAAGAGGCGCTCATCTTTTTTTTAAATACGCACGTGAAGGGGGAATTAAATTTGCCTAGTTTATTTGAAATAATGCGGTTATAAAATTTATTTTTGGTCAAATGAGTTTGGTGAGCCTATTCATGTTCATGTTTCTAAGGGAAAACCAAGTCAAAATTCCACTAAAATATGGCTAACGAAATCAGGTGGATGTATAGTTGCAAATACTGGAAGCAAAATTCCAAGTCAAGATTTAAATCATATATTGGAGATTATTTCTTTAAATTATTTTAAAATTATTTCTAAATGGAAAGAAATTCAAGGAGAAGGCAATACAAAATTCTATTGTTAAATAAAATTAGTAGTGTTTTTATTTGACCAATTTCAGTGCACCAGATATAAAAAACAAAGTAAAAAGAGTGAAATCTACTTATAGCAATGATTACACTCTTTTTGCTTTTCGCAATTTTATTAAAATTAATGTAGTAGTAATGCAGTAGAGATTTTAAAGTTCAATTTCTTTCATATAATTGATTACTAGCTTTTTTTATTTAGTAATTGTGATTTCAAATGCTTTATCTGTTATTCTTAATTCTACAGTTGAAGTACCATCAGTATATTCATAAATATTTGCATCATCATCTTTAGAAGTGTTTTTTAAAGTAAAGTTGTTTTCAACAAGAACTTTAGAATATGTATCATAGTCACTTGATTTTACTTTTGAATTATACCCATCCATTCCAGATTCTGAATATCCTCCATAAAAAGTTCCATCACTATCAAGTAAATCATTATGAACAAATGGCTTTTCATAACCTAAAACGCTTTCTGGTGTTGGTATTTTTGTTCCTTCAAAGAATTCAATTTTTTTGTTAGAAGATGTTTTTTTAGTATCCTCTGATTTTTTTTCGTTACTACATCCAGTTAAAATTAATAAAGTTATTATTAATAAAATAGCTAGAGTAATTGTAAGTAGTTTTTTCATTTTTAATTTTCTCCTTATAGTTTAAATTTATATTAAATAAGTTAATAAAACTTATATTAATAACATAGGTTCTTTAAAATCAGTAGAAAAATGTATAATAAATATTTAAAAAATATAATAGTATTTCTACTATTAATAACAATCTATCATTTTATTTTCTCTATAATATTCATAAGCCATTTTTACTAATTCTTGTGAAACTTCTAATTTTTCTGCTATTTCATAAGTATATTTGTAACCTTTTTTCAAAAGTTCTTTTAATTTTTGAACAGGTACTAGAGTTTTGAATTGCCACTTTTTAGCTCTATATTCTTGACGCTCAACTTCTGATTTAGAAGCATTTAAAGAGTAAGTAGCTTGATAATAGTAGTGACCTAATTCTTCAGCTAAGGTGCATTTTTCTTCAATATATGTACTTAAATTATTATAATTTAAAGCAATAGCATTAATTTTGTCATAGTTTAAATAAATTCCATTTGCATCTTCAATATTCAAATTATATATTTTAATATTTTCTTTTTCTGCTATTTCATATAATTTATTTAATTCCATTTTCTTTGGTTGTTCTCCTTAAATTTTTTTTATTTTCTTCTAAAACTAGTTTGGCAAATTCTTCAATTTGTTTTTTTTGATTTTCAGTAGGTGGATAATAATCTTTTATTGATAAACCGATTTTTATTAAGTCAGCATCAAATTCAGTTTGCGGGTTACGAATATCAGATTTACCAAGTAAATAATCAGTAGAAACACCAAAATATTCTGAAAGTTTAATTATTTTTTCTGGAGATAAATCTCGTTTTTCTTTTTCGTATAAGCCAAATGCTTGAGAAGAAACGCCAATAACATTACCAGCTTGTTCTTGGGACATATTAAATTCTTCTCTTAATAATTTTAATCTATTCATAAATTCTCCAATCAAATTAATAATAATATTATAAAACAAATTGTTTGAATTGTAAATGATTTTTATAACATTTCTATTATTTATTTAAGAAAATGAAACAAAATGTATTTAAAAAATGAAAAAATATATTGACAAGAAACAAAATGTTTGTTAATATAATTGCATACAGAAACAAATTGTTTTAATAAAGGAGGGAATGATATTGAATTATAATTTCAAAAAATTAAAAAAGAAAAGTAGTTTTATTCATAATAATCATTGAGTATATTGAAAAATAGAACAATAAATTTAATTTACATTTTAAAATAAAAAGTATAACTGAAATTTTAGATATTTTTTTGTAAAATAAAGAAACAAAATGTTTCAAAATGCTAAGGCGAATTTATAAACAGAAAAGCAATAATAGATGTTTGTGGAAGATAGATAAAAAACAATAAATAATGATATAGAGATTTCAGAAAAAATAATTAGATTATATGATTATTACAAAGTAATGTAAAATAGCTAGAATGATATTTAAATAATGCTATGTGTAAGAATGAGTAGAAATGAGGAAATTTAAAATGATAAAAATAATTTTAATAATTGTAATTATAACTATAGGTTTAATAAATTATAAATTAAGAAATCAATTAGAAAAAATAAAAAAAATTAATTTTAATTTAAGAAGAAATGAAAAAGCTTTAAAAAATGTATTAGATAAAATTAATTTAAAAAGCAAAACAGCATATAGAGAAGATATTTGGAAAAGTCATAAAACTTTGTATGAAATTGAAGATATTTCGAATTATAAAAATACTAATTTTTCTAAACAATAAAAATCAAATATAATAAATGATTAAAAATTTTATATTAATTCATAAATTATAAAAGTTAAATTTAAAGAAAAGGAGCAAATAAATGAAATTACCTGAAAAGTTTTCGGCACAAGGAAAAAGTTATAGACTAATAAAAGAATATAAATATTATGGTTTATATGAAGAAGAAAATACTAAATATAAAATATGTTTTGATGAATTTGATTTGAAAACAATTCAGAATATACAAAAACAAGATGAAATATTAATTATTTTGGAGGCATAAATGAAGAAAGAAGAAATTATAGAATTATTAAAAGACTTAAAAAATAGAGAAGCTAATTTAAAATTAAAAGAAATAGAAAAGAAGAAAAAAGAAATAGAATTAAATAAAATAAAAGAAGAATATAATATTAATATAACACCTGTATATATGCATGGAGGAAAAGGAAACAAAATTAGTTCTAAAGTAGAAAATACAGTAATTAATAAATGTACTGATATTGAAATATTAGAAAAGGAACTTAAAGAAATAGAAGAAAATATAGAAATATTAAAATTAGAATTAGAAGAGATAAATGTAAGGCTAACATCTTTAACATATATTGAAAAAGAGATTTTAATAGATAGATTTGTAAATGAAATGAGTTATGATGATATTGGAAATATTACATATTATAGAATAAAACAACAAACTCGAGAATATAAAGCAATTAAGAGGATTATAGATAATGCGTTAAGTAAGTTGCAAAAAATCAGTTAAAAAATGACCATAAAGTGACTATAAAGTGATAATAGAAAAGCCTTGTTTTTATTAAAAATATTGTGTTATAATTATAATAGAGATATTTAAGAAAAACTTCTAGAAGAGAATATCAAAAAATATTATTAATTTTATATAATGAAAAGCACAGAATAAAATCTGTGTTTTTTTATTATTTGCGTTTTTTTAATAGTTAGCGTGAAGAAATTAAATGATGGGCAATCATCGTTAAAAATAGCAAGTATATCAAATTCAAGGGAGGAAAACCCGTATAAAATCGTAGGAGGAGAAATATTATGAAAAGAAGTTTTTTAGAAGAATTACTCAAAAGTCTAGAACTCGAAAGTAGTGTTAAAAAATATATTATTGATAGTGTTATGAAAGAAAATGGTAATGATATTAATGCTAAAAATAATGCAATTAATAAATTGAAAAATGATTTAAAAGAGAAAGAAAATTTGATCGAAGAATTAAATATAAAAATGAAAGAAATATATTCTGTCGATAAGGGAGAAATCAAAAAGCAAATTATTAAAGAGGCTTTTGATAAAAATTCTAGAGAAGTTCAAGATTTAGAAAAAGTGAAATCTTTAAATAATTATATAGAAGAAGTAAAAGATTTTAGTTTAGATTCTAATAAGCTAGATAAAGTAAAAATTAAATATGAAAAAAATAATAAAGAAGAATACGAAAAAAGAGATATTGAAAAACAATTAAAACATGTCAAAGAAAAGTATTCTTTTTTATTTAAAGAGAAAAAATATGATGATAATAAAAATTCAGGAGTCAATCTAGATGTAGAATTTTCAACGCCAAAATTTAATTTTGGTTTTACATCATACTTTGTAGAAGATAAAAAATAATAAAAAGATAGTATGATTAAATATGTGAGGAGAGTCGATAATGGATAGCCCAATAGATAAAGCAATTAATGATTGGCTATTACAATATGAGCCAATAAAAGAAATAGCAGATATTATACATACTGAGGAATTATCAGATAATGAAATAAGACTTGCTCTGCAAAGAAGTAAAGTTGAAAAACTACAATTAAATTATATTACTGATAAAGGATGGTATAGAAAATATCAATATGTTTTACTATTAAAATCAAATAGTGAAGATGATATTCAAAGATTAAAAAATTTAGATTGGTTAGACAATTTAAGTGATTGGATAGAAAAACAAAATTACTTAAAAAACTATCCAAATTTAGAAAATAAACAAATAAAGGAAATAAGCTGTGATAATGCGATAAAAACTGAAACTAATAAAGATGGATTAGTAATTTCATATTATTTACAGTTTTATTTTAATATAAGAGGAGGAATTTAAAAATGGCAGAAAATACAGAAAAAGTAGAATTAAAAGAAGTAATGGAATATGATGAGGCACACTATTTTGGAATTAATGACAAAATAGTACTTGGTGGAGTTATAACTGAAATGACAGAAAGTTCAAATCCAATAGAAAGTGAAAAACAATACATACATCAAAAATCAAAAACAACTAAAACAACAGGATTTTCAAATGAATTTCCAATAACTATGGATATGGTTAAAGGTGATGATGTTTTTGAGTATATGTATGAATTATTTTATAGAAGAAAAATTGGAAATGATTTAAATATTCCACATTATATAGTAAATTTATGGGAACCAGTTGAAGGACAAGAAAATACATATAAAGCAAGAAAAATAGTTCAAACATGTTCAATAACAGAATGTAATGGTGCAGCAGGTGAACAAAAACAAATAACAGGTTCATTAAAAGGTGGAGAATTTGTTTATGGTACATTTAATACATCTACAAAAGTATTTACAGAAGAAAATGTAGAAAATACAGAACAAGTATAAATATAAAAATAATAAATTTTAGGTAGATATTAGATAGAAATATATTAATATTAGAAAGGTTAAATAAATTATGAGTGATTTAGAAAATAATAGATTAAGTTTTGGGTATAAAGATACAGATAGCAAAGTAGAAATTGATTTATATGGTTTGATTTTTGAAATTAAAAATTTGGATAATATAGAGGAATTAAAAAAAATTGATAGAAATAATATAAATTCAGTTGAAGAACAAATAGAAAAGATTTTAGGAGTAGGTGCTGTTGATAAAATAAATGAAAAAAGAATTAGTGATGGATATAGTAAAATGGATATAAGTATTGAATTAAATATATTAGGTTGTATTTTTGAAACTTATGCTAAGTCAATAACAAATGGATTTACAAGTAAAATAACAAATACAATTAATGATGTAAATAAAGATATAGAAAACTTTGGAAATAGAGTAGATAGAAGAAGTTATAATAATAGTAGAAATAGAGGATATAGAAATTATAGGAGATATTAATATGAATATGTTTAATAAGCTACCTTATTTTGTAAATTTACAGGAAAAGAAATATAAAATAAATGTAGACTTTAGAAATATGATATCTTTTGAAAATAAAATACAAGATAAAAATGTTAGCGAATCAGAAATTTTAGAATTTGGTTTAAGACATTTTTATCTTGATTTTTTTAATATAGAAAATTACCAGTTTTTAATAAGAAATACAGAATTGTATAGAGAAGCTTGTGAGAAATTACTTTGGTTTTATAAATGTGGTAGGGAAAATTATCATAAAATTAAATCAGGAAATAAAGGATGTTTAAAAAGTAATGAAATATATTCTTATGAATATGATGATGAATATATATGGGGAGCTTTTTTTGAATTGTATAAAATTGATTTAACAACAGATAAACTACATTGGTGGAAATTTAAAGCAATTTTAAATTCACTTCCTGAGAATACAAAATTTGAAAAAATAAAAAGTTACAGAGCTTATAAAGGAAAAGATAAGGAAATGCTAGAGCTTAAAGACTATTGGAAATTACCACTACCATTTAAGGAGCAAGAGAGATTGGATAGGATTTATGAGTTATTAAAATAGTTGACAATTGTGTGGTAATGTTTTATACTTTTTTTATAAAAAGAGAAAGATAGGAGATTAATAAATGGGATTTTTTGCAAAGAATTGTTATGTTTGTAATAAAAAAACGAGTTTTCTTACTAATTGTATTGTATTATCTAAAAGTATATGGATTTGTCGTACATGTTTTAATAAAGTTGGAGGTTCTAATGAATATTATAGTATAATAGATATGAAACCAGATGAAATAAAAAAAATGATAGAACTTAATGAAGAAAAATTAAAGAATTTTAATCCTACACAAAAGGTAAAAAATTATCTTTATATTGATGAAAATAAAAAACAATGGGGAATACCGCAAACAAACTTTTTTAATAAAGTTAAATATATTAGAATATATGAATATTCGGATATAGTTAGTTTTGAATTAATTGAAGATGGCAATACAATTACTAAAGGAGGAACAGCAAGAGCTGTATTAGGAGGAGCATTGTTTGGAGATGCTGGAGCTATAGCAGGAGGAGTTACTGCGAGGAGAAAATCAAGTTCAACATGTTCAAAATTACAAATAAAAATAACATTAAATAGTTTAAGTAATCCAGTGGTTTATATAAATTTTATAGAAACAGAATATAGAAAAGATAGTGTTTTGGGGAAAGAAGTATATGAAAGCGAATATAGTTTAGCTCAAAAAGCATTATCAGTTTTAAATTTAATTTGTGATTCTAATAGTGATGGTGAAATAGAAGAAGAAGAAGCTAATTATTCAAAAGCTGATGAAATAAAGAAATTTAAAGAATTGCTTGATATGGGAGCAATAACTCAGGAAGAATATGAAGAAAAGAAGAAAGATTTATTAAAATAAGAAAGATATCAAAAACACTTAGAAAAATCTAAGTGTTTTTTTATTGTATACATTAGAAAGGAAATGTATGATAGTAGAAGAACGTTTAACTTATGATACAAATGTAGATACAAAAGGTTTTGAAAAAGGATTAGAAGATATAGAAAAAAGTTTAGATAAAGTTATGAAAAAAGTTATTTCTGGGATAACTAAGGTAGTAAAAAAGATATCTGAGATAGGAAAAGAAGCAGTAAAGTCTTATGCTGACTTAGAACAAAATATGGGGAATATAGAAACTCTTTTTAAATCAAGTTCTGATAAAGTAATACAAAATGCAAATAATGCTTATAAAACTGCTGGAATGTCAGCAAATGATTATATGAAAACAGTAACAACTTTTTCAACAGAATTATTACAAAGCTTAGGTGGAGATACAGAAAAAACTGCAGAAATGGTAAATGTAGCTATTATTGATATGGCAGATAATGCAAATAAAATGGGAACCTCTATGGAAACTATACAATCTACATATAAAGAATTTGCAAAACAAAACTATTCAATGTTAGACAATTTAAAGTTAGGTTATGGTCGGAACTCAAGAAGAGATGCAACGTTTGCTTAATGATGCTCAAAAAATAACAGGAATTAAATATGATATAAATAATTTAACTGACATATATCAGGCAATACATGTAATACAAGGTGAATTAAATATAACTGGAACAACAGCTGAAGAAGCCGAAACTACAATAACAGGTAGTGTATCTTCTATGAAAAATGCATGGGATAATTTTTTAAATGGTAGCGGTACATTTGAGCAGTTTATAGATGCTGCAAAAATAGCATTTGATAATGTATCAGATGCAGTAGGAGAATTATTAACTAGAGTATCAGAAGAAATAGCAAGTGTATTACCAGAAGAGTTTAATACAGCAGTAAAAATTATTACACCAATATTGATTTCATTGGGAAGTGCATTACGGTGTTATATGGGGATATTTTAAAGCTAAATCAGTAATTGATAATGTTCAAAAATCATTTAAAGGATTAGATGATAAATTAAAGAAAAACTCAGTAGTAATAATTGTAGCAGCAATAGCAGCATTAGTATCAGTCTTTATCTACTTATGGAATAATTGTGAAGGTTTTAGGAATTTTTGGATTAATTTATGGGAAGGAATAAAAGAATTTGTTTCCAATGCAATAGAAACAATAAAAAGCATTTTTGAACGGAATTGGAGAATGGTTTTCAGAAAAATTTAGTGCAATTAAAGAAATAATAATAAATGCTTTTGGTGTATTAGTAGATTTTTTTAGTCAAGTTTGGGATACGATTGTTTTAATTTGGGAAACTGTAGTTCAGTGGTTTTATGATAATATAATAGAACCACTTAAAGCAGAATTTGAACCTTTATTTGAATGGTTTACTCAATTATTTACTAATATATGGAATTTTATATCTAGTTTCTTTCAAGTTATAGTAGAACTTGCTAAGGGCTGTGTTGAGTCAATTAAAATAATATGGGAAATTATAGTTAGCTGGGTTGATGAGAATATTGTACAACCACTAACTAATTTTTTTAGCAGTTTATGGAATGGTATAAAAGATTCTGCTTTAAATGCTTGGAATGGAATTAAAGAAATATGGACTATAGTTTCAGAATGGTTTAATGAAAATATTATAGGTCCGATTTCAAATATTTTTATCTCAATGTGGGATACATTAAAAAATGGAGCTTCAAATGCTTGGCAAGGAATAAAAAATGTATTTTCAAGTGTTACAGATTGGTTTAGAGATGTTTTTTCAAAAGCTTGGGAGGCAGTAAAAAATGTATTTTCAACTGGAGGAAAAATATTTGATGGTATAAAAGAAGGAATAGAAAGTACATTTAAAACAGTTGTAAATCGGAATTATAACAGGAATTAATAAAGTAGTTGCACTTCCATTTAAGGGAATAAATGCAATGTTAGATAAAATTAGAGATGCAGGTATTGGTGATATAAAACCATTTAAGAATGTAGGTAGTATAACAGTACCAGAAATTCCACTTTTATATCGAGGAGGTATACTAAAAAAGGGACAAGTTGGATTATTAGAAGGAAATGCTTCAGAAGCTGTTGTACCATTAGAAAACAATAAATTCTGGATACAAAAAGTTGCTGATGAATTTAAAAGACAATTAAATGTAGAAAAGAGTTTGGTATCTACACAAGCCTCTTTACAAACATACAGTAATAGTAGTAAAACAATTAATAATGATAATGGTGTAAATATAAATAATACTCAAAATTTCTATTCAAAAAATTCAACACCTTATGAAGAGCAAAAACAAGCAAAACAACAGTTAAGGAGGTTAGTATATGGATTATAAACACAGTTTAATATTTGAAAGCAATAAAAAACAATTAAAAATGAATGAAAATACAGATATAAAATTAATAGACATACTTGGAATTGAATCTAGTTCTTACACATTAAATACATCAAGTTCAGAATTAGATGGGGCAGATTTAACTTCTGTAAAAATAGAACCTCGAGAGATAACAATAACTGGTGATATTGAAAAAAATAAAAATGAGCTAGTTAATAGAGATTTTCTTATAAGATTTTTTAATCCTAAACAAGATGGAACTATGTATATAACAAGAAATAATATATCAAGAAAAATACAATATAGGGTTTCATCTTTGGATTTTCCTACTAATAAAATGTATGAAAATATAGATTTTTCATTAGTTTTAGAATGTATAGAAGAACCATATTTTTTAGATAGTCAAAATAGTGGAAATTATTTAACTTCAATAAGTAAGCAATTTACATTTCCACTTAAAATACATCCCAATAAAATTATGGGCTATAAAATGTTTAAATCTGTAATGCCATTAGTAAATAATGGAGATAAAGAAACAGGAATAGAAATAATAGTAAAAGCTAAAAGAGGGAAAATGAATAATATAAAATTTATTCTAAATGATAATGAATATATAAAAGTAAATGTAGAACTGGAGCAATGGGACGAATTAAGAATTAATACAAATCCTCGTAAAAAATCAATTACTTTAAATGGTGTAAATATTATAAATAAAATAGACAGAAATAGTATATTCTTTAATTTAAAGATTGGAAAAAATATATTAAAGTATGAATGTGATGAAGGAAGTACAAATATTGATATAGATGTACAATTTTATAGAAAGTATTTAGGTGTATAGGATGGAATTATTTTTATTAGATAAAGATTTTCAAATATGTGGCTTGATAGATGATTTTTCTAGTTTAGTTTGGAATAGAAAATATTATGAATGTGGAAATTTTAATTTACAAATAAATATTAAATATTTAAATAAATTTAAGGACGCAGTATATATATCTTCAAAGGATTTTACTGAAACTGCAGTAATAGAAAATTTAAATTATAAAACTACTATTCAAGGAACAGAAATTCAGATATCAGGTAGATTTTTAGAAAGTAAATTGGCACAAAGAGTTATTGATAATACACAAATATTTAAAGATATGATATCAGAGGATATTATTCGTAATTTAGTTAATACATTTATTATTAATTCTGGAGATAGAAAAATACCAAATTTAGTTTTAGGCAAAAGAAAAGCCATAGGAAAAAAACATACTATTCAAATAACAGGCGATAATTTATTAGATAAAATATATGAATTATGCAAAGAAGATGAACTTAGTATTCAAATAAGATATGATTTTAATAATAATCAAATGATTTTTGAAGTATGGCAAGGATTAAATAGAAAAGATACTCAAGATTTAAATTCATGGGCTATATTTTCAAGAAGTTTTGAAAATATACTTGAAGATGAATATTCTATAGATAATACAAAGTATTGTAATTTTGCATATGTTGTAGGTGAAGACAATGGAAAAGAAACTGTTGTTACAATTAATAGAGTGAAAGATGGTGAAGAACGTAGAGAACTATATGTAGAAGCAAAAGATTTACAAAAAGATGGAGAATTAACAGATGAAGAATATAAACAAATGCTAATTGAAAAAGGAATTGAAAAATTAAATGAATGCAATAAAGTAGAAACAGCAAATTTTAATGTAAATCTATTATCAAATTTAGAATATCAAAGAGATTTTGATTTAGGTGATGAAGTAGTATATAAAAATGATAAATTAAATTTTAATATTGAAAATAGAATTGTAGGAATTACAGAAAGTTATGAAAATGGAAGTAAAACCATAGAAATAGTTTTTGGAGAAGATTACAATATGAAAAAAATAAAGGAGATGATATAATGAGAAGTAGATTTTTTAATTCTGAAATAATAGGGTATGATGCAGAAAATATGCCAGTTTTTGATAGAGCCGAAGAGGCTTCTTTTTTTGCAAAATATTTTAGTCAATTTATTTCAAATGGTGTATTTCCAAATCCGTCAACTAATATGCAAGTACTAGTTAAAAATGGAATGCAAATTAAAGTTAGTACAGGAGTATGTTATATAGATGGATATATGGGATGGGTAGAAAATGAAGAAGTTTTTGAAATAGAAGAAAGTGATATACAACCAAGAATTGATAGAATTGTTGCAAGGTTGAATTTGGAAGATAGAAGTATTAATTTGTTTGTAAAAAAAGGAATTGCAAGTGCTAATCCAATTGTACCTGATTTACAAAGAGATTATGATATATATGAATTAGCTCTTGCAGATGTAAGAATTAATGCTAATGTAATTGAAATAAAACAAGAAAATATAACAGATTTAAGATTAAATACAGAAGTTTGTGGAATAGTAGCAAATCAATTACAGCATGTTGATACAACTACTTTGTTTAATCAATATAAGGACTGGTTAAATAGAGTAACTGAAGAAGGTGAAATAAACTTAAATCAAAAACAAGAAGAATTTGAAAATAATTTTAATAATTGGTTTGAAAGAGTAAAAACAACATTAAGTGGAGATGTTGCAGGAAATTTATTGAATTTGATAGAAACTAAATTAGATAAAGACAGTGAAAATTATATAAAATCAATAAATATTAGTAATGATAAAGGAACAAAAACTACAGCAACAATTTTAACTGGAAATGGTACTAATATAACTCAAGAAGTTATAGGAATTCCTTCATGTGACAATAATGCTTCTTATCAATTGGGATATACATATCAAGAAACACAATGTTTATCAGTAAATGATAAAAAATATTTAAACCCAGGAGAGTATAGTTTATTAATTAATGTTAATACACAAGGATTACCAACAAGAATAGTTGAAGATAGAAGAATTATTTTAAAAACATTAATGACTCAGTCGTCATATGAAAATTTTGATGAAAATTTAGAAGATAATTTCATTAGACAAGACTTATATTATAATAATAATGGTAAACATTGGCGTAGATTTATAGAATTTATTGATGTTGATAATATTAATTATGGAAGTTGGAGAGAAATTAAAGAAGAAGAAAAAAGTATGTTAGTTGCTTTTAATAGTGCTGCGGAAAGACCTACAAGTGATATTATATCTAACCGTTCAAGTGTAGTTATAGATACAGTAGCTGTAAATAAAGGAAATAAATTTTCAGTAGTACCAGGACATATTATAGTAAATGATGATGTAGAATTAGCTTTATTTATTTTAAATTTTAGATTTACTGAGTTTACAGTATCAAGAAATTATGGATTTAGAATATTGGTTTACAGAAATGGTGAAGTTGCTAAATTTACAGAAATAACTCAAAGTTTAGATAGAGCTTGGGATTCACTAAAATTTTCATATATTTTTGATGATTTAAAAAAAGGTGATGATATACAAATTAAATGGTATCAAGGAGCTGAAGGAATAGTTTTAGTATCTGGGAATGGTGGTTCTAGTTTTGTTTCAATTTGCGAGTTATAAAAAGTAAAATATAGAACAATTTTAAATATAAAAAAGAGGAGATAATATAATGAAAAATAAATTTTTAAATTCTGAAATAATAGAAAATGATAATGAAAATATGCAAGTTTTCGATAAAGCCGAAGAGGCTTATGAGCTTGAAAATATTAAATGTATTGAAACTATTGAAAAAATTAAAGAATGTACTTCTTTAGTAGTGGGAGATGTAGTTCAAACATTAGGATATTATGAAAAAAATGATGGAGGGGCTGGTTTATATGAAATTGTAAATGACTCTTCTTTAATTTCTGATAACGGAACAGTACATAATTTAGCTAATAATTTAAAAGCAAAATTGGTAATTAAAAATAATGAAGTAAATGTAAAACAACTAGGTGCAAAAGGAGATGGAGAAACAAACGACACTAATTCATTTAGAATTGCTTTTAAAAACTATAATAAAATTTTTGTTCCAACAGGTATATATATGTGTATGGATATAAATCAAAATAAAACAAAATCTAATATAGAATTTTATGGAACAAGAAGTTCTGTTATTAAAGCTTTGCCAAATACTGAACGAGGAACTGATTTTATTGCATTTGGAAATTTAGAATCTAACCCTTCATGTTCAAATATTTATATTCATGACTTAGAAATAGATTGTGATTATATAAATAATCCAGATGGAGATGACAAAGATGGAATACATCAATTACAATTTTTTAATGTAGATGGAGTTACAGTAGAAAATGTTAAACTAAAGAATAATAAATATATAGCAATAAGAGGTTGGAACTGTTCTAATGTGTATGTTAATAATTGCAATATAAACTATTCTGATGTTGGAATTATGTTTGATTCTAGAGATTATCCAATTAAAAATATAAATATTACAAATTGCTATATTGATTCAGGGGAAAACTCAGAAGGAATATGGGTTGCAACTAAAAAAGCAGCACAGGATATTTATATAAATAATATAGTAATAAAGAATAAACCTACAACAGCAATTGTAGTTGGTGCATCTTCTGCTTATGAAGAAGGAATAAAACATAAAAATATAAATATTTCTAATGTATATTCAGAAAATTGCGTTAATACTTTAGGTTTTTATAATACAGATACAGGAATAATTTCAAATATTTCTAATGGAGCGTATGATAGTTCATCAAGTAACATTAATTTAAGAACTATTTTAATTAAAAATTGCAAAACTATTAATGTTGAAAATATAATTTCTCATGCATCTTTAAATGATATACAAATGGATAATTGTGATAATTGTAATGTTTCTTTTGTAAATTCGATTTATAATTCTTATGGAGTAGGAAGTCCATCAAGAATTATAAGTGCAACCAACTTAAATAAATGTTATTTTTCAAATATAAAAGGAAAAACAAAAGGATGCTTATTATCAGGAGAAGAAGTTCATATTCAAGATTTTAGAAATGATGGATATACACAAATTAATGGAACTTTTACAGGAAGAAATATTGCTGGGGCAATAGGAGATGTATCATCATCAATAAATACTATATATCAAGATCAGGCTTTATATATAGATTCACCATCATTCTTTAATGGTACTAATAAAAATCCTAAATTTAATACAAATATGTTTTATCAAATGGCATCTGATCTAATATTTAAATCATTAAATGTTAGATTTTCTTTTTTTAAAATTACTATAATTAATACTTATACTATGGCAAGAACTATTACTAAAGACTCTACAGGAAATATTTTATGGAAAGATACAGAAACAATTACATTACAACCAAATGAAAGTATTACATTTACTTTTAATAAAAGAAATAATACATATTATCAAATTTAATAAAATTGGAAGGAAAAATATGAATATAGAAAGCTTAATTTTTAACATAATGGAAAATATAGTTATAAAAGCATTATTGCTTTTTTTGATATTAGATACTTTTTTAGGTTCTATAAGAGCATGGAAGGAACATAAATGGAATAGCACTGTTGGTATAAATGGAATGTTAAGAAAAATTGCAATGATAGGTTGCATTTTTTTTCTGTCTATTTTTGATAAAATTCTAAATTTAAATTTTCTTTTTATGGTTCCAGAAAAAGTAATGGAATTTATAAAATTAGAAAGAGTAGCTACTTGTGAACTTTTTGGATTAATGTTTGTACTTTATGAGATAACAAGTGTATTAAAAAATATGGTTCTTTGTGATTTACCAGTTCCTAAAAAAATGCAAGAAAAAGTTGTACATTTATTAGAAGAAATGACAACAGAATTAGATAATAAAAAATAAGTAAAATATAAAAAGCTAGTAATTTATTGTGGTTACTAGCTTTTTATATCATATCAAATTAGAGAATAAAAAAGAACTATAACCAGATAATACAGTTGAATTTGCTCAAAGAAATTATATCATAACAAAATATAATAGGGAACTATAATACTCATATTCTGTATAGACTTTATTTTCTAATATATCATACAAAAATAAAAAAGAAAGGAGTAATATATATGAATATTCAAGAGAAATTGTTAACAATTAATAAATATAGTAGACCAGGAGAAAAACAAAATAAAATAGAAAATATAGTAGTTCACTGGATAGGCAATCCCAATACTTCAGCTATTGTTAATCGTAATTATTTTGAAAATTTAAAATTAACATATACTACTCAAGCATCAGCACACTATATTATAGGATTAAATGGAGAAATAATAAGATGTATTCCAGAAAATGAAGTAGCTTTTCATGCTGGTAATAGTGAAATGAATAGAAAGAGCATAGGAATAGAAAATTGCCATCCAGACTGGAACGGAAAATTCAATAATAGTACATATAATTCTTTAGTTGAATTATGTGTTGATATTTGTAAAAGATATAACTTAAATGAAAATAATATAATTAGACATTATGATGTAACAAGAAAAGAATGTCCTAGATATTATGTAAAAAATCCATGTGAATGGAATAAATTTAAAGAAGATATAAAAAGAAAACTGCAAGTTAATGTTCAAAATGAAATATTAGATGTTTTCGACACAGATTTGTATAACTCATCTTATTTAGATTTACAAAATGCATTTGGAGGAAATGAGCAACAATTAAAAAGTCACTTCATAACATATGGATTAAAAGAAGGAAGAAGAGGAAGTTATATATTTGATAGTATATTTTATTTAAATAAATATCCAGATTTAAAAAGAATATTTGGAAATGATTATGCTAGAGCTTATGAGCATTTCATTAAAAATGGTATTTATGAAGGAAGGCAAGCTTCAGTAGAATTTGATGTTTTATTTTATAAAAATTCTAATTCAGATTTAAGAAATATGAGTAATATAGAGGCTTTAAAACATTTCTTGAACCATGGTATAAATGAAGGACGAGCTTCAAGTAGTGAATTTTATATATTAGCATATAAAAATAAATATAAAGATTTAAGAAAAATATTTAGAGATAATAATAAAGAATACATAAAGCATTATATACAATTTGGAAAAAAAGAAAATAGAGTTGGTAATTAATATTATAGGTTATATAAAAAAATTTAAAAAAATAAATAAATTTTATTTACATAATGATTTACTTTTTAAAAAATATGTGCTATTATATTTGCAATAGACATTTAATATGTTTATTTTTATATAGTTCCTGGCGCATGTGCGTCGACATCTTACAATAGTAAAAATAATTATTGCTATTGTACAAAGTAAAAAGGAGGAGCGCTTTATGGGAATCACTAAAATTGCTTTTGTTTTATTGACCTTGTGTAGGCTTGTGGGGTCATTTGTATTGTATCGCATTACAGTACGTTATTTCGAACGGAGAGGTGACTCTTTAACTGAGCTAGCAAAAGTCATTATTTTTGCTGTTATGTATTTTGTAGTTTCTAGGCTACTAATGGTAATAGTATTGCTTTGGATACAATTTATGCTCAGCGTACTTATAGCGATGTTATCGGCACTAGCTTAGATTTTCTTTAGCATTGTGAGGGAACTAATTTACAGAAATTGGTGGAGGGTAAGTAAGATAATTATTTATTCTCCACTCTTTTTTTATATAAATTGATATATAAGTATTTATATGCTAATATATATTTGAAATTTAAATAGTAAACTGCTGAGGAGATTAAAAATGGAATGTAATATAGAATATGTTGGAAAATTAAGAAATGGAATATCCCAATATTATTGTACAATTCATAAATCGTTTGCTTATGATAAAAAAGGGAACAAATTGAAAGAATGTTTATGTAATTATAAAGAAATGTATAATAATATATTAGATTTAAAAGAAAATAACATTGAAAAAATAGAAATAATTTATGAAAATATTTTAGAGAATGTTGTACCAAAAATATTTATAAATAATAAAGAGTTTACAGGAATATTTAAATATGATAATTGTATTTTATGTTATAAAGATTTAGGTGGTTTAATGTTATCTAAATTAAATAAAATACCTTTAGAAGGCATAAAGTGTAGTCATTGTAATCATTATCATTCTGATAATGGAAAATTTGCTTATATACCACATAGAACTCATTTATGTTTATATTGTGGTCATTTATTTAGAGTAAAAGAAAAAAATATAGGAAACGAATTTGATTTTATTTATACTATACCATTTATAAAATTAAATGAGAATACAATAAAAATAGAAAATAATTGTTGTGTTAAATATGATTTATTTAAAGGAAATTTGATTATAAATTATAGTGAAGTTAATAAAATTTTAATTAAAAATGAAGAGGTTAATGTTATAGATTTTTTAAATAATACTTTAAAAAATGAATTTTAATAAAAACAAATAATGAAGTTAGCCCATATATTAAAAAAAATTAATAATGAGGGATTATTTGTATGTTAAAATATTCTAGTGAATTTTAATTAGAAAAATAATATAAAATGTATTAAATTTTAAGAATTATGATTTAAAAAAGAATTATTGAAAAAATCTTTTAGTATTAAAAATGTTATTGAATAAAATCTGTTAAGTTATTTATGTATTAAATATTGAAAGGATATAAAAATTAATATAAAATAACTTACAATAAATATATAAGATTGGAGCAATAAAAAATGAAAGTAATAGGTAAGCAGAAAAATAGTAAAATGTGTATTATTTGTGGTATGGATAATCCAATAGGATTAAAGGCGCAATTTTATAATATGGAAGATGAAAGTGTAATGACTATATTTAAATATAGAGAAGAACATCAAAGCTTTCCGAAAAGGGTTCATGGTGGGCTAATTGCAACAATGCTTGATGAATTAGGGTTAAGGGCATTATGGGCAAAAAATTCAAATTATGAATATGGTGTAACTTTATCAATGGAAGTAAAATATAGAAAGCCTGTACCATATAATGAAGTTATAATTGGAAGAGGATTAGTAAAAAAAGAAAGTTCAAAATTTATAGTTATAGATACAGAATTATTTGATAAAAAAGGGAATTTACTAGCAAATGCTGAAGTGAAATACATAAAAATGGATATAAGTAAAATTACTCAAGAAGTCACTCCTCATGATGAGATGTGCTATTTAATTGAAGATGATGTAAAAGAAATAAATTTTGAAATAGAATAAAATTACATAATAAACTTGTTTTTAAAGAAAAAATTAATGTTGGAGGCATACAATGGTTAGTAATTATGTAGAACAAATAAGAGGAAAAATTGGACATATGCCAATGTTTGTACCATCTGCATGTTTAATTATTTATAAAAATGGAAATGTTTTATTACAAAAAAGAGCAGATGATAAGAAATGGGATATGCATGGAGGATTTATAGAACCAAATGAAACAATTATGGAGGCACTCAATAGAGAAATTAAAGAAGAATTAAATATTAAACCAATAAATCCAGAATTAATGGGGATTTATACTGGATATAATAAATATCCAAATGAGGATGAAGTGTATTTGTGTAGAAATTGTTTTATTTGCACAGAATATGATGGTGAGATTTCTTTTAATGATAATGAAGTATTAGAAATAAAATGGTTTGATATAAATAATTTACCAAATGATATGCATGAATGTGATAGAAATGTTTTAGAAGATGTAAAAAAATATATAGATATTAAAAAACCAATTATTAAATAAAAATATATAGTTATATAAAAAGATTATAATAAGAAGTAAAAATTTAATAAAATATGATATGTTTGTCATATTAATGGGTTTAATACTTGTAGGAGGAATTATGCAGTTAAATAATAGATTATTTGAAATTGTTTATATATTAATGCAAAAAAGAAAGATTACTGCAAAAGAGTTAGCAGATAGATTTGAGGTTTCTACAAGAACAATATATAGAGATATAGAAACATTAAGTAGAGCAAATATACCAATTTATGCAAGTAAAGGAAAAGATGGTGGAATATGTCTTTTAGATGAATATGTTTTAAACAAAACTCTTATTTCTGAAGAGGAGCAAAATCAAATTTTATTTGCACTACAAGGAATGAAAAATGTAAGAGGACAAAATGAAAAGGACATCTTAGATAAATTAAGTTTGTTATTTAATAAAAAAATAAATGATTGGATTAAAATTGATTTTTCAAATTGGTCAAAAGATGATATGCAAGAAAATAGATTTGAAATTATTAAATCGGCAATTTTAAATAAAAAGGTAATTAAATTTACATATTATAATTCTAATGGAGAAGAAAGTATAAGAAGTGTTGAACCATTACAAATATGGTTTAAAGATAAAGCTTGGTATTTAATAAGTTATTGTAGAAATAAAAAAGACTATAGAATATTTAAAATTGCAAGAATAAAAGAAATTGAGATTTTAGAAGAACACTTTGAAAGAAAATTACCAAAAGAAAATAAAGAAGAAAGACGCAATTTTAATGTTATAGAGCTTGAATTAGAGATAAATTCAAGCATGGCATATAGGGTATATGATGAATTTGAAAATGAAGAAATAACTAAAAAATCTGATGGAAATTTTGTAGTTAAAGTAAAATATCCAGAGAATGAATGGGTATATGGATATATTTTATCTTTTGGAGAATATACAAAAGTTTTGGCTCCAACTAAGGTAAAAGAAATTGTAAAAGAAAAATTAAAAAAAACCTTAAATAATTATTTATGATATATGATTTTTTTAAAAAATTTTATTTGAATTAATAAAATTTGAAGACATTAAATAAGTAGTGTATTGTAACAAAAAAATAATATAATTTTTTGTTTTATAAAATATAAATAAATTAATAAACAAATATTTATATAGTATAATAGATATTCAAATTCAAGAAATTTGTAATAAATACTTGTCAAAAAATGAAAGGTATTGTATAATCTTATCTAAATAAGGGAGTAGTTAACATTATATATGTAATAAAGTCAACATACTGATATTAAATCTGGCTTTATTTTAAATAACGAGACTTGTTTGCAAAATTAAATTGCAAACAAAGTCTTGTTTTTTGTTTGCAGAAAGGGATAAGATGATGAAAATATATGAAATAATTTTTATTGGATTAGGACTTGCAATGGATGCTTTTGCAGTATCTGTATGTAAAGGTCTTTCAATGAAAAAAATGAATTGGAGAAGTGCAATTGTTATAGGATTATATTTTGGGATTTTTCAAGCTGTAATGCCTGTAATTGGTTATTTTTTAGGAATAACATTCAGTAATTTCGTAGAAAGTGTAGATCATTGGATAGCATTTATTTTACTTTCTATTATTGGAGGAAACATGATAAAAGATTCATTTGATAATGAAGAAGAAAAAAGAAATGATAAAATTGATTTTAAAACAATGATTTTACTTGCAATAGCAACAAGTATAGATGCATTAGCAGTTGGTGTAACATTTGCATTTTTTAAAGTTAATTTAGAATTATCGGTAATAATTATTGGTTTGGTTACTTTTATATTATCTATAATTGGTGTTAAAATAGGAAATAAATTTGGAGATAAATTTCAAAATAAAGCAGAACTAATAGGTGGTATTATTTTAATTGTTATTGGTTTAAAAATATTATTAGAGCATTTAGGAATAATAGCATTTTAGAATAGATTTTATGTAATTAGATAAACTGAAAAATACACAGATTTTCTATATAAGAAAATTTCTGTGTATTTTCACAATATTTTTTAAAACTTATTTATTATATGTTAAGGATTACATCTACTATAAGCTGTATATCTTTGAGATATAGCATTATGTTTGTTAATCAAATCATTCATTAGAAAATTGTATATTGATTAGATAAAAAATATATAAATAGTACAAAACTATTTATTAAACTTAATATTTTTTATAAAAAAAATATTAACTTTTATTTTATGAAACAATAATAACATAAATATTTTATAAATTCAATTATTTTTAAAATTTTTATTAAATTTAGTTAAATAGTCAAGTAAAAAAGTAAATGTAACTATTTTAATTAAGTTTTATAAAACTATTGATTTTAAAATTTTAGTAAATTAAATTTTTGGTTTTATAATTTAATAAAAAAATTAAATCAAGTTTATAATAAAAATCATTGAAAAAATCTAAAAAAATGATATGATATGTATAAATTTTTAAATTCTAAAAATAATAATAAAGATATTAATATAAGGAGAATTTATATGAGTGAAAAAATAATAGAATTAAAAGAGGGAATTAATGCTCATTTAATTAAAAATGATAAATTTAAAACAAATTTAATTTGTGTAATGTTAACTACTCCTTTGAAAAGAGAAACAGTTACAAAAAATGCTTTAATACCACTTTTATTAAAAAGGGGAACTGTAAATTATCAATCTCAAAGTGAAATTAGTATGAAACTCGAAAAAATGTATGGAGCAGGTTTTGATTCTGGTATAGATAAAATTGGAGATAATCAAGCAATTAAGTTTTACATGGAAAGTATTAGCAATAAATATACTTTGGAACAAGAAGACTTATTAAAGGAATCTATAGATTTATTATTAGAAATTGTTTTTAATCCTTATATGAAAAATAATGAATTTATAGAGCAAATTTTAGAAACAGAAAAAGAAAATTTGAGAAAAATAATTGAATCTAAAATTGATAATAAAGATTTTTATGCTTTTAATAGATGTATTGAAAATATGCATGAACATGAAGGCTTTGGATTATATAAATATGGATATTTAGATGATTTAGAAAATATTACTAATTCAGATATTTCTAAATATTATCATAATTTAATTAATGAAATTAAAATTGATATTTATATTTCAGGTAATTTTGATGAAAAGAATGTTGAAGATATTTTAAAATTAAATAAAGATATTAGTAGATTGCATCCAAGAAAAGGTGAATATATAATTAATAATTCATCCACAGAAACAGTACAAAAAGTGGATAATGTAAGAACAATTAAAGAAGAAATGGAAATTAAACAAGGTAAACTTGTAATTGGTTTTAATGCTCTTGCCAGAGGCGAGAATATGACTAATATTGGAATTGTTTTTAATAGTATTTTGGGAGATGGAGCAAATTCAATGCTATTCCAAAATGTAAGAGAAAAAGCAGGATTAGCCTACACAGCACATTCAACATTTAATAAATTAAAATATAATGTTTTTGTTAGATGTGGAATTGAAATACCAAATTATGATAAAGCAGTATCAATAATAAAAGAACAGATAGAAAATATTAAAATTGGAAAATTTTCAGAAACAGATATTCAAAATGCAAAAAATTATATAATTTCTGGAATAAAAGGAATAGAAGCTGAGCAAGATACAGAAATTGTATTTTATATAGGTCAAGAAATTTCTAAAACAAGATATACAGTTGATGAATATATAGAATCTATAAAAAGTGTTACAAAAGAGCAAATTATTGAATTTGCAAATGGGCTTCAAATGAATTTGATTTATTTTTTAACTGGAACTGAAAATGAGGATTCTGAAAATGAACTTGAAAGTCAAGAAGCTGATAACGACGAATAGATAGTGGAAGGGAAAAGATAATATGCAAATAATAGAGAATAGTAAAATTAAAGAAAAAATGTATATAGAGAAATTAGAAAATGGGCTTACAGTTATGATTATTCCTAAAAAAGGTGCTCAAAAAAAATATATAATATGGGGTGTTAATTTTGGTTCTGTTGATAATAAATTTATAATAGGAGATTCAGAAGAAGTAACTCATATTCCAGATGGAATTGCTCATTATTTAGAGCATAAAATGTTTGAGCAAAGAACAGGAATAAATAGCTTAGATACATTGTCAAGTCTTGGAGTAGATGCTAACGCTTATACAACTAATAACTATACAGCATATTTATATGAGTGTACAGATAACTTTTATCCAGCATTAGATGAATTTATGGATTATGTTCAAAATCCTTATTATACAGCAGAAAATGTTGAAAAAGAACGTGGAATTATAGAGCAAGAAATTGCAATGTATGATGATGAACCAGATTGGGCTTTATATATGAACACATTAAAACTTATGTACCACAACAACCCTATAAGAATTGATATTGCTGGGACTAAAGAATCAATTTCTAAAATTACAGAGAAAACTTTATATACTATTTACAATAATTTTTATACTCCTGAAAATATGTCAATTGCAGTATGTGGAGATTTTGAGCCAGAAGAAATTTTATCTGAAATAAAAAATAGAATGATTATAAAAAATAATAATCAAAAAATAACAAGAGTATATAGTGAAGAGCCAGAAGAAATAAAAGATAAGAAAAAAGAAGTTCAAATGCAAATAAGTATGCCTATGTTTATGTTAGGATATAAAGTTCCAATGGTTAATGAAAACATGGTAAAAAAAGATTTAGCAATAGAAATTTTAGGTAATATAATTATTGGTAGTAGTTCAAAATTATATAAAAGGCTTTATGAAGAAGGGTTAATATTATCTGAATTTAGTTTTGACTTTGAATTTGCAAGAAATTATTCACATGTTATAATTCAAGGAAGTTCAAAAAATCCAGAAAAAGTTATTGAAGAAATAAAAAATGAAATGGAGTTCTTTATAAATCAAGGAATATCTGATGAAGAGTTTGAAAGACAAAAAAAGAAAGTATATGGAAATCTTGTTAAAAATTATAATGATGTTTCTACTATTGGTAATATGGCAATGTCAAACTATTTTAAAGGTATAAATATGTTTTTATATTTCGAAGAGTTTGAAACTTTATCAAAAGAGTATTTAGAAGAAATTTTAAAAAATATATTTACAGAAGATAAGAAAGTAATTTCAATAGTTAAAGGAATTTAAGATATGAATATAGTAAAATTTCCAGGATTGGGATTAGAATTTAATATTTCAAAAATTGCGTTTAAAATAGGGAATATTGTTGTTTATAAATATGCAGTAGCAATAGTGCTTCGGAATTATAATTCGGCTTAATATTAAGTAGAATAAGTAAAGAAAAATTTAATAATGAAGAAGATTTTGTATTAGAGATTATAATAGGTTCTATGATTTTTGGAATAATAGGTGCGAGAATTTATTATGTATTATTTAATCTTTCAAAATATTTAAATGAGCCTCTTAAGATTTTTGCTATAAAAGATGGTGGAATAGCTATTTATGGTGGAATTATTGCTATTGCTATATATACATTTATATTTTGTAAAATAAAGAAAAAGAATTTTTTAGATTTAGCAGATTATTTAATTCCATATTTGGCACTTGGTCAAAGTATTGGAAGATGGGGAAACTTTTTTAATGTAGAAGCTTATGGAAGTGAAACTACATCTATTTTTAGAATGGGTATAAATACAGTTTCCCGGTTACATAGAGGTACATCCAGTATTTTTATATGAATCAATTTCTACTTTTATAATTTTTATAATTTTAAGAATATTTCAGAAAAATCGTAAATTTAAAGGACAAATTTTATACTTATATTTTATTTTATATGGATTTGTAAGAATGTTTTTAGAAGGATTAAGAGTAGATAGTTTATGGCTTGGGAATTTCCGTATTTCGCAAATTTTGTCAGGGGGGCTTTTTGTTGTATTTTTGATTATTTATTGTATTAAAAGAAAAAATAAAGAAATTATGTAGTTATTTGTCGAATTTTGGCATACGAAAGTTTTGATATTGCTTGATTTTATATTGACTTGAGGGTTTTAATATGGTAATTTTATTTTATACAAAAGAAAAAAATGTAAAAAAGGAGTGTATAAAGCCTATGTTAAATGATGAAATTTGTAAATTAAGAGATAAACTTAATGAAAGTATTGAAAAAGGAAAAGATTATTCTGTAATTTATGCGATTAGTGTAGAATTAGATGAATTGATTGCGAAATTTTATAGAGAAAATTTAAAAGTTATTTAATTAAATAGTATACTTTTTTTGAATTATAAGATATAATTTATAAATAGAATTTAGACAAAATAATGGGGGCTTAAATATGGGAAAATTATTAAGTAGTGAAGAAAAATATAATGGACCAAGATTTAATGTAATTCAAAAAGTATTTGAAAGAGATGATGGGAAAAAAATAATTAGAGATATTGTAAACCCTGGAGAAGCAGCAGTTATTTTGCCATTAACAGAAAATAATGAAGTAATTTTTGTAACTCAATTAAGAGAGTCTATAGGAAAAATATCAATGGAACTTCCAGCTGGAATGGTTGACTCAGGAGAAAAACCAATAGAAACTGCAAAAAGAGAACTAGAAGAAGAAACAGGTTTTATTGCCAAAAATATAGAGCATATGATTAGTATCTATCCATCAACAGGATATACTAGTGAAAAAGTACATATATTTTTAGCAAAAGATTTTGAAAAAGGAAAAGTTCATTTAGACTCAACAGAAGAAATTTTGAATATTGTAAAAATTCCAATAGAAGAATGTATAGATAAAGCAAAAAATGGAGAATTAGAAAATGCTAGTCAAATAATAGCAATTCTATTATATAGCACTAAATATATGAAATAATGGAGGTAATAAAAAGATGGATGACATACTTGCAAATCTTTCTAAAGATGATTTGGTTAATCTAATACATGTATTTGATATACAAATTGCAGTAGTACTTGTTTTAATAGTTTTAGTTACAAAATCTTTTTTTGCCAAAATAGTATTAAAAATAATGGATACAATTTTAAAACGAAAAAAGAAACCTGAAGAAAGCGGAATGTATAAGCCATTACAATTTATGTATGTGTTTTTGGGTGTATATTTAGCAGTAAAAATTTTGCCATTTGGAAATAAAATAAGCATTTTAATGACAGCATTAATGAAAAGTGCAATAATAATATTTGTAGCAAATATTATAAATAGTACAGTTTTAGATAAAGATTCAAAAATTTTCAAAAAAAATAATGGTAAAAAATCAAGTGAAACAGTTACAAATCTTATTTGTAAATTACTTAAAATAGTGGTTTGGGTTGTTGCAATATACATAATAATTGCTGGTGTCTTAGGATTTACTCAAATAAATGGTTTAGTTACAGGTCTTGGACTTGGAACCGTAGTAATTTCTTTTGCAGCACAAGATACAGTTAAAAGTTTATTTAGTGGTTTTACAATATTAACAGATAAACCATTTGTAATTGGAGATTGGATTGAAGTTGGAAATTATGCAGGAAGTGTAATAGATATAACTTTCAGAAGTACTAGAATTAGATGTTCAGATAATTCTATTGTTACTATTCCAAATTCAACTATTACAGAAGAATTTGTTATAAATTGGAATAAACTTAAAACTAGAAGATTTGAATGCGTATTAAATTTAGAAATGAATATTGAACCAGATAAGATAAAAAATCTTATAAAAGAGTTAAAGGTTGTAATTTGTTCAAAAGACTATGTAAAAGCAGATACAGTTTATATTGGACTTAATAAAATTGCTGATTATAGTTTAGATATTAAAATTTTTATGTATCTTACAGAAACAAATTATGTGAAATTTTTAAAACTTCAAGAAGATTTAAATTATGAATTTTTAAAAGTTTTAGCTAAGGAAAATGTTGCTTTAGCATATCCAACTGAAACTGTACATGTAAAAAATATTTAAAAATTGAGAGTGCTTAAACTTAAGTGAGCCTAAAACATTAAATGAAAAATATTTAATGTTTTAGGCTCAGTACAAAATTAAAGCACTCTTAATTTTAAGATTGGAGGAATTTATGAAAGCTTTAATAACAGGAGCTTCTTCTGGAATAGGTAGAGATATGGCAAGATATCTAAGTTCTATAGGATATGATTTAGTTATTGTTGCTAGAAGAGAGAATTTATTAGAGGAATTAAAGAATGATTTAAAAACAAATGTAGAAATTGAATGTATGGATGTTAGTATTGAAGAAAATTGCAAAAAACTTGTAGAAAAGCATTCAGATATTGATATTCTTATAAATAATGCTGGCTTTGGTAAATTTGGAGAATTTGTAAATACTGATATTAATGATGAAATTAATATGATAAATACTAATATTGTTGCTGTTCAAATTTTAACAAAACTTTATTTAAAGATAATGTGTGAAAAAAATAGAGGACATATTTTAAATGTAGCCTCAATTGCTGGACTTCTTCCAGGAGGCCCATTAATGTCAACATACTATGCAACAAAGAGTTATATTGTTTCTATGACAAGAAGTATTTCAGAAGAACTTAAAATAAAAAATTCAGCAGTAAAAATAAGCGTATTATGTCCTGGACCAGTTAATACTAATTTTAATAATGTAGCAAATGTAAAATTTTCTTTAAGAGGATTATCTAGTGAATATGTAGCAAAATATTCAGTTGATAAAATGTTAAAAGGAAAAAGAACTATTATTCCAGGATTTTCTATAAAAGCGTTAGCTTTTATTTCGAAATTTTCTCCAACTAATATTGTTTTATATATGACTTATAAAAGACAAAAAGCAAAAGAAAAGTAATATAAATAAGTTAACTTAAGTTTATATAGAAAGTTTAAAAAAGTTATTAAAATTATAATAAATTATTTTGAATTTAGATTTATAATTACATAAATTATTATAGTTAAATAATAATTTTAAATAGTCTTATAAAAAATTTAATAACATCTATAAAGAAAATTTATATTTTGTTAGTAAATTAAAAATTCTATAAGTTATTATTTATAGAATTTTTAAAATAAATGAACCCCCTAGAATGTTTTTCTAGGGGGTTATATATATTTGCTATAGATTTATATTTCTGTAAAAAATATAATAAATTTTTTATATAAAACTATAAAATTTAAATTCTTTAATCATCAGTTCCCCAAATAAGAGTATTATTTTTAATTTCATTATTTGTAGTATTAGAAGCTGAAGATGTATTAGTGTTATTAGATATTGTAGTATTTGTAGATGAAGAACTTGGTTTATCTTTTTTATTTACAATACCACTTCCACCATTCCATGGGTTTCTTTCATCAGGGTCTGTTGGATCCCAGTTTCTATTTGATTTATTATTTGATATTTTTTGAGCAGTTGGTTTTCCAAGCGGACCTGGATTTTTTGTATCTGAATAGAATTCAACATAACTTCCAGTAGCTACATTATCGTAAATCCATTTTGCATCTTTTACAGTTAATCTAACACATCCAGCGGATGCACTAGTTCCTAGTTTATCGTATTCTTCATATTCTAAAGTATCTGGATACATTCTTGTATATGGAACTGAATGGAATAAAATATTTCCATGAATACGAACTGCATATTGTCCATAAACAGCTCCAAATAATTCTCTCCAACGATAACTATATGAAGTTTTGTATTTACCAGATTTAGGTGTAGCAACTCCAGTAGAGCAAACCATAGCTTTGATAGGGTCTGTATATTCACCATTTTCATCTTCTTGATATATAGTTACAGTATTAGCTCCAAGATTTACTTTTATATAATAAATTTTCTTAGCGATAGTAGTTATTTCAGAAGAAGCAACTGCATCTACTACAGCCTCACTTTTATTGCCAAAACCATCTGTTACTTTAATATATATAGTATATGTTTCATTTTCAGTTAAATCTGTAAAAGTATAAGTATTAGTAGAATTTGTACATGTATAATCCATATCATTTTGAAGTTTAAAATAATAAGTAAGGTTTGAATTTCCTAAATCATTTGCAGTAACTGAAACTTTTATAGTAGAATCTGTTGAAGAAGTTTCAATTCCACCAATTTCAGGACCTGTTTTATCAATATTATCTATATTAAAAACATAAGCATTATCAGATAATTTTCCAAATCTTCCGTATTTTAAATATATTGTTGCATTATTTTCAATGCTTATAGTAGGTGTTGTTATTTTTGAATATTTACTATTTTCTATATTTTTTATAGTAACTTTTGAATCAGAGTTTGATGTATTATTTGTAGAGTTATTTTTATTATTGGTTACAGAATTTGTGTTAACAGAATTAGATGTATTGCTTGAGTTATTAGAATCATTTTCTAATTCTTCATCATCTAAAGATTCTTCATAATAATTAGTTTCATCTTCTTCCTCATCATAATCAATATAATAATAAATATCATAATTTGTTTTTGTTGATATATGTACATTAATAGCTTTTCCTGTAATATTTGTTGTAGAAGGTGTAATTTCTATATCTTTATTTGTTATGTCGTCTACAGGGAGAGCTTTTAATGCAATGAAAACTCCTAAAGAAATTAAAACTAGTAAAATTATTATAAGAATAATAATTTTTTTCTTTTTAGATAATTTAAATTTTTCTTTTTTTCTATGTGATACTCTTTCCATTAATTTATACTCCATTATTTTAAATTTTTTTGAATAATTTTATAATTATTTAATTATTCTAGTACAGTATTTTTACTTATATAATTATTAAAGTAAAAAATGTATATGCTGTTATACTAATATTAAAATAATATGTTTTAGATATACTAAACATTTATTTTTTATAATATTAATTTAACAATTTATTCTAAAAAAGTTAAAGCAATTTTATAATATTTTTAAAAATTATTCAAGAATATTTACAATATTTATACATAATATTAGACGAAGGGATGTGATAAAATGATTCTTTTTTCTAAAATGCAGGGAAATGGAAATGATTTTGTTATTATAAATTGTTTAAACCAATATTTTAATTATAGTTTAAATTCACTTGCTAAATTTGTATGTAATAGAAATTTTGGAGTAGGAGCAGATGGAGTTATTTATATATTTAGAGGAAATATGACTGATTTTAAGATGAGAATTTTTAACAGTGATGGAAGTGAAGCAGAAATGTGTGGTAATGGTATAAGATGTGTAGCAAAATATTTATATGAGAAAACTGTTACTACTAAAACAGAATTTAAAATAGAAACTTCAGCTCGGTATAAAAGATATTAAATTAATAGTTGAAAATAAAACAGTTATAGGTGTAAAAGTAAATATGGGATTGCCATATTTTGAAGCAAATAAGATACCAGCATATCTTCCTAAAGAAGAATTAGTAAAAAAATTTCATACTGTAGAGATTAAAGTAGAGGAAATTTCTTATAAGTTTGATTTAGTATCAATTGGAAATCCACATGCAGTATGTTTTGTGGAAGATTTAAATAAAATTGATGTATGCAAAATAGGAAAAATAGTTGAGAACTATAAATATTTTCCAAATAAAATCAATGTAGAATTTGTACAAGTGATTGATAGAAATAATATTAAAGTTAAAGTATGGGAAAGAGGAGTTCGGTAGAACAATCTCATGTGGTACAGGGGCATGTGCTTCTGCAGTTTGTTCCGAAAAGAGAAATTTATGTGATTCTAGTATAAATGTAGAATTAGAAGGTGGAAAGTTACATATAGACTATGACAAGGAGTATGGAGTTTTTATGACAGGAGGAGCAGAATTTACATTTGAAGGAAGATTAGATTTTTAATGTGATTTTAAATTTAATTACTTATATTGAATTTAAAAGTTTAACAAGAAGGAATATAAGAAAATATAAAATAAGGTGATTACTTAATTTTGACGTATTAAATTAGATAAATTTAAAAGTTACTCTTATATATAATTAGACTAGAAATAAAAGGACAAAAAGTATATTTTTATAGATTTTTAACAAATATTGAAAAAACAGATTATATTATTTGCAATAAATATTAGAAATATAAAAATTAAAGGCATAAAAATTAAAGGCATAAAAATTAAAGGCATAAGAATTAAAGATATAAGAATTAAAGATATAAGTATTAAATATATAAGTATTAAAAACTATAAGTATATAAAATTTTAATATATACTTATAGTTTTATATAAATATGAAGAAAATTATACTATATTTTCAAGAAATTTCTAATTTCTGCAAGAAAAAATCAGAAGAAGCTTTTGTTTCTAAATTTAAATTTTCATGTTTATTAATTAATTTTTGAACTTCCCAAAGTCCAAGACCAGAATTATTCTTTTTTGTTGTATAATTTTTTTCAAATATTTTCTTTGTAGAAACTCCTTTATTTAAATATGTATTTTCTATTATAATTAATTGTTTATCTTTATTATCTTGAAAAGATAGATTTATAATCTTTTTTGGACATTCGCTAGATGCTTCTATTGCATTATCTAAAAGTATTCCCAAAATTTTTGTAAGAGTATAGGTGTCAATTTTTAAATAATTTAGGTCTAATAAAATATTTAATGACATTTTAATATTTTTCTTTTCAGCTAAATTATATTTGTCTGAAATTATACTATAAAGAGCGGTATTTACCATAAGTTTTGAATGAAATCTATATAAATTATTTATATGAAAACATTCTGGAATAATTTTATTATAATATTGTTTTAAATCATAAATATTATTAGTTTGTATATATCCACCAATTGCTTGCATGATATTATTAAAATCATGTCTAAAAGTGCGAGTGCTATCGCAAATGTAATTTAAATTTTCAATTTCAAATTTTTGCTTTTTTAGTAATTGTTTTTCTGAAAAAAATGTTATAGATATTGTAATTATTTGGAGAATGATTAAAGTTGTGATTGTTAGAATTTTAGAATTTGTTTTAGTTACTAGGATTATAGATATTATAAGCAAAAGAAAATTTAGAAATAAAGCTAATATCTTTTTCATTTGTAAAATCTCCTATCATATGTACTGTAAGTAGGTTTATTTGTTTAATATTTTATTTTTGTGTTAATAAATTAATTATATTTGAATATTATGCAATTAAAATCAATTGCATAATATACTATAAATTAAAAATCGCTTTTTGTCAAAAAAAATCGTATGACAATATTCGACATAGAAAGACAAAATAAAAAGAGAATGAACAATATATAATATAAAGTTCATTCTCAAGTTGCTTAATACTTGATTAAATTTTTTATATTAGCTAAATAATAACTCATTATTTTTCTTAACATTAACGAAATATATTTTGTTATGTACTAACTTTTAATTTGTTTATATAATAAATTTATTTTTGCTTTAAATCAGGGTTCCAATCTATAATTTTATCAGAGATATTTTGCTCAGTATTGAATTCTTCAACATATCCACCTAAAGATTTAGCTTTTTCTTTTAATGTTTCAACATCTCCATTTACAAATATTTTAGCTTTTCCTTTGCCATTTTTAGCTTCTTGAACTAAATTTGAAACTGGTGAGTTTCCATCAAATGCTACTACTATAGAATTTCTTCTTTCAAATATTTCATAATTAAAACTTTTGTAAATTCCAACTTCTTCTGGCTCTATTGAAACTCTAATTCCATCAACATCAGAGTCTAGTAAAGAATCTTTGGTAGAAAGAGGTACTCTTTTTGGAATTATTGCATCAATTTCAAATTTTTTATTTAACTCTTTTGAAATATCAACAATTGCTTTTTCATATCCTTGCATTTTATGACCAATTACAAAATATGCTTTATTATTATCAATATTTTTAATTAAATCTCTAATAATTTTCTTTCCAGATTCATTTACAACAGTTTCTCTTCCATTTGTATTAAAACTACCACCTGCAATTATAATTGGAACTTTGTCGATTGGAAGTTCTTTAATTTTAGATTTTAAATTTTCAGTAGAATCTATTTTGTTATCGCTTTTTTCCACATAAGTTATATTTAAATTTTTTAATGTATTGTACTCTTCATCAATTATAGCTTCAGTTATGCTTCTACCATTTAAAAATTTTTCGAATTCTTTTGATTTGTTTTCAAAATGAATTTTATTTTCACTTATTAATTTTTCTTCTACTAATTTCATTTTTTGAAAGTCATTTTCAGTTATATTAAGTAAGTTTTGAAGAGAAATTTGTTCTTCAATAGTGTCTGTTCCATACATTCCAAATCCATCAGTTCCTTGTACACAAGAAACATTATTTTCTAAATATGTTTTTATTGGATGATTTTCTAATTTAGTTAAATTATTTAGTCTTACATTTGAAGATAATTGAAATTCAAGAACTGCATCAATTCTTTTTATTTTATTAATTATTCTTTTATCAGATTCTTCATCTAAACCAATTCCATATAACCCATGACCTAAACGACATCTAGGTATAATTTTACTTTTTCCAATTGCTTTATCTATAATATCTGCAACTTTTTCTACATTGCTAGAAAATGCGTCAGTTTCGCCTGCGTGAACTCTAATAGTAAATCCATTATTTTCTTTTATTGAAAAATTAACTAAATCTGTTAATATAGATGATAAATCTTCAATATCAGTTATTTCTTCTCCAATAATATCACTACCTACAACATATGGACTTTTTGCCATGATTTTAGCAACTTCACAAGTTTCAGCTTGTTCTTTAGGAGATAACCAAATTCTTCTTATTCCAGCTAAAAATCTTAGATCTACACCGGTTTCTGCTTTAGCTTTTGGAAGAATTTCATGTATTTGTTCTAGAAATCTAGCACCAGGGATACCTTTTTTACATACATCAGTTGAAGCAATTTCTGAATATACAATACCTTGTTTTTGATATTCTCTTGCAAGCCATAAAAGATTATCTTGTAAAATTGTATTGTTTTCATAATTACTTCCAGATTTTGAATCTTCATACATTTGAATTAAATAATTTTTTATATCATTTTCTGGTATTTTTTCAATCTTTTCTAAAGTTATATTAGTTAAAACTTTTGAAGTTTGACCTTTTTGAAATACATATCTATAAACATATAATTTTTCTAAATTTGTAAAAACAGCCTGACCATCTTTTACTAATGATAAGCTATTTCTAATTTTTCTAATATTTTCTTCTGCATTTTCTATATTATTTAAAATAAAATCTGCAAAATTTATGTAAGTTTCATCATCGATTTTTCTTTCTAAAGTTTTACCTGTTAAAGGAGAATCTATATATTTTAATTCGATTTCTTTTCTATAATTTCCAATTACAATTTTTTGTTTGTTGGATAATTTAAGACCTAATTTTTTTATAAAATATAATGGATATTTTATTTGATGTTTGATTCCAATTGCAATAAGAGCATCAGAAGGTAAGTTTGCATACAAATGAGTATGTAAGTCAGTTCTAAATTTTGATTTTTTTAGAATATAACTATTAATTAAAGTTTGATTAATATCTAAATTATAGTCTTTTGTTTGAGACATTAAAGTTTTTACAATAGCTGGAATTTTAATGTTTTGTTCTATTTTTCCATCTCCATAAATTGTAGCAATATGTTTATTATTTAGATTAAAAACAAATAAAGTTTCATTATTTGCATTTAATGAAGCTGGTATTGTTCCTATTATGATTTTCATATCATTTTTATTTTTTGTAGTTTTTACATCACATACTTTTGCTAAATTTGAAATTAAATTTCCAGTTCCATGATTAGGTGTTTCTATTATATAAGTTAATTCCTCATCATTTTTATTTGATTTGTATAAATTAATAATAATATCTTTTTCTTTGTCTAAATAAAATCTTTTAAAGAATACTAGACCTTCCATAATTCCTCCTTTTTAAAACATTAAACTTACTAAACAAAATTATACCATAAATTACTAGATAAAACAATAGTTTTTGAATAAAAAGTTTACATAATTAATGAAAAATTTGGAATAAATATTTAATTATTTATATTTAATTTTAAAACATTTTTAATTTTGTAAAGTACTAAAAATTGAGCAATAATATATTAAAATAATTGATATTTATAAATAGATTCATAAATTATAAATCTAAATTATAAATCTAAATTATAAATTGTAAAATATAGAATATGAAATATAATATAGATAATTAATATTTTAAAAATTACATTGACAAATCTTTTACTAATTTATATTATAGTATTAGTAAATTTTATTATGATTTAAATTATATTTGTAATAAAAAGTTTTAAAGAAAATTATTTAATTTTGATTTTTACAAAAGATTTGAGGAGGATACAAATGGCAGAAGAAAAATCTAATAGATATCCGGATGAACTTACAGATGAAAGCTTGGAATATATTTATGTAGGATTATTATTAAACAACCCTAAAGCAATTTCTATGTATTATTTTTTAGTAGATGATTGTCATTTTTCAGATGAGAATTTGCTTGAAATATATAAATCGATTCTTTTTCAGGAGGCAGAAAAATATGCTCCTGCAATAGCCAAAGAAGGATATAATATTCCTAGAGAAAAAGCTAATACTTATGGTACAAAGCAAGAAATAAAAAGAGTTGTTGGAGAGAAAAATTATAATATAGAATATATATATACAGAATTAAAAAAATTATTTATATTAAAAAAATATTTTATAGTTGCTGCAACTAAAAAAATTAGAGATAAAATTTTAGAAATTCAGCATTATGACTTATATAGCGAAATGTCTGTTGAAGAAGTTCAAAATGCAATAGACCAAATTGGAGTTACTGCTGGTTTAAGTCAAGTTGTATTAAATAATGATGCTACAAATTATCTATTATCAAGAGATAATAACTTAAGTACAGGTGCTTCAATTCCGTTTGCGATTTTATCTAAGGTATTTAAAGGTTTAAGAAAAGGTGAAACTATGTCTTATGCAATGCCATCAAATGCTGGTAAAAGTAGATTCACTGTTAATTTAGCTGCACACTTAGCTTTTATAGAGAAAAAGAAAGTTTTAATAATTTCAAATGAAATGTCTGAAGATAAAATGAGACTTTGTTTAATTACTACAATTATAAATAATAAAGAAATTCAAAAAATACATAAACAAGATGTTATAAAAAATGAAGGTGAATTATTAGAATTAAAATTCAGACCAGATGATCCTAAAAAATCTAAAGTAGATGAAAATGGATTTATGATAAAAGAAGATGACGAAACAGATGAAACATTTTATGATAGATTATATGATGAATCAACAGAATTCCAAAAAGTAATAGCGGCAACAGATTGGTTAAGTGACCAAGTAAATAATTCAATTTATTTTATTCATGTAACAGAACACAGTAATGAAGATTTAAGAAAAATTATTTTAAATTATTATTATAAAGAAAATATAGAATATATTTTTTATGATACATTAAAAACAGATATTGATAATATTGGAAATCGGAGATGAAGTTAAGAAAACTGCAACTGTACTTTCTACAATTGCTCAAAAATTTAAAGTTTTCATCGCATCTTCACTTCAATTATTGGAAAGTAATACTCTTCCAGTAAATTTAACTATTAATGATATGTCTGCAAGTAGAACTGTAAAAGAGGTTTTAGATACGCTTTGTTTAATGAAACAAATTAGTAATCAAAGTTTAAAGAAATATGAGTATTCATTAACAGATACATTTGATGAATGTTATGAAATTAAACAAGATAGAGATGTTGATGTTAGATATTATGCTTGTGTGGTAGACAAAAATAGAGCTGGTGCAAAACCAACTGTATTATTTAGGTTGAATTTAGCATATAATCATTGGGAAGAACTTGGATATTTAAGATTAAAACAATTAGATGATAATGAATAATATATAAAAATCTCAAATTATTAAAAAAAGATAATTTGAGTTTTTATTTTTGTTTAAGTTAATCTAAGAATATAATAATGATCTATATATTTAACAAAGGCTTTCTGGAAAATAGTAGATATAGAATAATTTTTTATTGATACTAAATTTATCTAGTATTTTATATCAATTTTATTAAATCATATTTTTTATTTGTTATATTTTGGAATAAATATTTTTATGAAAAATATTTATAGTAATATAATTATAGTGTTAGTAAAATGCTAGACTTTTTGAAATTTGTATGGTATTATTTATAAAAATATAAGAAAGAGAATATAAAAAATAAGAGATGTATGATAATTGGGAAGATTTAGAAAAAAGTATAGAAGGATGCAAAAAATGTAAACTTTGTTCTACTAGAACAAATATTGTTTTTGGAGTTCGGAAACAAAAATAGTAAAATTATGTTTATAGGAGAAGGTCCAGGAGCAGATGAAGATGCTCAAGGAGAACCATTTGTTGGAAAAGCTGGTCAACTTATGAATAAAGCTTTTGAATATATTGGAATAAATAGAAATGAAATTTATATAGCAAACATTGTAAAATGCAGACCACCAAACAATAGAAATCCAGAAGATGATGAAGCTGAAGCTTGTTTAGATTATTTAAGAAATCAAGTATTATTAGTTAAACCAAAAATTATAGTATTACTTGGAAGTGTAGCTCTTCAAAATATTTTAGGAAAAGAATTTAAAATCACAGCTTCTCGTGGAAAATGGTTTAATAAAAAAGATATAAAATATATGCCAACATGGCATCCAGCAGCATTACTTAGAGATGAAAATAAAAAATTAGAATTTATAAGAGATTTAATGATTGCTTTTAATGAAAGTAGAATGATTTAAACTATTGACAAAATGATAAAAAAAGTAGTATTCTATTTATGAAAAAAATATATAGGGGGATTTAGAAAATGGAATACCAAAAAATTTTAAAGCCATCGAAAAAATTGTTAATAACAATAGTAATTCTTACAATAATTGTAGCATCAGCAATGGTTGGAGCTATGATTATGAACAGCCCAGGAAAGGATGAAGAATGTATTGTTTATAATGATTTAATGAACGAAGGAAAAGACGAAGAAGACAAATATGTAAAGGTTGAAATTGTAACATTACCATATGAATTTGCAGTAAAAGAAGAAAATAGTTCTAAAGAAAGATTTTATTTTGTAGCAGATGCAGAAAACTATCTTTATATTGCAAGATTATCTCCAAAAAAATATGAAGAGATAGAGAAAAAATATAAAGAAAATCCTGATGAATTTAAATATGAACTAAAAGGATATATTTTCAATACTCCTTCAGAATTAAAAAAATATGCAATAAATTCATATAACAAAGGTTTACCAGCAGATGAACGTATATCATATTCAGATTTTCAAAGCTATTTTGGAAAAACATATTTAGACGATAGAATAACACCAAACACAGAATATGCAACTGTACTTTTATTAGTAGGAATATTTTTCTCTATATTTGATTTAGTTGCAATAATCCAATTCATTATTTCAGTAGCACAAACAAAATCAGCAATAAAGAAATATGGAAAAGAAGAATTAGAAAGCGAATTAGCTAAAGAAGGAATGTCTGCTTATCCAAAAGCAAAAACATTTATTACAGATAAATATGTTATATCAAATATGAGCGGATTCCATGTATTAAATTATGAAGACATATTATGGATATATATTGAAAAAAGAAAACAAAGAGGAATGACAGTAGGAAAATTTATTTTAGCTTTAACTAAACAAGGAAAAAAATATTTTATTTCAAGTAGTATGAATGAAGATGTATTAAAAGAAATAATGGAAAAAATCTATGAAAAAAATAATACAGTTTTAATTGGTTATACATCTGAAAATAGTAAAGAATATAAAAGATTACGTAATGAAGCTAAAAAACCACAAAGATTATAAATAAAAATTGAACTGTGAAAAGTTCGTTAAAAAAATGAGATTTGAGATATTAATTTAACTCAAATCTTATTTTTATGTTATTTTAAAATGTTTTTGTTTTGCGATGTTACTTATTTTTGTAAGATTTTATAATATATTTTTCAAAATTATATTTATATAATTTAAATAAATTAAAGATTTAATAAAATATATAAAAGAAATTTATATTTAAAATTAATAAATTTAGTAACAGAAAAATATGTAAATAAATATTATATATTAAAATATTTTGTTTAAAATTATGAGAGGTTTAAGGTGAAAAAATGGCTAAAATTTTAGTATATAATAATGATACGAATAGAATGTTAACATTTTATAGAGAATTGTCGCAAGCAATGCCATATAATGTTAATAGAACTCTTACAATAAGAGAATTTAGAGGTTCAAGTAATTCAAACATTTTATGGACAGATTTAAGATGTATGGAAGCTTGGAATAGCTTTAGATATTTATATGGAAGAGGAATTTATGTTGGCTTTGCATTTAAAAGACCATGGGAAGGAGGACATGGAAAACTTTCACAGCATTATGCAGGATTAGCATTTGATGTAGGACAAAATTTAACAAATGCAGGAAGAACTACAATGAGAAATTTAGCAATTAGTTCTGGTATATGGAATTTCGTGGAGCCTGCTAATCTAACACCTAGATGGGTTCATTTCGATGAAAGGCAAGTTGCTTCTGGTTATCCTATGCTTAGAAATGGGAGTAAAGGTGTTTATGTTTGTATATTACAAGATGCTTTAATGACAATAGGCTATAATACAGGTGGATTAGATGGTGTTTTTGGAACAAATACTTACAACTCTGTAAGAAGTTATCAAAGGTCAAGAGGATTAGTAGTAGATGGTATAGTTGGAGTGAATACATGGAATTTATTAATGACACAAGTTGTAGGAAACGGACCTGGTTCTAATACTGCTAATTGAAAATAATAGAAAAATATCGTGATTTTAAAATATTAATTTTATTAAATTGTATGAATAATGTTTTTTCAAAAAATGAAAAAATATTTAGTAAATTTAAATAAATTAATTAAATTTTTAAAATAAAAAGCTAGTAGTTATTGGGATTACTAGCTTTTTTTAGGGTGTATTATATCATATCAAAATAAAATAGGGAACTATAACTAAGTTTTAAAATATGTCAAGGTTTTTTTAATTATATCATATCAAAATAAAATAGGAAACTATAACTCATCTTTTGAAAAATATTTTACTATTATAATTATATCATATCTAAGTAAAATAGAGAACTATAATCAGACTTCCTACAAACCAATTTAATATTATAATATATCAAAATAAAGAAATGAAATATATTTTTATTTAGTAGATATTAATATAAAAATATATTGGAGTATTTGTCAATAATAAAAAATTAATATTCTAGTTGAAATAAATTTATTTTTTAAATATAATATTTGTATATTAAAAAAGGAAATAGGTAATTTTTATGGATGAAAAGGAACAAGAAGAAATTATAAAAATAGCAGAAGAAGAAGCAAGAAAACTTAACATGTGGGAAGCAGAGAGAAGACAGCAATCTATTGAAAAATATGGGAGAGATATTTATACAAATAAAGAAATTGGAAGTAAAAAAATTCGTAAATTTAACAAAAAGCTTGATATAGTTGTTAAAGGAATAATTGCAATTTGTGCTTTTATATTGTTTTCTTTTTTATTAAAAATATTAGCTAATGTATGGGGTCTTTAAAAAATAGATTAAATATAAAAGTAAATTCTAATTGTTGCTTTACTGTAATTTACTTTTATATTTAAAGCTAATAGCTAATTATAAGTAATATTAGCAATACTTTACATCAAGATTAAATTATGATATATTATAAAAACATTATTTACTTCAATAAGTTTACATTTATAGCAGAACAGGAGGAATTTATAAGTCAAAATATTTTTATTCTAGGTGCTTCTCGTTGTGGAAAATCAACTTTAACAGATAAGTTATTAGATATGTATAAAAATTATGAACCATTACGAGTAGATTCAGCAGTTATTGCACTAAATGCTTTAAATTTTAAAAAATATATATTTTCTAAAAATGAAATATTAAATTTATCAAATATTAAAACAACTCATGAAGATATAATTTATTTCTTAAAAAATTATTTTAATCAACTAAAATGGGATTTATCTAAAACAAGTAAAAAATTAATTATTGATACACATGAACTAGATGTGATAGATGTTATAAAAAATTTTAAATCGGATTGTGATATTTATTGTTTCGGGATGCCAAATAAATCAATAAAAAATTTATTAAGAAAAATAAGAAAAACAGATTCCAAATTAGATTGGTCATATTATGTAAGTAATGATATGATGAAGCTTAATTGTGATGAAATTATTTGTAAAAGTAAAATGCTTTATAAAGAATGTAAAGAATTAGGAATTTATTTTTTTGATATGTCTGGTGATCGTAAAAACAAAATTATGAATGCCATAAAGATTATCGAAAAAAATAGTATACAATGCTAATTTAGAGATTGGAGTAAATAATGAATTTTAAATATATAAAGTAAAATCAAAATATTATAAGATTTTGATATTTTAATTTATATAATCTTCTGACTACGCCAGTAGTAACAAGACTTTAGCCTTGTAGAAAAGCAACTTCCATCATAGTATAATGTCAATATTTTTTTATAATTGATAAAATAAAAATGAAAGGAGTTGAATAATATATTCAATAAAAAAAATAAAATTTAAAATATATTATATTTATTTGATATTTGTCTAATATTATCTTAGATAAATATTGACAAATATACAAAAGTATATTAATATAATAGTGTGCTATAGGGAATGGCACAAAAATTATATCATATCAAAGTAGAATAGGTTACTATAATAAGACCTAAGTTTTATTTTAGAACTTATGCGTCGTAAAGCACTAGCTGTCCATTTATTGGGCAGCTATCTACATATATGGAGGAAAATATGGGATATAGAATAGGATTAGATATTGGAATAACATCTGTTGGATGGTCTGTAATTAAAAATGATGAAAATGGAGAACCTCAAAGAATTATTGATTTAGGTTCAAGAATTTTTGATTCAGCAGAAAATTCAAAAGATGGTTCTTCACTTGCAAAAGAAAGAAGAGATGCAAGAGGAGGAAGACGTAGACTAAGAAGAAAAAAACATAGAGTTGAGCGTACTAAAAGATTATTAGAAAGATATAATTTAATTTCTAAAAAAGAAATAGATGAAATGTATGAAAATTATAAATTTCCATTTAATGTATATGAATTAAAAGTGCAAGGTTTAGATGAAAAACTAACTAACAAAGAACTTGCAAGAGTTTTAATTAGTTTTGTAAAAAAAAGAGGATATAAATCAAATAGTAAATCTGAAGAAAGTAAAAATGACAAAGAAACAGGAAAGCTATTAACAGCAACAAAGGAAAATGAGATTTTGATGAAAGAAAAAGGATATAGAACTGTTTCAGAGATGTATTTAAAAGATGACAAATTTAAATTAAAAAACAAAAATGGAGAGTTTATTTTAGATAAAAATTCTAATCCACTTATTAAAATAAAGAATTCTATAGGAGATTATAAAAATACTGCACTTAGAACGTTATTAGTTGATGAAATAAAGTTAATTTTAAACAAACAAAAAGAATTAAATTCTATGATTACAGATGATTTTATAAATGAATACATAGAAATATTTGAATCTCAAAGAAATTTTGATGATGGACCAGGAAGTCCAAGTCCATTTGGTGGAAATTTAATTGAGAATATGCTTGGAAAATGTACTTTTGAAAGTACAGAATATAGAGCTCCTAAAGCGTGCTATACATTTGAGAAGTTTAAATTTTTACAAACATTAAATCATATAAAAATAGAAGAAACTATTATAAACAAAGATGGAAGCAAAGATAAACTTAAAAGACCATTAATTAATGAAGAAAGAGATAAAATAGAAGATTTAATTTTTTCTAAAATTAATTTAACTTATTATGATGTTAGAAAAGAATTACAACTTTCTAATTTTGAAAGATTTAATTTAGTTACATATAAAGGTGTAATAGATTTTTCAGATGAGGCTACAAAAGAAGCTGAAGAATCTAAAAAATTAAGTGAATTTGAAAGCTATAAGAAAATAAAAAAAGCTTTAAATAAAATAGAAAAAGATTATATTTTAAAACTATCAATAGATGAGTTAGATAGTATTGGATATGCATTAACTATATATAAAAATGATGAGAAAAGAGAAAGATATTTAAGAGAAAATACAATAAATTTAACTGATGAAGCAATTGATGAATTATTAAAAGTATCTTTTTCTAAAGTTGGAAATTTATCAATAAAAGCTATGAAAAAAATTATTCCAGAATTAGAGAAAGGAATTACTTATGATAAAGCAGTTAATAATGTTTATCAAGATTTTAGAGGAAAAATTAATACAGAGAAAAAAAGAAAGCTAAGTCTTAATGATTTAGAACAAGAAATTTCGAATCCAGTAGTAAGACGTGGTATTTCACAAGCAATTAAGGTTTTAAATGCTATTACTTTAAAGTATAATGATAAGTATGGTAAACTTGATGTTGTAGTTGTAGAACTTGCAAGAGAATTGGGAAAAAATTTAAAATACAGAAATATGATTTCAAAAAAACAAGAAGAAAACTTAAAAATAAATAGTGCATCTAAAGAACATATAAAAGAATTAGGAAAAGCCTATGTTACTGGTCAGGATATTGTAAAATACAAGTTGTGGCAAGAGCAAGATGGAGTATGTATATACTCAGGAAAACATATAAAATTAGAAGATTTATTTACAGAAGCAGTAGATGTTGACCACATTATTCCATATAGTGCATGTTTTGATGATAGCTATAATAATAAAGTGCTAGTTTTTGCAAGCGAAAATAGACAAAAAGGAAATAGAGTACCGTATAAATATATAAAGGAATCAGGAAAAAACGTTGAAGAATATGAAATTAGAGTAAATAGATATATAAAGAATTTTAGAAAACAACAAAGATTATTAAAGGAAGATTTTACAAGAGAAGATGCAAAAGAATGGAAGGAAAGAAATTTAAATGATACAAAATATATTTGTAAATTAATGTATAATTTAATAAGAAATAATTTAGAGTTTTCAGATAATCCTAATTTTGAAAGAAAAGTATGGACAGTAAATGGTAAGCTAACTGCTCATATAAGAAAAAGATTAGGAATTGAAAAATTAAGAGATGGAGATATTCATCATGCAATTGATGCTACAATAATTGCTACTACTACACAAGAAATGATTAATAAATTGACAAAATATTATCAATATAATGATGGGAAATTTATGAATTCCAAAGGAGAATATATTGATTTAGAAACAGGAGAGATTTTAAATTCTAAAGAATATGAAAAAAATAATGGAATATATTTTCCTGAGCCATGGACTAAATTTAGAAAAGAGTTAGATATAAGAGTTAATTGCAGTTCTAAAGAAAGAATGATAGAGTGTTTAAAAGCTGAGAAAATTTATACTTATGAGAATGATGAAGATTTAGAACCTATATTTGTATCAAGAATGCCTAGAAGAAAAGTTAAAGGAAGCGCACATTTAGATACGATAAGAGGTATAAAAAAAGACGAAGAAAAAATAAAAACAATTACAAAAACAGAATTAACAAAATTGAAACTAAAAGATGGAGAGATAGAAGGATATCCAGAAAATTGTAGAAGAGATGATGGGTTACTATATGATGCTTTGAAAACAAGGTTATTGGAATATGGAGGTAAGGGTGAAGAAGCATTTAAAGAAGATTTTTATAAACCAAAATCTGATGGAAGTAAAGGTCCAATTGTTAGAAAAGTTAAAATAGAATCTAATGTAACTTTAGGGGTTGAATTGAATAACGGAAAAGCATTTGCAGCAAATCGGTAATTGTGTGAGACTTGATGTATTTTATATTGAGAATGAAGGATATTATTTTATTCCAATTTATGTTAGTGATACTGTAAAGAATAAACTCCCTAATAAAGCTTGTGTAGCTAATAAAGATTATGTAAAATGGAAAGAAATGGATGATAGAAATTTTATTTTCTCATTATATCCTAAAGATTTGATTTACATAAAAGGAAATAATAAAGTAAAGTTAAATCCTAATATTAAAAATAAAGATTCTATAGAAGCAGAAGAATTATTTGCTTATTATATAAAAGCAGGAATTTCTGTAGCATCAATAACAATACAAACACATGATAATAAATATATTCAAACTAATTTAGGAATAAAATCTTTAAAAAAGTTTGAAAAATATGAAGTAGATATTTTAGGTAATTATCATAAAGTTAAATTGCCAGAAAAAAGATTACCTTTTAATATAAATAAAAAATAGAAGGGAGGGAAGCTTTAATATTTATCTTAAAGCATCTACGGTCTTAATCTATAGATTGATAAATGTTTTAAGCAAATATATGGCTTTTAGAAATGTTTATGTACAAAATGAAGGGTCTATTCGTGTTTTAGTAATTACAGAAAGACAATATGAAAATGTTGAAATTCTATTGGGTAAAAAATCTAAATATGAAAAGACACTTGAATTTGAAACATTATCGCTTTTTTAAAAAATGAAAAATTAATAGAAAAATTGATAAGAAAAAATTATTTTTTAAAACAAAAAATCCAGTAATATGTTGATATCACTTGATTTTTTGAGAAAATATTATATCATATCAAAATAAAATAGAAAACTATAACTAAGTTCCAGCAACAAGTTTTGTTTCTGCAATTATATCATATTATCACATATTAAATAAAGTTAGACAAGATTTGACAAAAATTATGTCGAAGAAAAAGGCGAGTATGCCTATAATAATATACTTGACAGATGTTGCACAAATGTGTTATAATAAAAAAACTATACAATTCATTAAGGAGGTACATAGAAATGTACGACGTAGATGCTATAAGGAGAAAAATAAGCAAGGAAGGAGTAGAAGGTATCTATGATGTTATAAGATACCTTTCAGGTGAGTTCGATGAATGCATACAAGCTGAACTCACTAAAGCAAAGCTGCTTGTGGATGGCTATCCAAATATGTCGCTTATTATGTCCTTAGCATAACTCATAACCAGCGGAATGTCGTAGGTAGCGTCAGAATCCCACTTCTCAACAGAGTCGTGGGATTTTTCTTTATGTGATTTTATTATATTATTTAATAGAATTAACTTTAAATATAAATTTATGTATGATATAATAAGCAAAAATTATATAAGAGGTAATAAATGAAGCTAGAAGACTTAAAAGTTAAATATGATGAGTTACAGCAAAAATATGGAGCAAAAGATTTAGATTCTATATATAATGGCGGTTGCGAAAATAATCCAGATATTTGCTTTGTTTTTATGAATCCCACAGGAAGAAATATTGCATCTGATAAAAACTGGAAAGGAAGAAAATCACCTTGGATAGGTACTAAAAATATATGGGATTTATTTTATGAAGTTGGTTTAATGGATGAAAAGATTTATTTTAAAATTAAAGAAATTAAGCCTAATGAATGGACTGAAGATTTTGCAGATAAGGTATATAAAGATGTTGAAAATCATAGATATTTTATTACAAATTTAGGAAAATGTACACAAATTGATGCAAGAATAATACCAGATAATGTTTATAAAGAGTATTTAGATTTATTAAAACAAGAAATTGAAATTATAAATCCTAAAGTTATTGTATTATTTGGAAATCAAGTTAGTTCAATTGTTTTAAATGAAAAAGTTTCAGTTTCGCAATGTAGGAAAAAACTTTTTAAAAAAGATATAAATGGAAAAGAATATAATTTTTATTCTATATTTTATCCAGTTGGAAATGGTAGATTTAATATTGATAAATCTATAGAAGATATAAAATGGATTTTAAAAAATTTAGAATAAATTAAATATTTAAGAAGAGGTATATAAAATGGATGATATAATAGATGAATATTTAAAAACAAAAAATTGCAGAGGATGTAGTAATATGTGTCCACTAAATGACCCAGGATGTGGAAGAAGTAAAATTTTTATTGATGATGCAATTAGAAAATTTGATGGGGGAGATAATGGAGTTAGAAAATAAAAAGACTAGAATTGCAATAATTTCAGATATACATGGAAATTTAGAAGCATTAAAAGAAACATTAAAAGATATAAAAACTAGAAATGTAGACAAAATTATATGTTTAGGAGATATAATAAGTAAGGGTATCCACTCAAGAGAATGCATAAAATTAGTAAGAGAGAATTGTGATATTGTTATTAGAGGAAATAATGATAGGCATTATTCAAGTGAATTAAATAAAGAAAAGTATGATGGTCTTTCTGAATTGGAAAAAGAAAGATTTAATTGGAATAATTCTATGCTAAATGATGAAGAAAGAATGTATTTACAGAATTTGCCTTTTTGCTATGAATTTTATATGAGTGGTTCTTTAATTAGATTATTTCATGGAGCACCAGATAGTGATAAGGGAAATGTATTTTCTGGAAGTAATTATGAACAAAAATTTAAGATGTTTGTGCCAACAGAAAATACTATTAGTAATCAAATTGCAGATTGTGTTATATATGGTCATATACATCAGGCATTTATGGATATGGTTTATAATAGAACTCTTATAAATGTAGGAAGTGTAGGAAATGCTTTGAATTTGATTAGAAATCCTAAAAGAGATGGAGATGTAAGAGAAACTACAAAAGCTAATTATTTGATTGTTACAGGTGAATATGGTTCAAAAAAATATGGTTCAGATATTTCTTATGAATTTGTAAAAGTTTCTTATAATATTGATAAAGAGTTAGAAAATCAAGATGAAAATATAGAAAAAGAAGCTTATAAATTAGAATTAAAAGAGGGAATTTATAGAGATAAAGAGAAACTTTTTATTAGATTTAAAGATAATGGAATTGATTTTAATAAAATTTAATTAAGAAATAATTTTTTTATAAAGTAGAAAGTGAAAGTATTATAAATAATAAATATTTTATTATTAGGAATGTTATAAAAGAAAGTTTTAATGGTAACTTTTTAAATATTATATAAGGAGCAAATTTTTTTATGGATGAAATAATAGAAGAAATAAAAAAATTCAATAAAGAGAGAAATTGGGGAAAGTTTCATACACCAGATAATTTGGCAAAATCAATTTCAATTGAATCTGCGGAATTATTAGAATGTTTTCAATGGAATGGAGAAGATTATAATAAACAAGATGTATATGAAGAATTAGCTGATGTTTTTACTTATTGTTTTCAGATGGCTATAACTTTAGATGTTAATCCAAAGGAGATTATTTTAAATAAATTAGAAAAAACTAAGAAGAAATATCCTGTTGAAAAATCTAAGGGAGTTAGTACTAAATATGATAAACTTTAATTATAAATTAAAGAAATATTAAAATTATATTGTAAAAAGGAATTAAGTTAAAAATTATGTAAAATATAAAAAATTAGAAAGAAGAAAGTAGTATGAAAGAAATAGTTTTTGTAACACATAATAAAGGAAAAGCAAAATCTGCAGAAAAATATTTTAATGACTTAAAATTTAGTACATACGATTTTGAATTGAATGAGCCTAGAAGTGATGATATACAAGAGATTGCAACAGCTAAAGTAAAACAGGCATATGAAATTGTGAAGAAGCCATGTATTGCATTAGATACAGGATTCTTTATTGATGAATTGAATGGGTTTCCAAAAGCATTTGTTAATTTTTCATTAGATACAATTGGAATTGATGGAATATTAAAATTGATGGAAGGCAAAGAAAATAGAAAATGTAAATTTGAAGAATGTTTAGCTTATCATGATGGAAAAGAAATACATTATTTTTTTGGTAAGCATCCAGGAAATTTATCTAATAAAATTCAAGGAATAGATAGAGATGAAAAATGGTCTGATTTATGGTATATATTTAAACCAGAACATTTTGAAAAGACATTAGCAGAGATGGATTATAAAGAAAGAGAAGAAAGAAGAAAAATTGATGGTTCTGTAGAAGCATTAAAAGTTTTTGCTGAGTGGTATAAAAGTAACAATTAAAACATTTTTAAACTAAAGCTATTTATTTTATTTTTATGAGTTTAAAAAAGTTATAGAAAGAAATAAATAGTTGTAGAAATATAATATGTATTTTTTAATAATATATAGTTTGGAGAAGTTTATGAAAAAATTAAATGTAATATTAGTTTATAATAAAGATAAAGATAAAATTCTTATGTGTAAAAGAGAGAAAGAGCCATTTAAAGGAAAGTTTAATTTAGTTGGTGGAAAAGTGGAAAATGGAGAAAGTGAATTATCTGCTGCATATAGAGAGCTAAAAGAAGAAACAGGAATAACAAAAGATGATATTTCCTTACTACATGTTATGAACTTCCAGTATAAATTTGATGATATGGAATTAGAATTTTTTGCTGGAAAATTAAACAAGGAAGTAGAGCTAATAGAAGAGGTAAATAAGCTATATTGGATTGATAGTAAAGACAATTTTTTTGATGCAGATAGATATGCTGGAGGAGGAAATATAGGAATTATGTTAAATGAAGCTCAAAATATAAAATTTTAATCTTCAATAATATTGTTTTCTTTAACAAATTTTTTTATAATTTCCAGAAATTCATTACCATATTTCTTCATTTTTAATTCACCAACTCCATTAATTTTTAACATATTATCCACAGTTGTTGGATAATATGTGGACATTTGTTTTAAAGAAATATCTGCAAATACAATAAATGGTGGAATATTATTTTGTTTTGCGATATCTTTTCTGTATTTTCGTAAAATTTCAAATAAATCTGGATTAAAATTAAGATTTTCTTTTGGATTTTTAGTAACTTTTTGAATATCTGGTTTAATAATTTTTTCAATCTTTTTCTTTATTGTAACTTTTTGGTTTGAAAATAAAACATTATTTGCTTGTTCTGTTAATTTTAAAATTGGATATTTATCTCCACTAGTTTTTACATAATTTTCTGCAATTAAAAATGCAATTAAATCTCTAATAGTATCTTTACTATATTCTTTCATAATTCCATAAGTAGATAAAGAATCAAATTTTAAAGATTTTATTTTTTCAGATTTGGAACCTTTTAGAACATCAGTAACCAGTCCAGAACCAAAACGTTCATGCATTCTTTTTATACATGACAATATTTTTTTACTATCAATTGTAATATCAGTTATTTCAATTGATGAATTACAATTAGAGCAGAATTCACAATTCTCAAAAACAGGATTTTCTCCGAAATATTGTAAAATATATTTCCTAAGACATTGACTAGTATTACAATAATCTATAATTTCATTTAATTTTTGATATTCACTCTGGTGATTTGTATCAATAGATTGTTCTATTAAGAATTTATTAGTAATAATATCTTGTCTAGAAAATAACAAAATACATTCAGCATTATCTCCATCACGCCCTGCACGTCCAGCTTCCTGATAATAACTCTCTAGATCTTGTGGCATGTTATAATGTATAACAAATCTTACGTTTGATTTGTCAATTCCCATTCCAAAAGCGTTTGTTGCAATCATAATTTCAGTTCTATCATATACAAAATCTTCTTGCGAAATATTACGTTTTTTCTCAGACATTCCCGCATGATATTTACTAACATTATAATTATTAGCTAATAGTTTTTCGAATAAATTATCAACATTTTTTCTTGTAGAGCAGTATATAATTCCAGATATATTTTGATGTTTATCTAAAAAATCTAATAAAAATTCTAATTTGTTTTTTGGCGTTTGAACTGAAAAATAGAGATTTTTTCTATCAAATCCAGTTGTTAAAGTATATGGATTTTGTAATTTTAATAAGTTTATAATATCATTTTTTACTAGCTCTGTTGCAGTAGCAGTAAAAGCTACAACTGTAGGTCTATTTTTAAAATTAGATATTACATTTGGAATTTCACGATAGCTTGGTCTAAAATCGTGTCCCCATTGTGAAACACAATGAGCTTCATCAATGGCTACCATCGATACATTTATAAAATCTAAAAGCGATAGAAAATTTTCAGATAATAATCTTTCAGGAGCAACATATATAATTTTGTAAATGTCATATTGTATATTTTTTATAGTTTGTAAATATTCAGAATCTGATAATGTACTGTTTATACATGTTGCTGGAATTCCCATGTTATTTAAGCTATCTACCTGATCTTTCATTAATGAAATAAGTGGTGAAATGACAATAGTAATTCCTGATAACATTATAGCTGGGATTTGATAACATATAGATTTACCAGCTCCTGTTGGCATGATTCCTAAACAATCTTCGTTATTTAAAATATGTTGGATAATCTCTTTTTGTCCATTTCGAAAAGAGGAATACCCAAAGTATTTTTTTAAAATAGTTTCTTCTTGCAATTAATATAATACCTCCTTTAGTTTTAATAAATTAGATGAAAATTTGTATAGAAATATACATAGAAAAAATTAAATAAAAGTTTAAAATTATAATATTTAAAATATATAATATATTTAGAGAAAATTCAATAGTATTTGGTAAAATTTTTGTTATAGTTGTTAATTTGGGTTTTTGTTAAAAAGTCTTTATCATATTTAGTAAACATTTAGAAAATTTAAATTATATTTATAAAATTTAATTGCTTTAATTATTGATATTTAAATTAAAAGACTCTAGAAAGTTCAATAAATTTATGGTATAGTAAAAGACGAAAAAGGAGAAATTTATGGAATATGTTGATATTGTTGACGAATATAATAATTTAACTGGAGAAATAAAAGAAAAACAAAAAGCACATGATGATGGAAATTTTCATAGAACAGCGCATATATGGATTATTAATAATAAAAATGAATTATTATTACAAAGAAGAAGCGCTACTAAAAGAACACATCCAAACTGCTTAGATATATCATCAGCAGGACATATTAGGTCTGGTGAAACTGTACTACAAGGCGCAATAAGAGAGCTAAAAGAAGAATTGGGACTTGAAGTAAATGAGAAAGACCTTAAATTTATTTCTATTATAAAAAATATAAAAAATCCTAAGAATATGGAATTTGGATATGTTTTTTTATTAAAATGTAATAATAAAGAAAATGAATTTGTTTTTGAAGATGGAGAAGTTTCAGAAGTAAAATTTGTGGATTTTGAAAAGTTAGAAAAAATGGTAGAAGAAAAAGCTGATGGATTATTATTACATTATGAAGAATATAATAAATTGTTTGAATATATAAGAAATAATATTATTTAAAACATAATTATAGTAGAATTTGGAGGATTAATATGGAATTATTTTCAAAAGAAATAAATGATATGAACGAATTAAAAGAAGTTTTGAAAGCTAATAATAATATTTCTAAAGAATATGAAGTAGCAGTTATTGCATATGTATTTGATAAAGAAAATAAAATAATTTTTCAAAGAAGGGGACCTGGATGTAGAGATGAAATTTTGAAATTAGAAACTATTGGTGGAAGGGTAAAAGATTGTGATATTAATTTCAGAACGGCTTTATATAGAGAAATCTTAGAAGAAGTAGGAAGTGATGCTAATATAGAAATAGAAGAATTTATTACATCAACTTATGCAAAAACATTTGATTTGAGAAGCAATAAAGAGCAAGAATGGATTTATCTTGTATATAAAGGAAATTTAAAAAGTGGTAATATACATATAACAGAACCAACTAAAAATTTAGGATATGAGAGATATAAAATTGGTGAAGTAGATGAAAATGAATTAAGCAATGGTGCTAAAGAATTATATAATATTGTAAGTAAGAAATATAAATCTTTAAAGTAATTATAAACATATTTTATGATTTGATTCAAAAAGTAGTAATATAGTATTATTATATATTGTTAAATAATCTTTAAAATACTATATTTTATAAGATATAAAAATCAAATTTAATTAATAAAAAATATAATCTTCAAAAAAATTTAATTTTTTTCAAAATACACTTGAATTTTAATAGAACACAAGTGTATAATATTAAAAGTGTGTCAGCAAAATTATTGACAAAAGAAAAATTAAATGAGAGAGGGTTGATTTTTAAAAATGAAAAAGATTGTTTATGAAATTGGGAATGGTAATGTAATTACTTTTAATATTCCCAAAGAAAAACTGAAAATCGCTGAGAAAAAGAACGTTTAAAAAGATGAAGAAGAAAAGAGAGATTAGAGTAAACGAAGTAGAAATTGTAGTTAGTATTAAAAAATGAGATTAAAAACTCACATTTATTTTAGATGTGAGTTTTATTTTTTATGCAAGTGTCTAAAAATTATGGAATAATTAACTATTTTATGATATAGTATAAGAAATTTATAAATTAGGAGATATTATATGGAACAATATATTAAAGTTGGAATAGGTGTAATGATTTTAGAAGGAAACAAAATATTATTAGGACATAGAGCAAAAAATAAAAAAGATACAGGAGGAATATATGAAGTAGACTGTTGGACTATACCTGGTGGAAAGCAAGAATACGATGAAACTTTTTGGGAAGGAGCAAAACGTGAAGTAAAAGAAGAAACAAATTTAAATGTTGAAGATTTGGAACTATTTAGTATTACTGATGATATTCAACCAGATAGACATTATTTAACAGTACATATTATTGCTAAAAAGCATAGTGGAGAATTGAAAATTATGGAACCAACAAAAGAAGATGAATGGAAATGGTTTGATTTAGATAATTTACCTGAAAAGATTTATTCACCATCTAAAAAGTTTATTGAAGAATACCTAGAAAAAGAGGGGCAATAATAAATGAATAAAAGGATAATAGTATGTGTATTGATAAAATGTAAAGATAAATATTTATTTATTAAACAAGATAAAAAAGATGGTGCTTATCAGGAGTGTTTGCATATTGTAGGTGGTGGACTTGAAGAAAATGAAACATTAGAAGAAGCAGTAAAAAGAGAGGCTATGGAAGAAGTTCATATATCATTAGAAAAAGTTATTCCTTTTGATTTTGATAGTGATATCACAATGTATAAGGGCAAAATGACAGAGCTTATATTTTTGAGATATATAGCAGAAATAGAAGAGATTACAGGAATATGCTGACTCAGATGCAAAAGAAATATTTTGGATTTCTAAAGAAGATATATTAAATTATAAACATAATGTGCCATCAATGAGGTTTTTGAAAAAATTAGGATTGATATAAAATAGTATAGTATAGGGGAAAATGGTGTATGAAGGATTTATTGAAAACAAATTGCTTTGATGTTCAAGAAATTATGATAATTGTAGGAAGTTGTTTGAAAAGTATGCAACCAAAAGCATTTAATGAATTAGAGAAAATTTCTAATAATATTTATGATGTTTGTTTAGAAAAAGAGCATTTAAATATGGTTGTAACTAAAATTATTGGAATGTTAGCAAGAGAAAAAGTTAAAAAAATAATTTTTGCAACAGTAGATAAATCACCACATTGTGTGCAGCTTCATTATATTATAAAAGAATTAGAAAATGCTATTGATATAAGTAAGATTAAAATTGTAAATTACGTAGCGGTGGATAATGAATTGATAGAGATTCCTTTGAGGGTGATAGGTTTGTCTAAAAATTTAGCTAGGTTGAAAGAGGAATTAGAAAGTTGGAAGGATAGTTGATATTGGTAGAGTGATAGTAGTTTTTTAGGAATTATTAATGTTATTTTTGGGGGGAGGATGGTTAAGGTTTTAATGAGGATTAGTAGGGCTCATAACCCGAAGGTCGTAAGTTCGAGTCTTACCCCCGCAACCAAGAATTTTATTAGAGTCGCAAGAGATTGTGGACTCTTATTTTTTTGACTAAAAATCTATTTTCACAAAATTGGGGACAATTTGGGGACAGTCCCTACATTTTTATGCATTAAATAGCATATTTTAGCCTAACTAATTTAT
>JAAVYF010000010.1 GCA_022790975.1 Clostridia bacterium | reverse complement strand
ATTTCGAAGAAATTTGCTAGTATTAAAAAATTATGGTAAAGTGGAACTTTAGCATAATTTCCGGAGCGTGAAAATTTCGAAGAAATTTGCTAGTATTAAAAAATTATGGTAAAGTGGAACTTTAGCATAATTTCTGGAGCGTGAAAATTTCGAAGAAATTTGCTAGTATTAAAAAATTATGGTAAAGTGGAACTTTAGCATAATTTTGGATAGTGAAATTGAGTTCTAATTCTTAAAGTAAAGAATATACATTATGTATATAATAATTTAAGAATTGGAGAAAATTTTAAAGATGGTTTTAATTGAATACATAAAAAGATATAAAGCAACATATATTTCAGTAATAGCGATATTTTTATTAGGAACAATAGCTGGAATATTTGTTACATTTAAAATACCAGAAAAAGATAAAAAAGAAATTCGGAAATTATATAGAAAATGCAAGAGAAAATTTAAAAAGTGAAGGATTAGATAAAAAGTATATTTTTAAAGAATCACTTTTTAGTCAAATAAAGTTACTAGGAATTGTTTGGATTCTAGGATGTACTGTTATAGCAAGCTTTACTATATATGTATTAATGATATATAAAGGTTTTTTGCTCGGTTACATAATTACAATAATAATTTCTGTGTTTGGAGTTAAAAATGGAATAGAATTCTTAGCTCCAACTGTGATTTTAAAAAATATTATATTTTTACCAATTGTATTTTTATTAGCGACAAGTGGAATTAGAATGTATAAAGGAATAGTAAGAAAAGAAAGTAACATAAAACTAGAATTTTTAAGACATACAATTGTTATGTTAGTATCAATTATATTTGCTATAATTATTAGTTGTATTGATGCATATTTTTCTCCAATTATGTTGCAATTTTTATAAGAAATTTTATGAAAACTATTTACATTTTATTTAAACTTTGATATAACATATATAGCTTATGTAAAATAATTAAAAAGTGGGATTAAATTATTAAAGTAAACTAAATTTAAAAGGAATAGGTGAAACGAAAATGGATAAACAAATAAAACTCTTTTTAGATTTTTTAGAAAATGATAAAAAGTTAGTTAATAATACTTTACAATCTTACAAGAGAGATATTTTACAATATCAAGAATACATAGAAGAAAATGGTATTAACTATTTAAAAGTAAATGGTAATACAATAAAGTCATATTTCGAATATTTAGAATCTATTGGAAAGAAAAAATCAACTATTTCAAGAAACTTAGCTTCAATAAGATCATTTTATCAATTTTTAGTTAGAACTAAAAAGGCTAAAAAAGATCCAACTGCTGGAGTTCAATCTCCAAAAGTTGAAAAAAAAGTTCCAAATATATTAACATCAAAAGAAGTAGAGTTATTATTAGAACAACCAAAAGATGTTGATTTAAAAGGAATTAGAGATAAAGCAATGTTAGAATTTGCATATGCTACTGGAATGAGAGTTACAGAAATAATTTCTTTAGATATAACAGATGTTAGTTTCAAAGATAACTTTGTTACTTGTAAAGCAGGACATAAAAAAAGAACAATACCATTAGGAAATCTATCAATGAAGGCTTTAAATGAATATGTAAAATCTTCAAGACCATATCTTATAAAAGATGAAAATACTAAAGCATTATTTGTAAATATAAATGGAAAAAGATTAACAAGACAAGGATTTTGGAAAATTGTAAAATATTATAAAGAACAAGCAAATATAACAAAAGATATAACACCACATGTTTTAAGACATTCATTTGCTACACATTTACTTCAAAATGGAGCAGATTTAAAAGCAATTCAAACAATGCTTGGACATTCAGATATATCATCAACTCAAGTTTATATGCAATTTCAAAATGAAAATCTTAAAGAAATATACAAAAAGGCTCATCCTAGAGCTTAGAAAAACGAACTTTTGAACTTTTGGGGACGGTTCCCAAAAGTTCATTTTTTCATTTGGACTTTATTACAAAAAGGAGAATTAATTTTATTATATAGCAGAAGAAATTAATTTTTATGAATTTACTTGACGAATTATTTCAGTAAAATTACAAAAATAAGTATTGAAGAAATATTGAAATATATGTACAATAAAATAAAGATTATACTAAGGAGGAAAGATATGTACAGAAATAAACGGAATTACGTTAATTGCACTAGTAATATCAATAATTGTATTATTAATATTAGCACGGAGTTAGCATTAGTTTAGTTGTAGGAGAAAATGGTGTTTTGAAAAAGGCGGATAGAGCATCAGTTGAAACAACTAAAGGAATGGAGCAAGAAGAGATAAAAGTAATTCATGATAGTGAATTAATTTCATATACAACAGAAGATATTACTTTTGATGAATTTACAAATAATATAAAAAAAGAGATTTTGAAAAAAGCATGGGTAGAAGATTTAAAAGAAAATACAGATGGAGAGAATGTTATATTTGATGTGACATCTAAAGTTCAAAAAATAACTGTAGAATTATCGCCAAATGGAAGTATGAATTTAGGAAAAACAAAAGTAACTATAGGTGGAAATGATACATCAATATTTAATTATGAAGTGGTTGATAATAATGTTCGTATAATTGGATTGAATTTTGCAAATATTGATTTTGTTTCAAAAATATCTGAAGTAATAGGATATAATAATAGTATGTTTTCTGAAATAACAATTGATGCTCAAAAATTAAAAATTCCATCTCAAATAGATGGAAAAACAGTTACTGAAATTAATTGGAAAACTCATTTAAATTCTAATTTGAAAAACAAAGTAATTATAAGAGGAATTGAAGAAATTGAATATCCAGATACATTAAAAAAATTGAGTAATGAAAGTTTGAATACAGAATTTCCAGATGTAAAGGTTATAAATTTAAATGATGGATTAGAAGAAATAGGTGATTATGCATTTTGGAACTGTAATAAAGTAAAATCTTTGGAAATTCCTAAAAGTGTAAATAAGATAAATGGAAGACCTTTTATTGGTATGAATTATAACACTGTTATTATGATAAGTAGAGAATTATCTGATAGTGTTTGTTATGATAATGAGTGGCTGGTAGCTGGTGGCTATTTGAGAAACATTGTGTTTTATACTAATTATATTAACTATACTGTTCAATGGTATGATGTAGAAGGAAATTTTATTAAAAGTCCAGAAACTAGAAGAGGAGAAGTTGGTGTCACAGTAAGTGTTACATCAGGTGATATGTCTGTTCAAGGATATATTTTTGATTCTGAAAATTCTCAAAATATTCTTTCAGCAGAACTTAGTGAAGGTGGAGATACAATTTTAAGAATGTATTTTAAATTAGATAATTGAATTTTTTTGAAGTTTTATAATTATTTTGTAAATTTGTAGTTTACAATTCTAAATATTTTTTATGAACTTTTTAGAATTGTACTAAATTCATGAATTCTTGAAAATTTGAAAGTAAACTTTTTGGAACCGTCCCAAAAAGTTCAAACAAACAATTGACAATAAATGAAAATCGATATATAATATTGTAGTTAAAAAATGAGAAAAGGATGAGATTTTTATGAATAACCAAAAAATAAGAAATGTTGCAATAATCGCACACGTTGATCATGGAAAAACTACATTAGTTGATAGTATGCTTAAACAAAGTGGTATATTTAGAAGTAATGAACAAGTAGATGAAAGAGTTATGGATTCTAATGATTTAGAGAAGGAAAGAGGAATTACTATTCTTTCTAAAAATACAGCAATTCATTATGGAGATTATAAAATTAATATCGTTGATACTCCAGGACATGCTGATTTTGGAGGAGAAGTTGAACGTGTTTTAAAAATGGTAGATGGTGTTGTACTTTTAGTAGATAGCTTTGAAGGAGCAATGCCACAAACAAGAGAAGTTTTAAAAAAATCTTTAGCCTTAAATTTAAAACCAATTGTTGTTATTAATAAAATAGATAGACCAGGTGCAAGACCAGAAAAAGTAGTTGATGAAGTATTAGATTTATTTATAGAATTAGATGCAAATGAAGATCAATTAGATTTTCCAGTTGTTTATGCTTCAGGAAAACAGGGAACTTCTACATTAGATTTAAACAAAGCTGGTACTGATTTGAAACCATTATTTGATTGTATAGTTGAAAATATAAGTGCACCAAATTGTGATTTAGATGGAACTGCTCAAATGTTAGTTTCAAATATTGAATATGATGAATATGTTGGAAGAATTGCAATTGGAAGAATTGAAAGAGGTTCTTTAGAATTAAATATGCCAATTGCAATTTGTAAGAGTGATAAAACAGAAAATGCTAGAGTAACAAAACTTTATACATATGATGGCTTAAAAAGAATTGAAGTGGAAAAAGCAGAAGCTGGAGATATAATTGCATTATCTGGTGTTACTAATATTAATATTGGAGATACAATTTGTGATTATAATAATCCTGAAAAGATACCATTTGTTGATATAGATGAACCTACAGTTTCAATGACTTTTAGTGTTAATGATGGTCCATTTGCGGGTAGGGAAGGACAATTTGTTACATCAAGACATTTAAGAGAAAGATTATTTAAAGAATTAGAAAGAAATGTAAGTCTTAGGGTTAAAGAAACAGAGTCTAGTGAATCATTTGATGTTTGTGGTAGAGGAGAACTACATTTATCAATATTAATTGAAACAATGAGAAGAGAAGGGTATGAGCTTTTAGTATCAAGACCAAAAGTTATTTATAAAGAAATAGATGGACAAAAATGTGAGCCAATTGAAAGATTAGTTGTCAATGTTCCAGATGACGCTATTCGGAACTGTTATTGAAAAAATTGGAAACAGAAAAGGCGAAATGCTAAATATGGAACCAGCAGAAACTGGTCATACAAAAATAGAATTTAAAATTCCAGCAAGAGGTTTAATTGGGTATAGAACAGAGTTTTTAACAGATACAAAAGGAAATGGTATTATGAGTCATATGTTTGAAGGATATGAACCATTTAAAGGAGAAGTTCTTGCTAGAACAAGAGGAACAATAGTTGCTTTTGAACCAGGAAAATCAATTACTTATGGTTTATTTAATGCTCAAGATAAAGGAGAGTTATTTATTGGACCTGGTGTTGAAGTTTATGAAGGAATGATTGTTGGATTAAATTCAAGAAATGAAGATTTAGCAATAAATGTTTGTAAGGAAAAACATTTAACTAATACTAGAGCTTCTGGTTCAGATGATGCTCTTCGTTTAGTTCCACCAATTCAAATGAGTTTAGAAAAAGCAATAGAATTTATACAAGATGATGAATTAGTTGAAGTAACACCACAATCCATTAGATTAAGAAAGAAAATTTTAAATAATAAAGATAGAGAAAGAGCAGCCAGAAGTGCTAATAAATAATCATTAATAAAATATAATTTTTATATTATAAATACTTGCTTTTTGATTAGTTAATTTAAAAATTGAATTAAAATTTAAAGGCACCTCTTAGTCTGGAGGTGCCTTTAAACTGTTTTTATCAGACCTGTACAGTACAAAAGCTACTCCAAGTACAAAATAAAAACAAACTAAAAGAAAATTTGTAATTATGATACCAATTTTTGCAAATCGTGTATTCATAATCGCTATTGCAATAATTAGAATAAAAATAATTGCAACAAAAAAATAAAAGTTAATTCCAAGAAGCTTTAAATAGAAGTCTAAAAACTCTTGAAACTTTGGAGATTTCCGATATCTGATGATTCCAATGATATCAAAAATGATGTTTAAAAGAAACGCTCCTAAAATGATACCTGCCATCCACCGTGTAATTACTGGTAGTCTTAAAAAGTACTTCATATGGATTCCTCCTTGTTTTTTTATAATATAATTATATGATAGTTTTGGCAAAAAATCAATATAATAAATATTTATTGGGATTTAAATTATTTATTATGGTTATAGGAAAAAAAGAATATAAATTGAATATATAGTTTGTAAATCAAAAATAAAATGTAAGATTAATATATAAAAAACTAAAATACTAGAATACTAGAAAAGTAATAAAGGAATGAAAAAATAATGAATTTAGATGTATTAGAAAAAGTTAAGAAAAAAGCATTAGATGAGCATATACCTATTATTATGGATGAAACTTTAGAAATAATAAAAGAATATTTAGAAAAAGAAAAGCCAAATAGAATTTTAGAAATTGGTACAGCTGTTGGATATTCAGCAAGTCAATTTGTAAGGCTTGCTGGAAATCAAGTTAAAATAGATACAATAGAACTTGATGAAAACAGAGCAAATGAGGCAATAGAAAATATAAAAAATATTGGAATAAGTGAAAATATAAATGTTATTATTGGGAATGCAGTAGATATTTTACCAACTCTTTCTAAAACTTATGATGTAGTTTTTATAGATGCTAATAAAGGTAAATACCCAGTATTTTTAAAAGAGGCAATTAGAATGTCTCATAAAGGAACAATAATTTTTGCTGATAATATTTTATATAAAGGTTATGTTTTAAGTGATTATAATAAACATAAACAACGTACAGCTGTACGTCATTTGAGAGAATACATAGCCGATTCAATAGAAAATGAAAATTTAAATACGCAAATTTTAAAGGTAGGAGATGGATTAGCAATTAGTATTGTGAAATGAAATTAAAAATTTTTATATAAAAATAAAAACCCGTTTACCTATGGGTAAGCGGGCTCTGGTTTAGTTAATTTTTCTATAAGTATATAAAAGTTTGAATCTAGAAAACTTAAAAGACCAGATTTTACGATAATGCAAAATATTGCTCCCCAGAGTAATATCGAAAAAAGCATAAAGTACATTGTCTTTTTTGCTTTTGGATATTGTCTTCTTTTGGAGTAGTATTCCATTTTTTTCAGACCAATCCGAACAATTAGTAAAGGAATACTCATTGAAACAGCAAAATAGATTATCAAAAACATAATAAAAGATTCCTCCTTTTTTTTAATAATATAATTATATACTATTTTTTTGAATTTGTAAAATTATTGACTGTAAAAAATATGGAAAAGTTATAAAAGTATATTATAATTTTTGGTACAACTTAGAAAAATTGCTAAATAGCTAATGTAAGTCTTTCTTATCGTATTGGAAATTTTCACTTATAGAGAGGAGTCATAACAATTTACAATACAATTGAAAATCTAATTGATTTACTTGAAATTTGTACATAAATTTGATATAAATATTAATTGAAATATAAATTTATATATTAAGGGGAAATCACAAAAAAATGAAAGAAAATAAAGATAATATTGAAAATGTGGAGAGAACGCAAAATTTAGAATCTTTAAAAAAATTGAATATTGTTGGAAAATTAAAATTAAAAATAAGAGAAATAAAAAATGGTGTGAAGACAAATTTACATAAATTCAAAGAATTAGATAAAAAAGAACTTTTTACAAATATTTTTAGTAGTAGATATTTTTTCTTATTTATGTTTATTGTAATTTTGTTAAAAACATTATTATTTTCAATAGATACTGTATTTTATAAACATGGAATCTGGCTTTGGTATATAAGACAAACAGCATTTTTTATCATAATTATGCTAGCACCAATGTTTTTATTTAGAAATTCTAGGACTAGATTTATTTATGGTATGATTTTAAATTTAGTTCTAAGTTGTTTGCTTTTTGCAGATGAACTTTATTATGAATATGCATCAAATATTATTTCTGTTATACAAGCAGGAAATTTACAATATAAAGATGAAATAATATCAGCAATACCAGGATTACTTCATGTAAGACAAATTTTATATTTTATAGATTTTCCAATAATTATAGTTTTACTTCTATTAAAGAAAATTAAAATAAAAAAAGTTAAACAATTTAAATTTAAACCTGCAATTATTATGGGCTTTGTAATTGTTATTTTATGCACACATTATCATTTTGTACCAGAATCAATCGAATTAGTTACAGGTTTCATATATAATAAGCAAAATTCAGTAAGATATGGAACAATTTATGGATATCATTTTGTAGATATAAAAAATGCTATAACTCATAATAAAAATACTAAATATAATTCTTATGATGATATGATATCAGTTTATAATGAATTCAAAAAAGATCAATCTGAAGAAAATCCAGAAAATGTTATATATAAAGGAATTGCTGAAAATAAAAATGTAATTATATTACAATTAGAAGCAGTTCAAAATTTTGTGGTAGATAAAACAATTAATGGAAAAGAAATAACTCCAAATTTAAATAAATTTTTACATGAAAATATAAATATTACAAATATGCATTCGACAAGTTATACAACTACAGCAGATTCAGAACATAGTGTAATTACTTCATTATATCCATTAGAAAATGGAGAAGCATTTAGTAAATACTATGGAAATACATATGATAATATATTTAGTTTATTTAAAAAAGCTGGATATTATACGATGTATGCACATGGAAATTATGCATATTTTTGGAATAGAGAAAATGTAACTTCAAAACTTCCAATAGATAATAAACGTTTTTTAGAAGATTTTGAAGATACATCAGAATTAATTAGAACATATTTATCAGATGAACTTTTATATAAGCAAACTGTAAATTATTTTGAGAATGCTATAAAAGAACAAAATATGCCAGTTGTATATGATATAGTCGCAGCTTCTAGTCATACGCCATTTGAACTTGCTGGAATTAAAGATAAATCATCAAAAATCTCAATAGATATTGGAGATTTGGCGGAAACTAAACTTGGATATTATTTAGAAGCAGTTAATTATGCTGATTATGCATTTGGAATTTTTATAGATTTATTAAAAGAAAAGGGCTTATATGATGATACAGTTATTATAGTATTCGGAGATCATTATGGAATGCAAATGTATGATGAAGATTTAAAAGATTATTTAGGACTTGGTGGTGATAATTATAATGATGCTATGATGCAACATCAATTTTCTAATGTAATTTGTGGGATGAAAATTCCAGAAATTCAAAATTTAGTAATAGATGAACCAGTTAGTAAAAGTGATGTAAAACCTACTTTTGCTCAAATCTGTAATTTAGAAGATACATTTTCAATGGGTACAAGTATATTTAATAGAAACTCATATGTAACTATTAATAATGGTAAAATTATTACTAAAAAGTATTATTATGATGGAAATAAATGGTTTATTTTAGAAAATGGTGATGCATTAGATATGAATAGTTTATCTGAAGAAGAAAATGAAGTGCTTAAATCATATGTTACTAAATCACTTCAAGAAATAGATATATCAAATTCTGTTATAATTAATAATTTATTAAAAGATAATTTAAATTAATATTTATAGAACTTGGAGGGTTAAATGAAAAAATATTTAAAATATATAATATCTATTATTTTAATTATAATTTTTGTATTTTCAGTAGTTCCAAAAAATTTTCAAAATGATACATTTTATATAATAGCTTTAGGAGAACAAATATTAGAAGATGGTTTAGATAAAGTAGACCATTTTTCATGGCATAATAATTTAGAATATAGATATCCACATTGGCTATTTGACATTATAAATGCAGAAGTTTTTGATGCATTTGGACTTAATGGCATATATGTTTTGGTATGTTTTGTTTCTGTAATTTTTATGCTTGTTTTATTCTGGATTCTTGTTAAGAAAAAGAATAATTGGTTTTTATCACTTTGTTCTACGCTTTTAGTTACATATCTGATAAGAAATTCTTTTACAGGAAGAGCACAAATTGTATCGTATATTTTATTTTTAATTGAAATTCAATTAATAGAGTTATTTATTAAAAAAAAGAGTAAATTAAGTTGTTTAGGAATATTAATTATTTCAAGTATAATAGCTAATATTCATGCTACAGCTTGGATTATGACATTAGTATTATTTTTACCATATATTGGAGAATATATTTTTGTGTTATATACATTAGAAGAAATAAATAATAGGCAAGAAAAAAGATATATAAAGGAGATAAATAAATTAAAGAAATCACAAAATAAAGATAATCAAGAAAAAATAAAAAAACTTGAACAAGAAATAGAACATTGTAAAATATTTAGAAATAGAGAGAAAAAAGAAGAAAATCATAAAATAATAATTAAAAAAATGAATAATGAAAAATGGTTATTTATACCATTAATATGTGCTATAATAGGAGCTATGATTACTCCAATTGGAATTACACCATTTACATATTATTTTAAAATAAATGTTGGGAATACTATGGGATATATAAATGAGCACTTGCCAGTTATTCCAGCAAATAGTTTGGAGTTTTTAGTATTTACTATAGTAGTTATAGCTTTAATTGGATTTACAAATTCTAAATTGAAATTATCTGATGCATTTTTGATTTTAGGATTATATCTTATGTCATTGAGTGCAAGAAGAAATTGTTATTTAATGATTCCTTTATGTTGCATACCTATTACTAAAATGATACAAGATTTTTTAGATTTTAATTTACAAAAAGGAACTTCTAATTTCGACTCTTCTACAATTAAGTTTTTTAAAATATTGTTTACTATATTTACTATAGGAATATTAGGAATTAGTATATATAATTATATAAAAAGTTCAAATGTCCCATATGTTGATCCTAAAACTTATCCAACAAAGGCAATTGATTTTGTAAAAAATGAATTAGATTTAAATGAAATTAAATTGTATAATTCATATCATACAGGAAGCTATATATTAATGAATGGAATACCAGTATTTATAGATTCTAGATGTGATTTATATACACCAGAATTTAATAAAGGTGTGGTTGTGTTTGATGACTATATGGACGTTCAATATGGAAAATCAACAATATTTGAAATTTTAGATAAATATGAAATGACTCACTGTATAATAGCTAAAAATAGTATAGAGTATACTTACATGAAAGATGATTATAGATGTATAAATTTATATGAAGATGATAATTTTGTTGTTTTTGAGTATAAAAAAGCTGAATTAGTTATGGAGTAATTTATGGGAAAAAAGGCAAGTAGAAAAATTGGAAATAATTTTATTCAAAAAAATAAAAAATTAAATAATACTCAAAATGAAGGAAAAAAGCAAGAATTGGAAAATAAACTTTTAGAACTTTCAGATGATGATATAGAAAAGTTATTTGAAGCTGGAAAAATAGACCAAAGTGAGTACGAATATATTCTAAGTTTTAGAAAAAAACAAAGAAATAAGAAAAAATCTCAAAAAGAAAAATTTGAGGAAAGAATTAGATGTAATGATAATATTATTCAAAAGGTTATTAATTTGGGTAGAAAATTTAGAGTACAAGAAATATTTCAAAGACAAGAAAGTAATAAAAATAGAACTAAATTAAATTACTCTGATGAGGAGATAGAGCAAGATATTGAAAAAGAAGAAAGAATGAGAGAAAGAAGAACTACTGGTAAAAGAAAAGATGAGCGAAGTAGAAATTCAAAAAGCTTAACATTTGATAGGAACTCTAGAGGAAGAGGTAGAGAAATAGATAGATAATAATGTGTTTTTAATCTTTGTTTAAGAATTTTAGTATATTATAAATAATATATTTTAATTTTTTATAAATTGTATAGTTTACAAATATATTCAATCAATTTTTATAATTATATAGTTACAAATATATTTAATAAATATTTATAAATTAGTATAGCTTATAAAATATATTTAATAGACTAAAATTTACTAAAGAACTTATTATTAAAATTTAAACTTAAGTTATAGATTTAGTATTTAAATTCTTTTAGAAAGGAATAAAAATTATGAGAGTTCTTATTATTGAAGATGATAAAATATTATCTAAAACAATTGAACAATGTATTTGTTCAAAATATGATATTGACAGAGCATATGATGGTGAAGAAGGAATTATGTATGCAAAACAGAATATTTATGATGTTATAATTTTGGATTTAATGATACCAATTATGGATGGGTATGATGTTTTAAGTAGTTTACGAAATAATAAGATTTATACACCAGTACTTATTTTAACAGCTAAAGATGCTTTAGATGATAAATTAAAAGGTTTTAGATTAGGAGCAGATGATTATATGGTAAAACCATTTAATCGAGAAGAACTTCTTGCTAGAATTGATGCTATTATTAGAAGAACACATGGAAATTATACAGAAAATGTTATTGAATTTAAAGATTTAAAGTTAGATTTAAATTCTAGAAAAATTATAGTAAATGATCAAGAAGTTTTATTACAGGGAAAACAGTTTGATGTCTTAGTTTATTTAATAAATTCAAAAAATAGTATAATTACAAAAGAGCAGATTTTTGATAAAATTTGGGGATTTGATTCAGAAACTAGTACAAATGTTATTGAAGTTTATGCAAGTGGACTTAGAAAAGAATTAAAAAAGATTGGATATGATAAATATTTAAAAACTATAAGAGGAGTTGGCTACATTTGGACAGAGTAATTATTCGAGGTAGATAAAATGAATGAACAAAAATTATTAAGAAAACAATTATTTAAATACATAAAGTCTAATATGTTAATATTTATTATAGTTTTTTCAATTTTTGGATTATTTATGTTTGAACTTGTTAATAAAATTACTTTTGAATCAGTAACAATAGAACTTAGAGAAAATGTTGAGATTATAAAAAAAGTATTAGAAAAGATAGATTCAGAAACATTTGAGTTTAGATATTATAAAGCAAGTGATGCCATAAAAAACTTTAAAGAATATAGTATTATGTCTAATATTACAAATCCAAAGATATTATGTATTATTAGAGATGAAAATGGAGAAATTATAAGTTCAAATATAGGACTTGTATCAGATGAATATGTTATAAGTTTAGAATTTGATGAAGACTTAATTGATAAAATTTATGAAGTTATAATTGATGATGAATATTATTATAGAGGTATGACAATAGATTTATCTGAAGTTACATCAGACTCTTCAAATGGATATATTCAACTTCTTATAAATGTAGATACTGAAAAAGAATTAGTTCAAATTTATCATAAAATTATAATTTGGTCTGTAGTATTTGGAATTGGAATATCAGTTGTTGCTAGTATAATAATTTCTAGAAAGAGTTTATTTCCAGTAGGAGAAGTTTTAAGAAAACAAAATGAATTTGTACAAAATGTTTCTCATGAACTTAGAACTCCACTTACTATAATTCAAGCCAAACAAGAATTACTACTTAGTTCTCCTAATGCTAGAATTATAGACAAATCTGAAGATATAAGTTTAACTTTAAGTGAAGCTAAACGTATGTCTAAAATTACTAAAGATTTAATGTTACTATCTAGAGCTGATAATAAACAAATTACTTTGCAAAAAGAAGAAGTAGAAATAGATGAATTTATTTCTAATATTGCCAAAACATATAGCGATATAATTGAATTAGACGGAAAAAAAATTATTTTAAATTTAGAGTATAAAAAACTTATATCAATAGATACAAATAAAATATATCAAGTAATAGTAATTTTAATTGATAATAGTATTAAATATACAGAAAGCCGGAGATTCTATTGAGATTAATACATATCAAAAAGATGGAAAATGTGTAATAGAAGTCAAAGATACAGGTATTGGAATTAGCGATGAAGCAATTAGTCATGTTTTTGAAAGATTTTATAGAGAAGATAAAGCAAGGTCAAGAGAAACTGGAGGAAGTGGATTAGGACTTTCTATTGCTGATATGATAATTTCTGCTCATTCTGGAACTATTAAAGCCAGTCATAATGGAAATAAAGGCACAGTATTTACAATTAAACTCCCAAGATAAACATTTGAACGTTTGGGAACGGTTCCAAAAAGTTCATTTTCGAAATTTTAGAAAATTTGAAATAATTTCAACAAGTTCGCTTTTCGTAAATTTGTGAGTTTTTTCACGTTTCTAGAAATTTACTTTTCGAAACTTTTATTAAGGTAAATAATATAAAACTTGTGGTAAAATTATTTAATTTTACCACAAGCAATTTTTTTTCCAGAATTTCCACTAGGATTAGTAGTAAAATCATCAGTAGAATCGTGTATTATAATTACTTTTCCAATGATATCTTTAATTTTGAATTTATTAACTAACACACACATATATGCATATCCGTCATTTTCAAGTAAAGGCGGTAAATCCCCTGCATGAAATGGATGAGAACAATTGGTAGGATTATAATGCCCTTTACTATTTGCAAATTCGTCTTTTAAATTTCCAGTACATGAATTTCCTTCATGTATATGAAATCCAAAAAATCTTCCATTACATTTGCTTTTTGATTTTGGTAAATTGTAAATTTTTGCAGTAACTAAAACTCCATTTTTTACAGAATTAAAATATACAGTACCATGTATTTTAGGATATTCTCTACCGCCTTTAATAATTGCTTTAGCATCATAAAATATATTTGAAAACATATTAATTACCTCACTTTAAATATTATATTAATAGTATATTCTGGTAATATTTAAATGGTAAATATAAAATAATAAAATATAAATATTTAATAGAATAAAGAGATTTTAGTTACGTCTAAAATAAGCGAGTGCCTCGCTTGTATATTATATAATTTTTCTACTCCTTGCTGTCGTCCTTGCTAAAGCAAGCACTCCATTCGCCCTTCGGTTGGTCGCTGCGTGCGCATCGTACAAAAAATTATATAATATACAAGCTTTTTTAGTTTTTATATGTTTTCTTTATTTTTGTTAATTTTTACTTTAACTTAAACTGAATAGTAGAATAAAACTTTTAATTCTATATCAAAATTTCATCTTAATATATAAAAAATATTTTAAAATTAAATATATGCGATTAAATTTAAAATTTGATTCTAGATCTAAATAGTAATAAAAAATAAAGTTTTTTTATAATTTTTTTTAAAAGTATTGCTTTTAAAGTTCTTATATGGTAAACTATTAACGTTAAATAGAATCAATAGCAAAAGATATTGGAGGTTTTTATAAATGGAAATAGCAAAAAATATACTTGTTGGAATATATTTAGTAATTTGTTTGATTTTAATCTTTTTAGTATTAAGCCAAACAAAAGAAGATGGTGGTGCATCAGGAACTATTGTTGGAGGTTCTTCAAATAATTTTTATGAAAAAAATAAAGGAAGAACTAAAGAAGGAAGAATAAAGAGAGCAACTATTACTTTAATGGTTTTATACTTTATTTTAACAATAGCAATAGGAATTATTTATGTAGTTTAAAAACTTAATTTAGATATATGAAAAACAAGTTATTTGCATTTGAATAAAATATCACTTGCAAATAGCTTTTTTGTTTTTTCGGAAATGGAGATATACATGAAAAAACGCAAAAAAATTATAGGTACATTTAAAGCTAATGAAAGAGGATTCGGATTTGTTGAATTTGATGATGAAAATGAAGAAGATGTTTTTATTTCTCCTAAACACTTAGGAGGAGCATTAAATGGAGATAAAGTTGAAATTATTATTCTTACACCTAAAAATAAAGATAGACGTAGTGAAGGAAAAGTTGTAAAAATATTAGAAAGAGAAAAATCGGAAGTTGTTGGAATTTTTCAAAAAAATAGAAATTTTGGATTTGTAGTTCCAGATGATAGAAAGTTTGGAACAGATATATTTATATCAAAAGAAAATTGTAAAAATGCTAAAAATAATGATAAAGTTTTGGCTAAAATTCTTAAATATCCTGAGAAAGGTAAAAATGCAGAAGGCAAGATAAAAGAAGTTTTAGGAAAAGCTAACTCTGCTGGAATTGACATGTTATCATTAGTTAAAGAATATAATCTTCCTTATGAATTTCCAGTAGATGTTTTAGAAGAGGCAAGAAAAATTCCAAATTATATAGACCAAAAAGAAATTGATAGAAGAATTGATTTAAGAAATAAAGAAAATATGCACATTTTTACAATTGATGGAGAAGATGCAAAAGATTTAGATGATGCAATTTGGGTAGGAATGGCAAATAATGGTCATTTTTTACTTGATGTTCATATAGCAGATGTTAGTCATTATGTTAAAGCTGGAAGTAAATTAGATAGAGAAGCCATTTTAAGAGGGACAAGTATTTATATGCTAGATAGAGTTATACCGATGCTTCCAGTAGAACTTTCAAATGGAATATGTAGTTTAAATGCTGGGGAAGATAGGTTAACACTTTCATGCCTAATGGAAATAGATAGTAATGGAAAAGTTGTTGCTTCAGATGTATATAGGTCTGTAATTAGAGTTACTGAAAGAATGAGCTATACTGATGTAAATAAAATTTTGAATAATTTGGATGAAGAAGTTTGTAAAAAATATGAAAAGTATATAGATGATTTTAAATTAATGGAAAAATTAGCTCATATCTTGAAAAATAGACGTTTGCAAGCTGGGTATTTAAATTTAGATATTCCAGAAAGCAAAATTACTCTAGATAAAGATGGTGTTGCAATTAATGTTGAACCTTATAAATTGACATTTGCAAATGAAATTATAGAACAATTTATGTTAACAGCAAATGAAAGTGTAGCAGAAAAATTTTATTGGATGGAATTTCCATTTATTTATAGAGTTCATGAAGAACCAGATTATGATAAAATTGCAGAAACAAATAAATTCTTATTTAATTTAGGAATGAAGATAAAAGTTTCAAGAAATAATATTTATCCAAAAGCATTTTCAGATGTACTTGAAGAAATTAAAGGAACAGAGTATGAAAAAGTTATTTCTACTTTAATTTTAAGAACATTAAAAGTTGCAAGATATGAAAGTAAAAATAAAGGTCATTTTGGAATAGCAAGTAAGTTTTATTGTCATTTTACATCTCCAATTAGACGATATCCAGATTTATTTATTCATAGAGTTATTAATGAATATGGCGAATATGAAAGAAAAAATGAATTAGAATTATTACATAGTAAAGCAGAAGAGTATGCTAAAATTTCATCAGATAGAGAAAAGATTGCAACAAAGGTTGAAAGAGATGCAGAAGATATAAAAAAAGCAGAATTTATGCAGGATAAAATTGGTGAAGTTTATGAAGGTGTTATTTCTTCAATTACTAGTTTTGGTATGTTTGTAGAGCTTGAAAGTACAGTAGAAGGTTTGATTAGATTTGAGAATTTTAATTCTAATGAATATTTTGAATATAATGAAGAGTTAAAAATTTTAATTGGAGAAAGAACAAGAACTACTTATAAAATTGGAGATAAAGTAAAAATTAGAGTTATTGAAGCAAATAAACTTTTAAGAAAAATTGCTTTTGAATTAGTAAAAGAAGAGGATGATAGTGTATTTGCTAAATAAACAAAAACTTATATATGTGAGTGAAAATGAATTTAAATATATTTGATTGTTAATTATATAGGAAAGGTAAGTTTTAAAGTGGATAAAAAAAATATAAAATTGATTTCTATTTTAATAATTTTAGGTTTAATACTTCGGTTTACCTAGTTTAAGTTATTTAATAAAAAATAAATCAATTTTAAATTATAATCGGTCAGAATTATTTTTTTATTGGAAATGACGGAAAAATTTCTACTATTTTTGGAGCTATAATTTGGGTTATTATTTTAAGCTTAATGTTTTTCATATATTTTAAATTAATAAAAAATAGTTCAAAATTTAAATCTTTAAAAAATATAATTTTTGCAGTAGTTATTGTTGGTATAGCATTTTTGATTTGCCTTCCAAATACCTCAGAAGATATATTTTATTATATGGGAACAGGAAGAGTATTATCACATTATGGAGAAAATCCTTATTATACAACAGTTTCTGATTTATTAAAAAATAATATTAATGATGAAATACTTTCTGCTTCAGGAATATGGAGTAATATAACAGTAGTATATGGACCAATTTGGGTATTAATTTCAAGTATTTTAAATAAATTGTCTTTAGGTTCTGTAACATTTTTAATTTATATATTTAAAATTGCGAATTTTATAACACTTTTAGGAACATTGTTTATTATATATAAATTAACAAATAAAAAGAAATTTGTAGTTGTAGTGGCTTTTAATCCAGTAATTTTATTAGAAGTTTTGATAAATGTACATAATGATATTTATATGATTTTCTTTATATTACTTGGAATTTATTTTATAAAAAATAAGAAAAATATATGGCTTCGGATTAGTTTTTTTGGCAATATCCGCTGCTATAAAATATATAGCAATTTTAATTTTACCATTTTTGATTTTGTATTATTTAAAAGATAAAAATTTATCTAAAAAAGTTTTGTATTCTATTATTTATACAATAGTATTTTTGGTACTTGTTTTATTAATGTATATACCATGTTTTAATACATTTAAAGAATGTTTTTCAGGAATATTTGCACAGCAAGGTAAAGCAAAAGACTCTATTTATTTAATGATTTTAGTTGTTAGTAATTATAATAATCCAATTACAAGTTATATATATTCAGGCGTATTTTTTGTATTTTTATATTATTTTGTAATAAAAATATTGTTTCAAACATTTAGAGAAAATAGTTTTAAAATTGCAATGAAAAATATATATTTTGTACTTATGTTTTTGATATTTCTATTACTTACAAATGTAACTTCATGGTATTTAATTTGGCTTTTTATACCATTTTATTGGATTAAGGCTAAAGATATGAGAAATGTTATGTGGATAGGATTTTTTTATGAATTAACATATACATTGTTTTTGGCTGTTCATTCAGATAAGTATATTTATAATATGTGGGTTTTGCCGATGATAATTGTAATGATGATTATTAGAAGGTGGGTTATTAAAGTTAATGATAGAAAAGTAAAGCTTGTGCATAGTTAAAATTATAAAAAAAATGTGAGATAAAAAGTATATAGTAAAATTAAAATAAAAAATGTTAAATAAAAAATATGTATTTAAAAGTTAAAATAAAAATACTAAATAAAATTTATATTATAAAATCTAAAAATAAAAAACCTGAATATATTATGCAAACAAAAAGGTAAAAAAATTTTTTAGCAAAAGTAGAGGAAAAAAATGATAAAAAAGAATGAAGAATATGAAGTTGAAATAATAGATAATGGATTTGAAGGAGAAGGAATAGCAAAACTTCAAGATATAGTTATTTTTATTCCAAATTGTATAAAAGGTGAAAAAGTTAAAATTAAGATCTTAAAAGTAGCGAAAAATATGTGCTTTGGAAAAGTTATAGAAGTATTAAACAAATCTAAACACAGGTGCGATTTAGACTGTGAAACTTATTCTAAATGTGGAGGATGTAATTTTAGACATATTGAATATTTACATTCTTTAGAAATGAAAAAAACTTCAGTAGAAACAACCATAAGAAAAGCATTAAAAAGAGAAATAAAAGTAGATGATGTAATTGGAATGGAAGAGCCATTTTATTATAGAAATAAACTTCAATATCCAGTAGGGATAGATGAAAACGGTAATACAATAATGGGAATTTTTGCTGGAAGGTCACATAGAATTATTGAAACTTTTGATTGCAAAATTCAAAATCAGAAATGTCAAAAAGTTGCATTAGATGTTTATGAATTTATAAAATCTCATAGAATAAAAGGTTATGATGAAAAAATTGGAACGGGTATAATAAGGCATATAATAGTTAGAATTGGTGTTAAAACAAATGAAATAATGTTAAACTTAGTTTTAAATACTTTTGATTTACCATACGAAAAAGAACTTGTAAATTATGTGACTTTACGTAATCCAGAAATTAAAACAATTGTAAAAAATTTAAATAATAAAAAAACAAATGTTATTTTAGGAAAAGAAATTAAAGTAATATATGGAGATGGATATATTTATGACTATTTAGGAAACAAAAAGTTTAAAATTTCTCCACTTTCTTTTTATCAAGTAAATCCAATACAAACAGAAAAATTATATTCAAAAGCTATAGAATTTGCAGACCTTAAAGGAAATGAAACTATATTTGATTTGTATTGTGGCATAGGAACAATTGGAATTTTTGCAAGTGATAAAGTAAAGAAGTTATATGGAATTGAAACTATAAAAGAAGCAATAGAAGACGCTAAACAAAATGCGATTTTAAATAATATAGAAAATGCAGAATTCTTTGTAGGAGATGTGGAAAAGGCTTTACCAGAGTTTATAGCTAAAAGAGATGTTCATCCTGATGTTGTTTTTATAGACCCTCCAAGAAGAGGATGTGATAAAACAGCAATAGAAACACTTTTAGAAATTAAGCCAGATAAAATTGTATATGTAAGTTGTAATCCAGCAACCCTTGCAAGAGATTTGGCTATTTTTGAAGAGAAGTATGATTTGGGAAAATTGGCGATTTGTGATATGTTTCCTGGGACGGCACATATTGAGTGTGTTTTAGTGCTTACATTAAAAAGTGCTAATAATATAAGGGAAAATTAAAATTTTTAAGTATAGAAAAAGTATAAATAAAAATTAGAAAAATTGTAAAATTTACAAGAATTCAAGTAACCATGAATGTGGTAACTAGACACCACATTCATGGTATATAAAAAATAATCTTATTTTTTAACTAATTAGAAATACTTTTAAATAGGTATTTCTTTTTTTAAAATTATATGTGATAAAAAATGAAAATGAAATTAGTTGAGGATTTTTAACAAATGTGATATAACGAAAGTGGTAAAAAATAATTTAGAGAAGATGAGGGATTATAAAGTCAAGATAAAGAAAGTGATTTGACACATCAAGATTTAGGGCAAATGCAAATGTATGTTAATTATTATACTAGAGAAATTATGAATGAAGGAGATAATCCACCAATAGGAATTGTACTTTGTGCAGATAAAAGTGAACAAGTTGTAAAATATACTTTACCAGAAGATAATAATCAAATATTTGCTTCAAAATATAAATTATATTTACCAACAGAAGAAGAATTCAAGAAAGAATTAAACTTAGATAATTATATAAAAAGAGAATATGAAATAGATAAAATATAGAAGATTAGAAATGGGGTGCTGCTCGGTGCTATATCAAAAAGATACGATAGAATACCTAATTTACTACTTTCGAAGATATAAAAAACAATGGAGATACATACAAAAAGAAATTTCAATTTTCTTATGAAGAACTTTAATATTTTTTAAAGAATATTAAAGAAGAGATAACAAATATGGCGAAACTTAGATTTAATATGTAAGAAGGACAAAATAAAAAGTAGGAGATAGATAAAAGATGAAATATATAGGAAGCAAAGAAGAAAATATACAATATATAAAAAGACCAGGATCATATGCAATTATTATAAACAAAAATGATGACAAAGTAGGGATTGTAACTGTAAACTATGCAAATCATGGAGGAAAATCTTCAACATATAGTCCAATAGTAAGAAACATAAATAAACATGAGTTAAATAGTGAAATGTTAGTAATGAATGATAAAGAAGACATTAAAATTATACAGTTTAATATGAGTGAGATTAGAGAATATAGAAGTAGAGAAACTCTAGGAGATGCTTATAGAAAACCTTATGCTTATAAGAAATTAATAGAAGACAATGTACAAGAACCTTTAATTAGGAAAGATTCGAGAAGAAATTTTACTATTCAAACTTTATATTAGTATTTATATAGTACAAGTAGTGTGTATTGTAGACATGACTATCCACACTAAATAAGGGAGATAAAAAATGAATAAAATTATAAACATATTAGGAGATAGTATTACTTGTGGATATAATCCAAATACAGTAGAACAAATAGAAAGAAATTATTAAAAGTTGTTAAAAGAAAGATTAGCTCTTAAAGAATTAAGAAATTATGGAATTAATAGTTCTACACTAGCAGATAATGGGATTTCTTATAAACCAATGTGTAATAGATATATAAATATGGATGATATGCAGATGTAGTAGCGGTATTTGGTGGTACAAACGATTTATCACAACACTACAAAGAGCTTATATAGATAAAGGTTGTAATTTAAAATATGCTACAAGTATAAAGAATAGTTTAGGATATTCATTGGAAGATGTAGCAAATGTAATAAAAAAAGTATGTAAAGTCAATAATATATTAGTTTTTGATTTATACAATAATTGTGATATAAATACAATGGAAGATTGTATAAGATATATTCCTGATGGATTGCATCCAAGCAAAGAATATCATGAAATATTGGATGACAAAATATATAATTATATAATAAAATTATGAGGAGAAACAAAAATGAAAACTTTAAAATTTAGAAAAGAATTAAGTAAATTAATATTAAAAAAAGAGAAAACAACAACTTGGAGAATATTTGATGATTATGTTGGAAAAACAATTACAGCTAAAATAGACAGACAAATGGGGTCAAAGCATCCCAAATATGGATTTATATATCCTATTAATTATGGATATATACCAGATACAATAAGTGGAGATGGAGAAGAATTAGATTGCTATATATTAGGAATTTTTGAACCAATAGAAAGTTTTACAGGAAAATGTATAGCGGTAATACATAGATTAAACGATAATGATGATAAATTAGTTTTAGTACCACAAGGAAAACATTATACAAATGCTGAGATTCGAGAATTGACAGAATTTCAAGAAAAGTTTTTTGAGAGTATAATTATTAATTAATGTTATTAAATTGTGAAACTAAAATTTTATCAAAAACATTGGATTAATATATAAATTTAAAATTTAACAGATTTACAATAAATATATTGTAGTTAAAAATATAATTTAATAGTTTATTTAGAAGTAAAGTATATGTAATAATTTAATTTGTTATATACTTTATTTTTTTTGATTTTTATGATAATATAAATGCATAAAATTTTAGTAGAAAGCGTGATTTAGATAATAGTAAAGAATTTTGAAATAATTAATATTAGAAAATATAGGAGAAATTAATATGGAAAATTTAGAATTTATGAAAAAATTTAGACCATATGAACTTTGTGTAAAAGAGTTTAAGTATTGGATTGTTTGTGTTAGGCAAAAACAAGCAACATTAGGAGATGTAGTTATTTTGCTAAAGAGAGAAACGGAAAATGTTAGTGGAATGCTACCTGAAGAAGGTGCTGAGTTTCCAGAAGTAATAAAATGGTATGAAAAATTGTGCCAAGAAAAGTTTGGAGCAATAAAGTTTAATTATATGATTATGATGATGAAAGATCCATTTGTTCATTATCATGCTTTTCCAAGATATGATAAGGATATAAGTTTATTTGATATAGACTGGAAAGATAGTAATACTTTAAGTAATTTTTCATCAACAGAGGTATTAGATGATTGTTTATTATTTAAAATTAGAGATTATATGAAATAAATATTTTTTATATGAATTAGGATAGGAGAGTATAATGAGTAGTAGTTATATTAAGAAGTTCCCAAAAACTCCAGATTTTGAATGTAACAGATTTTTTAAAGGTTATAATTTAACTGATGGAAAATTTGGAATAGAAGTAGATTATATAGATATGATAGAGGGTCATGAATTTTATCAAATAGAATCTGAAAGCATACATATATATTACATATTAGAAGGAAATGGAAAAGCTAATATTAATGGTACAATATATGATATAGAAAGTGGAGATACAATTCAAATTCCAATAAATACAGAATTTGCATTTAAAGGAAAGTTGAAAATGATAGAAATTATGAATCCACCATTTAATTCTAATACTCATATTGATACAAGAAAAAGCGATTTATAGGAGTAGAAAAAATTATGAATAATATAGTAGAAAACATAAAAAAAGAGCTGATTATAAGATGTAATACATATAAAGAAAAACATAATTACGATTTTTGGAATGACCATATCAAATATGTTGTAAAAAACGCTGTAGAATTAGCCAAAAAATATAATGCTGATGTTGAAATTGTAGAATTAGGAGCTTTACTTCATGATATAGCAATGCCTTCAGAATGTGGTCCTAGAGAAGAGCATAATATTTATGGTGCTAAAATAGCAGATGAGTTATTAACAAAATTAAATTATCCACAAGATAGAAAACAAAGAGTTAAAGAGTGTGTATTAAGACATAGAGGTAGTAAAGATTTACTTAGAAATACTATAGAAGAGCAATGTGTTGCTGATGCTGATGTTATGGCTCATTTTGATTGTATTCCGTCTTTATTTCATTTAGCATTTGGAAAAAATGAAATGAAATTATCATTAGAAGATGGAACTGATTTTGTAAAGAAAAAACTAGAAAGAGATTATAATAAACTTAGTTCAAGAACAAGAGAAATATTAAAGGGAAGATATGAAAATATAATAAATGTACTTTTTGTAAACATTAAATGATGTAGGTATTAATTTTTTACTGCAATTAAAAGTTCATATAATTATGATGTTTTAATACAAAAAATTATAATGGGGTTTATAAATATGAAAATGTATATGATTATATTAGATGGTGCAGCAGATAGAAAAATAGAAATTCTTGGAAATAAAACACCACTACAAGTATCTAATACACCAGCATTAGATACATTAGTAAAAAAAGGTATGCAAACTTTAGTAACTGTAATAGATGAAAATATAACGCCAGAGTCTGACTCAGGAAGTATGGCATTACTTTCGTATGATCCAAAAATTTATTATCCAGGAAGAGGAACGTTAGAAGGCTTAGGAACTGGTTTTATTCCAGAAGGATATAACTATGTAGCTTTTAGAATAAATTTTGCATCTTATGATGAAAAGTTAGGAACATTAGATAGAAGAACTGCTAGAGGATTAGAAGATGACGAATTACAAACTTTAGCAAAAGATATAACAGAAAACGTAGATTTATTTAAGTTTAATGTTAATTTTAAATTATTAGCATTTGGACACCATAGAGGAATATTAGTTTTTTATAGTAAGACAGAAAAATTATCTGGAAATGTATCTAATACAGACCTTGGATTCAGAAAAAATGGAGTATGGGGAACACCAGTAAAAAATTATGAACAAAGACCATTAAAATGTAATTCATTAGATGAGAAAGAAGAAAGTAAATTAACTGCAGATATTGTTAATGATTTTATAAAACAATCAAATGAAATTTTAGCAAATAATCAAGTAAATATAAAAAGAATAGAAAAAGGTGAGTTACCAGCTAATTATTTAATATTTAGAGATGGTGGAGAAGAACCTAAGAAAATGCCTAAATTTTACGAAAAATTTGGAATTACTCTTTCTATGTATGGTCAATTGCCAGCAGAAAATGCTATAGCTAAGTTAATTGGTGCGAATTTTACTTTTTCTAAATCTTTAGATTTACAATTAGATAAAGAATTTTTGATAAATGCTGAAAAAGTTTTTATATCTGATGAAGCTGATGTTAAATTTATTCATATAAAAGGACCAGATGAACCAGGACATGATAATAAACCAAAGGAAAAGGTTAAAGCTATTGAATTTATTGATAAATATTTTTTATCTAATCTAATAAAAGATATAAAAGAAGATGATATTGTAATTGTTACATGTGACCATGCTACACCATGTGAAATGAAAATACATTCTACTGATAAAGTACCAGTTTTAATAGCTGGAGGAAATATACAAAATGATGGAAGTACAAAATTTGATGAAGAAAATGCTAGTAAAGGAAAACTGCCAATTGAAAAAGCAATTGATATTTTTCCATATATTATGAAGGAGATTTTGAATGGTAAAAATAAAATCAATTAAAGTAAGAGAAATACTAAATTCAGTTGGAAAAAAAGCAGTAGAGGTAGAAATGATTACAGATAATAACATAAAAGCAATTAGCTCATCACCATCAGCCATTATTCCAGGAAGAAGAGAAGTAATAACAACAAATGAAACAAGTAAAAGTAAATTAAATGAGATGATTGATGAAATTTACAATAGAAATTTAGAAAAACAAAAAGAATTAGATTCTTTATTAGATGGCTATATGAAAGAACTAGGCTCTAATGTTTGTTTGCCATTTTCATTAGCATTTGCAAGAATTATGACGCAACTTCAAAATATAACTTTGGTAGAATATATAGGAAAACTGGCAAATTATAAATTAGAAAAAAATGCTACAATACCATTAATTGCTATATTTTCTGGTGGAGTTCATAATCATAAAGAAAATGGTTCTATTCAAAATATAATGATTGCAGTTAATATTCATCCGTTTTCTAAAGCTATACAAGCAATTACTGAAATTTATTCTTATATTGAAGAAAAATTAAAAAAAGAAGATATTTTAAAAGCATATGGCCAATCTAGTGGAATGATTGTGGAAAATATGTCAATAGATGAAAAATTTAAAATGTTATTAAATGCTATAAAAATATTAAATTATGAAAAAGAAGTATCAGTTGCAATTGATGTAGCTTCTGAACATTTCTTTAAAGATAAAAATTATATATATCAAGGTAAAATAAAAAATTCGGAAGAGTTAAGTAATATATTAAATGAATATATTGAAAAATATAATATTACATATATAGAAGATCCATTCGATTCAAATGATGAAAAGTATTGGAAAAAGATGAGGTTACAGTATAAAAATATAAATGTTGTTGGAGATGATTTATTTGCTACACAAGATAAATATATAAATAGTGAATTGGCAAATGGAATTGTAATAAAAATGAATCAAGTTGGAACTTTAACAGGAACAATAAAAGCTTTTTATAAAGCCAAAAAAGAAAATATGATAACTTGTGTTTCTCAAAGGTCTATTGAAACAGAAGATACTTTTATGTGTGATTTAGCGGTTGCATTAAATGCTACCTATATAAAAATTGGAGGACCAAGAAGAGGAGATAGAATTGCAAAATATAATCGTTTATTAAGATTAGAAGAACATGGAAAGGAGATTATATAAAATGGTAGTGGTAACTTCTGGAAAAAAATACATAGATGATGTATCAAATAAAGATTATTTTGATACCTTTGAACTTTCGAACTTTCGGGGACAGTTCCAAAAAGTTCACATTTTCGATTTTTGATAAAAAATGAACGTTTTAGAACCGTCCCAAAAAGTTCAATATATGGAGGAAAGATATGAATATTTTAAATAATTGGTTATTATATGTGTTATTATATTTGATTTTTGCAACTACATACACACAAGTTTTTAAAATTTCAACAAAAACATTAAAAAAGGCAGGAGCTTTAACGATATTGTTACAAATGATAGCAGGAATAGTATCATTAGTTTTATGTCCTTTTTTTGAGTTTAAGTTACCTACAGATGTAAATATATATATTATGCTTGGAATGTCAATTGTTTTTTATGCTATAACAGATAGAATTAATACAACTGTAAGGAGTGGAATAGAAGCATCAACTTTTAGTATGCTTAAACAATTATCTACTACTTTTATGATATTTGCAGGTTTAATATTTCTTAGAGAAAAATTTGTATTAACTAAATTTATTGGAGCAATGCTTATTATATTTAGTAATATATTAATATTTTACAAAAAAGGAAAATTTAAATTTAATAAATATATATTGTTAGGTGTATTAGCCAATATAACATTTACAATAGCATTATTTTTAGATGTAAATATATCAGATAATTTTAATTTGCCATTTTATGTAGCATTAACATTAATTATACCAGCATTATTAATTATGATTTTTGAAAGAGTAAAGATTTCTGAAATAAAAGATGAATTAGTAAATGGAAATAAAAAGGCAATATTTGTAACTGCCATATCTTGGGGGATAATGATAATAGTACAATTAAGAGCATATCAATTAGGAAATGTTACAGTAATTGCACCTTTATGTGCTTTAACGGTAATACTTAATGTAATTGTAGGATATTTGTTTTTAAATGAAAAAGATAATTTATTAAGAAAACTTATATCAGCAATTTTAATAATTATAAGTGTTATTTTAATAAAAGTATAAAGAGTTAAACTTTCGGGACTTTTTGGACTTTTTGGGACGATTCCAAAAAGTTTCAGATTTTCGGTTTTTGACAAAAAATGCACCGCAGTCCAAACCGTCCCAAAAAGTCCTAATATTAGGAGTAAAATAATGAATAAAAAATATATTATCATAATTTTAGTATGTATAGTAATCTCTCTAATATCTGGAATTATTACGAAAGATTTATTAATAGGTGGAACAATACTCGCTACTGGTTTACTATGTGCATATTTTGCAAGTGAAGGAAAAAGAGTAAACTACATTTTAGGATTAATAAATTACATTTTAATTGGATATGTATCATTTAAAAATAATTTATTTGGTATATTTTTCTTTTATATGTTTATATTTGCACCATTACAAATACATGGTTATATATCTTGGAAAAAGAATCTAGATAATAATAAAAATGTAAAAGTAAGAGAATTTAATTTGAAGAATTCTATAATAATCACATTGTCATGCATTATATGTAGTTTTATTTTAGGATATTTATTAAGTTTAATTCCAGGACAAAGACTAGCTATTATGGACGCTAGTTCTAATTGTATAAATTTATGTGGAGTTATTTTAATGATTTTGAGGTTTAAGGAATCATGGTGGTTGTGGTTAGTTAATAATGTAGTAGATTTAACAATATGGATTATAACAGTAATAAATAAAGGAAATAATGCTGTTATGATGTTATTAGTTTCTATTGGATATTTATTGATAAATATCTATGGAATAATAAAATGGAGTATCGACGCTAAAAATAATAAAATTGAACTTTCGGGGATGGTTCCAAAAAGTTCATAAAATATAATAAAAGAGGCTAGAAAATGATAGTAGAAAATAATTACTTTGAAGATATTCAAAGAATTTGGAAAGAAAATAATAATGGATTTATACCTTTATATGAATTTGAAGAAATAGAAAATAATTGTATTTCTAAACATTTGATGATGAGAAAATAAAACTTTTGGAACTTTTTGGAACCGTCCCAAAAAGTCCAAAAGTCTGAAAAGTTTAAAAAGTGATATAAAGTTGACATAAAAATGCAAAATTGGTATAATTATAGTAGTTGTAAATTTTATATAACTATGAAAGTTTACTTTCATTGTACCTATAAACTCAGAATTCAAAAATCAGGAGGAAAGTATGAATATGTATATGTACGAAGAAAATCTTTATTCTTATGAAGAGGTTGTTAAAGGAAAATCGGTTTATTTTATTTTTAACCCCGATTTTCGGAAAGCACTTTTTGTACTGCGTAAAAAAGAATCTAAACTTTTTTCAGATGGAGAAATAAGATTTGATGGAGAGTGTCCTTTTGCATATGTATATGCAGAGGAGAAGGCGCAGTGGTTACTAGAAGATGACGGCAAGGCATTTCATTTGTTTGTAACAGAAAAGACAAATGAAATTTCAACCCCATTAGGGGAAGAATGGAACAGGGAGTTTAACCGAATTCTCAAAATTTGTAAAGCTTCTTATTATCGCAAGAAAAAAGAGGAAATAAGATTATATTTTTACGATTGTGAGAGTGATAAATTACGGTTATATTATGATTACAAAGGAGCTCTTCAGGATGAAAGGAAATATAAATATAACTTAAAGAGAGAATTCCCATGTGTAATCGACAAAAGGTACAAAAGGCCGGAAAAAAGCTGTTTTGTGTTTGGTAGAGTTAGGAAGAGCATAGGTCTTAAAAATTCTAACCTGCTCGATTTTATCGAGCCAGTTTATACCATCACCCTAGACTTCAAAAAGGTCTGGCATTATGAGTACAGAGTGGATGTGGAAGAACTGGGGAACATTTTGTCAGATTTACTGAAGTTCTGCATAGTCGATAGTGATAACGAGGAGCCATCTCTTAATTGTGAAATAATGAGAATAAGAGTATGGCAAGAAGACTACAACAGTAGTCCAGAAAAGATTCTGTCACAGTTTAGAAATAAAATCCAAAAGGCTTTTAAAAATGACGATGTTACAGAATTAAGAGCTTTGCGGCGTGTTATCAAGACTGCACAAGATTGCACAAATGTAAACTTCCAGCTGAGGCTGAAGTCAGAAGTCGAGTGCTTACCAAGCCAGAGAATGGATGTATACTTCGAAAACGGCGAAGTGTTTTATCTGATTTCCGCTGAGTGGGTATTTAAAAACATCCACAGATGTACAGATGCAAAAGGAAGATGTTTAAAAGAGGAAGGAAAGGTAGATAGGTATATTTTCTGCTAAGTTTAGTAGGAAAGTGGAGGGGCTGTGTGCTGTGGCACACAGCTCCTTTACTTATTTTATTTTTTATGATAAAATTTCAAAAGTAAAAATATTAAAATTGTGAGGTCAAAAAATATGAATTTTGATGTTAAAAAAGTAAAGATTATTGTAACAGTACCAATTCCAAATAGTGAAAAAGTAAGAAATGCTATTTGTGAAGAAGGCGCAGGGATTATAGGAAATTATACATATTGTACTATATCTACAAAGAGTAAAGGAACATTTAAACCTTCAGATAATGCTAATCCATATATTGGAGAAAGTAATAAATTAGAAGTTGTAGAAGAAGAAAAAATAGAAGCAAGATGTGATATTAATATAGTAAAAAAAGTATTAAAAAGATTAAGAGAAGTTCATCCTTATGAGGAACCAGGTATAGATATAATTCCTTTAATTGATGAAGAAGATTTATAAAACTATATAACTAAGAATGGAGAAATTTATGAAAAAAGTAACAATTGAAATGGCATGTTCTATTAATGGATTAATTGCTACAGAAGATGGAAATGAAGATTTTTTATCTTATAGAGGCTGGGAAATAATGCTAGAATTTCTAAAAGAATATGATGTACTAATATGGGGAAGAAAAACTTGGGATAATATATTATCATGGGGAGATAATTATTTAAATGATTTAAAAAATGTAAATATAGTTATTTTGAGTAAAACAAGTAATCCTCAAAAAGAATTTTCAAATGTTACATATTGTAATTCAATAGAAGAATGTTTAAAAGTATGTGAAAATATGAATTATGAAAAATTATTTATTTCAGGTGGAGCAACTGTAAACAATGCTTTTCTGGAAAAAGGTATAGTAGATAGTATAATTTTAAATTATAATCCTTTTATATTAAATAAAGGAATACCATTATTTAAAGGAAATTATTTTGAAAATAAATTGAAATTAGAAAAAGTAGTAAAAGAAAAAGATGATATAGTGCAAATACATTATAGTGTAGTATAGTTTTTTGAAAAAATATGAATAACAAAAATAATATAGAGAGGTAAACAAATATGAGTAGTAAAGAAAAAGAAGAAAAACTATTAAAAAAAGAGAGAATATTAGTAAGTGCATGTTTGTTAGGTGTTAATTGTAAATATAATGGTGGTAATAATTATTCTAATGAGATAGATGAATTCTTAAAAGATTATGAAGTTATCCCAATTTGTCCAGAAATTATGGGTGGATTACCAACACCTCGTATTGCATCAGAAAGAGTGGATGATAAAGTTTTAACTAAAGAAGGAAAAGATGTTACAGAACAATTTGTAAAAGGTGCAAATGAATGTCTGTTTTTAGCTAAAAAATATGATGTAAAAAAAGCATTATTAAAATTAAGAAGCCCATCTTGTGGTTATGAACAAATTTATGATGGAACTTTTTCACATACAATAATTAATGGAAATGGAATAACCGCAGAATTATTAAAACAAAATGGAATAGAAATATTAACTATAAAATAGAAACTCTGTAACAGATTTATATTAATATTATCTGCTAGAAAATTATAGATTATATGTATTAAGTAAAAAAAGTGTAAAGAGGAAAAATAATTGGAGGAAGAAAATAGAAAGTTTATAGCAATAATATCTTTTTTTAGAAAATTTATAAGAATTTTCTTTAAATTATTTTTTAATATATATATATTAAAAATAGTTAACAATGATTTAAGTTTTGTTATAAAATATAATTTGTTTGGTGTTTTCGCAGAAATTATAATTTGTTATATGTTATTAAAATTTATAAATTCTAAAAACGCTAAACTTATTTATAAAGCAAGTTTTCTATTATTGATATTAAATATAGGATTACTAATGGTATTAAAAGAAAACATAGTTAAATATATTTTTTTATTTAAAATATTGGAAAGACTATCAGAGGTATGTTATTCAATGCCATATGAATTAATTATAATTGGTTCAAATAATAATAAAACAATGAGTAATTTTATTGCAAATATAAATATACTTTCAAATATTGCAACTATTATAATTCCTGTTTTTTCAGGATTTATAATAAATCAATATTCTTATTATATGTTATTTATTACTCTAATAATAGAAACACTAATTATTATAGTTATATCTTTTAAAATAAAAGATTTTACAGTTAGTAATAAAAAATTAAATTTAAAAGAATTCTTTTATGAAGTTAAAGATAGAAAATATTTACAAGATATTTATAAATGTATGTTTTATAGAAGAATATCTTCACAAGGTGTAATAACAGAATTATTGCCAATAATATTATTTTTAAGATTAGGAACAGAGATGGATTTAGGTACATATAATTCAGTATTTGCAATAATTTCAATTCTATCATTGCAAATACTAAAAATAATAAATAATAAAAGTATAAAGAAAATGTTTTATCCATATTTAGCAATAGTTATATTTATATCATCATTGATAGCTGTATATAATACAAGCTTTATAACATTATTATTATATTATATTTTAATGAATTCTTTTGGAACAATTATAGAATCTGAATCTTGTAGTATAGTTTATGCTTCAATAAGAGTTAATGATTTAGAAGTGTATAAAAAAGAACATATACTTACATATAACATTTATATGACAATAGGGCAAATAATTAGTTATATTTTAGTTTATGTTCTATATAATTATTTTTATGATGTAAATGTATTATCAATTTCGGTTTCTATATTAATGTTTTTCTTGATAATATCAACAGTATATTTAACAAAAACAGAAAAATATATTAGAGAACAATAATATTTAGAATTATTTTGTAATGTGAAAGTTATACATTTAAAAACAATTATACAAGAAGAATTTTGTATATATGAAAAATAATTAGGAGAATGAAAAATTTAAAATGAAAGAACTTGCGATTGCTATTCAAAATGAAAAAGTAACAATTGTTTAAGTGATTATATTTAAAATTTATTTTTATTAATATAGAATTGTTAGAAATCAAAATATGTGATTTAGAAATTAAAATAGGAGAAATAAAAGTGGAAAAAATTATACATCAAACAGAACTTACAATAGTTTTTACAAGAGAAGGAAAAATTGTAATACCTATAAATGAAAATGGAAAATATTCTATTTTTCCAAAATATGATGTAGGTAGTAGAAATTTATATCAAAAAGTTTTAGATAGAGATGTAGATTCATTTTTAATAAAGAAGCATTGCAAAGATGAAAATGAATATAAAAGACAAATATCAGAAGAAATTGGTTCAAGAGATAAAAGATATAGTGAAAGTGCAGTTAAAGAAGGTTGGTTTATTGGAAATGAAAAAGCATTAATTGATATGGGAGAATTATCTAATAGTATTTATTCTCATCAAGTTTTAGAAATGAAAAAATGTGAAAATTCTGGTTATATTAGAGCAGGAAGAAATACATTTTATTTAAAATCAGTTGATAATATAGAATTATATGAAAATGTGGGATATAGATTTTTATTATTACCACAAGGTTTTAGTGAACAAAATTTTAGAGGTTTAATTTCTTATTCAATAGAAGAATTGGAAGATATTATAAGAAAGAGTTCAGATACTTGTACTTTAGATTTACATATTGCAATTAGACAACTAGATAAGGCTAAATTGATGAGATTTGTAAATGAGGTTATTAAAGAACAAGAAGTAAAAAATGAAGAACCAGAAAGATAACAATATGGAAAAATATAATATATTGAATAATACTAGTAAAAAAATACAATTAATTAATGAAAATAACCATAAATATCCTTTTATAATTAGTATTCCACATAGCGGAACACTAATATCAGAAAATATGAATAGTAATTTAGTCGATAATATTATATTAGCTAATATGGATTGGTATTTGCCTAAGTTTTATCGTTTTTTAGATGATATGGGTTTTACAGTAATAATCAATAATGTTAGTAGATACATGATTGATACTAACAGAGATTTAGAAAGTAAATCGAATGATTTATTATATAATAAAAATTTAATTTATACTAAAACAACATTTAATAAAGATATGTATAAATTAGAACTATCTAAAAATGAAATTCAATATAGAATAGATAATTATTATATTCCTTATCATAAAGAAATAGAAAAAAATTTAAAAGAAAAATTAAAATATTTTGATAAAGTATATTTAATAGATTTACATAGCTTTGGAAAAAATGTTGATGCTGATATTGTACTAGGTAATGATTTTGGAAAAACAACTAGCAAAGAATTTTTTGAGATAATTAAAAATAATTTAGAAGAATGTAATTTTAAAGTTAAAGAAAATGCTCCTTATAGAGGTGGCTTTATAACAAGAAACTATAAAGAAAAATTTAAAAATTGCGAAACATTACAAATTGAATTATGGTATGGGGCTTATATTGATAATAGAGAATTTGTAGAAGAATATAAACCTAGTATAAATAAAAAGTTATTTTATAATGCACAAAATAAAATGAAAAATTTTTTTGACAAATTAAAGAAACTTAATTAAATATACGAAATTATTTTCTATACTAATATAACACTTGATTATTTTAGGGCATTTGGTAAAGTAAAAAGCTAGATGAGATTTGTAATAAAAATTACAATTTTTAGTCAATATTTTAATATAAAATTTTAAAAATTTATTCTTTATTTATGTTTTAATATCAAAAAACTTTTCAACTTTTTAATATTTATGATATAATGCTATCATAATTTAAGGATGTGAGGAAAACAATGAAAATAGGAATTGATATAGATGGAGTTATATTAGATTATGAAAAAGGAATGTTAGCAAATGCAGAGATTTTTGACCTTGAGAGGTGTGGAGGAAACGGTAAAATCTATAAAGATAAATACTTTGCACAAGATAAATACGATTGGACTGAAGAGGAAAAAAAGACTTTTATTAATGAAAATTTAGGTACAATATCAGAACAATCTAGTATAATGGCAGGTGCTAAATATGTATTAAATAAACTAAAAGAAATGGGACATGAACTAATTATTGTATCTTCAAGAGGAAAAGAAAGTGATAAAATGATAGATATAGTAATGGAAAAACTTAATAAAGAAAATATTAAATTTAATAAATATTATTGGAAAGTTAGTGATAAACTTCAAATTTGCATAGAAGAAAATATAGATATAATGATAGATGATAGTCCAAATATTTGTAAAAAGATTAAAGAAAATAATTTAATATCTATATATTTTAGAGGAATTAGAGGAGAACACTTAGACGAAAGTGAGTATTTGAAAGAGGTATCAAATTGGGGAGAGATATATAGATATTTTATAAATAAGAATATGAATATATAAAATGAGAAATAAAATACAAACAATTAATGAAAAAAATAAGATAATTAATTGAGCATAGTAATATAAATCTTAAAATATTATATTAGATATGAAGTTTTAAAAGAAGGGAATGGAATTTAAGTATGAGTGAAAAATATGAATTTTTTATTGCAGGAAGAACAAGAAATAAAGAAAATATATTAAATATTTGTAAAATTTTTGAAGATTTAAATATATCACATTATTGTTTTTTGAAAAATGAGGAATCACATAAAGAAGCAGGATTAGATTTAAATGATAATAACTTAGCAGATACATTTGAAAAATTAGAACTTCAAAGTGATGCTGTAAAAACAATATTTAAAAATGATTTAGAAGGTGAAAAAAATTCTAAAAATTATTTATTAGTATTACCAGCAGGTAAATCTGCTCATATTGAAGCTGGTATTGCCTATGGACTTGGAAAAAAATGTTATGCAATTGGAGAATATGATGTAACAGATTCTTTATATTTAATCTTTGATAAAATATTTGCAGATATAAATGAGTTAAAAGAATTTTTAGAAAATTATAAGTAAAAATTTTAATTATAATAAGAATTATTAAATTTGTAAATAAAAGTTATGGTAGATGAAAATAAAATTTGTAAACAAAAGTTATAATAGATGAAAATAAAGTTTGTAAGCAAAAATTATGATAGATAAATATAAAATTTGTAAATTAAAAGTTTTATTGCTAAAAATCTATATACAAAAGGATTAAGGAGAAGATGTATGGCAGTTAAAATTATTTATTTTGTTCATGGGACTACTAAAGATAATATAGAACATAAATCTACAGGATGGCTACCAGGAGAGCTCAGTGAAAAGCGGAATAAAACAAAGTCTTGACCTAAAAGAACAAATTAATTTTGAGGAAATAGATTTAGTTATTTGTTCAGATTTAAAAAGAGCTATAGATTCAGCAGAATATACATTTAAAAATTTAAAAGAAATTGTGCATGATAATAGAATTAGAGAATGTAATTATGGAGATTTAAATGGACAAGATAGTTCTTTAGTAAAATATGAAGAACATATTAATAATAAATTTTCTAATGGAGAATCTTTAAAAGATGTTGAAAAAAGATTAAGAGATTTTTGTAATTATTTGCTAGAAAATTATGATGGAAAAACTATAGCTTTAGTTGCACATAAAGCTCCTCAACTAGCATTAGATGTAATTACAAAAAATATAACCTGGCAAGATGCTATTGAAAAAGATTGGAGAAAAACTAAAAATTGGCAACCTGGTTGGATTTATATAATAAATAAAAAAAATAATTAAAATAGTTATAAATTAAATTTTTAGATATTAATTTAAAAAATCAATAAAGGAAGGAGAATGTATAGTTTATTATATTAAGAAAATTATACAAGAAAAAATGGAAAATTATTTTATAATACATGGTTCATTTAGTAGCCCATATTCAAATTGGATAGGATGGTTACATGATTTTATAGAAGATGATGGAAAACAAGTATATGTGCCAGATTTTCCTATTGGAGTAGAATACCAAAATTATCAAAATTGGAGCAAATTGCTTAAAATTTATGTAGATTTAGGCTTAATTAATGAAAATACCATTATAATAGGCCACAGTATTGCACCAATATTTATTTCAAAATTTTTAATTGAAAATAAATTAAAAGTAAAAAAATTAATATTTGTATGTGGATTTAATAATTATTTTGGAATAAATGAAGAATATGATACTGTTAATAAAACGATGTATACTAATAATTTAGAAGATGTAAGAAAATATGCTAATGAAATAATATGTTTTTATTCAGATAATGACCCATATGTAAAATATGAAGCAGAAAAAGAGTTTGCTGCTACAATTGCAACAGAACAAATTTGTATACCTAAAGCTGGTCATATTAACAGTGAAAGCGGATATGATACATTTGAAGATATTGTATGTTATTTATAAAATATTGTAATTTTACTAAAATATTGCTTTTTAAGAATATTTATACATATCAGAAAATTAAATAAATAAGTTTGAAAACATAAAATAGATGATAGTACAATAACTAAAACTAATAATTTAGATATATAAATTATTAGTTTTTTTATATACAACTTACAAACTTTTATTAAAAAATTTTAAAATAGTCATCTATTAGTCACTTTGAATAATGTATAATTTAAACATAAAGTGAAAATACAATTGTTTTTAGTTAGAAAGGATTGAAAATATTATGGAGATTTTAAGAGTTGAAAATTTAACAAAAGTTTATGGCAAAGATACAAATAAAGTTGTTGCTTTAGATAATGTTTCATTTAAAGTAAATAAAGGTGAATTTGTTGCAATAGTTGGAGCGTCACGGAAGTGGAAAATCAACACTTTTACATTTAATAGGTGGTGTTGATAGACCTACATCACGGAAAAGTTTTTATAGACGATAAAGACATATATAGTTTTAATAATGACGAACTTGCAATTTTTAGAAGAAGACAGGTTGGGCTTATATATCAATTTTATAATTTAATTCCAATTTTAAATGTAGAAGAAAACATAACACTTCCTTTAGACTTAGATAATAGAACAGTAAGTAGAGAAAAGTTAGATAACTTGGTAAAATCTATGGGATTATATGAAAGAAAAAAACATTTGCCAAGTGAATTATCTGGAGGTCAACAACAAAGGTGTTCAATAGGAAGAGCATTAATTACTAACCCAGCTATAATTTTAGCAGATGAACCAACTGGAAATTTAGATTCAAATGCAAGTAGAGAGATTGTAGAAATTTTAAGAAAATCAAATAAAGATATGAATCAAACAATTATTATGATAACTCATAATTTAGAAATTGCTAAAGTAGCAGATAGAATTATTAAAATTGAGGATGGAAAAATTTTTGAATAATTTATGAGAAAGGAATAATAGTTTATGAATGCATTACAAAAATTATCAATAAAAAATTTAAAATTAAATAAAAAAAGAACAATTAGCACAATTATTGGTATAATTCTTGCAGTATCATTAATTTGTGGTTTATGTACAATAGTTACAAGTTTTAAAGCTACTTTAGTAGAAAATGCAATTCAAGAAGCTGGATATTATCATATTAATATAAAAAATTTAAGCAAAACAGATATTGAAGATTTAAAATTAAATAGAGATATAAGTAAAATAATTGAAATTACTGAATGTGGCTATAGCATTTTAGAAAAAAGTGAAAATGAATATAAGCCATATGCTAGAGTTTTTTCAGTGGATAAATCTGGATTTGATGAATTAAAATTTAGACTAATAGAAGGAAGTTTTCCTAAAAATAGTAATGAAATTGTTATAAGTAAACATATGAAAAGTAATGGTGGAATGGATTATAAAATAGGAGATACTTTAAATTTAAATATAGGAAAAAGATATTCTTTAGATGGTGATGAGATAGAGGGTAATCCTTTATTATTAGAAGAGGATGAAGAATTAAGAGATACAAAAAATTATACATTTAAAATTGTTGGAATTATAGAAAGACCAGTTTATACTTTTGAAGATTATAGTGAATGTGGTTATACTATGATTACTACAGGAATTACAGGAAATGATGTTAATGCATATATAGCACTTAAAAATCCAAATGATTATGAAAATTCAATTGCAGAGATTATGGGAGTTTCAGATTATGAAGACATTTTGAGTGATGAAGCTCGTTTTGATGATTTTGATATAAATGATGAACTTTTAAGATTGGAAGTTTTTAAATTATCTGATTCAACATTTTCAATGTTGATAATTGTGTCTAGTGTTATTTTAATTATAATAATGGTTACAAGTGTTTTTTGTATAAGAAATTCATTTGCAATTGCAGTAACTGAAAAGTTAAAAATGTATGGAATGCTAGCATCTATTGGAGCAACTAAAAAACAGATTAAGAAAAATGTAATTTTTGAAGCATTAATATTAGGTATAATTGGAATTCCTTTAGGAGTACTTTCAGGTATATTTGCAATATGGGTATTGCTTAAAGTAGTAAGTTCAATAATTGGAAAATATTTATTTGCTTATGTTAATGGGTTTGTATTTGATTTTTCTTGGATAGCAATTTTAATATCAGTTATTTTAGGATTAATTACTATTTATTTATCTGCAATATCATCTGCAAGAAAAGCCTCAAAAGTTGATCCAATTAAATTACTTAGAAATTCTGGAGATATAAAAATTAAGGCAAAAAAATTAAAAGTTCCAATAGTAATTGAAAAAATATTTAAAACAGGTGGAGTTTTAGCTTATAAAAATTTAAAAAGAAGTAAAAAGAAATATCGTACAACTGTAATTTCAATTGCTGTAAGTGTTTTTGTATTTATTTGCATGAGTGCATTTTTAGATAAAGGTATGAGCTATACAAATCTTTATTATACAGATTATAGTTATAATATAAATGTTTATGGTATATTCGATAGAGAAAATAACGAAGAAATATTTAAACAAATTTTAAATTTAGATAATATTGATGAAAGCTATGTAACATATAATATTAAAGAAAATTTTGTGATTGAAGATTTTAGTTATGTAAATACTAAATATAATTATTATGATGAAATGAATGAATATGATGAAAATGGAGAAATAATAAGCAGTAAAGAGGTTATGATTCCTTATATTATTGGATATGACCATGAAACATTTGAGAAATATTTAAATAAAGCTAAAATAAATCCAAAAGATGTTAAAGGTAAATGTATTTTAATAGATGAATGTAATTTCTGGAATGAAGATGAAGATACTGTTAAAGTAGATAGAACTTATAAATATTCTGTAAATGATAAAATAGTAGGAAAATTAGGAGAAGAAGATTTTTATTTTACTGTTGGAGCAATATCAAATGTTCATCCTTATGGAATGGAAAATAGTACTAGTATGTCTGGAATGATTATTTTAGATATTAGTGAATTTGATGACTACTTAAATTGGAAAGCTTCAGACTTATATATATCATCACCAGATGCCTCAAAACTTGAAGAAGATATTAATAAACTTAAATTAGATGTTAGTTTGCATAATTATGAAAAAATAGTTCAAGAACAAAAAGCTATGATTTTAGTTATGAAGATTTTTGTTTATGGATTTATATGTGTAATTACATTAATAGGAGTTACAAATATATTTAATACTGTTACATCAAACATAGAATTTAGACAAAAGGAATTTGCAAGCCTTAAGAGTATTGGAATGACCAAAAAAGAATTTAATCGTATGGTTAATTTAGAAACAATTTTTTATGGAACAAAAGCTCTTATTTATGGAATTATTATGGGAATAATTGGAACATTCTTTATTTATAAAGCATTTTCAATTAAGTTTGATTCAGGTTTGAATTTACCATGGGAAGCTATAGGGATTTGTGCTATTAGTGTTTATTTACTTGTGTTTATTGTTATGAGATACAGCATTGGAAAAGTTAATAAACATAACATTATTGATACAATACGTAATGATAATATCTAAAAATTAGATTTAAAATTGATAAAGCATCTCAAATATAAAAAATATTTGAGATGCTATTTTTAATATTAAATTAAATTCTAAGCTTTTGAAATTGGAAAAACTTAGTTTTATTCATAATTATTATAATAAAAAGTATTTTTTATTAATTATAATCTTGAAAAATGCACTAAATCAAGGTAGAATAGAATATATTTAAGAAAGGTTTAAATAAAAATGAAAATTTTATTAGTTGAAGATAATGAAAGTGTTGCAAAAGCATTGAAATATTCTTTAGAACAGGAAAATTTTATAGTGTTATTGAGTGAAAATTTAAATATTGCAAAACAAACATTAAATACAGAAAAAGTAGATTTAATTATTTTAGATATTTCTCTTCCAGATGGAAATGGCATGGAATTTTATTGTAATAAGCTAAAAAAACTTGAAATTCCAACTATATTTTTAACAGCTAAAGATGACGAGGAAAATATTGTAAACGGCTTAGAAAATGGAGCAGAAGATTATATAACAAAACCATTTAAAACTAAAGAATTAATTGCTAGAATTAATAAAATTTTTTTAAGGAAAAATAAAAATACTATTGTGAAAATTAAAGATATAGAATTTGATTTAGATAAAATGGTTGTAACTAAATCAGGAAATATAATAGAGTTTACAGGACTTGAGATAAAAATATTAAATTTATTGTTTAATAATTTAAATAAAGTGGTTTCACGTGAAAGTATAATTGACAAAATTTGGGAATGGACAGGTAATGATGTAAATGATAATACAGTTACAGTTTATTTAAAACGTATTAGACATAAATTAGAAACAGATATAATAATTACTGTTAAAGGAATTGGATATAGAATAGATAGTGGAGAATAATATGAAATTAAAAAAAACAGTTATAATATGTATATTAACACTTATAATTTTTTTGGCTATGATTACAGTTAGTACAATTATACAATATAAAATATATACAAAAAATTTTAATTTAAAAATAGCACAGATTACAAAAAATATATTAGATGAAAATCCAAATATTAAAAAACAAGAAATTGTTAATATTTTAAATTCAAAAGATATTGTTGATAATAATATTTTATTAAAGTATGGAATAGAATTGTCAAAAGACTCTGCTATTTTAGAAAATTATGAATATTTTAAAATTTTTATTTTATTTAATATAGGAATAGTTGGCTTACTTTGGATAATTTTAATTATTATAATTATTAAATATAAAAGAAACAATAATAAAGCTATTAGCGAAATTACAAAATATATTGAAGAGTTAAATCAAAGAAATTATAGTCTAAAAATTGAAACAAATACAGAAGGAGAGCTTTCTATTTTAAGAAATGAAATTTATAAAATTACAGTGATGTTAAAAGAAATAGCTGAAAATTCAAAACAAGATAAAATAAATTTAAAAGATTCTTTATCAGATATTTCTCATCAATTAAGAACTCCACTTACATCTATTAACATAATGTTAGACAATATTTTAGAAAATAATAAAATGGAAGAGGTTACAAGAATAGACTTTTTGAAAGATATAAAAAGAGAGATTGTAAATATAAATTTCTTTATAGAAGCAATTTTAAAATTGTCTAAATTCGATGCAAATACTATAACATTTATAAAAAAAGAAGTATATATAAAGGATATAATAAATGAAGCTATAAAAAATGTTGAGGCATTAAGTGATTTAAAGAATGTTGAAATTGTTATAAATGGAGATTCAAATTTAAAGCTTGAATGTGATTTGAAATGGCAAGTAGAAGCGATAACTAATATTTTAAAAAATGGAATAGAGCATTCAAGAGATTATTCAAGAATTATAATAAATTTTGAAGAATATAATGTATATTCTCAAATTGAAATAATAGACGAAGGATATGGAATTGATAAAGAAGATTTACCACATATATTTAAAAGATTTTATCAAGGGAAAAACTCTAGTGGAAATAGTATTGGAATTGGATTAGCATTATCAAAGTCTATAATAGAAAATAGTGATGGGTATATTGAAGTAGAATCTGAAATAAATATTGGAACAAAGTTTGTTATTAAATATGTTAAATATTAATACGCTTCCAATAAATAGAATATTAAAAAAATACTTATTTAGAATTAAAATGATAAATTTGAAAAATTTTTTAATAAAAAACAAATAATTTTTTATAATAGTAAAGTAAATAGTAAAAAAAGTAGACACTAAAATGTGTTTACTTTTTTCTTACTACTTGCTTATAAAGTAAAGTTTAAATTTAAATATTTTTATTTAGTAGGAAGATGTTTAAGGATTAACTAAAGATTAACAAAGATATGTTATAGTTTAATTTGAAACGTCTAAAATAAGCAAGTGACTCGGTTGTCTATTATATAATTTTTCTACTCCTTGCTGTCGTCCTTGCTAAAGCAAGTACTCCATTCGCCCTTAGGTTGGCCGCTTGCTAAGTCGTACGAAAAATTATATAATAGACAACCTTTTTTAGATTTTTGTTTGTCTTCCATATCTTTGTTAATCTTTAGTTAATCCTTAAAATGAATTGTTAAATAAAAAATATTAAAACAAAAATTTTAATTCTATAATATAAAAAAGATATTTAAAAATAAAGTAAACTAACTAAGTAATTAAATTTAAAATTTGCTCTTAAGGCTAAATAACAAGGATTTGAAATAATAAAATAAAAATGTCGAATAAAGTATTGTAAAAAAAAGTTTTAATGATATAATATGCAAGAAAGTGTGATTATTTAATAACGGAGGTTTTTTTATGTACAAGTTAATGGCTATTGATTTAGATGGAACACTTCTTAATTCTAGAGGTGAAGTTTCTGGAGCAACTAGAAATGCTTTAAAAAAAGCTATGAATAGTGGAATTGAAGTTATATTAGCTTCTGGAAGAACTATAGAATCAATTGAAAATTTTGCAAATGAACTTGGAACAAATAAATATCTTATTTCTGGAAATGGCGCTGCAGTTTATGACATTCAAAATAAAAAAGTTATTTATAGTAATTTTTTGTCGAAAGAACAAGTCCTAAAAATTGCAACTATATGTGAAGAAAATAGTATACATTATAATGTATATACAGAAAAAGAAATTATAGCCAAAAATTTAAGTTATAATGTTTTATATTATCATAAAGAAAATTTAAAAAAACCTGAAAATAGAAGAACATATATAAATATTGTTTCTAATATGATTGATTATATTAATAATTTAGAAAATGAACATTTTTTGAAAATTACAATATGTGATGAAGATATAAAAATTTTCAATAGTATAATAAAAAAAATAAAAATACTAGATAAATTCGATGTTTTGGATGTTGAATATATGTCTAGAAAAAAAATAAAATGTGGTACAGAAGAAGTTTTAGTGGAGTATTATTATACTGAAATTACAAATGAAAATGTAAATAAGTGGACTGCTATTGAGTTTCTTATGGAAAAATTAAAAATTAAGCAAGATGAAGTTATTGCAATTGGAGATAATTTTAATGATAGAGAAATGATAGAAAATTCTGGTTTGGGTATTGTTATGGGAAATAGTAATCCTTTTATGAAAATATGTGGAGATATAATAGTAACAGATAATAATTCAGATGGGGTATGTCAAGCAATTGAAAAATATGTTTTAGAAAATAATTATTAATGAAAAAATACTTAAATAAAAATAATTATAATAAAAAATTGCTTAAATAAAAATAATTATAATAAAAAATTGCTTAAATAAAAATAATTATTAAAATAAAAAATTGCTTAAATAAAAAATAATTTTTAATGAAAAATTATTTAAATAAAAATATAATATAAAATTACTCAATTAAAAACATTTTTTAACAAAAAAATTACTTGAATATTAAGTTTGTGTAACAAATGTGAAAATGCATTGATAAACGTCAAAAACTAATGTAAAATGTAATATATGATGAGTACTTCTAAAAAGAGGTCGAAATAAAAAAATTGTAATTTAAAATTTAAGGAGGATATAAAAAATGGCATCAAATCCAATACAAAGAAGAGCAAGACAATCATTCTTAATAGGTTTCTTAATAGCACTAGTAATTATGGCGGTTGTTGTTGCATTCCTATTTATGAGAATTAATACTTTAAATGAAGAGAAAGAAGCATTAGTAATTACAGAAGCTACAGTATATACTGTAGTTGATGAGGTAAAATCAGGAGATGAAATTACTGCTGATATGTTAGTGCCAAAAACAATCGAAACTGTTAATGGGTTTATGGAAGTCGGAAGTTATTTGACTCCAGGAAGTTTTGGTTATAATGAAGAAACAGGAGAACCATTAAAATATTTCGCAAAAATAGATATACCAACAGGTTCTGTTATGATTGAAAGTATGGTATATGCAGAAGGAGAACAAACTACAGATGATGAAAGAATTATCGAATATAATATGATAGTTTTACCATCTCAATTAAGTAATGGAAATTATGTAGATATAAGATATCAATTAGCAAATGGTCAAGATTACATAGTTTTGTCTAAAAAAAGAATAGAACAATGTACAGATTCTACAATCTGGATGAATATGTCTGAAATGGATATAAATACAATTAATAGTGCTATAGTTGATAGTTATTTAACATCAGGTTCTATGTTATATGCAACTATATATAAAGAACCAGGAATGCAAAATGCTTTAACTCAAACTTATGCAATAAGAAATGAAGTTTTAGTTGCAATGGAAAATAATCCAAATATAGTAAATGATGCTAAAACAGCTTTACTTTCAAGATGGAATAGTCAAAATCAAGGAACACAAAGAGCTGCAATTGATGGATACACAGAAGGTATGGATGAAGAACAAAAAGCTGCAACAGTTGCAGGAAGCAGACAAGAAGAAATAACAACTATAGAAACTATGAGAAGTGAGTATGTTTCAGCTTTAGAAGGAACTGGAGTTGTAGGAACAACATATTAAAAACATAATATAAGATTCTTTAATATTTTATTTAAAGAATCTTATATTCAAAAATATATAATTTCTAAATATGTAAGTTAAGAAAAGGAGTATGCTATGAAAAAAGTTGCATTAATTCGGTGGATATGATAAGACGGATTTAATTATATATGCATCAAGAATTTTAACAGTATTAAAAAAGAAGATTTTATTCGTTGATACTACAATAACAACAAAAACAAGATATATTGTGCCAACAATGACACCAACTCCAAAATATATAACAACATTTAATGGAATTGATATTGCAATTGGTTTTGAAAATGTACAAGATATAAAACAATATATGGCTAGTTCAAATGAATTAGCATATGATTATATGCTAGTTGATTTAGATAGACCAGAAAATTATGTGAATTTTGAATTTAAACCAGGAGATATACACTTTTTTGTAACTAGTTTTGATGTATATTCTATACAAAGAGGTATTAGTGTATTAAGAGAAATAAAAGAACCAACAGAAATTATGAAAGTTATATTTACAAGAGATCCTAATGCAGAAGAATCTGAATATTTAGATTTGTCAACATTAAGTTATAAAATAAATTGGAAAGATGATGTTGTTTACTTTCCATTTGAAACAGCAGATTTATATGAGATTTTTCAAAATCAAAGATTTTCAAGAATAAAATTTTCTAATTTGAGTAATGATTATTTAGAAGCTTTATCATATTTTTTAGAAAATTTATCACGGATGTTCAAATGGCGATGTAAAAAGAGCAATGAAAATAATAGAAAAAGCAGACTAAAATAGTTAAAGGGGAGATTTTTTTAGGTATGTCAGTAATTTCATTTTGGAATGAATCAAATAGAGAAAGTGGTCAAACATTATCAATAATTGCTTTGGCTACTCAAATGGCTATAGAACATAATTATAGAATTTTAGTTATAGATGCAAATTTTGATGATCCAACAATTGAAAAAGCGTTTTGGAAGCCAAGAGAAAGTAAAACGCTTCAGCAACTTACAGCTGGAAAAGTCGATATTTCATCTGGTGCAGAAGGTTTAATTAGTGCTATTGCAAGTAATAAAGCCACTCCTGAAATTATAACAAACTATACAAGAATTGTTTATAAAAATAGATTAGATATTTTACTTGGCTTAAAAACAAGAATAGAAGAAGAACATGAAAAATCAATGATGTTATACAAAGATTTAATATTAACAGCAAACAAATATTATGATATGGTTTTAGTAGATTTAGGAAAAAGCTATAAAAAAGCAAGTTCTAAGTTTATTTTAGAAAAATCAGATGTAATAGTTTATGTAATGCCACCAAATTTAATGAATATAGATAATTTTAAAACTTTAAGACAACAAGATAAATTGATTGGAGGGAAAAATGTTCTTCCACTTCTAGCCAAAAGTGATGAATCATCAGAATATAATATTAAAAATGCAACTAGATATATGAAAGAAAAAAATATTATTGCTTCAATACCATATAATGTAAGATTTATGGAAGCAACAAATGAAGCAAGAACTTCAGATTTTTTCACAAAACAAAAATTAGCAACTGGAACAACTGTAAATGATACATTTTTTAACGAAGTTGAAAGAAGTTGCCAAATGATTATGAATAAACTAAAAGAATTAAGAGGAACAAGATAAAAAACTATATTTAAAGATAAAAAATAAATGGAGGACCAAAAGATGAGTATTACTAATATAATGATGATTTTTGTGGTACTTGTAGTTGTACTGGCCTTGATAGTACGCTCAATAAAAAAGAATAAGGAAGAAGTAGTCGAAGATGCTGTCGAAGTAGATGATAAAACATATACATTAGAGAAAATGATTAAATTCGTCAAAAAAAGACTAGATGAAATCACAAAGATAAATCTTTATGATATTGGTCTTTCAGAAGAAGAGTTAAAAAGAAGAAAGGCTAAAAAATATGAATTAAAAAAGGCCTTAAAAGGCTGTACATATGGTGATGTTAACGATAAAAAATATGTTAAAGAGTTAATTTATGATTTACTTGCTAAAGAATATGGTGTAGATGAAACTAATATTTCAAAAGCAATTCCATTTGATGTACCATCACTTTTAACTGCCCAAGATAAATTTGATGTTTTAATTCATGAATATAAGAAAACATTTTCTTATGAAGCATTAACAGAATTAATAAAGAAATATAAGTTAGATAGTTTAAAATATGTAGCAGGAGAAACAAAGCCTTGTTATGTTATAACTTCTGAAGAAATAGACCAAATTTATGAACAAGAAAATTTAAATTTAGGTTTTGCAGATAAATTAGAAGTAGTAGTACAAAGAATTTATCAACAATATAAAGGTTATAGCAGTATAGATGAAATAAGAGATATGAATATTGATGGTGTATCTGGACGGAGTATCTGGACTTCCTGAGAGTTTCTTAAGCCAGGTTGCTCAAACAGATGGTGACTATTTAAAACAGGCCATGGAATCAAAAGTTCCAAGAGCATGTGATTCAATTTGGATTATGTTTAGTGGTAAATCAATTCGTTTGGAATTCTTATCATTTGGAACTGAAAGTGAATTAAAAAGAGTTTGTCAAAACATTTATAAATATAATAACCCAGGTCAGTTATCTGATACTAATGGTTATAAAATTAATGAAATGAAGGACGGTTCTCGTGTTGTTGTTTTAAGACCAAGTATGTCTGAAACATGGGCATTTTTCGTAAGAAAATTTGATACTAAAAAAGCTACACTAGAACAAATCATTAGATATGATGGAAAAGAAGAAGCAATTGAATTTTTAAGATATTTAGTTAAAGGTGCTAGAATTATCTCACTTACTGGAGAGCAAGGATGCCGGAAAAACAACAATGCTTATGGCAATTATTGAATCAATATATGAAACTATGAACCTAAGAATTCAAGAAACTGCATTCGAGTTGCACTTAAGAAAAATTTATCCAACTAGAAATATTTTATCTTTACGTGAAACTGAAACAGTATCTCGGACAAGAAGGTCTAGATGTTCAAAAGAAAACTGACGGTTCTGTTAATATCATTGGTGAGGTTGCTACAGACCCCGTTGCTGCTTGGATGATTCAAGCTGCCCAGGTTGCTTCAAAATTTACATTATTTACTCACCATGCTAAAACATTTCCAGATTTAGTTACAGCACTTCGTAACTCAATGTTAAGAACTGGTGTATTCAAAAATGAAAAAACAGCAGAAGAACAGGTTGTTCAAGTATTAAACTTTGACATTCACTTAGTAAAAGACTTTAGAGGTAGACGTTATATCGAAAGAGTTACTGAGTGTATTCCAATTGAGAATAAAAATGAATATAATTTTGAACACAGAAAAGAAAAAACTTTAGAAGGAAAATTTGACAAATTTTTCGATAATGCTACAGTATTTTTCTCAAAAACAACAAATAGTGAATTATATACATATCGTAATATTTTAGAGTTTGTTGATGATAGATATGTTTTAACAAATCCTATTTCTGATAATAACATTAAAGAAATGAGAATAAACATGAACGAAGAAGACCAACTTGCATTTGACGCATTCTTAGAGAGAAACTGGGGAATTAAACCTCCAAAAATGATTAAATATGATGAAAATGGAGATGAAATAAAATCAGAACCAATAAAAAGAATTGAAAGTTCTAAAGTAAATCAAACACAAAAGATACATGAAAATTTAGGAAATAAATTAAATCTTGAAGTTCCAAAAGCAGTAGAGGCAAATGTAACTTTAGAAAATAATAATGAAATTTTGAAAAACAATGAAATTCCCAAAAATATTAATGGAATTCCAAAAGAAAATCTAAATAAAAATCTAGAAGAAGAAAAAACAAAAAGAAGAGTAATTAAAAGTTTAGGATTAAATAAATCATCAAAAGAACCTGAAATTGAAGTGCCAAAAACTGAAAATGAAATAAGAAATACAATTTTAGATGGTCTTGGCTTTGAAAATGAAGAAGATGATGAAGATAATGAAAATTAAAATATGAACCAAGGAAGCGAGGTGTTGCTTTAAAAAATGGATTCAATGGCATTTTTAAAATATTTAATTATTGGTGTTTTTGCTGTATTTGCATTAATAATTGTACTATACATGTCTCTTAGAAAAAAGATGATGGGTAAAAACACAAAATACATAGCACAACTTACTGAAGGAACAAAAGAAAACGCATTCAGTATGGAAGTTTTCTATCAAAAATTTTATGTACAAATTACTAGAATTCCATTTCTTAGAAGATATGCTTTAAAATTAAGAAGAAGACTTGAAATTATAAATTTAGAAGATGAATATTTAACAAGAAAACAAACAGCTCAAATTATGTTAAAAGGTATAATAATAGTAATTCCTTTAACAATAGTTATATTTTTAGTAACATCTGGAAACCTTGTTTTAACTGTTGCACTTCTATTATTTGAAGTATTCTTTATAGAAACATATATGGAAGGTAAAGTAGATAAAATTGATGGTGGACTTCTAAAGCAACAAATAGATATGTTTGCTGAAATGCGACATGCTTTCCATGAATCAAACATGGTTGAAGAAGCTGTTTATGATGTAGCTCAAAATGATGAGCTAGATGTTTCAAGACAAGCTGAAAAAATATATGAAGTATTAATTTCAGATGACCCAGAAACTGAGCTTGAAAAATATTATGATATAGCTCCAAATAGTTATTTAAAAGAATTTGCAGGAATTTCATATTTAACTAAAGAATTTGGAGATAGAAAAGATAAAGATGGAGCATCTCTATATTTGAAAAATTTAAATAATATTACTCAAGAGATGCAAATAGAAATTTTAAAAAGAGATAAATTAGATTATGTGTTTCAAAGTTTATCTATGATAGCTATAGCGCCAGTTCTATTAATAAATGCTATTAGAGCATGGGCAATTTCTCAATTCTCTTTTACGAAATCTTTTTATGATGGAACAGGTGGATTTTATGCTGAGGTTGGTCTTTTAATTCTAACAATAATTTGTTATATATTTGTTAGAAAATTAAAAGACAATGGAAGTACAACTGTTACTCAAAATGCAGAAAATCCTTGGCAAGCAAAGCTTTATAAAAAGAAAAATATAAAGAAGTTTGTAGATTTATTTATACCAAAAGATGGTACAAAAGAATATAGAAAATCAAAAGCATTATTGAAAGATTCTGCTTCCAAATTAAAAATGGAATGGTTTTATATAAATAAACTGGTGTGTGCATTTATTGCATTTTTAGTAGGATTACTTGTATTTATAGTAGGTCATAAAATGGCTGTAAATTATATTTATACAAATCCTACATCAGATTTTGATTTAATGCGGTAGTATGACAGAATCGGAAGAAGCTAAAGCACTCATTGTTACAGAACATGATAATATTTTTATAAAAGAACATTTATATGAAGCTAATTTAGATGCTGCAAAGATGGAAGGCTATTTAAGAGAAAGCGAAATTTATGAAGCAGAAACTGATGATGTAATTAAAAAAGACAGCGAAAGAATACTAGAGAAAATAAATGATATTAATAAAAATTATCTTCACTGGTATGAAGTATTAGTTTCTTGTTTAATAGCACTTATTGGATATAGAGGACCAAACTTATTATTAATTTTCCAATTAAAGATGAGAAAATTGGAAATGGAAAATGAAATAATGCAATTCCAAACAATAATCTTAATGCTTATGAAAATAGAGCGTGTTAATGTTGAAATGATTTTGGAATGGATTGAAAGATATTCAAATATCTTTAGAGACCCAATTTCAAAGTGTGTTAATAACTATGAATCTGGTCCATGGGAAGCATTAGAAGAAATGAAAAATGATGTTTCATTCCCACAATTTATTCGTATTATTGAAAGTCTTCAAGCTGCAGTTGAACAAATTCCTATTAGAGAAGCTTTTGATGAACTAGACACAGAAAGGGCATATTATCAAGAAAAGAGAAAAGAATCAAATGATATTTTAATATCTAGAAAATCTATGATAGGTAAAGTTCTTGGGTTCGCCCCAATGGTAACATTATTTGTTGGATATTTGATTTTACCTCTTTGTGTAATTGGTATGACATCTATGGGCTCTGCATTCTCAACTATGTCAAGTATGGCTTAAGTAAATAAAATGTATGCTCTTTATTCACGAAGAGCATACAAAAAAATATAAAAATATTTGAATTCTTTTGATTAAATTTTGAGAAAGGGAGGACTATATGGAAAATACAACATATGCTTTAAGAATTGCAGCTCGGATTTTTAATTGCAGTATTAGTTATATTTTTACTTGCTTTTGCTTGGGAAAGAATTTCCCTTATGGAATCTGTTATAGATGAACCAGATGTAGTATTAAATAAAGCTGAATTTAATGAAGCATTTTTAGCATATGATAAAAGACTTATGTATGGAGCAGATGTATTATCTTGTCTAAATAAAGCTCAAAATAATAATCAAAGATATGTTTATAATAATTATTATGGAACTGATACAGAAACAATTGGTTCTGCAGCTAGAACTGAATATTTTATAGATGTAGAAGTTAAACTTAAATCTTATTTAAAAGAAGAGTTAAATGTATATTATAGAAATTCTTCTGGAATGTCAGTAAGAATTCCAAGTTTAGAAGCTGCACCAGTTAAGTCAAACTTTACAGACCAATTATTTATGGGTGGAGTAAATCAGTTCAAAATGCCAAATGTAATTTATTATTATTTTCAAAATGGTAATTTATATAAAGAAAATATATCATATGCAGATGCAATGTGGACAGGTGCTAAAATGAATAAAAATAAAACAATTCAACAAATACTTAGTAATTCAGATGTTTTGCAAACAAGCTTTGGAAACGATACAACATATCATTTGCTTTCTGGAAGTGGAATTGAAGATAATTCAAGCGTAGCTTCAAGAAAACAATCAGCAAAACTTTCAGCATTATTAAGTACAGTAACATTAATGGAGCAAAATATTTTAAATTCACCAATGCCAACTTCATTTAATGATTCTGACTGGTATAGTGCTACATGGAAAACTGCTGCATATGATTTTAAAACTAGAAAATTTAGATGTACAAATGTAGAGTATAATAACGATACAGGATATATTAATAAAATTAGTTTTGAAGAAATAGATACTTAAAAAAACATCTTATAAATCTATAGAAAGGAACATTCGTAAAATGGAAAATGTATCAAAAGCATTGATAATTGCAGCAAGTGTTTTAATCGCCGTTATGTTATTTACATTTATGATGTATATGTTTAAACATATGGGAGAAATTTCTGATACAACTCAAAAAAGAATGAGTTCACAAAGTATAGATGCTTTTAATTCACATTTTATGTCATATGCTACTATAGATTCAACAGGAGAATCCTTTAAAGATACATCTACTGGAAGAAACCAAAGTATTGAGTATAGAAATCTATTTCAAACTACCTCAGTAATAGGTAGAAGTTATTATAAGCAAGCATTAATTGTTGCTTCTCAGAATTTAAATAAAGTTACAGATGTTGTTTCTGCTGTTAATTTAGCTATAGATATAAATAGTAGAAATAATAATGATTATAAATATAATTATTTAGAAGTAGTAAATACTGTAGAAGTTATTGTTGATTTAGGCGCTTTTAAAAATGATTTTGCATTTAATGCTTCAAGAAATTATCAATATCTTTTACTTGAACCAAATAAAGGAGTAAAACCAAATACTATGTATGGACTTAGTGGTTCAGGAAGTGATAAAATTTCTACAGATAAAAGAACTAATTTTGAAAATAAATATATAAATGCTACTGAAAAATTTAAAATTGCAAATGAAGTTAACTTATATGATGTATTAACTCAAATGAGAGCTTCAAAAGTAATAGAATATGAAAATAGAACATATACAGTATATAAATATTATTTTACAGGAAGTTATGAATTAAATGAGGAAACTGGCTTAATAGAAACTGTAAAATTTACATTACTAAAAGATTGTAATTTTTAAATAAAATGTTACTTTCAAATATATACCTAAAATGGTTATCTAATCATAAAATTTTTAAATATGAATGATTAAATTTAAATTTGTTTATAGAACTGAAAAGTAACACTAAAATTGTTATTATTTAAAATTTTTATTTTCTATATTGAAAAAAAAAAACATATATATTATAATAAAAAAGGACTAAATTATGAAGAAACCTATTATTATTTTAATTACAATTTTCATTGTCATTATAGCTATTTTCTTTAATTGGTATACAAATAAAGTTCAATCAGCAAAAGAAATTACAGCATTTAATTCTATGTTTGAACAATTTACTAAAAAAGAAATTACAGGAGTTGATGTAACTACTGTGCTAAATAAAGCAATAGATAATAATGAACAATACAAAATATCAAAAAAAGATAATAATATTTATGAAAATGATGGAAAATATTCTATACAAATATGTATAAAACTTGAAGAAGAAGGTAATTATTACCCAATGGAAGCACTAGAGCAAATAGGAGTTTTAGGTTTTACTAAAGCATATGCAACAGCATTATTTAAAATGACTAATATAGAATATCATGAAAATCGGAAGAATTTCAAAAATTGATTTTGAAATATCAAAATAGTCTTTAAAATTTCCATATTAATTTATGGAGTTCTAAATAAAATAAAAAAACTAAGGAGGAAGAAAAAGGTATGGAGAACGCTTCAAAGGCATTAATTATAGCTGGTGCTATATTACTTTCAATATTAATTATTGCATTAGGTATTTATGTATTTAACATGGCAAAAAGTGCAACAAACACAAACTCATTAGATGAATTACAAATACAAGCATTTAATGACCAATTTAAAAATTATGAAGGAAAATTAACAGGTAGTCAAGTAAAATCATTAATAGATAAAATGATTTCAAATGCAGGTGTTAATAAAGAGGCTGATGAAAAATTACCAGATCTTTGTTATATTGACTGGAATGGTACAAAAGCAACAGGACCAAATGTAAATGTAAATGGTCAAGCTGGATTTGGACAAAAAGCTGGAGGAGATAATATTGTATCTGATGTTTCTGCACCAAATTCATCATTAATGACTCAATTAAGAAATGGAATTGCAAACACACATTATTATCAAGTAACAATGGAACCAGATGAAACTACAGGATTAATTAAAATAATCACAATAAAATATTAATAATATAAGATAAAGGAGGTATTATGGAAAACGCAGTACAAGCTTTATACATAGCATTTGCTGTTTTAGTATTTGTTATAGCATTTTCAGTAACCTTATATTTAGTAGATAAAGTTAATGAAACTGCCAAAAATCTTGTATGGTCTTTAGATGAAACAGCTTATTATGATACTCTAGAATTAACAGATTTAATTTCTGGAAATGATGAAAATAAAAATAATGCATCTAGAATCGTTGGAATTGATACAATAATACCTTCTTTATACAGATATTATAAAGAAAGCTTTGCTGTTAAAATTTTAGATGAAGCAGGAAATTTAATGCAATATTTTGATACTACTACAGAAGGAAATCTTATGGAAGCCAAAACTAAAAATGAGAATGATGCTTCAGGTGTTCAGTTAAGAACAGACCAGCAAAGAGCTTTGATATCTTTATATGATGCTAACAGCAGACCATGTTATATGTTTGGAGCTCCTTGGCTTGGAAGCATAAATAAGGATGCCAAAACAAGAATAGATATGTATATTAGTGGCTCTAAAGGCTATATAAATAATACTTTAGTAGATTATGGTAGAAGTTGTTCAGGTTTAGCTATAACTTCAACTCCCGAAAATGGAAGCAAAAATGATAAAATATATCTAAACAATTTTAAAAATAGAAAATTTAAAGAAATATTTAGTCAATATGCATATGAAGGTGATACAGTTACAGATGAATTTGATGAACTTGTTTCACTAACAGGAACAAAACAAATTTCAACAAAAATAGTTATAACTTATCAATTAATAAAATAAAGCTATTTGAAAGAAGAAAGGAACTAAAAAAGATGAGTGATTCTTTAATAACAATTGTTGCAATATTTTTAGCAGCGATATTAATGTTTATTTTTCCACTTATGAGTATAGCAGAAAGAAGTGATGATATAGCAGAGCTAACCGTTCAAACAGCAGTTACAAGTTTTGTTAGTACAGCACGTTCTACTGGTAAAATTACATTGGATGACTATAATAAAATGATGAATAAATTAAATGCAACAGGAAATTCATATGATGTTGAAATTGAAGTTAAAGTTCTAGATGAAAATGTTGGTAAAAAATCAGCTTGGACACAAGGACAAGTTATAGGTGAGAATATTTATTATTCTGTATATACTTCTCAAATTATGAATTACATGACATCAAACACAGGAGAAGGCGATGGAGTTTATACTATGAAAGAAGGAGATATAATTTCTGTTAGTGCAAAAAATAATAATAAAACACTATCTCAAACAATTAGAAGTGTATTTTATTCAATTAGCGGAAATGGAACATATCAAATAGCAGCTCAAGCTTCTGGTTTAGTTGCTGCAAATGGAACAAACACTAGATAAAATTTAAAGATATTTGAGGAGTTCTGGTTTTACCGATTCCTCATTTTTTAAACTTAAGGAGAAAAAATTATGAGACTTCAACATATGGCAGTAATTTTTGTTGTAATATTTTTGCCAATTATTTTAGTAACTGCATATTTTATTTCACTTCAAGTAGATACAATAAAACTTCAAGAATCTTATGATATTAAATTATTAGATGCTACTTATGATGCTATGGCTGCATTTGAATTAAATACTGCAAATGAAGATTTGGCTTCTGTTGCAGACTCATTAAGAAGTATTATTGATGCTTCAAACAATATATTTTTTAATACATTAGCTACAAATATGGGAGTTTCAAATGCTAGTAAAGCTTATGTTCAGCCATTTATTCCTGCTATGTTATATACATTATATGATGGATATTATATATATTCACCAACAAATACACCAGAAGTTTGTACAGATAAATATGGTCAAACAATATCTACAGATATGATAGGTGTAACATTAGATAGAGTAATAACATTAGCAAGTGGAAAGAAAATAGGAATTTATAAATTTAATCAAGAGGCATTAAAGTATGAAGAAGGTTCAACTACAGCTGTATATAATAATGATAAAGGATTTAATGCTACAAATGCTTTAGTAAATTATGAACAATTAAGAAGTAGTGGTATTCAAGAAGAATATGGTCAGTTATTATATAAAAATATAGATGGGACATATAGCACAGTATTACACACAATTACAGGAGATCCAAACAAATCAACATATTATAAGCAGTCATATATATTAAAATCCTTTATTTCATATTCTGCAACATATGTTAATTCAGATGTAAATGTTACTGTAAATTATACATTAGATAACTTTATTAATATCCAAGGAAAAATTAAAGATGTTTATTATTCAAAATCAGGATATTTTATTAGTAATGATTTAATTTCAGAGATTGTAGTTGATGGAAGAACAATATCATCATGGACAGAATATTCACAAGAACATTTTGATGAACTTATTATAAATCCAAATGAACATGAAGTTCGAATTACATTAAATAATGGTGGTGGAAGTACTACAACAATAAGCAATAGAGATGGAAGTTATCAAAAAGATGGAGTCACAAGATATTGGGAAGATAGTCAAAATGCAGTTAAGTATTATATAGATTCATGGATTTTTTCTAGTTGGGTTAGAGAAAATTTAAGGGATGTTAAAGCAAGTGATATTATAAATAATGATTATAGTATATTTAATGTGGGTAAAGATGGTACGAGTGATATTCTTACAAATATAAATAAAGGTACATCATTACTAAATAAAATGTTCCATGTTTTTGAAAATGATACAACAATATACCCATTTAGAGAGGCAACAGCAACTTATAAAAATGACCCAGAAAACGCAGAATCTGCATTTGCATTACATAGAAGAAATGTTATAAAAAATTCTATAACATATAATTTATCATTATCTATGATTGTTTATACAGAATGGACAAAAACAACAGAATTTAGTATGCCAATTATGTCTGAAGAAGAATGGGACAAAATAATGAGCAATGTTTCAATTGTAACATTTATGCAAGGCTTCCAATGTGGACTAAAAACGTATAATAATTATGCAATTGTATCTAGTAATAATAATGAAATTACTGTAACACCAAATGAAATTTATTATATACCAAGAATATTAGTAGATGACCCAGCAAATCAAAATGATACTCTTGCTAGAATAGATTATACAAGAGAAGAATTAAATAGTGGATCTGCTTTAATTTCAACAGCTCACAGAATAGATTGTCCAGAATTAGAAGATAATAATTCATATATTTCTTTTAAATCAAAAGAAATAAAATATGATAAAGTTTATGATAAAGCAACTACGAAATATGTTTATGACCATATGGTTTATACAGATTATAATTGTATTGTAGATTCTAATTATATTATAGAAGATTCCTCTGGCAAAAAATTTGATGGTAATACAGATGTTTTGAAATACTTAATCGAGGGTGGAGAGCAAACTAAAGGAAAATTAAAAGCATATAGAATTGCTGTTGCAAAGGAGAGAAATAATTTATATAAATCTGTAGCATTTAGTGATAATTATGGTTACCAAGTTTTAAATAATGATGGAGGAACATTAGTACGTGCTAGTGCTGGTGTAAATAGAATAAATTTACAAAGTTTTAGTGGTGGTTCATATAATAAAACAAATAGTCCAGATATTAGTCATATATCTAAAATTGAAATTGTTTTAGAAGGAACTACTAGTAGACTAGGAACTTATACTTCGACAATGGATGTATATTTAAATGATTCATTTAAATATAATAGTCCTCAAACAATACCAACAACATCAAATACAATGAGAACAATAGAATATAATCAAGATTTTATATCAAGTGCTGAATTAGACCATATCAATATAACACTTAATAATGATGCTAGTACAACTATAAAATCAATAAAAATTTATTATAAATAAAATATGTAAAAATGGTTATTATAATCTTATGAAAAATATAAGAAGAGTAATAGCTATTTTTTTATTGTTAATTTTATATGCATATATAGTAAATGTTTCAAGCTTTCCAAATAAGTTATTATTATATAATGATAGTACTTTAGAACTAAAGCTTTGCCCATTTTTAAAATTAGAAGGAGAAGTACAAGTTGGAGCTGGAGCCAGTCATTCTTCTAATTATGTTCTTAATTTAAGTTTAGGAAATACTAAACTTAAAAAAGTAGATTTAAGTATAGCAGATAAAATTTCAGTAGTACCAGTGCGGAAAATTGATTGGATTAAAACTATATACAGATGGAGTAATGATAGTAGGATTTTCAGAGATAGAAGATATTTCTGGAAATAGACTTACTTTAGCAGATACTTGTGATTTAAAAGAAGGAGATAGAATTGTATCTGTTTCAGAAACTGAAATTAAATCAATTGAAGATTTAAAAAATAAAATAAATGAGAGCAAAGGAAATTCTATTAAAGCTACTGTTATAGATATTAATCGGAGCTCAAAAGGAAGTTTCACTTACGCCAATTCATACTAGAAGTAATGAGTATAAGTTAGGTTTATGGGTTAAAGATGCTGCAACAGGAGTTGGAACATTAAGTTTTTATATTCCTGAAACAGGAGAATTTGTAGCATTAGGTCATGGAATTATAGATAGTGACTCTGAAAATCTTTTAGAAATTGATTATGGAGAACTTACAACTACTAATATAATTTCAGTTGCTAAAGGAAGTAGTGGAAATCCTGGAGAAGTAAGAGGAACTGTAAATGATGATACAATTGGAGAAATTCAAAAAAATTCTAAATTTGGAATTTTTGGAACAATGAGTGATGAAGAAAATTTAGTATTAGATAGTAAAGAAGAAATGGAAGTAGCATTAAGAACAGAAATTGAAATAGGAGAAGCAGAAATTATAACAGATGTAAATGGAGAAAAAAAGTCATATAGTATTCAAGTAGAAAAAATTTATTTAAATGATTTAGATGATAATAAAAGTTTTGTAATTAAAGTAACAGATGAAGAATTAATTAATACAACAGGAGGAATTATTAGAGGTTTATCAGGAAGCCCAATTGTTCAAAATGGAAAATTAATAGGAATTGTAACTAATGTTTTAGTTTCAAATCCGACATTAGGTTTTGGTGTATTTGCAGATTTAGTTTTAGAGAACATGGAAATTTATTAGTGTTTTGTACTTGAAAAATTAAAGATGGAAGTATATAATGTTTTAGAAATGAAGTTTTGGAAATTTTTTATAATTGTTTAAACATATTATATAAAATCTAGCTTGTATTATAAAATATTCCAAAACTAAAATATAAGAATATTAAAATTTATGTTTATATTTTATTATTTTTTAGTAAATAGGACGGAGAATTTTATAAATGTATTCTATAAAAAATATAGTTTATGCATTGATTATTACATTTTTAATTGTAAATATCATAATAAATGCTGAACTTAAGGAAAAAATAAAAAAATTTTTAAATAAAAAAATAGGGAAATCTAATTTTTATATAAAAGATTTTGTAATTGGAATAATTATTGTAATTATAGTATTTGTAATTGGAAAATTTATACTTACTACTGTTGATAATTTTAAATTTATAAATACTTCTGTAGAATCTCAAGAAGAAATTTTGAAAGAATCAAATGAAAAAGCTGAAAATTCTAGAAATACTTATAAAGAAATTATTTCTAAAATTCAAACAGATTTAGAAAAATGTAAAAATCCTTATATTCCAGAAGGTTTTAAATATATTGAAGGAAAGTGGAATACAGGCTTTGTTATAGAAGATGAAAATAAAAATCAGTATGTTTGGATTCCTTGTTGCAGCAGGAAAAATAATGAAGGAATTAATGTTTTAGAAAAGCGTAACTTTGTTGCATCACCTGGTATAAGTTATTTTTACTGTTATGAAGATGATAGTGAAAATATTGAATTTTTAAAAAGTAGTTTAGAAAATGGTGGTTTCTATATTTCAAGATATGAAATTGGAAATGAAGATGGCGTAGCTGTTAGCAAAGCAGGAGTAAAAATTTGGAATAATATTTCCTTTAAAGAAGCAAAAGAAATTTCAAATAATATGTATACAAGTATTACTTCAAGTCTTATAAATGGATATGCATATGATACAGCGTTTAATTTTATAGTAGATGAAATAGAAAATCGCTGTGAGAACAAAAGTACAGGAATAACAGGAACAAAAAGCTATAAAAATATATATGATATAGTAGACGATATGTGTGAAATTACAAGTGAAATGCAATATAATTTTATGGTTTTTAGAGGAATTATTAGTGATAATAAATATATCGAAGATTTTGTGTTAGATAATAGATTTTCTGCTGATGTAGAGTTTGTTTCTGAGAATTTGGGATTTAGAGTGGTGTTGTACTAGAAGCTAGATATTAGAGGCTAGATATTAGATATTAAAAATTAAATATTATATATTTAATTTTTAATGGTGGATATAGAATAGATGTTACTATTTGAAATTTATATTTTTAAATTTTATTTTATAAAATTAGAATTGAATGTAGAATGGGAAATTTACTTTTGGAATAGTAACTAAATAGATTATATATTAGGTTTAGAGGTAAAATATTGGAAGGAAAGAAAAAAAATAATTTAAAAATATACATAATATTTACTTTATTGTTAGCAGTTTTTGCTATTCGGGTGTGTTTATAAGTTTATGCAAAATGATACTTTTTTTTATATTCCAATAGGAAAGTACATAGCTGAAACAAAAACTATAGATGGAATAGACCATTGGTCTTTTCATGAAAATTTAAGGTTTACATACCCTGGTTGGGTTTGCAATTTAGTTTCATATTTCTTATTTAGCAGTTTTGGATTTAAAGGAATATATATTTTTGTAATATTATTAACAATGCTGATTACAATAGTATTATTTAATACATTATTAAAATCTAATAAGAGTTTGATTTTATCACTAATTTGGACTATTATAAGTGTATACTTTTCTCAAGGGGTTTTTGCATATAGAAATCAAATATATTCGTTTTTAGTTTTTATATTAGAACTTTTTGCACTAGATGGACTGTTAGAAAGAGGAAAGAAAAGATATTTTTGGATTTTAATTTTTCTATCTATTGTATTAGTTAATGTTCACGATACATTATATCCGATATATTTTATAATAATGCTACCATATTTAGCAGAAATTATTTTATCAAAACTGAAAATATTTCATTTAAAAGAAAATTATAAAATTAAATTTTCAAATTTTAAAAATCAGAAATATTTAATTTTATTAATAATAATATGTATTTTTACAGGTTTCCTTACGCCACTTTTTGGAACAGCATATACTAATATGTTAGAATGTATGTCTGGAGTATCTACTGATTTTATAATGGAACTTCAACCAGTAAATTTATTAGATACAGATTTATTATTATTTTTTGTAGTAATATCTATTGTAATTATTGGCTTTACTAAAACCAAAATAAAATTAAAAGATTTATTATTTGTATTTGGCTTTATAGTATTTTCTTTAATGGCTTCAAGAAATATATATTTTATGTATTTAATTGGTACTGTTTCAGTATGTAATATATTTGCAGAATTTATAAGAACATATTCAAAAGAAAATTTTTTGGAAGAGTTAGATACTAAAATTTGTAATTCAAAAATATTAATATTTTTTATAATATTTTTTATGATGGTATATTCAATATATAATTTTTCTAAAAAATTTGTTAGAGATTACGTAGATGATTTAAGTTATCCAATAGAGGCAACAAAATGGATTAAAGAGAATATAGACTTAGATGAAGCAAGAATCTGGAATGGATTTAATTATGGAAGTTATTTAGAATTAAATGGAATAAAAGTATTTGTAGATTCACGTTCTGGAATGTATTGTGAAGAGGTAAATGAAGGAGTAACTGTTTTAGTAGATTGGTTAGATGTACAAAATGGAAGAGTAAACTTTAAAGAAATATTTGATAAATATGAAATTACACATTGTTTAATATTTAATTCAGATATTGTAAATCAATATATTTATTATGATGATAATTATGAATTAGTATATCAAGATGATATATTTTCAATATATGAGAAGAAAAATTGGAGGCTATAGAAATGGAACTTGATAAAATTGAAAGCCTAGATGGCTATAAAAACATACATTTAATTGGAATTGGTGGGGTAAGCATGAGTGCAATTGCTGAAACTCTAAAAGCATGGGGATATCATGTTACTGGTTCTGATTTAAATAAAAGTGAGTTAACAGATTCTTTAATTGCAGATGGAATTGAGGTATTTATTGGTCATAGTACTGAGCTTGCAAAAAATGCAGATTTAATTATATATAATGCTGCAATATCTGATACAGACCCAGAAATTGTAATTGCAAATGAAAAGAATATTCCACTTATTGGAAGAGGAAAATTTGTTGGATTTCTAACAAGAAAATATAAAGAAGCAATTTGTGTAGCTGGAACTCATGGAAAAACAACAACAACATCTATGCTTGCATGTTGCTTTTTAGAAGCAAATATGGATCCATCTATTGAAGTTGGAGCTATTTTAAAAGAACTAAATGGAAACTACAGAATTGGAAAAAGTGAATATTTTATATTAGAATCTTGTGAATATAAAGCTAATTTTTTAAATTTTTTACCAAATACAGCAATTGTTTTAAATATAGATAATGACCATTTAGATTATTATAAAACATTTGAAAATATAGTTAAAACATTTAATGAATTTTCTAGTTTAGTAGATGAAAATGGATGTTTAGTTGTAAATGGTGATGATGAGAATTGTTGTAATCTAAAAAATTATACAAAATCAAAATTTATAAGCTATGGAATAGAAAATGAAAATGCAGATTTTACAGCAAAAAATATTAGTTTTGATGATAATGGATTTGCAGAGTTTGACTGTTACAAAAATCAACAATTATATACACATATAAAACTTTCTGTTACAGGAAAACATAATGTTTTAAATGCTTTAGCTACAATTAGTGTTTGTGATTATTATAATATAGATAAAACTTATATAGTTTCAGCATTAAGTAAATTTACAGGAGCATCTAGAAGATTAGAATATAAGGGAAGTTTTAACGATATTAGTGTATTTGATGATTATGCACATCATCCAACAGAAATACTAGCTACAGCAAAAGCTGTAAAAAACAAAAAATATAGGGAGTCTTGGGTTATATTTCAGCCACATACGTATAGTAGAACTTTAGAGCATTTATCAAAGTTTGCAGAAGTTTTAACAAATTTTGATAATATTATAGTTACAGACATTTATGCAGCTCGTGAAAAAAATACATTTGGAATTTCTTCTAATGATTTAGTAGAAGAGATAAAAAAGTTAGGAAAAGATGCTAAATATATTTCAGATTTTGATGAAATTTTAAAATATATAAAAACAAATGCACAAAGTAAAGATATAGTAATTACACTAGGTGCTGGAACTGTCACAGAAATAGGTCCAATGCTTGTTGATTAGTGTTAATGTTTGAACGTTTGTGAACAGTTCAAAAAAGTTCACATTTTCAAAATTAAACATTTAGAGAAGTATTAAAAAGCTCATATAAATGTTTTGGTATAATTTTAAAAATTTACATTTTCGATATTGAATATTTAAATGTATCCATAAAAATTTCACATAGAAAAAATTTTTCGATAGTATAAAAAATATAAAAAAATATGTAAAAAAATGGAGGAAAAATATTTTTATTGGCGAATAATATTATTGTACATATAAAATATATGTATAAACAAAAAGAAAGAGGTGCTAAATAACAATGGAAATCACAGATGTACGTTTAAGAAAAGTAAATTCAGAGAACAGAATGAAAGCTGTTGCTTCTGTAACATTCGATAATGAGTTCGTTATTCACGACATTAAAGTTATCGAAAGTCAAAATGGATTATTTATGGCTATGCCTAGTAAGAAAACTCCAAACGGAGAATTCAAAGATATAGCTCATCCAATCAACAAAGAAACAAGAGAAAAAATTCAAAATGCTATATTAGAGGCTTATGAAGCTCCAGATGCTGAAGAAGCTACTGATGCAGAGTAATTTGATTATTTTTATTATTGTAATTAACGGGAATGCTTTTTAGTATTCCCGTATGTTGTTTTTTAGAACATATGAATTTGAAATAAATGGTGAATTTAAATTCTAATACATGATTTAAAATTACTGATATGCTTTATGATTATAGAGGATTATCATTTTATAATTGGATTTCAATTAAATAATATGAAAAAAGCAGATTTTGATTTTAAAACCTGCTTTTGTTATATTTAATTAATATCTTAAATAGAAAATCCTAAATCTTCATCTTTTACATTATCAAAAGAATAGCTATAATTTAAAATAGTATCATTTTTATTTGTTTTAGATATTTTTCTTAAAGGTAAACCTGTTTCTTTTTCAATATAAACAGTTTCATTATTTGATAAATAAGAAATTTTGTAACATTTTTTTCCATTAATAGTTTCTGTACTTAAAGAGTATGAGAATATGTCTTTTAAATCATATATATCAGATAATTCTTTAAAATCTTTACCTTTTATAGAATTTTTATTTTTTATATCTTCATTATCTTCTGATTGTAACTCTCCATTTAATATAAAATATGAATTATATTCATTGGAATCATAAGTATATATGTTTACTGTATTATCTGAGGCATTAATAGTAGTATTTTTTTGAAGATAGTTTTTATTTTTTTGCCATACTTCAGACATACATAAAGTGTCATATAACAGGTTAGTTTCTCTTATATAGTAATTATCTGAATTTTTTAGTAAAGCAAATTTACTTTCTATTTTTTTGTATACAATTATTTTTAAAATTACAAATTTAAATAAAATAGCTATTAGTATTATAAATATAGTAAATAATATTAATATTTTCTTTTTATTCATAAAGATTCCCTCCTTTGTGATTATAATAAAATAATTTATTGTACAACTTTATTATACAATTATCAATTTTCTTTGCCAAATTTGGATGATTTTATTAAAAACATTCAATAGACACTTAATGTTTGAAAAATGTTATAATATAATTAATAAAAAATAACACTTGAAAATAGTAGTGTAAATTTTATTTTGGAGGTACAAATTTATGAAAAAATATGTTTTAAAAAGTATTTTTATATTAATTGTTATATTAATTATATTTTACTTCATAGTTTCATTAAGAAAGCTTTTTATTATTATGTCAATGGAAACAAAAATTGGAAAATTAAATAGCATTGATAATTATTACATAAAACTTACAGAATATAGAGTAGAAAATTCAGAAATTACTCAAAAAGTGGAGGCTGAAACTTATGTAAAACAAGATAAATTTAAAGAAATATATAATAATAACACTATATTTTATTATGATTTTAAAAATAATGAAAAATATCGTTTTTCAGAAAAAGATAAGACAGTAGAAATTTTCGAAGGTATTGACAATGAACCAATTAATAAAATTGAAAATTATAATATTATTTTTGATAAAACAGAAAAAATGAAGATGGTATTTAATCCATTTTATAAGATAAAAAAAGTTTCAGGAAATTATTGGTTTATAGATCCTGAAGGTTATATAGATATTAGAAATTCTAATAATGGTTGTTTGCTAGCTCATATAGCTTTATTTAATGAAAATTCTGAGATAAATTATGTAGCTAGATTATATAAGGTAGATTTTAAAGATATAAATTCAGAGGTTTTTGAGATACCTGATTTATCTATGTATACTGAAACAGAAAATTGAATAGAATATTCAAAATAAAACACAAATGTACATTGACAAAAAATATTTTTTTATATAATATGCAAAAATATATAAATTATATAAATTAAGTATATTTAGATTTCAAAAAAGTAGCTAAGGAACTTTTAAAACTACTTTTTGAAATAGAATGAGAACTTTATCATTATAAGTATAAGGAGGCATAAAATTGAAAAGCCGAAAGTTTTTTAAAAGAAGTGTAGCTTTAATAATGGTATTCGTTCTTGCTATAATAATGAATACCAATTTTGCGTTTGCCAGTGAAAGCCGGCCAGTAGGTTCAGCTCAAAAGGAGAGTTCTACTTCAGGTCCAGGAGAAATCCTGTATTATGGCTCTGCATTGTTAGAATACTCTAATTCGGCTACTGTCGAATTGAGAGTTACTGATGTAGAAAGTGCGCTATATACTTGGATACAAGTTGCCAACAACAGAGGGTGTACATACAGTGTTTCGGTGTATAAGCCTGGTTCTTCTGTAGGATATTTTATGGGATTTTTTACAGGCGGAGATGGGTATGTTAGATCTAGTACAAATGTTGGCACCTTAATTCCAGGAACATACAGGTTTGTGTTTACGTATGTTGAAGGAGGTAATCCATTTGCTGGCACTGCAATGGTGAAGTTCTGTAAGAGGCAATAGGGAACTTCTAAGTAAGGTGGTGTTTAATGTAGTAGTTATGTAACTGTTGACTTAAAGTTCTAATTCAAAAAATCCCTCTAGTTTCTGGAGGGATTTTCAATGTATATATAACCTTTTTATTATTTTAATTAAGTAAAAAATAATAAAAGTTATTGTGTAAATGTGAACTTTTTGAACCGTCTCCGAAAGTTTAAAACTTTTTTGAAAATGATTGACATTTAAGTATTTTGCTGATATAATCTTGTTGTTGTAAAAACGCATGCTAACTTTAGTTTGAAATTGTGCTTCTTATATTTAGAAGTTATTGAAAGCGGTAAAAAGCGCCATTGCTTTTTGAAATGGTTTAGCAGAGGAAAAACAAAATTTAAGGAGGAATAAAAAATGGCAGTAGTTGCAATGAAACAATTACTTGAAGCTGGTGTTCATTTCGGACATCAAACAAGAAGATGGGATCCAAAAATGGCTGAATATATATTCCAAGCTAGAAATGGTATCCATATTATCGATTTACAAAAAACATCAAAAAAATTAGATGAGGCTTATAAGTTCATTAAAGAACAAGCTGAAGAAGGAAAAACAGTTCTTTTCGTAGGAACAAAAAAACAAGCACAAGAGTGCATTAAAGAAGCTGCAGAAAAATGTAATATGTACTATGTAGACCAAAGATGGTTAGGTGGTATGCTTACAAACTTTTCTACAATTCAAGGAAGAATTAAAAGATTAGAAGATTTAGAAGCAATGGAACAAGATGGTACTTTTGAAGTACTACCTAAAAAAGAAGTAATCCTTTTAAGAAAAGAAATGGACAAACTTCAAAAAAATCTTGGTGGAATTAAAGAAATGAAAGAAATTCCAGGAGTTATGTTTGTTGTAGATCCTAAAAAAGAAAGAATAGCTATATTAGAAGCTAAAAAATTAGGAAT
>JAAVYF010000068.1 GCA_022790975.1 Clostridia bacterium | reverse complement strand
CTACAACACCGAATTAAGAAAATTATAGTTACAATAATATAATTTCTTAAATTATTTTCAATATGTGTGCGGATAATACTTGGTTTTCCGCGATTAATCGTATTTCCAATTCTTTTGTTTTGCATTACATCACTCTTTCGCATTTAAATTTCTATCTAATCTTTATGTAATACAAAACAAATCTAGAACTAAATTTTCTAAAGTAAACTAAAGTTATATTTAATAAAGTATTTATGCTTTGACTTTCCCATATACTCCACCACCGTCCGGCTATCAATTGTAAGATTTCCATTCTTTGCATTTATTATGTTTTTTGCAATTTTTTCTCCACAAACAGCTTCAATATCCTCAAACCCTAATTTATGTAATATATTCATTTCTGTTTCAAAATTATCAAGTAATTTATTTATGACCTTTGTTCCGATTCCTGGAATAAAGGTAAGAGGTATTTGATATATATATGGTGGTCTAAATTCTGGACTCTTTGTTTCTTTTTTATCCTTGATTATTTCAATCCTATCTAAAACTCCCATTGTAATATTTCTACTATCACAAGTATCACACTTAGTTACTGGTAAATCTCCATCAATTCTTTTATCACAAACTTCGCAATAAGTTCTATGATATTTGCCGAAGCTTTGGGTCTAAACCATAATTTGCCAAAATTTTACGACCATGTTCATTTTTTATTGCCATAAATAGTTCTTTAAAACTAATATTTTCAACTTGCATTTTATTATATTCTCTTGCAATTTTAGGTAAAGAATGTGCATCAGAATTTGTCAAAAATGTTTTGGTCTCTAGCTCTGAAATCTGATCTGCTAAAAATGTATCAGAACTTAATCCTAGTTCTATTGCAGGCACCCTGCTAAATTTCTCTCTAAATATCCTTTCTAGCCTTTTTGTACAATTACCATAAAAACTTTTATGAGGTGTAAATGCATGTGCTGGAATAAGAACTCCATTATGTTTTTCTACAATATCAATCAGTTCATAAGCCGATATATTTGCTCTTTGTGAACTAAGAGTAATATTTTTAATATGAGATTCCATTTCCT
>JAAVYF010000067.1 GCA_022790975.1 Clostridia bacterium | reverse complement strand
GTAAGTCTGAATCACTTCCCATTATAATTGCAACATCAACATTTTTTTCCATAAAAACCTCCAAATTAAATTAAGAATATTTTATTAAAGACTTTAAAGCCTCAATTAACTGTATTTTTTCAGCATTCTGAACACGTTTTGCTAAATCTTCTGGTGTATCATCTGGCATAACCTTAACTTTTGTTTGCATTATTGTAGGACCTCTGTCATACTCAGAATTGACATAGTGAAGTGTTACACCACTATAGCTTTCTTTAGCCTCAATAACTGCTCTATGTACATTCATACCATACATACCTTTTCCTCCATACTTCGGAAGTAGGGAAGGATGAGTATTTATAATTGAGTATTTTGATAATAATTTTTTTCCGAATAAGTTTTAAATATCCTGCCAGAACAATTAAATTTATATCTATTTTAGATAAAACTTTATATAATTCTTTATCTATTTTATCATTTTCCTTTTCCTTTATTACATAAGTTGGAATATTTGCTTTTTTTGCTCTTTCTAAAGCAAAAGCATTTGGATTATTAGATACAACAAGTGCAATATTTGCATCTAATTTTTCTTCAAGGGTTGCATCAATGATACTTTGAAGTGTTGTACCATTTCCTGATGCAAAAACAACTAAATTATACATTTTAGGCCTCCATTAGTGGTATATCATAATTATAAACAAGATAAACCACATAAACTAATTATACTACAAAAATAGACAGCATACAAGACAAAAAATAAAGGTTAGATGAATTTTATTATCTAACCTCTATATAATTTTTATTAAGCCCAAATAAAGTTCTCAATTTTTGTATCAATTTAGAAATAAAACTTGGTTTTATAACAGTTAAAGCAGTTATTTCTAATGGATCAAAGTCATACCTTTTTTCAAGCTCCATCATTTTATCTATATAGTATTCATTATAGAAATTATCATTTTCACTATATGCAATTAGATTTTTAAATAGGTACAATTTATTTCTGTAATTTTCTAAAGCTTTTGGCGTGTATGCCAAATGTATACTATTATCAAAATAACTTGTAAGTATAAGTCTTTGAGTTCCTAAAAATAGTTCTTTAACTTTTGCCTTTTTTACTTCAATTTCTTTTGCGATTTTCTCAACAAAAATTTCATCAATTCCTACATCTTCAAGTGAAGCAAAAAGAAATTCTAATCTATCTTGAGTTTCTGCAAGTAAATCTATATTTTTTTGAATTTGCTCAAAATCATCTTTAGATGTAAGTGAAATATAAGTATTTTTAAAATTATCATTAGAATGTAACGTACTATCAAGAAGTATCTCTTCGCCAACTACATAAGCAATTTGGCTAACTAATGCACATTCTAAAGGATAATACATTGGGGTATTACTTTGAAAACTAATATCAAAATATTTTACATTATCGTATGGTAAATTTAAGGTTTTAGCAGCTATATATTGTACAGCAGCTTCATTCAAACCGATACCTGGAAGTGAATTAT
>JAAVYF010000009.1 GCA_022790975.1 Clostridia bacterium | reverse complement strand
TATCTAAAGGAAAATTAAAAAGGTGTTTTACAACTTCAAAAGTTTTATTTATGTAATTCTTTAATTTATGATTTTCTCTTTTTAATTCTTGATTTTCATATTGCAAATCAGCATTTTGCTTTTGTAATTTATTCACGGTTTCTATTGCAGTATAAGACTTGATTAAATGCAATTTTAGTTTATTTACATACTTAGCTAATTCTTTATTCTGTGCTAATATTAAAGCTGTATTTTTAGTTTCTAATGGCTGTATTTCTTCTTGCGTTAATTCATATTTTATATTTTCGTAGTTAGTAACTTGCTTTAATTTTTCTGTGCTTAAATGTTCGACTTCTCGTTCTTTGCCACGTTCTAAATTAAATCCATTTTCAGTAATATATTTATAAAAATTATCTTGTAGTTTTTTATAACTGTCTTTGCCTTTCCAATATTCACTACAAGCAATTTTTTTGACTTGATTTCCGTTTTTATCTTTAGTTTGAATAACTGGAGTAAACACTAAATGTAGATGGGGTGTACTTTCGTCTAAATGAACTTTTGCAGATAAAATATATTGTTCTCCTAGATTTTTATAATTTGCAACAAAGTTGTAGGCTGTTTGAAAATATCTTTTTGTTTCTTCTTCTCCAATTTCTTCAAAGAATTCTTTGTCAGAAGTAATAATAAATTCACAAACTAAATTAGTATAACTTGTTATTCTACATTTTAAATCATTAGTTTTAATTAGTTCGTTAATAGCCTTTGAATAAGTAGTATTGCATTGTTTAATTGAATAGTTTTTTATAGAATTATTTTTGTTAATATCTTTATTAGAATAGTTTGTATTTTTTCTTTCGTTGTGTTTGTATAATCCCGCAAGATTATCTTTTTTATAGTTAGCATTTCTAATTATTGCATAACTCATTTTTTCTATTCCTTTTCTTTTAAGATAGCCTTCGTAGGCTCAAGCAAAATAAATACCTCCTTTGATTTTTCAATATATAACTTTCTTGAAGTTCTAACACACTAGAACTTCATAAGAAGTTCGTGTGATTAAGGACAACTAAAGTTTTCCTTAATAATCCTTTTATGCACGATTAAGTATTCATATTGATTAAATACATTTAAACAATACCACAAAATAATATACATTATTTTATTTGAATATTATAATCGTGTTATAACAATATTAGCATATTGTTATAAGGTAGTTTAGCTTAACAGCTAAACTGATGAGAAACCTTACTCGGTTTCTCAAACTCTTCCACGGTAACCCATAAAAATATCAAAATAGAATTTTGACATTTTTATAGGTTTTAGCCACATATAGCAAAATATATTAGCAAAGTACTACTTGAATAAATTTATTGCTTACTATATAATAGCTATAATATATTTTATAAATTCGAGTATCACTCATAAAATTAGAGTAAATTTATATGCCTTTAAGAGTGATTAACTGCAAAATTGTCAACATTTCTGTCAACAAAATGAAGAAAACTGTTGATATATAAAGGAGAACTTTTGTCATCTCCACCAAACTATTTTAAATTTTAAGAAAAATCGTGAACAATTAAGAGTAATTAAAGTGCTTAAAATAGAGCGTTTATCAGTTTTGGATAGATGCTTTATTTTTTTGGTGATTATTCAAAATTGTTCCAAATTATCGAAAAATGTTACAAAAAAATGTTACAAAAATTAAATTTGTAACTTACTAATAGTAAATTATACAAAAAGTAAAAATAAAATAGTAATAATGCGAACTTTTAATTTATAATTTGAATGAAATATTGATATGATAACAATTATTAATAGATATAAAAAATATTGGAGGAAAAACTTGAATGAAGAAAACCAAATTAATTATTATGCAATTATACCAGCTACTGTTAGGTATGATAAAAATTTAAAATCATCAGAAAAATTAATGTATAGTGAAATAACAGCTTTAACAAATAAAAGTGGTTATTGTTTTGCAAATAATAGATATTTTGCAAATTTATATGATGTAAGTATTCATACAGTATCACAGTGGATTTCACATTTAGAGAAGTTAGGGTATATAATAATTGAACTTATTAGAGATGATAAAAAAGAAATTAAAGAACGAAGAATATATATAAACGATATATCCTATGTACAAAAAAATACATACCCCTATGTATCAAAATGTACATACCCCTATGTATCAAAATGTACATACCCTATGTATAAAAAAGTACAGGATAATAATAAAGATTATAAGATAGATAGATTATTTAACTTTGTAATAAAAAAAGAAAAAGAGATTCCAGAAGAAATATCAAAAATTGATATTGATAAACTGTATTTAATTTTAGATAGATTAGAGATGAATTACACAGAAGAAATTTTAAAGTACTATACAAAAGATAATATAAAAAAAATAAAAATTATTATATATTCTTTAGTTCAAATTTTAAATAATTATTCACAAGCAAATTTATTTATTTTGACTAGAGAAAGATTATTTTTATTGTATGATAAGTGTAAGTGCAAAGAAGATGATATTTTTGATTTCGTAAATTATTATATCACATGTATTTTAAAAGAGATTTACAAGCCATAGGGCTTTATTTTTTTGATTTATTGGGAGGTGAGAAATGCAAAACATAGAAATTAATCAAGGAACAAATTTAATGAATAATGTAATGAAATGTGCATTTAATGTTTCAATTATATTTTTAGTAATGATGATGATAATATCTGTTTTTATATGGTTGATAGGAGTAAAATTAAAGTCAGAAAAAGCAATAAAGACAGGAATTAGAATATCAATTAGTATGTTAATTATTATTATATTATTGATTGGAATTATATTAATTATTGCAAATTTAAAATGAAAGGAAGGAAATATAGTTATGACAAATAAAAAAATAAAAATAAAAAAATTTGTATCAAGCATTTCAACAATGCTTTTTTTAATGTCAACAAATGTATTTGCTACTGGTGAAAAAACAGCAACAATAGGAACAAAAGAAGTAACGACAGCAACTGAAAATTTACAAAGAGTTATTACAAGTATAGCGATTCCATTAGGTTCAATAATAATTTTTGCATCTCTTGTAATTACTGCTATAAAGATGATTTCTAATAGTAATAATCCAGGCAAAAGAAGTGAAACTATTGGAAGTTTGGCTTGGATAACAGCAGGAGGAGTTTTATTAGGATTGTCGATAGTTGTGACAGGTATAATCTTAAATGTTGCTACAAATGGAACAGGTCAATTGATAAATTAGGAGGAGATTATGAAATTTTATAAAATACCTTTTGACATCAAACATGAAGAAAAAATTTTTGGAGGATATCTTTCATTAAGACAATTTTTGTATTTATTACTTACTGTTTTTAGTAGTGTTACTCTATTTATCAATATAAAAATATGGATAAGATTTCTAATATTTTTTGCTTTAGCTTTAATTTGGATCTTATTTGCTTTTTTTAAAATTGATGAAATAAGGTTTGATAAGTATATAATAAATGTTTTAAAATATGTTTTTAGAAGAAAAAGATATTACTATGAGAGGTGATTGAGAATTGATTATAGCAAGCATCTTTTTAATTTTAAGTGGAGTTGTAATTATCTTTACAATTATCTATTTAAGAAAAAAAGATATGATTAATAAGAATATACAAAAGAGAAAAGGAAGAAAAACATTAAAGAACTTATGGGAAATTGATGATGTAAAAAATGGTATTATTGTTTCAGGAAATAAACATACAATTGTTATGAAAATTGGTAGTATAGATTATCACTTATTATCAGAGAAGGAACAAAATGTATTAGAAACAAGTTTAATTGAAATTGCAAAGATGATAAAGTACCCTATGCAATTTTTTTCTACAACAGAATTTGTAGATACGAGCGAAATCGTTAAAGAAATAGAAGATTCTATTTCTAGTAAAACAAATGAAAAAATAGTTAAATATGGTAATAAAATAAAAGAATATCTTATGGATTTAATGGAGAATAGAAATTTATATGTTAGAAAAAATTATGTGTTAATTAGTTGTATTGGAAGTTTTGAAAAATGTAAATATGAACTTAATAGCAGTTATGAAAATTTAAAATTTAACTTATTAAATAGTAGGATTACATTAGATATTTTAGATGACTATGAAATACTTGAATTATTACATAGAGAATTGAATAAAAATACAAAAGTTAAAATAAAAGATGTTTTGAAGAAAGGAGGAATGAGTCTTTATGCTAGAGGAAAAAGCAACTCCCTTTAAAAAGAAATTATTTAAAAGTAAGGAAACGAATAATTTATTTTGCAATCTTCCATCTTTAATTAGTTTGATAATTCCAGATACTTTAGAGGAAAAAAAAGATAAAATTTATTTGGGTGCTAATAGATATACAAGAAATTTCATAGTTACAGTATATCCTAATGAAATATTTTTAGGGTGGCTAGATGACCTTTTTAGTATAGGTAATATAAATATTTCAATTTTATCTGAAACTGCATATAATGGAGACATTATAAGAGAATTAACCAAAAAAGTTACAACTCTACAATCAGAATATATAATTTATGAAAATAGAGGAGATATTTATCATTTGCCTGAACTTGAAACTATGATAAAAGATTATGAAGAAATGCGAAGATTAATTCAAACTCAAAATGATAAATTGTTTTATGTAACAATATTGATAGCACTTCATTGTAAAAATGAAAAAGAACTTAATGATAAAACTGAAATATTAGAGAGTGAGTTTTCAAAAAAAACAGCTCAGTTAAGACAATTAAGTTTTAGACAATTAGATGGTTTCAAGTCAATAATTCCACTTAATAATTTAAAGGTATTTGGTTATGAAAAAAATTTAACATCATCAGGGTTTTCTGCTTTATTTCCAATATCAGCTCCTGATTTATCACATACAAGAGGAGTTTATTTAGGAAGTAATTTATTTACAGGAAGTCCTGTTTATTTAAATAGTTTTATAGGTCCACCAATGCTTAATAATCAGCATATTAGCATTTTTGGCATACCAGGTTCTCGGAAAATCAGTTGCTATTAAATTAATGTTAGGTAGAAGTGCTATTCTTGGTAGAAAAATTATAGTATTAGATGCAGAACGGTGAATATAAAAAGCAAATATACAATTTGGGAGGAAAGTATATAACAATAAAGCAAGGATATAGTTCTGGTATAAATATATTTGATATAGAGCCATATTATGACGGACATAAAGAATATTTGAATATTTTAGATAAAGTCTCTGAAATTAGAGCATTATTATCAACAATTTCACGAAAATATTTAAATAGAACTTTAACTCCAAAAGAGATAGCAGATATAGAAATTGTTGTTAATGAGCTTTATAAAAAAAGGGGAATAACTAAAGATGTGGATTCATTATATGAAAACAAAAATGGAAAGCTTCAGAATGGAAAATACATATTAGGAAAAATTAAAAAAAATATGCCTACTCTGACGGAATTTCAAATATCTTTATCAAAAATGAAAAACTCAAAAGAATTATCAGAAATATTAATCTCATTTCTTAATGGAAAAGCATTAGGAATGTTTGATTGTCAAAGTACAATAAATAGCAATGAAGATATAATAGGATTTGATTTATCTGAAATAAAAGATGAGTTTACAAAATTTTATGCTACTTTTGTTATTTTAACTTGGATTTGGCAGAAATTTATTTTGTTAAATAAAGATAGTGAAAAGGTAGTTGCAATTGATGAAACTTGGATGTTTCTTAAATATCCAGAGTCTGCAAACTTTTTAGAAACACTTGCACGTAGGGGAAGAAAATATAATACAAGTTTAATTGTAGCTTCTCAATTTTTAGATGAATTTTTATTAAATGATGAAGGTAAAGCAATTATAAAAAGCTGTTCAACAACAATGCTTATGAAACAATCATCAGGAAATTTATCAGAAATTACTGATTTTTTTAGTTTAGCAAAGGGAACAGAAGATTTTTTAATGTCTGCTAGACCAGGAGAATGTATCTTAAACTTAAATGGAAATGTAACTGCTATAAAGTTTGACATTACAAATTTTGAAAAAGAGTTTGTAACAACTTAAAACAAAGGTGGTGATAAATTGAAAAAGATATTTAAACAAAGCTTAAAAGTTGTATTAATAGTAATACTTCTTTTTTTATGTTTGATTTTAAAGCCGAATCCAGTACAAGCAGGATTTTTTGATTTTTCGTGCCTTAAAATTGATTGGGATAATTTTTGGCAACCGCCTTGGGAATGGGGAGATGATGATGAAGTACAAGAATCTATATCAATAAATGATGCCATTGAAAATGAAAATGGAGGTTTGTTTGAAGGAACTATTGGTAAAGCACTTGGAGGAATAGCACAGGCTGTTTTTAATATTGCAAGTTCTGACGAATTAAATATAGGTTTTAAAGATTATGATGAATTAATATTTAATATAAATCCTTTAGATTTTTTAATGGATGAATATTCAAGAGAAGCCCAAGTTTTATCTCCATTCAGTATTCAAAATTGGAATAAAGTTCTAAAATGGTATGCAATTTTTACAGCTTTTACAATAATTCCAATATTAATAGGAACAATTGTAGCATCATACAAGATAATTATTGCAGGTACAAATATTCAAAAAAGAAACGATGCAAAAGATTCTTTAATGAGGCTAGCATTAGGAGGAGTAGCGATAGCATTAGCACCAATTTTTGTGAAATTATTATTAAATATTAATTATTATATGGTTTCAATGTTAATAAGTAATACAAAAGGTGGTTTAAATAAAATGTTAGGAAGTAGTATGATTTCACAAATTAGAACAGGAAGTGCAATAGCAACAGCTTTAGTTATATGTCTGTTTGCTTATTTGTTTGTAAAATTAAACATCAAATTTATTATTAGAAAATTTACGCTAATTGTTTTTACTGTATTTACGCCACTTATAGTTGGAATGTGGATAATAAATAAAAATGTAACTGGTGCTGCAATTTGGTTTGGACAGATTTTTATAAATGTATTTATGCAATTTATTTATGCTTTTTTATTTTTGATATATATGAGTTTTACAACTTCAGATGGTGGATGGGCTACAGCTTTACTGTGGGCGATGATGATTTTACCTTTAGCAGATGTTTTATTAAATTGTATGCAAAATTTAGTTTCTAGAGTAGCTGGGGTAAATAATGATGAACTTGCAAATAGAGGGGTAGGCTTAGCCTCTGGAATGGCACATACTATTCATGCAATAGGAAGTCAGTTTGTTACTGAAACAGGACCAAGTATTATCCAAAAATTCAATAATAGAAATAATAATAGTTTAGGTGTAAATAATGATATATCACCAAAAGAAAAGACTATTAATACAGATGCAATATCATCTGAACGATTTAATAAAAATTCGAGAAATACTAATTCTAATGAAGATTATTTAAATAATAATAAAACAAATACAAATTTACAGAAGAAAAAGGGATTTTCATTTTATGGAATAGGAAGAAATTTTATGAATATAGGAATGTTTATGGCAGAAGGAAAAAATTTTAATTCAAGTAATAATAAAAGAAGAATCAAAAATTATACTCCAACTATAAAAAAGAATAAAGAAAAGAGTGAAAAAAATAATGAAAAAGAAGAAAAATCTAAATCTGGTAAATAGTTTAAAAAAGACTATGTTTGTAATGTTTTCTCCATATATAACGTTCTTTTTTATAATAATCTTTTTAGTAGGAGGAATGTTTATGGCAGTTGATGAACTTTGGAATGAATTTACTTCTGATAAAGGAATAAGTGAAATAAACGAAAGTAGTAAAGGTTATGTATGGCCTTTACCTAATTATAGTGATATAAGCAGTAATTTTGGAAACAGAGTACATCCGATTAAGAAAACAGAAAGTTTTCATGATGGTATTGATATTCCAGCTCCACAAGATACTAGAATAATTAGTCCAGGAAATGGACTTGTGACTAATGTATATAATAGTGAAACTTTAGGAAATTCGATTGAAATAGAATGTGGAGATTATAAGTTTATTTTTCATCATCTTTATTCAGTAAATGTAAAACAGGGGAATAGAGTAAAAAAAGGTGAAAGAATTGGAGGGGTTGGAACTACAGGAACATTATCAACAGGAAACCATTTAAGTTTATTATAAAAATGAACTTATTAATCCATTAGATATAATAAATTTTAATGAGATATTTAATGGTAGCAAAGAAACTAATAATAAAATTGATAATGGTGCTAATATAATAGAAAATTCTGTGAATATTTTAAGCAATAATATTGTTAATTGAGAGGAGTTGATGATTTTGACAATAATTTTTACAGAAAACGATGAACTTAATGAAGAACTAGAGAAAAATATTGCTGATTCAAGAGTTGCTTTTTATACAAAATATTTACTAGAGGAAAAAGATGCAGATATAGTAATTTTGAGTGTTCAAAATAATAAGTTTGAATTTGAAAAATTTTTATATGAATTAAGAAAAAGAAATATAAGAGTCATTTTATTATTAGAGAATGAAAAAGTAAAAGAAGTTGAAATTGCTTTGCGACTTGGAATTTATGATTTTATTTTTGGAAGTTTTGAAATAAATGATATTACAAAATTAATAAAAGAAAAAAGTAAATTTTCAGACGTAGCGAGATTATATAAAAAAATATATAAAATAAAGGAGGATGCAGATTGAAGAAAAAACTTTTTAGAAGAGCATTTATATTAATGCTATTATCTTTAATTATTATTGTATTGATAATTTTGTTTTTAAAAATAAGATTTAAAGTAAAAGAAGAAAAGTTAGTGAAGATTGCAGAAGATATAATTCAAGTAAATGAAGATGAAAAGACAGAAAAAGATAATAATGAAACTAATATAGATGTTATTTCAAAATCGGAATTAAATGTAAATGAAAATATTATTGGAATATTAGAAATTCCAAAATTAAATATAAAAGCTCCTATAAAAGAAGGAACATCTGAAAAAATTTTAAGAGAAGCAGTAGGTCATTTTTCAAATAGTAGTTTTTGGAATGGAAATGTTGGACTAGCATCTCATAACAGAGGTAATCTCGTTGCTCATTACTTTGAAAAAATAAATCAATTAGTAATTGGCGATGAAATTATATATAAGACAAAATTTGGAGAGAGGAGGTACAAAGTAGAAGAGATTAAAGAAATAAAAAGTACAGATTGGTCAATTATTACACAAACAAGCGATAATATAATCACATTAATTACATGTATTAAAAGTAAACCAAATTTGAGATTATGTGTAAAAGCAGTGGAAAAATAAAAATTTTTTAATAATTTTTTTGTTCAACTTGACTTTTGTATATTAATTTTTGTAAACTAAAAATAAGTGCAGCACAAATTAATAGAAAAGAGAGTGATAGTATGAAGAAAAAAGTTTGGTTAGTGGTTATTGTTTTGATTTTGATTATATTATTAGGGACAATAATGAGCTTTTGTGTATTAAAGAGTAAAAAAGATAAGAAGTCAGCAAAAAAAGAATTAGTAGATATTGCTAAAATTCAGGAAGAAAATATAATTGATGATAATAAAATATTGGAAGAACAAGTTGAAGAATCAAATGAAGAAAAAGTTACAGAAACTTTAGAAGTAGAAAATCAAGAACCTATAAAAGAAGAAAGTGATATTTCTAAAGTTGATAATCTGACTGATAATGTTCAGACTATAAATAATTATAATGTTGAGCCTAAAGAAGAAACACCTAATGTAGTTGAAAATATAAATAGTAATGTAAATTTAGCTAATGAACAAAATGAGCAAGTAGTTATTCCAGTTTATGAGCCAGTTATAGAAGTAGAAAATAATGAAAGCAATATAAATGATATTCCAGTTCAAGAAGAACCAATTGTACAAGAAACAGAAGATAATAGAAATAGCGTTCAAGAAGAACCAGTTATGCAAAATACAGAAGAATATAAATATAATGATGAGATGTGCCAAAAGATTATAGATATTATAAATAATAATCAAAATGAAAATATGAAAAAATATGGATATAATGTAATAATAGATAAATCAGCAGTTGAACTAAGTAATCCATATACATTTAGTGAAGAAAGGACTTTGAATAAAATAAAAAGCCGTTTTGGAGAAATAAAAGTCTATGCACAAGATTATTATTTGAATAATACATATATATCTACAGATTGTTATATTTATTAAAAATGAAATTTAAAATATTTAAGAAGTATTATAAAAAGAATTATCTTTTATAGTATTTCTTTTTTTATTGGAAAAATTGGAGGTAAGAAATGAATAAAAAGTTTATAAATAGAATATTAAGTATGTTTTTATTAATATCAATATTATTTTCAAATAGTTTTACACTTTTATCATCTGCTCATACAGATATAACAAGTGCATATTTAACAAAGATAGGAGATGTAGATTATCATTTGAAGTATGATAATGGAATACGAGATAGTTTTGTTATTTGTTCAGTTGTGGGACATTATATAGGAGATAAATTTTATCCAGCATACTGTGTAAATCCAGAGTTGCCAGGTGCAGAAACAACTCCTTATGATGTTGCAATAAGAGAAGTATTGCATAATGATGCAGTTTGGAGAGCTTTAGTAAATGGTTATCCTTATCAGTCAGCAGAATCTATGGGATTAAGTGAGTTTGATGCTTATTTTGTTACAAAAATGGCAGTTTACTGTGCACTAGGAAAAAGTGATATTAATAGATTTTCTTATAATGTAGGAGATAGTGTTGGAGAAAAGATGCTTAGAAAATTGCAAGAAATTGTAAATATTGCTTTAAATGGAACTGATACTATGCAAACTGGAACATTGAACTATACAAAAATTGGTGAACTTACAGAATCAGGAAACTATTATTATCAAGAATATAGTGTAAATTCAAGAGTAGAACTTACAAATTATAGTATAGTTAATGTAGCTGGATTTGGAGATGGAAGTTATATAGGTAATTTAGATGGAAATGTTCAAACATCATATTCTAATGGAGAACATTTTAGAATATATATACCAAAATCAAATATGACATCAGATATTGACGGAGCTATTTCTGTAGTAGCAAAAACAAAAATATATCCTATACTTTATGGAGAAAGTGGAAATAGCGAATTACAAAATTATGCAATAACAAGTGATCCTTATGGAGATGAAGATATAGTAGTTGATTTAAAAATACCAGTAAATAATGGAAGAATTGAAATAAATAAAACTGATGATACAACAAGTCAACCAGTAAAAGATGTTACATTTGGATTATATAAAGATGGAATAGAAGTAGCAAGAGCAACGACAGATTCAAACGGTGTTGCCAATTTTAATAATTTGTACTCTGGAAATTATATTTTAAAAGAAATCGAAACAAATCCGAACTATGTTATTAATAATCAAGAATTTACTGTAAATGTTGAATATAATGGATTTGTAAAATTAGATATTCAAAATGAATACAAAGAAGGTAATATAAAAGTAATTAAGGTAGATAAAGATAATCATGAAATTCGTTTAAGAGATGTAGAATTTGATTTATATAGTGAAGAGTTCCAAAAAGTTATTGGAACATATAAAACAAATGAAGATGGAGAAATATTTATTCCGAATTTAAGAATAGGAAAATATATTTTGCATGAAATCAAAACGGGGCAATGGTATGATTTAGCAGATGATGTTACAGTAGTAGTTGAATATAACCAAACTAAAGAAGTTATAGTAGAAAATGAAAAGAAGAAAGGACAAGTTAAAGTTGTAAAAGTTGATAAAGATTATAATGAAATAAAATTAAAAGATGTAGAATTTGATGTTTTAGACGAAAAAGGAAATATAGTAGATAAATTAAAAACAGATGAAAAAGGAGAAGCAATATCAAAATTATTACCAATTGACCAAAAATATACTATAAAAGAAACTGTTACAAATAACTTATATGAACTAAATGAAACACCTATAACTATTGTATTAGAAGAAAAACAAATTAAAACTGTAACTGTTGAAAATAAACATAAAGAGGGTAATATTAAGGTTTATAAAGTTGATAAAGATAATAATAAAATAGCATTAGGTGCAATTGAATTTGATTTATATAGTGAAGAGTTCCAAAAAGTTATTGGAACATATAAAACAGATTCTAACGGCGAAATTTATATTGAGAATTTAAGAATAGGCAATTATAAATTGCATGAATTGTCAACAAATAAGTGGTACAATTTAGCAGATGATATGAATGTTATTGTTGAATGGAATAAAACTACAGATACTAAAATAGAGAATGAATTGAAAAAAGGAAAAGTTAGAGTTGTAAAAGTTGATAAAGACAATAATGAAATTAAACTTGAAGGTGTAGAATTTGATGTTTTAGACGAAAAAGGAAATGTTTTAGAGAGTATTATAACAGATGATAAAGGTGAGGCAATAACAAATAATTATCCAGTAAGAGATTTTGAGAAATTATATTTAAAGGAAACTAAAACTTTAGATAGTTATAAATTAAATGATGAAATTGTAGAAGTAAAACTACAAGCTAATGAAATATCAGATGTAACAATAGAAAATGAAGTTAAAAAAGGACAAATTAAAGTAATTAAAGTTGATAAAGACAACAAAGAAATAAAATTAAAAGATGTTGTTTTTGAAATTTATGATGAAGAAGGAAATTTCATTGAGAAATTAGTTACAAATAAAAATGGTGAGGCTATTTCAAGCAGACTTCCAATTTCAAAAAAATATATTGTAAAAGAAAAAGAAACATTGAAAAATTATGTATTATCAGATGAAGTGAAAACAGTTGTATTAAAAGAAGATGAAATAAAGTCAATTAAATTTGAAAATGAAAAGAAAAAAGGGCAAATTGAAATAATAAAAGTAGATGCAGAGAATAAAGAGATTAAATTAGAAGGAGTAACTTTTGAAATTTTAGATAAAGAAAATAATATTGTTGATACAGTTATAACAGATGAAAACGGTAGAGCAATAACTAAAGGTTTGCCTATTGATAACGAATATACAGTAAGAGAAAAAGAGACAAGAAAAGAGTATGTTTTATCTAAAGAAACACAGAAAGTAATATTAAAAGAAAATGAAATAAAAACATTAACATTTGAAAATTACAAGAAAAAAGGTTCAATAAAAATTTTAAAAATTTCAAATGGGTATAGTGAATTGTTAAATATTGAAGATAAAACTCCACTTGCTGGAGTAAAATTTGCAATTGTAGATAGTAAAGGTGAAACTATTGGAATATATGAAACAAACGAAGATGGTACTATTCAAGTAGATAATCTTCCTTATGGAGAATTTACAATTTATGAATATGAGGGCATAGAGGGATACTTAATGGATTCGGAACCTCAAACAGTATTTATTGAGGAAAATGAACAAGTTGTAGAAGTGACATTTAAGGATAGTCCAATACAGCCAGAGCTACCTAAGACTGGTATAAATGATAATATAATTACAGCAATAATATCAGTAGCAGTTATTGCAATATTAAATTTTATAATTTTAATAAAAAAATATAGGAAAATGGAGGAATAAAGATATGAAAGAAAATATGATAAATGTAACAAATGTAAGATTAAATTTAGTAAAGGATAGTAAAATATTAGCTTATGCAAGTGTAACAATAAATGATAGTTTTATAATATCAGGGATAAGATTATATGAAGGAAGCAAAGGGAAATTTATAGTTTTCCCAACAAGAAAAAATAAAAGTGGAAAGATATTTGATATTGCATTTCCTTGTTCAAATGAAGCAAGAGAGAAAATATTAAATGAAATTCAAGTTAAATATGTTGATGAAATAACAAAATAATATAAATATGAGGTATAGAGTATTTACTTTATACCTCATATTTTAATTATAAAATAAATTACGGAGGAATAGATAAATGCTTAAAGAAAGATTTGAAACAGAATTAGAAGAACTAAAGAAAGATATTGAATTTATGCAACAAAATAAAAATATTATGAATGAAAAGAATATTACTAATTTTTTATTTTCATTAGAAAAACACAGATTTAATTTATTAGATGAAGTTAGAATTAGTAATTCTAGTAAAGAAGATTTTAAAAAGATAGATAGTATTAATTCAGAATATAAAGTTACTTATAATAAAATATTTAAAATATATATTCCAGAAGTGTTGCCAAAATATAAATATATAGGGAATTATACTTATAAAAATATCTTATTGAATGTAGCAAATTGTACTAAAAATTATAAGAATTTATTTAAGAATAAACAAGTTTGTATTTATATAGAAGTATTTGATAATAAGAAAAAGGATAATTGGGATATAGATAATAAAACTATAAAACCTATTGTTGACGGACTTGTTTCTTCAAAGGTAATTGAGGATGATTCAATAAGTAAAATGTTTTATTGTGTGAAAGGGAATTATGATAAAGTACCTCATACAGAAGTAACAATTTTTGATGGAAAAAAATTTGGTAAATGGATACAAAAAAACATACAAAAATAGTTTAAAAATCATATCCATTTGCTAAAAAAATTTATAAAAAAATGTGGATATAATTTAAGAGTTTAAAGTGCTATATTTTTAGGTAGTTTTTTATACCGAAATTTTGAAAATTGAATCTAGTTAAAGTGCTTGATGCAATCAAGGATTTTAACAAAGTGAATTGGTATATACTAAAATGCAATAGATACTAAAAAAGAAAAAAACTCAAAAGGAGGAGCAGAAAAGTGTGAATTTGAAAGAAATTAAATTGATTAATAATGATAAGAACTTATTAAAATTTTTAGCAAGATTTAAACTGATGTTAGCGAGTGATGCTATATTTTTTTATAATTCTAGTTATTATCAAAAGAGATTACAAGAATTAAAAAATGCAAATTATATAACAAGATTTTATAGAATTTATATAAGATTAACTCCTGCTGGAATTAGATATTTAGAAAACAATAATATAAAATGCGAAACTCCATGTAGGTCAAGAAATTATATAGATAGATTAATATTAGTGAGTAAAATTGGAATCAGATTAATAAATACAAATATACAATTTGAAGTGAGTTGGAAAATGAAAGGGAATAATTATACAGATTGGTCTAAAAGATTTTTAGGTGAAATTGAATTAAGAAATGAAAAATATTTAATGTATTATGCAAAAGATAATAAGAAATATGTTAGATATCTTCATTTTGATATAAATAAAGATTTAAGTTATCAGAATGTTTTAGTAATAGTTGATAATTTTGAAATAATTGATGAAAAAAATCCTTTCATTTTTAATAACAAGACATCTTGTTTAATTATGAAAAAAGAACGAATTAATACTTTACCATATTTTAATAAGTTAAATATAAAACAAGAAATAGAACAAATATATAATAAAGAAGTAGACTATGCAGATTTTAATTCAGCAGATTTTAAAATAGATAGTGTGAATATAGTTTATATGCCATACATAGATACACATAGAATTTCAGCTATAAATAGTTTTTATTTATTGGGTTTTACAGAAAACGATTTAGAAATAATAAGTTTTAAAGAAAATATAAGTTGTATAAAAAGATTATTGAATAAAGAAGTAAATGAAAAATGTTCTTTTAAACAAATTGAGGAGGAAAAGTGGTATGAATAATATTAGTAAAAACAAATTATTCATTATATTGTCTATTACTTCTATTTTTATAATTGTTCCTATAATTTGTACTATTGAAAATCAAATTAATATAGTTTTTGGTGGTAGCGAAAAGTATATTATAGAAAATATATTTGATATATTAATAATATTTTTTACTGATATAAAAGTTGTATTTATTTGGAGTGTAATTCAAATTATTTTATTTTTGCTTATTTATACAATACGATTTACTATAAAAAATTATAAGATTGAAAATAAAGGAATTAATTTTAAATCAGATGATGGTACTTTTGGGACTGCTAATTGGATGAATGAAAAGGAACTGCTTAACTCATTTGAACTTGAAACAGGTGATGGATTAATTGTTGGAAAACTTAATAATAAAATAGTTACACTTCCAAATGATACATTACATAATAAGAATGTGGCAATATTTGGAGCAAGTGGAAGTAAAAAATCAAGACGGATATGTTATACCAAATATTCTTAACTTGGCACAACAAGGAAAGTCTATGATATTAACTGATCCAAAAGGAGAATTATATAAGAAAACGTATTTGTTTTTAAAAGAACAAGGATATAATGTAAAATTGTTTAATTTAGTTGATATGGATAAATCTGATAGATGGAATCCATTTTCTATAATAGAAAGCGAAATAGATGCACAGCTTTTTTCAGAAATTATTATTGAAAATACACAGTTAGATAAGAATAAAGGACAAGATGAATTTTGGACTAGAACAGCACAGAATTTATTAAATGCACTCTCGCTTGGTCAAGTAGAATTATTAAAAAATAGAGAAGATAGATGTATTTCTAAAATATATGCAACATTGTCAACAGGGGATATAAAGGCAATAGATAGATATTTTGTAAATATTAGAGGGCCTGGCAGAATGAGTTATAATATATACGCACAAGCAACTGATGCAGTTAAGCAGAGTGTTGTTACAGGATTAGCAACAAGACTTCAATTATTTCAAACTAAAAAAGTAAGAAGAATAACAGATAGAAATGATATTGATTTGAGATTACCGGGTCAAGAAAAATGTGCGTATTTTTGCGTAACTTCTGATATGGACGGAACATTTGACTTTATTGCAAGCTTATTTTTTTCATTTTTATTTATTAAACTTATAAGATTAGCAGATTCTAATGAAAATGGAAAATTGGATGTAGAAACATATTTTTTACTAGACGAATTCCCAAATATAGGTAAGATACCGGATTTTGAAAAGAAGTTATCTACAATGAGAAGCAGGGGGGTAAATACAAGTATTATATTTCAGAGTATTGCTCAACTTAAAAATAGATATCCTAACGACGTTTATCAGGAAATTTTAGGAAACTGTGATACTAAAATTTGTTTGGGTTGTAGTGAAATGTTAACGTCAGAGTATGTTTCAAAGTTACTTGGAACATCAACAGTAGAAACGAGTACAATAAATAAAGAAAATGGGTTCGATGGTAATTTTACATATGGAAAAGAATCAAAAGGAGCGACAAGAAGAAATTTATTAAATCCTGACGAATTAATTGGGTTAGATAATACAAAAGAAATAGTAATACTTAGAGGTAAAAAACCTTTAATGTGTGATAAGTTTGATTATTCAGAGCATGAATTGTCTAAATGTTTAAAGATGTTAGATGATAATTACATACCAGAATGGAGAAAAGGTGTGGATTAAAAAGAAAAATATTATTAAAAATTATTGAATTAAAATAAAAAATATTGTATAGTGTTATACATAGGAAATAAGAATAAGCAGATGTGAGTGTGTTACCTTTAATTCCTCAGATACTTTCTGAGAGATTGGAGGTGATGTTTATATGGTAGATTTCTTAATGTTTCTAATTTTTGGATTCTTAATATCTATTATTATAAATGTTGCCTTAGTTTATGTTATATACATATTACTAAATAAGCAACAATAAAAAATACACCACAGACGCTTTGGCCAGCTTTGTGGTGTATAATCTTAATATAAAGGTTAACGCACATTGTCTGTGGTTACTTATTTCCTATATTTATTATAATCAAATTAAATGAATTTGTCAATTAAATTGTAGAGTTATTATCCAAAAGATAATAGCTCTTTTAATATGCTTAAAAATATGAATGGAGGAGAAAATGAATGAAAACAATAATTTTATAATGCAAAAACTATATTCATCAAAAGAAAATCTAAAAATACTATCAGGAACAATTAGTGCGTTAGAAATAGAACAAGAAGGTAAAAAGAAAGTAGAGTGTGCAATTATTTATTTTGAAAATATAAAAGTACTTATTCCATTACATAAAATGGGAATTATACAAGAGAGAAAATATTTAAGAAATATGTTAGGAGCTAATATTGATTTTATAATATTAGAAATAGACGAATTAAGAGAATGTGCTGTTGCATCAAGAATAAAAGCAATGGAAGTAAAGAAAAAGATAGAATTTGAAAAACATTATATTGATGATATTGTTAAAGCTGATGTTATTTCAATTGGATTTAAACATATAAAAATCAATTGTTTAGGTGTAGATTTAAATTTAAGAATAGATGATTTAGCTTATGGATATATTCAAGATGTAAGCGAATTTTATACAATAGGAGATAGTATAAATGTTAAAATTGTAGATATAGATAAAGAAAAATATACTTTAAAAGTTTCTGTAAAAGCATTATTAGAAGATCCATACAAGAATATAAGAATTTATTTTACAGAGGGAGGAGAGTATATAGGAAGAATAACAGGATATGCTCCAAATGGTTTATATATAAAATTAAAGCAAGGAGTGGATGCAGTTGCAATAATTCCTATTTGGATGAATAAAGTTCCAAATATTAATAGTACAGTTTCTATTAGGATACATGAAATTGATGAGAAAAAAAGAAAAATATATTGCTCGGTAATAAGAGTTATAAAAGAAGGTATTAGCTGAAAATAGTTAATATCTTCTTTTTTATAATAAATTTGAAAGGAGAAAAATATGATAAAAAATAAAATTTGGATGTTTGCTATTTTTAGTATAATCACATTTTTTGGATTAACTGTTAAATCTAGTGCCGTAACTAACATTAATGTTTCAACATATAACGATTTAAAAAAATATTGTGAAATAAATGATGGAAATGAATATACTATAAATTTGCAAAGTGATATTGATGTTACAGATACTATAAGGACTCGAGGAAAAAAGAAAATATTAGGTAATGGATATGAAATAAGAAATAAAATATCAGGAAAAGTAGATAGAGATATTGCACCATCATTGGAAATTAGTGTTGGTTCAGAATTTATATTTGATAATTTATTTATGAAAGGCTCAGATAGAAAACGTCACGATTCTGCATCTTCTAATGTTGTCATTTTAGGAAAATTACAAATTATAAACAATTGTAAGTTTCAAAATGGCTCACAAGGAATACATGTAGGAAATTCAGGAACTGTTTATATATATTCAGGAGAATTTTGTAATAATAATTCATATGGAGTAGGTGCTTATGGAACAGTTTATATAGAACGGTGGAAATTTTTATAAAAGTTATAGCGGTGTTCATATGAATGGTTCTTATGGAGAAAGTAATAGTGGAAGATTATATGTAAAAGCTGGAAATTTTTTTAATAATACTGGTGGAATTGGTATAGAACTTACGAATAAATCTACAGCAATTATATCAGGAGGATTAATTTATAAAAATGATAATGGAATAAAAATAAGAGGAAATAGTATTTGTACGCTTGAAAATGGAGAAATTTATTCAAATAATATAGGTATTTATAATGAGGGAACACTTACAATTACTGGTGGTACAATAAAAAATAATATGGCAGAAAATGGTGCATCTATATATCAAAATGGAATCTGTACAATTTTAGGTGGTTCATTTTCAAATGATATAAGTCAGGATGTATATTTAGTAGATGATGATAAATATGTATTAACAAATAACAATTATACGTCTTTTGTAGTTAAACCAAATGATTATAAGAGAGGTAGAATTTTAATAAAAACTACAGGAAATGTATATGCAAATGAAGAAATGAATAATTATGTAAGATTATACCCTAAGAATAAGTGGGGCATGAGAGTTTTGGAAAATTCGAGTGATATCGTTTTATGGGATAAAATTCAAGTTAAAGTTAGGTATATAGATAAATATACATCAGATATTTTAAGTTCATATACAATAGAAAATTATGAAAATACAAACTATACAACAAGTCCTAAAAATATAGAGGGATATACTTTAGTTCAAGATTCAGAAAATACTTCAGGAGTTATAGAAAATGATGATATAGAAGTGAATTACTATTATGCTTTAAATAATTCAGTAGAAGTCAATTATATTGATAATGCTACAAAAGAAATTTTAGATAGTTATACAATAAATGGCAATCAAGGAATGAATTATGAAACAGAAGAAAAACATTTTGATAATTATGAATTGGTTGAAATTCCAAATAATAAAGCTGGAGTAATTGAAAGAGATAAAATTATAGTCAATTATTGTTATAAATATAAAACATCATTAAAAGTAAAGTATGTAGATTCATACACAAATGAAGTTTTAGATACAGTTGTGATTGATGGATATGAAGGAGATACAATACAAACTAATTTCAAAAATATAGAGGGATATAATTTGTTTGAAAAACCAGGTACAGAAACTTATACTTTAAGAAAACAAAATGAAGATGTTATTTATAAATGTGTTCATATTTCAGAGGGAGTTATAATTCAATATGTAGATATTATAACTGGAGAACTTTTGACTGATAGTATTTATATAAAAGGTAATCAAGGAGATAGTTATAATTCAGAAGTTTTGAGCTTTGAGGGCTTTGAATTAGTAGAAATGCCAAAAAACTTATCAGGAAGTATGGATATTTCTTTAATAGAAGTTAAATATTATTATAAGTATAAAACAAAAATAAATGTAAAGTATGTTGATTTATATAAAAATGATGTAGTATATGCAGAAGAAATAGGAGGATATGAAGGAGATAAATATTCGGTAAAAGTTAAAGAAATTGAGAATTACAAGTTAGATAAGGAAAAACTCCCTAAAAATAATACAGGTATAATAAAAAAAGAAAATGAAGATGTTGTATATTATGTGATTGCTGTTTCTAAAGGCATAGAGATAAAGTATATAGATAAAGCAACAGATAATAATATTTGTGATAGTGAAGTGATTGCAGGTTATGAGGGAGATAGTTTTGAAATAAAACCTAAAAAAATACAGGGATATACTTTAGTACAAATTGGTGGAAATAATAATAAAGGTAGCTTAACTAAAGAAAAACAGGAATTTATATATTATTACTTAGCAGATTGTAAAGTAAAAGTAAACTATATTGATAGTGTAACAAATGGAAAAATTAAAGAAGTTACATTAAAAGGATTAGAAACAGAAAATTATAAAGCAGAATGTTTATTAATTGACGAGTATGATTTATTTGAAGAACCAAGAAACAGTGTAGGTAAATTTTCTAAAGATGAAATTACGATTAATTACTATTATAAACATAAATCATCTTTGACAATTAATTATGTAAGTGAAGATGGAACTATTTTAGATAAAATTGTAAGTGATGGTTATGAGGGAGATGTTATTAAAATATCTCCAAAAGATATTCCATATTATAGATTAATAAAAAGTCCTGATGTTCAAGAATGTACTTTAACTAAAAATAAAGATACAATCACTTATATATATAATCCATTAAAATTTAATATTGCAACTAAACAAGAACTTTCTAATATCAAACTAAATGGAGTTGATATAGGAAAGATAAAGAAGATAGAAATAAATAGTAAAACGAAGCTTAATTCATTAGAAGTAACATTTTTAATAACTGTATTGAATAATGGAGAAATTGATGGTTCTACTATGATTTATAATTATATACCTAATGGTTTTACAATAAAGAAAGAAGATAATTTAGAATGGAATATAAATGGAAATATAGCATACATAAAAGTTGATAATTTAAAGGCAGGAGAGACAAGAACATATAGTATAACATATAATTCTGAAAATCCAAGTGTTTTTGGAATTATAACAAATAAAGTAGAAGCTTTAAATTCAGTTTGTGAAGCTGGTTTTAAAGAAAATACTTTAGGAGATAATAAATCAGAGTATAGTTTTATAATTAGTGTTGTAACTGGAATAAATATTGATTTACAGATTATTTTAGTAATAATATTAATTGTTTTTGCAATAATATTATATATTGTTAAAGCTAAATTTTATAATAAAATATAAAAGAAATATATTGAAAATTTTTGTAAAATTTATATTCAAAAAAGAAACTAAGAATAATTTCTATTATCTTAGTTTCTTTTAAAGTATTTTTTTTATAAAGTATTTATTGTTTCTTTTAATGTTTCGTCATTTAAAGTATCTATATCAATCTCTTTTATAGCGTTTTTTAATATTTCTTTTTCATTATTAGGAATTTCTTCTGAATTTATCATATTTAAAATGGCAGTAAGTAATGTTTTTCCAGAATTTTCAGGAAAAATATAATGGTCACTTGAAGTATTTTCAATTTCATTGTTTATTTCTGTAAGTAGTTTTTCTGTTTCAGTATCACCATAATATTTTTTAAAAATGCTTAAAAATTTGTTATCTTTTTCTTGTTTTTCTTTTTTTTGTTCTTCAAGCTCAGATATTAATTCTGTTTGTTCTGTTTCAGATATTTCAAGAGCATTGATGGATTCGTCCATGACAGTATAACCATTTGCTTTAGCAATATTTTCATCAACAGCTAACACTATATGAGAATTATCTGGAATATTTGTTTTCTCTAATTCTCCACTTTTAATAATGAAAGTTTCTTCGGATATATGTGTTCCATCATTTGCTCTAACATTTAAGTTAATAGCAAATAATATTGTAAGTAGAAGTAAAAAAATAATAGCAATAAAATATATTCGTTTCATATATAAAATCCTCCTTTAAAATTTTATTTATTAAAAAAGTCCTTCATCTTTTAATTCATCGTAAAGAGATGATACATCATACACAAAAAATCTATACTTAGGATACGCTTTTGCTATATCAGTAAGATTTATATTTTTCTTATCAATACTATGATAAGAAACTTGAAGATTAATATATTGTTTATCGCCAATATTGTAATAAGCTTGTCCAGTAACATACATGGTATGGTGAACTTTTGTTATTATATCTGTTTCTAAAAATGTTTCTGCATATTGAACTACATCTCCAAGCGTCATCCAATCCTCTAGAGGTTTATAAGGATTTTTAGCAAGACTTTCACCAGTATATTCACAATAACGTCCACAATAATTTTCCATCATTTTTTTGAATTCTTTTGCACTAATCCAAGGACTAGGGTCTGCTAAACGCCAAGAATTATTTAACTGATTAACGTCAGTAATATAATGATAATTTGTGTTTTTTCTTTTCATATACCAATCTCCAAATTGATGAATTCCAGCAGCCAGCATACATTGTGAGGCAAAATTGGTACAATCACCACCAATTTTAGAATCAGAACAATCTGGATATGCATCTAAACGAGAATTATAATTTGCTCTTGCATAGTGCAGTCCAAAATTAACATCATAATTAACAGGTTCTAATATCCATTGGTCATGAGAATGATTTGAATATTCCCATTGATGAATATTTATTCCGATTTGAACATAAATTATCCGATAAGCTAACAACTTTAGTATAATTACTAGCTTTAGTCCAAATAATATAAGTGTTGTTTACTGTTTTAGTAAATGAATAAGTTTGAGTAATTCCATTTGCAACTCCATTCCATATATGTATTTGAGTTCCATTTGCATTTATGCCATTATCTACATCTAATGCATAATATAAATATGTTGTACCATTGTTAACAGTATTACCAACTTTAGAAAAAAGCATATATTCTCCATTACCAATATGTTCTATATACCATATTTGAGCATTAGATTTATTGAATTCATATTGTTGTACATTTGTCCCAGGTTGAGCTGTTCCTCCGGATACATCTAAATAATGTCCTGTAAAAGCATTTTTTATGTAAAAATATTTATTATTTATTTCTGAAAGTTCTGTTGCAGCATTTGAATAATTTGAAAAAAATATCAAAATAGCTAATCAAATTATAAAACTAATTAAAACTTTTCTTTTCATATATTACTCCTCTCTTTAAAAAATATATAAGCTTATATATTTTTTATATATCATAATATAAAAAATTAGTCAATAGACAAACGTTTACTATTGGATGTTGAATAATTTTTTATTAAATGTTATAATAAAATTATGAAAAGGAGAAAATTATGAGTAAGAAAAAAATTATAATTATAACAATAATTAATATTATTATAATTTTGATTGTAGGTATAATAATATTATTAGTTTGTAACAAAACATTTTTAAAAAATACATATATAGGTGTTCAAAATCAAAAAATATTTATTCCAAAATATTCATATTTTATAGATGAATGTTGCAGAACAGTTGCTTCTTTTTATTCTTTAAAATCTAAAGAAGAGCTTCAAAAAGAAATAGATGAATATATGAAAGACTTTGAGTATTTTGAAGATGAACATACTTATGGTTATAAAAAAGGTGATTTATTTATTCAAAGTTATGAAGTGATAGATGATGGTAGTATTTTTAGAAAAATATTTATTGGATATTAAAATTATATTTTTCGCAACTATTGAATTATAAAAATAAAAAGCTTAAAATAAAATTATAAAAAGTAAGTCATATAGTTGAAAAACATAAGACTACTGCTCAAAGGTAATAATCTAATTTAGATAATTACTAATTTGAGATAAGCAGGTATTTTAATATCTGTAATTACTGTTTATTTTAAAAATAAGCAGAAAAAGTGTGTGTAGGTATGATATATTATTTATCATGCTTAAAAAGTCAAATATAAGGCAAATAATGATAACGAGTAACCCCCATTACTCGTTTTTTGTTTGTCTTTTTTTGATGTAAATTAAAAATGAATGGAGGTGCGAATAGTTAAAGAAATATTTAATTTATTCAAAAAAATTTAGAAGGAGAAAAAAGATGGTAAGAGATTTAGAAACAACTTATAATTATCCACTTGTGGCAAATATAAGGATTGGTGAAAAAGATGGTAAAAGACCAAAAGGATTAAATTATTTTACTGCCCATGAAGATAAACATACAAATACTGATGTAGTAGAGTATTTTAAAGAGCATTTTGGAGAAAAACCTAAAGAAATTACAATTAATTTTTTAGTAGATGAGCCATTTGAAACTGATTATTTAAGATATGGTAAATCAGGACTATTGTGTAAAGGTGATGGAGAAAAAGCTAGTTTTAAAGATGAAGAAGATTGGAATGAATGTGAATGTTCAAAAGAATGTGAGTATAGAGGTAATGATTGTAAATTGACTGGAAAATTGTATTTTGTAATTAAAGATACTGATGTTGGAGGAATTTGGAGATTTCAAACTAGAAGTTATAATACTATTATGAATATTAATAGAACTTTGAATTATCTAAAATATATGAATGTAGATATTAAAAATAATGATTTTAGATTAAGTGTTGAAGAACAAACATCAATTGTGAATGGAAAAGTACAGAAATATAATGTTGTAAATTTAAAAATGATTGTAAAGAATAAAATTAAAAAGCAATCGCAAGATAAAACTGAACAGGTAAAAAATAAAGAAGAAATTAATAATATAAAGAATAATATAGAAACAAAAACAAGCAAACAGTCTAAAGATAATTTAGAGAATATTTCTGATAGTTGTAAAGAAGAACAAGAAAAGCAAATAGAAAGTAAAAAAGAAACTGATAATATAGATAAAAAAACAAATAAACAGTCTAAAAATAACTTAGATAATATTTCTAATGTAAATAATTGTGAAAAAGAACAAGAAGAAAAAATAACTGATAATGAGAATATTTTAGTATTGGTCGAGGTAAATGATGTAACTAAAGGTAAAACAGTAGTAAAACAAGCAAATTTTTGTAATATGAATGACGAAATAATGACGATTTTTATACACCCAAATATTGAAAATGAAGTAAGTAATTGGGAGATTGGAAGTGCGATTATACCTGAAATAAAAAGACCAAAAAATGATGATGTATTAGTAGGATATAAAGATGTAGGAATATTAAAAAAAGCAATATAAATTGTAAGAAAATTTATAATTGCTTTTTTATTTTGTTTAAGAAAGGATAATTAAGTTATGTTAGGAAAATTAAAAAGAATTGGTGCTCTTTTTATTTTATCAATAATAATCTTCAATCAAATTATATTAAATATTATAGGTGTAATATTTTCAAATGTCAATGTGAGCAATAAAAAAGTTTTATTAAGACTAAAGAAGTTTTTATTTAATAGTCAAACTACTATTAAAAGTAAATTAGAATAGGAAAAATATATGTTTAATAAATTTAAAATTAACGAAGTGGTCCTAGTTATTGGAATAGGTAAGATGACAAACAAGTTTATATATAAAAAAGGAAAAATAGTAGAAAAAGATGATTATTATAAAGATTATTTAGTTAAACTTGAAGATGGTACAGAAGAATGGTTTGAAGAATCGGATATAAAAAAGATAAAATAAGTGGAGGTTATAAAATGGAATATTTAAGTGAAGTTAGAATGTGTATAACCAAAAGAGATATGAGACTACTTAAAAATAACTTATCAAAAATAGAGAGTAATATATTAGATATATGTAATATAAAAAAGGAAGTTTTAGGATTTAATGATAAACGTTATATTCTTTTGGGGTGGCATAATATTGAATGGTTCAGTAAATATAAAGAAATTTTAATAATAAAAAATACATTAAATGAATTTAAAAATAAAAGATTACCTTTTAAGTTTTTAAGAGTTGGTCAAAATATAAATGATATTGAGAAACATAGTTTTCCTGATGAGAGTCATTTTATTGATAGTATAATGTTTTCAAATTTAATAAAAGTAGATAAATCAGCTTAAAAATAGGAGGGAAATTATGATAATTAAAAGTTTAAGAATGAAAGGTTTTAAAGGTTTTGAACAAGAATATTCTTTAAATTTTAATGATAAAGTGAATATTATAGAAGGAGAAAATTACCTCGGTAAAACAACAATTGGCGAAGCTATTTGTTGGTGTTTTTTAGGATGTAACTTGTTTGGAAATGAAAAAACAGCAAATTTAGTAAATAATAATTCAAAAACAGCTTATTGTGAGGTTAACTTTTTAGATAATGATAATAAAGAACATATTGTATTTAGAAGTAAAGGAAAAGAAAATAATGTTATATTAGATGGACATAAAGCAGATGTAGAAATGCTTTCAAAGTTTTATTATAGTAAAAAGATATTTTTAGCAATCTATAACCCTTATTATTTTAACTCATTGGAGCCAAAAGACCAAAGAGAATTATTAAAAAGTATTTTACCAGTCATTAATTATAAAGAAGCTTTTAATATGCTTAGTCAAGAAGAACAAGAAATTTTATTAGAACCAAGAATGGACTTAAATCAATTTATAAAAAATACAAGAGAAGAGTTAAAAGAATTAGATAAAGAAGAAATGAATTTTGAAGGAAAAATACAGTATGCTAATTCAATTATAAATGAGCTAATTGAAAAAGAAGTAAAATTTGAAAATGAAGGATTACTTGCTATAGTAGAAAAAGAATATGATTTTGTTATAAATTCAAATATGACTAATGACAAGGAAGAAATAAAAATGCATATTAATGATTTGAATAATAAAATAAAAATTCAAAGAGAAAAAAAAGAAAAATATGAAAGAGAAAGAAAAGAAATTGAAGAAATTATTTCTAGTATTGAAAATAATAATACTATTTGTCCTGTTTGTCATGCCAAAATGTTAAATAAGGCTAAAATAGATGAAATGCAAAAAGAACAAAGAGGTAAGTTAAACCAGATTAATAAGAATGAAAAAGAATGTGATGTTATTTTAAAAGCACTTAAGATGCAAATGTCAATTTTAAATGGAAAGTTAAACAATAACACCGATGATAAAACAGAACGTTTGGAAGAATTAAAGAGTAAAATTTTGAAGTTAAAACTTGAAAAAGAAAAGATTGAAAAAAATAATTATCAAATTCAAATTAAACTTCAAGCAATAGAAAAAGCTAAAAATGATGTAAAAGAGTTAAATAAAGCACTTGAAGAAATTGAAAATACTAGAAATATATTAAAAAAACAAATAGAAGTTGCAAAAAGCCTAAATATAAGAATTGTAGAAAAACAAATGAAAAAGGTTAGTGATTATTTAGATAAGGTAAAGCTAGCTTTTTTCAAAATTGATGTGGATACTGGTGAAATAAAAGAATGTTATAAAATTTTGTATGATAATAAAGAATATAATGTTTTAAGTTTGTCTGAAAAATTGCGAGCATCTCTTGAAATTTCAAATTTAGTAAATAAAAGAGTGGAGCTTAAAGCTCCTATTTTTATTGATAATAGTGAGAGCATTACTCATTATAATAAAAAATTTGATACACAAGTTATTTTAGCTAAAGTAGTTGAAAACAAAGCATTAGAATTAGTAAGTTAGAAAGGAAATATCTTATGGATAGAATAAAAGTAATAATAGTAGAACCAAATAAAAAACCGTATATTAGTGAAATAGATAATACATTAGAAAAACTGCAAGAGATTGTAGGAGGATTTATTGATATATTAAAAATTGAAAATGGTGTTGATTTAATTATAAATGACGAAGGAAAAATAAATAATCTTCCACCTAATAGATATCTTCCAAATGATTTTATTGCTGGTACGTTTATAATTGCAGGAGGTGATAATGAAACAGGTGAAACAATTTCATTATCAGATGATGTATTAGAAAAGTATATTGATTATTTTTCTATAGAAAATACATCTTGTGATTTTTAATTTTATGAGGGAGTATAAAAAGATGGAAACAAATATTGTAAGTGTGAAATATGAAGATGAATTTATGCCAAAAACTTTTAGTGGAAAAGCATATAGTTATTATTCAAAGATTAAATTAAAAGAGGGAGACTTAGTTATGGCTCCGACAGTTACTGGAAGTAAAATTGCAATAGTTTCAGAGGTAAATATTTCAGAAAAAAGAATACAAACAATAAAATCAAAACTAAAGACAATTGTCGTTAAAGTAAAAAAAGAAAGTTATTTAAAATCAAGTAAGTTATTAATGGATATAGCGTAATATATTATAAATGTGATAAGGCCAATTTTGGTCTTATTTTATTTTTTATTATAAAGAATAGGAGTAAATATCGTGACAGGTTTTGAAAGATTGAAAAGTATGGTAAAAGATCAGGAAGATGTTGCTTTAAAAGAAACAGTAGATTATTTGTTGACTAAATCTTATTTAGAAAAGAAGTTTTTAAATGAAGAAAAAGATTTAGAAGGTATGTGTAGATTTATAAGAAATAAAGTAAGTAATCATTATAAAAATGGTTGGACATATGTTCCAAACAATGTTGTATTTTCTTGGGCTATAATGTATTTTTCATTACCAAACAGCATACTAAAAATAAATAATAATAAAATATCAAAAAAAAGTGAAAAAAATAATATTTCAGTTGATAAAAATAATGTAGATACAATAAATATTGTAAATCAAAACTTAAAAATTGAAAATGATAATTTAAAAGAAAAAAATAAAAGATTAGAGAAAGAAAATAGTAAATTAAAAGAGTATATTGATAAGACTTTTGAATATGTTAGTTTATTATTTGATTTTTCAAAAGAAAGATTAAAAAGACTAGTTAATTCTTTTATAAATGAATTGAAGAACAGATGAAAGGTGGTAATTAATGAATAAAGTAAGAATTGAAGATTTATATGATAATTTGCAAGAAAAAATTGTAAAAGATATTTCAGAAGATGAAAAACTAAATAGTTTATGGAAAGAAATTAATAATTTAGATGAACTATTGAAAAATACTATATCCAAAGAAGATTATGAGATATTTGATGACTATTTATCAAAAGAGGCAGAATTAATTGATTTAGAAAGAAAAAAGGCTTTTACATATGGATATAAGCTATCAAATGAACTAATTATTGATTCATTAAGATAATAAAATCTAAAATAGGGCTATAAAATGCCCTATTTTTATTGGTATTTTATTTATTGGCTTCTCGCTAGTTGTTAACTATATAACAACGTTCTACCATTAAACTATAACTCCGCAACTACACTAGCGAGAAAAATAGAAACAGAAAAGACTATAGTATTTTTTGTTTTTTTAATATCTTTCATAAAATTTGCTATTGTGGCACCTATTAATCCATTTACTAAACTTTCCATAATATCAAGTCCTCCTTTAATTATTATGTGGGAGTTAACAGGAATCGAACCTGTACCGTGTAGTATACTATTAGTATATTTAACTATAAAATAATAACATATAATTATTAATTTATCAATATGACAATATAAATTACAATATCTTTAAATTTTTAAAATATATATTCAAAAATAAAATGTTATATGTTATACTAAAAATAATTTAAAATGAGAAAGATATAAGATGTTATACATAAATATTTGAAATTATTTAGTCTGCTCCCATTTTGCTCCCATAGAGTACAGAAAAGTATATTAAAATTAACGTTTTTTATAAATAACACTTATCATCTCCACCAAGCAGGGCACAAAATTAACCATTTTGTGTCTTTTTCTATTTTTATGTGTTACTTAACAAATGCTGATAAATAGCCACTTTTAATAGCTATTCTATTTTGTATC
>JAAVYF010000062.1 GCA_022790975.1 Clostridia bacterium | reverse complement strand
TAATATATCTTGTGTTATACTATTCATAGGAAATACCTTCTTTCGATATTAGTTTTTGTGGTTAAAAACATTATATCATATTTGGTATTTCCTATTTTTTATTTTCTTATATTAATGTGACATATCTATTGTAAACCTATACATTTGTGTATTGACAAAGTACTTATTAAAAACTTTCTATTCTACCAATTCATATTCTTCTATATTTGGTAATTCAAACTCTTTATCTTCTACATCATTTACATTTACTTTATAAAAAGTATAATAATCTGTACCATCTCCCCCTAGTCTAACATTTACCCTTGGATAACCATTATTATCTACTGCTCCATAAATCACATCTTTAGTTTTATTAAAATCATCTTTTAAAGTAAATTCATTAAAATATATATTATCTTTTTTATAAACTTTTGTAAATGGATTAAATGAAAAAATAAAGTTAGAAAAAATGTTATCTTCTGATAAAAATCCGTCTATAGACAAATAAGAATTTAATTTTGTGGCAAATCCACTTAATTCTTTTACATCAGTTTTTTTACTATATGTCTTACTATCTTTTGAAAACGTATATTCTTCTCCTGTTTTTAAGTTTCCATAAACAATATCATGTTCAGTTATAACTTTATATTTATCTCCCTTAACAAATATTTCAATTTCAGTAAGACCATCAACTTCTTTCATATCTTCCATTCTTAATATAGTCCATTTAATATAATAGTTATCAATTTCAGCTACTGCTTTACGTTTTGATGTTATTGCCATAGCAATTACAAATTTTTTTATTGAAATAATTAAATATATCAAAATAATTATTAAAACTAATATCAATATCATCTTTCCTATTTTCACTTTTTTACTTTTTTCCATAATATCACCTCTTCTATATCCATAATTATTAGATATTTATTAATATAACCTCATATAATTATTATGTCATAATATTAGACTAATGTCAATTCAATGAATTATTAACATATTTTTAACAAATATGTATATAAAAAACAATTATGTACATAATACTTCATATGGAAAATGTTTTAGTTTTAGAAAAGAAAAATCAAAAAATTATTAAATTTAATATTTGGTATACTTCAGCATATTTTATTTTTTATAGTTTTATAGGTTGTTTATTAGAAACTGGCTTTGGACTTTATAGTAAAGGAGTTATTGAAAGTAGACAAAGTTTCTTGTTTGGACCATTTTGTATAATTTATGGAATCGGTGCAGTACTTATGATTACATTTTTATCTTCTTTAAAAAATAAACCTATTAAACTATTTTTCGCTGCCTGCTTTTTGGGAGCATTTGCTGAATATACAATGAGTTATTTATGTGAAAAGATATTTCATTTTAAATGGTGGGATTATACTGGAATGGCACTTAGTATAAATGGAAGAACATGTTTATATTTCACTGTTATGTGGGGTGCTTTAGGAATAATACTCATAAAATTTGTAAATCCTTTACTTGACAAATTATTCAATTTTTTAAAACGAAAAATTGATGGACGCATATTAAAAACAGCTTTGCTTCTATTAATTGGATTTTTAATATTTGATGCAAGTATATCTGCAATTGCCCTAAAATCTTTTTATGCTAAAATTGTAAATGACTTTGATTTAGATTTAGCTACTGGCGAATACTCTGATACTTTCATTGAAAATGAATTATTTGAAGAAGATAATATGATTTTAATTTATCCAAATATGCAAATTGCTGGAACAAAATATAATAATACTTATATTGATAGTCTTTATAAAAATAAGAAAACATATTATTTTCGAGTTTTTGCAAAAAAATAAATTAATTTTATCTATAATTTTTTAAATATTAATTTAGTTTTCTATTTTTAATATTGTATAAAATAAAAAGCCTAAATAGCAAAACCCCTCGTAAGTGCTACTACGAGGGACTTATTTTATTCTGTTCCTAATCTTACTAATCTTAGGCTAAATTTATTATAGCTTATATTTTATTTATATGTCAAATGCTATTTTTTATTAAATATTCCATCATTTTAGATAAATTTAAATTCTCTCCATTTATATAGAAAATTCTTATTTAAATACTACTTCTTTAATATCTGATTAGAAATAATAGGTTCTGTTTCATCATCTTCTAATATATCTAATTGTTTTTTACGTTTCTTCTTTTCAAGTTTCTTTCTACGCTTCTCCTCTAACCTTGCAGCTTCTTTATCTCTTGCAATTATTTCATCTAAAGTTAAAGTTCTTTCATAATCTACTGTAGCTTTAGCTGGTCTTTCATAAATTTCTGTTTCACAAATTTCCATTTCTGGTGGAAGTGAAACTTTTGAAACTTTTATATAATAATTTAAAATTTTTCTTTCTTTGCGATTTAAAGAATCTAAATCTATATTTAAATTTTCGTATCTCCAAATTATATGTCTTTCTTCTGGGCTATACTCTGATAATTCTAAATTCTCAAATCCATATTTTACAACAAATTTATTATTTGTGCATTCAATATCTATTGTACTCCAAACTTTTTTTCTAAACTTTTTATAGTTGTCACGTAATAATTTTATTTCATTATATAAACTTGTAATTAATCTTGAATAATCTTCTTCATCTATATCAAACAATGAAGGGACTTCATAACAATTTACTGGTTTTCTTTTTAAAATTCCTTTTGGAATATAATAAATATACATTTCACCTATTGGCTTCTGATTTGGAACGTCAATTATAGATGTATGAAGTAATATCGATTTCCAACTTTCAGGAATCATTTCAAAAAGATGATCTTGTATTTGCATATAAAATTCTTTTTCTTTATTAAAACCAATCATATTTTAAAATTATTAGAATAAATATTATTATATATAACATTTAAACAATACTCCTATTTTATATAAAAATTCAGAAAAAACATTTTTATTGTATATGTCCATCAATTTTTATTAAAAAAGCCACAATAATTTATAAAGTAAGGGATATATAAATTTTGTTGGTTAATATATTATTATAATAATATTATTACTAGTTCCTCCATTCATAAATTTTAAACATAAAACTTTTCCAAAAGGAAAAGTTTTACAAAGAATAGTCAATTTATTTTTAAGTAAAATAGAATATTAAAATTATTGATTAGATTAATTATCTAATAGACTCTCTCCAATCATTTCTGCTGGTTTTTCTAATCCCATTAAATCTAACATTGTAGGAGCTAAATCAGCTAATCTTCCTTCTTTTAATTTTCTATTTCTTCCAACCATACATAATGGAACTGGATTAGTAGTATGAGCTGTATGTGGTTCTCCAGTTTTATAATCTATCATTTGTTCACAATTTCCATGGTCTGCTGTAATTAATAATACACCATTATTTCTTTCTATCGCTTCTACAACTCTTGCTACACAACCATCTAAACATTCTAAAGCTTTTATTGCAGCTTCTAAACTTCCTGTATGTCCAACCATATCTGGATTTGCATAGTTTAAAATTATAGCATCATATTTTTTTGAATCAATTGCTTCTATTACTTTATTTGTAACTTCTTCAGCACTCATTTCAGGTTGTAAGTCGTATGTTTCAACTTTTGGAGATGGAATTAAAATTCTATCTTCTCCTTCATATTGTTCTTCCTTTCCTCCATTGAAAAAGAAAGTAACATGTGCATATTTTTCAGTTTCTGCAATTCTTAATTGAGTTAAACCTTTATTTGAAACTATTTCACCAAAAGTATTTTTAATTTCTTCTTTTTTGAAAGCTACTTCTACATTTGGCATAGTATCATCATATGGTGTCATACATACAAAATATGTTTTAAAGAATTTATCTCTTTTAAATCCATCAAAATCTGGGTCTACTATAGTTCTTGTAATTTCTCTTGCTCTATCTGGTCTAAAATTGAAGAAAATAACTGAATCATTTTCTCCAATTGTAGCAATTGGTTCTCCATTAGAATTAGTAATTATTGTTGGTTTAATAAACTCATCAAATTCTTCACGTCTATATGATTCTTCAATGGCTTCTGTTGCAGATAAAGCTTTTTCGCCTTCTCCTTTAACTAATGCATTATAGCTAAGTTCAACTCTATTCCATCTTTTATCTCTATCCATACTATAAAATCTTCCTGAAATTGAAGCTATTTTTCCTACTCCTTTTTCAGTAATTTTTTCTTCTAAGTCTGTAATATATCCTTCTCCTGATGCTGGAGGTGTATCTCTACCATCCATAAAACAATGTACATAAACATCTTCAAAATCTTTTCTTTTTGCCATTTCTAATAATCCATATAAATGCCTATTATGACTATGAACTCCTCCATCTGATAAAAGACCTATCAAATGTAATTTTGAATTGTGTTCCTTACAATTTTCAATAGCTTTAACAAATTCTGGTACACTGAAGAAATCTCCATCTTCAATTGATTTAGTAATTTTGGCTAAATCTTGGTAAACTATTCTACCGAGCACCAATATTTGTATGTCCAACTTCTGAATTTCCCATTTGTCCATCTGGTAATCCAACATCTTTACCACTTGTATGAATTATTGTATTTGGATTTTTTGTAAATATTTCATCTAAATTTGGTATATTTGCTAATTTTATAGCATTTCCTTCTGTTTTTTCGTTAATACCATATCCATCTAGTATCATTAACATTGTAACTTTTTTATTATCCATTTTTTTATATCATTCCTTTCAAAAATGACAAATCTATCAACTTTATAATTTTAATATTTATTGTAAAATGTAAAGATTTGTTATATATGAATTATTATTCTATAAATTTTTCATATTAATTATCTATATATAAGCATTATTTATCAAAATTAACAATTTTAGCAAATTCATCTGGTTTCAAACTAGCTCCACCAACTAATCCACCATCAATATCAGATGTTGTAAATAATTCTTTAGCATTTCCTGATTTTACACTTCCTCCATATTGAATTATAACTTCATCTGCAACGTCTTTTCCATAAATAGATGCAATTTCATTTCTAATAGTTTTTATCATATTATTTGCATCTTCTGATGTAGCTGTTTTACCAGTTCCAATAGCCCAAATTGGCTCATATGCTATTATTGTATTTTTTATTTGCTCATTTGTTAAACCTTCTAAAGCAAGTTTAGTTTGTTTTGTTACTATACTTTCTGCAATTCCAGCTTCTCTTTGTTCTAATTTTTCTCCAACACATACTATAGGTTTTAATTCATTTTCAAAAGCTGTTTTTATTTTTTTATTAACTGTTTCATCTGTTTCAGCAAAATATTCTCTTCTTTCACTATGTCCAATTATAACATATTCTACTCCTATAGATTTTAACATTTTTGCAGAAACTTCACCTGTATATGCTCCATTTGGTTCGAAATGCATATTTTGAGCTCCAATTTTAATATTAGTTCCGTTGTACATTCATTAAGCAATAAAATAAATCTGTATATGGTACACATAAAATTACTTCATTATTTGTATCTTTTACTAATGGTGAAAATGCCTCGATATATTCAATTGCTTCATTTGGAAGCATATTCATTTTCCAGTTTCCTGCGATTACTTTTTTTCTCATAATTTTTCCTTTCCTTTATCAAAACTTATAGTTTTGTAAATCATTATTTTTATTTAATTTTACTAATTTTTTATCAATTAATTTATTTTACAATTAATCTTTTTATTGTTTCAAGTTATTTTTTATAAATTAATTTATTTTACAATTAATCTTTTTATTGTTTCAAGTTATTTTTTACAAATTAATTTATTTTTCGATTAATCTTTTTATTGTTTCAAGTTATT
>JAAVYF010000061.1 GCA_022790975.1 Clostridia bacterium | reverse complement strand
TCCTGGCTAGTACAAACAATGCTATTATGAATATAGGTGAGCATGTGTCCTTCTGTTATAATTTTTTATTAATTTTTTTCTTTTTCTGTGTGTTGCTTTGGATGACTATGTGGTCTTCTTGATTTATCTTTTAATGAACCTGCTGTTCCATCATATTTTTCTCTCCATCTATATATTGTTTTTCTATGCATTTTAAACTTTATTGCTACCTTTGTTACTCCATGTTTATAAGAATATTTTATTACTGTTTGCTTATATAATATATCTTGTGTTATACTATTCATAGGAAATACCTTCTTTCGATATTTGTTTTTGTTTAGTTGTGCTAAATTAAGTTAAAAAGTGGCTATTTTGTGGTGAGGACAAAGAAACCAAATTCTTATATGCATAAAAAATACACATATAAAATGTGTACTTTATAAAACATCCTTTATTATTTTTTTTAATATTCCCCATATTAGTTCGGCCTCTTCTGTTTCAATATTCATTGTCTTTCTAAGTTCTACACTTGGATGTATTAAATTTCTATAATTTCGCAAAAATTGTGTCAAATGATAGTCTGTTTGATGTATTATATTTTCATTTTGAGCAACCTCAAGTAAATCAGCTAATCCCATATCTTTAACTTTAATTTTTTTCTCTTTACCATCCTTGGTCAAATTATAATTCTTGATACCTTTTTCTTGCACTTTATAATTTAATAGTGCTTCTGCCATACTTCCTGATAATACAATAGCAGTTTTTTCTTGTTTACTTGCCATTGCAATTGCACATTCTTTAAAATCTCTTAATAATATTTCAACTATTTCCTTATCCTCTATTTTTCTTATTTTATTTTTTAATTCTTCCTTATATCCAATACTACTTAAAAAATCAATATTTATATTTTCTGCAATACTTTCATATTCTTTATTAGCTTCTATATATTCTATTCTTTCCTGCAAATAGTCACTTACTAATTCATTTAATCTATATTGGTTTCTTCCCCAATCATCTTGACTTTTAATTTTTACTATATATTTTTTACTAGTAAATGTCTCAAATAATTCTTGTGCTTTTTCTGGGCTAGTCTTTAAAATTTTAGGTCTCTCATTATATGAACATGTTATTATTCTATCTTCTGCCTGCTCATATAATAATATTAATTTTGATAGCACCAATATATTTTCTTTTTGAATCTCTTCATAAGCTTCATATAAATCACCTATTTTTTTATTAACATCCTTTAAATTTGAGGCTGAAATATCATCCTGAGGATCTGTCTCTGATGCAATTTCAAAATATTCCTTAGCTTTAAATAAATTTCCATCTTCTTTATATATAACGCCCAAATTATTATTATATGCAAAATTGTTAGGCTCTTCTTCTAATAAATATTCGTATAATTGTCTTGCTACATCTTTATCTCTATGAGAATATGCTATTTCAAAAATATTATTCATTTTTAACAACTCTCTAGTTTTAATATCTTTTACTAATCTATCTATATAATCATACATCTTTCTTTTGAATAATTCTTTTACAATACAATCTATAAATGTCTTTATTAAATCTTCTACTGAAATATCATAATTTTGAATATTATCTTTTAGAATTATTAATTTGTTTACAATTTTTATTAATTCTTCTTTATTTGAACATTCTAAATAAGTATCATATTTCTTCTTTCCAAATACTTCTCTGGCAGTTTTATTTTCTGCATATTGTTTTATTGCAAAGTCAAATGCTTCAAAACTTTTTTCTATATTTATATACATATTAAAGATTAAAATATATATTTCTTTCTCGTAACTGTAATATTTTAAAGTGGATATTAAACTTTTTATATCTTTTGTTTTATATTTTATATCTTCTCCATTATTAATCTTAGAATTTAAATATGAACCTTTTATTATCCTTACTTTTGCCTGATCTTTATTGGTAAAATTATTTTCTAATTCATTTAAGATTTTCATATATAAATCATTTAAATCAATATCAATTTCGTACTCCCAAAAATACATGTCTTCTATTTGACATCTTACTGAAATTTTATCAATTATGTCACCAGTACTTTCTGCATCATCTTCTAAATATAATAAAATAATATAATGCCAATATTTTAGTTCATTTTTAATATCTTCATTAATTATATCTTTAATATTCTTTATTATTTCTTCTTTACTTTTTAATTCATTATTTTCTAATATTTCACTTGATACTTTTAATAAATAATAAAAATTGTTTTTTGATTTATCATCAAATTTTATTTTTTCTATTAATTCTATGGTTTTTTTATAATTTTTCTCTCTATATGTATATTCTATAAAATTTTTATAAATATCTTCATCAAAAGTATTATTATCTAAAAAATATTCTATAATTTTATTTTTTTCTTTTTTACTTTCTCTAATAAAAAGTCTTCTATATAATTCTACATCTTGTTCAAATTCTTTTAATCCTTTTTTTAAAAAACCTATTGCAATATTATTATCTTCATGTTCTAAATCATCATAACTATAATATGAAAATCTAAAACTTGGAATAGCATTAATACTTTTTTCAAAATATGCTTTTGCTTTCGAGACATCTCCTTCTTCTTTTCTTTCTTCTATTGTTCCTAACATATGATATAATTTAGCAAACTTTTCTTTATTCTTTTTATCTTGTAACATATTATTAATTATTTTCTCTGCCTCATTATCTTTATTTTGTTTCAATAATTCAATTATTTCTTCCATTCATTTATTCTTAATTCTATTAAAATCTAGCAACTTCTCTATTATATTTGTTCCAATCAATCTCATATGTTTTGCTTTCTCTTGCTCCCTCTATCTTTAGCAGAATTTCTTTTCCTACTATTCTACATGCAAAATAGCAAATAATAGCATCATCAACATGGAAGGTTCTATCCAATTCATCATTTGATAATATTTCATGTTTTGATATATTGTATAGTTCTATAAATAATCTCAATTCATTTATAACTTTTTCTTCAAATATTTGTTTATCCGTTACATATTGCAATAATTTTCCTAAAGGATATCTAATTATCCTTATCCAATTAAATGTTTTGTTCTTTTTTAAATATAGTTTAATCCCTTCTTCTAGATGATGTCCACAATTTTCTATTGTATATCTCGCTACATCATTTATATTACACAAATCAAAATCACTTCTAACATATTGTAAACATCTATATACATTTCTAAATTCTGTTCCTTGAAAAGGATTTGAAAGTGCTGGATTGCAACCTTGACAATATCCACCTATTCCTCCTATAGTTTGGTCAAATTTCCACATGTTTATTGTTTTATATTCTTGTCCATCTCTTTTTATTTCTTCTATTATGTTTTTTATATTATTGAATTGTTCTTCATTAAATATTGATACTAATTTTTGTGTTTGTGGTAACATTTTTATTATCCCTTCTATTTATTTAACATATTATAACACGATTTCAAATATATGTAAAAATAGAAAATTACACATATTTAAAAACATGTGTAATTTAATTTAAAATGGTAATTCTATTTCATCTACTGATATATTTTCACTGTGATTTTCGGGGTTTACGGGAAATTTATTCAAATAATCCCAATTACACCCTCTTCTGCTCCAAACACATCACATTACATAACTTCTATAAAGGTTACTAGCTTTCCATATATCGATTTTCCTGTTTTGTTTCTGTCTTTTTCTCCTGAAAATAATCTTCCTGCTTCTTTTAAGTATTTCCATTTAGATAATTCATTTTCTGTACTCCATAAAACTTTACATCTTTATTAAAGATTACATTTTGTAATTTTGGTAATTCTTTAACTATATCTTAACACTTTCTAATAATTCTTGTACTGATCTAAAGAACTATTCTCTATTCTATTTTTACATATGAAAAATTTTAGGTTCATCTATTTCTACCAAACCACTACTTATTAACTCTAATTCCAATTGTTCTCTTTTTATATTACTTATTTGAATTTTTTCTCTAATGCTAGTTTTATAATTACTTAATATTACATCATACAGTCCTTTATCATCTTCATTTTGAAATATAAACATATTATTGTATCCTTGTAAAAAAGGGTATTTGTCTTCAATTTCAGATGTTAGCTCATTCCACATATATGTAACATCTTGAAATCCTCTTTTTGGTTTATCTGCAATATCTGGTATTATCCAATCTCTTCCTTGTTTTTTTGCACTTCTTATTTTACCTCTTCTTATCCATTGTCTAACTGTAATATCTGTAACATTATATAATTTGGCAAATTCACCAACAGTCATATAATCACTTTTTATACTTAATAATATGTATTCATCAGAAAAAGTAGCACTAGAAACCTTATTATTCTCAACCTCTAATTCAGTACAAAGAGTTAAGCCTAAATCAATAGAATCATTTTTTAGTAAATAACTATAGCACCACCAATCATCTGTTAGTTTTAGTTCTGGTAAATTAAGTTCTTCTAATTTTTCTAAAAATTTTTTACATAACTTTAAATATTTAGTCTTATGTTCTTTAGATTGATTTTCTGAATCATCATTTTCTTTGTAATAATTATAATGACTTTTAAATTCTCTAATAATTTCTTCTTTAGTTTGTGCATAAAATTCCTTAAATATTTCTCCTTTTTTCATATTACCTCTCCTTATAGTATTGTTTCGATACATTTATCGTATCATATCAATACAATATTGTCAACACAAAAAGATTTTAAAATAAAATCTGTAATAAATTATAATATCTATTTTGTGCTTCAATATTTAACAATCTAACATTTTTATTTTTTAATATACTTTTTTCGTATCTTTCTCTTGTAGCAAGTAAATTTTCTATAACTACTAAATTTATAATTATATCACATTTATCTGGAATAGTATTAATTACTCCTAACATACTATATTAACTAGTGCTTTTCTTTTAAAGCTGAATAATTATTATCCATTACATAAGAAAAAAAGCTCGTTTCCCCATAAATGTACATCAAAATTTGTAAGTTCTGTATAATATGTTGTATATTTATCAAATATATCATCTGAATGTTTGTCAAAATAGGAATAATCATTAGAGTTTATAATTGTATACCTAGATATGTATAAATGTTGTTTTTTCACATCCAGATTGAACTATAACAAACATAATCTCTGTATCTTTTTCAGAAAGTCTATTCACTTAAATTCATTTAGAATCATTCTATGCTCATCTTTAAATAATTTATAACTTTCAATTACTTTCTCTAAAAATTCATTTTCAATATTATTTTTTCTCAATTTCGAATTACTATTTATCTCTTACTTTCCACAATTATATAATAATCTGTGAGTTATTCAGATATAATTTTGTTAAAACTCGTCCATCTACACTAACTCTCTCCATAACTGCGAACAAAGTGTAACAATTTTGTACAAAAATGTAACAAAAACACCTACTAAAATCTATCAAGTGCTTCATATTTTTTGTTGTGAAAATAAGACTCTTTTCTTACGACCTTCGGGTTATGAGAATTTAATTAGTATTTTTGAGAAATTTTGTTAACTTGAGTTTTTATTGGTTTTAATAGGGTTATGGCGAATTGGTGTGATTATGAATTAGGTTAAAATAGGTACTTTTTTGCAACGATTGTCCCCAATTTGTCCCCACTTTGTCCCCAATTTGTCCCCACTTTGTCCCCACTTTTTTGAGACATCAAATACATGAATTTTCAATGAATTCTTGAATTTATATTTGCAAGTTTTATTGTGTTTTGATGTGTTAAATTTTGAAATTTATAAAAATGGAGGTTTTAACAATGAATAATTTAAGAGAAGTTAATAATGATATTTTAAAAGATTGGTTAAATTTTAGAGAGGA
>JAAVYF010000060.1 GCA_022790975.1 Clostridia bacterium | reverse complement strand
TGGTTGCGGGGGTAAGACTCGAACTTACGACCTTTGGGTTATGAGCCCAACGAGCTGCCAACTGCTCCACCCCGCGATATGAACATTAATATTATATTACACTATTTTAAAAATGTCAAGTAAAATAATAAATTTTATTTTAATATTTACAAATTTATTATTTTAAAGTAAAATTAATTTAATAAAGTTTATTTTCATTTTTATTATATTCATATTTTATAAAAATATTACTAAATATAATAAAAATTCAAAAAGGAGAATATGTATGAAAAAAAATAAAATTTTTAAAATCTTTACTATTTTAATGATTATTTTATCTATATTTATAATTTTGTCGCAGTCTGTTTCTGCATTAAACTTTAATATTGATGAACAATTTGAAAATAGATTAGATAAAGGAAATTCAACAGAAACACTTGCTGGTATTATTGCAACTGTAATAAATATTCTTCAAGTAGTTGGGACTGGATTTGCAATTTTAATGATAGTTATAATTGGTGTTAAATGGATGTATGAATCTCCAGCAGGAAAAGCTCAAATTTCAAAATCAGTTAGATATTATGTTTTAGGTGCAATATTGATTTTTGCAGCTACAGGTTTATTACAGATTGTAAAAACTTTTGCTATAACTAATATTCAAAATGCATAAGCTTAGTAAAACACCTTAAATTATATTATTTTCTACATAAAATTTTAAATTAATTAAAAATATAATGTATAACTACAAAAATAATTTGTAAAAACTATTTACAAATTATTTTTTTTAAAGTAAAATGTAATTAAGTGCTTATACTTGAATTTAATAAATTTACTAATAAAAGGAGGAGGATATTATGAAAACACAAAAAGTTATAAAATTACTTATAGCAATTTTATTAGTTGTGATTCTATCAATGACTGTATCTCAAGTTGCATTAGCAGCAGGATATAATCAATCATCTAGTCTTAGTGATATGTTTGATAAAACAGACGAGAGTGGAGCTTCTGAAGCAGCTTCAAATATTATCGGTATGATTATCAATATTGCACAAGTTATTGGTACAGGTGTTGCTATAGTTATGCTAATAGTTTTAGCTATTCAATACATAGCAGCTTCTCCAGAAGGAAAAGCAGAAATTAAGAAAAATGCAACTATCTATGTTGTTGGTGCAGTAATCTTATTTGCAGCTTCTGGTATCTTAGGAATCGTTAGAAGATTTGCTGTTAAGAGTGTTGGAGAACAAGGAATTGACGATGGAGTATCATAACTAATAAGTTTAATATTGTCCAATATAAAAAAACCTACTTTTAGAGTAGGTTTTTTTGATTATATTTTTGTTAATAATTTGGATAAAATTTATTTCAATATATTTATTCTAAGTTCATCAAATATGAAAAAATTATTGAACTAAGTTTTAAACTATTGTGTTTTATTGTTCCATCAACAGTTGTTAATAAATCTGATTCTAAAAGTTCATATTTCGCATTTTTTATGTTTTCATAATCAATTCTAACAGGGTCTTTTTGTTCTTCTGTTTCATATTTTATAAGTAATTCATCACTTATAATTGTATTACTAGCAATAACTACGTCTATAGTATCTTTTCCTAGATAATGTTCTAAACTGTTTACATGGTCACTAACGCCAAAGCCATCTGTTTCACCTGGTTGAGTCATAGCATTACATATATGCATTATTTTGGCATGTGATTTTGCTTCATTTATAGCTTTTACTACATCATCACAAATTAAATGTGGCATAACACTAGTATATAAGCTACCCATACTTAAAATTATTAAATCTGCTTCTTTTATTGCAGCAAATACTTCTGATAAAACATGTGGATTTTCTTTATAGAAAAATCTTTTATATTTTTTATGTGCTTTTGTAATAGTGTCTTCATTTTCTATAATTTCACCATCTACAGTTTCTCCCATAAGAGTTAAATTATCTTCTGATAATGGAAGAACAGTATGTTTTACACCTAAAAGTTTACTTAAATATTTAATACTTGTTTGTAAACTACCAGTTTCATTTAATAATGATGTTAAAAGTAAATTTCCTATTGCATGACCATTTAAATCACTATGTTTAGTATGTAGTCTATATTCCATAACATCTCTTATTTCATCTGGAAGAGTTGATAAATTACTTAAAACATGACGTATATCTCCAACTGCGGGAGTTGAAAATTCTTTTCTAAGTCTTCCAGTACTACTTCCACTATCTGAAACTGTTATTACAGCTGTTATTTCTACTGGAAAGTATTTTAAGCCTTTTAAAACATATGATGTACCTGTTCCACCACCAAATATAACTATTTTCTTTTGCTTCATCATATAATCAAAACCTCTATTTTCAAATTTAGACTTTTAAGGTAGTCTATAACCATATTAATTTATAATATATTTTATAAGAAAATATAAAAAAAAGAACAAAATTAAATATTTTTACATTTAAAAATTTATATTATTTGTTGTGTACAATTAAATATATAAGGCAAATATTAAATGCAATATAATTTAATAAATTAATTATTTTTTCATATATTGTTATTAATTTATTTATATGATTTGGTCGTATTATATAACTTTATTTTTAAAATATCAACCAAAATAGCAAAATTTAAAACTTATTTACTATTGACCAAAAATATATTTAATTATATAATCCCTAAAAATACGAATTTAAGGAGGTATGTTGTGAAAAATTTTAATTTTCATGCATCAACAGAAATGTTTTTTGGTAAAAATCAAATTGAAAATTTACCAAATATTTTAAATAAATATGGAAAGAATGTATTATTAACTTTTGGTGGAGGTAGTATAAAAAGAAATGGAATTTACAATAAAATTTATGAATTACTAAATGATTTTAATATTGTAGAACTTTCTGGAATAGAGCCGAACCCTAGAATAGGAACTGTTAGAGCTGGAGTTGAACTTTGTAGAAAAAATCAAATAGATGTGATTTTGGCCGTTGGTGGGGGAAGTACTATAGATTGCTCTAAAGTAATTGGTGCTGGATATTACTATGATGGAGATACTTGGGATTTAATTAAAGACAAAACAAAAATAGATAAAGTTCTTCCTATAGTAACAATTTTAACTTTGGCTGCAACTGGTAGTGAAATGAATAGAAATGCAGTTATTTCAAATCCTGAAACAAATGAAAAATTAGGAACTTCTGGTGAAAATATGATTCCTGTAGCTTCTATTTTAGATCCAGAATATACATATACTTTGCCTGCAATTCAAACTGCTGCAGGTACTGCTGACATAATGTCGCATGTTATTGAAAATTACTTTGGAGAAGAAAAAGATTGTTTTATTCAAGATAAATTTTCAGAAGGTATTTTAAAAACTTGTATTAAATATGCTCCAATAGCTCTTAATGAACCTAATAATTATGAAGCTAGAGCAAACTTAATGTGGGCTTCTAGTATGGCTCTTAATGGTTTATGTAAAGGTGGTAAAACTCATGGCTGGACTTGTCATCCTATAGAACATGAACTTAGTGCATTTTACGATATAACTCATGGAGTTGGTTTAGCAATAGTTACTCCTAATTGGATGCGTTATATATTATCTGATAAAACTGTTGATAAATTTGCAGAATATGCTATAAATGTTTGGGGAGTTGAACCATGTGAAGATAAATTTGAAACAGCAACTAAAGGAATTAATTTTACAGAGGAATTTTTCAAAAAATGTGGTATTCCTATGAATCTTGGAAAGCTTGGAATTGATGATATGCTTTTAGAAAAGATGGCAAAAGCAGTTGTTACTCATAGAGATTTAAGTAAATCTTATGTACCATTAAATGAAAATGATGTATTAAATATTTTAAAAATGTGTTTATAAAATTAAGATTAAAAATATATTATAAAATTTTGTATTAAAACTGTAAAAATTAAAAGTAAAAAATTTGAGGAGCTATTAATGAAAATAGGAATAGATATAGATGATACTACAGTTATATTAGCAGATTCTATGATTAAATATGCAGATTTATATGATATCGAAGTATTGGGAAAATCTGGAACAAATGGAAATTTAGGATTAATAAAAGACAGATATTATTTAGAAGCGTTATATGGATGGGATAGAAAAACTAAATATGATTTTTTTGATTGTTATTACAAGAATGTATTAGAAGAATGCGTGTTAATGCCTCATGCAAAAGAAGTTATTAATAAGTTAAAAAATAACGGACATGAAATATTTTTTATAACTGCAAGGCTATCTAATATTCCAGGATGTAATACTGAAAAAATTACAGTTAAAACATTAAATGATAATAATATTCCTTATGATAAGATAATTTTTGATGCAAGAGATAAATTAAAATATTGTAAAGAATATGGAATTGAATTTTTTATAGAAGACAGTTATGAAACATGTAAAGAATTAAAAGAAAACAATATTGAAGCTTTACTTATGACAACTAAGATGAATGAGAATATTAAAGATGAAAGTATTGAAAGAGTAAGAGATTGGAATGAAGTTTATATAAAATTTAATAAATTATTTAATAAATAAATTAACTAATTTGCAAAAGATTATATATATATATATTTAAAAATTAAATAAGTTAAAAAATAAATTGTTCTTTTTGGAGCAATTTATTTTTTTATTTTGCTTAAAGTCACTTATTAGTCACTATGATAATAGTAAAATAATATTATAAAAGACAAGTATTATATTTTAAAATATTGTAGGAGGAGAAAATGAATATTTTAATATTAACAGCTAAATATGGTATGGGGCATTATACAGCTGCTATATCACTAAAACAAGAACTTGAAAATAAAAATATAAATGTAAGAGTAGTTGATTTTTTTGAACTTATTTTTCCAAAAATAAATAAAGTAATTTATTCAATATTTAATATATTAGTTAGTAAGTTTTGTAGTATATATAATTTTTTTTATAGTTTTTCAGCTAATAATAATATGGCTCCTTTTAAGAATATTATAAGAAAAAGAATTAATAGATTAATTAAAAAAGACAATATAGATATAATTGTTTCTACATTTCCAGTATGTTCTAAGTATATTTCTGTATATAAAAAGAAGAATTATATAGACGTCAAATTATATACATACATAACAGACATTGATGTTAATAAAGAATGGATAACAGATGAAACAAATTTATATTTTGTAGCGTCTTATGAAACACAAAGACAAATGTTAAAATATGGTATTTCTAAAGATAAAATAAAAGTAGTAGGAATTCCAGTAAGACAAGAATTTAAAGAAAATGTTGATATAAAAAATAAAAATGAAATTGTTGTTATGGGGGGAGGTCTAGGTCTAATTTCAAGTATAGAAGATACTTTAAAAAAATTGTTAGAAAATAAAGAAGTTCATGTTACATTACTTGTTGGAAAAAATAAAAAGTTATTTGAAAAGTATTATAACAAATATTTAAACATGACTGTAATAGGTTATACAGAGGAAGTGCATAAATATATAAGAAAGGCAGAATTAATTATTACAAAACCTGGAGGAATAACACTTTTTGAATCTATATATTCAAAAACGCCGATCTATGTTATAAATCCATTTCTAAATCAAGAGCTTGGTAATGCTAAATTTATTGAAAGCAATAAAATAGGAAAAGTAATATGGAACAAGAAAGAAAATATAGCACAAGATATATTGAATTTATTAAAAGCTCCATCAATATTAGAAAATATGAAACAAAATATGCAGAAATTAAAAGATAGTTTGGAAAATTTAACAATTATAGATTGTGTGGAGGGAAGTGTATAAAATGCTAATATTTATTACAATTATGATTATATTAATTTTTATGATATATGCTTTTATTCCATCATATTTAAATAAAAAGATATTTTTTAATAAAAAAAATAAAAAAGAGAAAGTAATATATCTAACTTTTGATGATGGTCCAAGTGAATATACAGAAGAATTATTAAATTTGCTCAATAAGTATAATATAAAAGCGACATTTTTTTGTGTAGCTAATTTTGCTAAAAAGTATAAAAGTATAATATATAAAATGAAAAAAGATGGACATGTTATTGCTTTACATTCATTAAAGCATAAAAATTCAATGTTACAAGGAATAAATGAAACAAAACTAGACTTAGAAGAAAGTTTAAATATAATGAATGAATTATTAATAAAAATCCAATATTATAGACCACCATGGGGAGATACTAATTTATATTTACTTAAAAAACTAGAAAAAGAAAACATAAAATTGATTTTATGGAATGTTATGGCAGAAGATTGGAGAAAAGATACAACAGAAGAAATAATAGCAAATAAACTTTTAACAAGAGTAAAAGATGGAGATATTATATGTTTACATGATGGAAGAGGAAAAAATGAAGCTCCATTAAAAACAATTAAGGCACTAAAAAAAGTAATTCCGATATTTTTAGAGAAAGGGTATATATTTAAAACTATTGAAGAATATGAAACTTAAAAAAATAATTATAAATGCATTTGTTTTTATATTTTTTGTAAGTATTACTTTTTATATCGTATTTAAAAATAATGATATTATAGAAATATTTCAAATAATAATGAATGTTGATAAGAAATTTATTTTAATTGCGATAATTTGTATGTTAAACTTTATATTTTCAGAAGGAATTAATATATATAGAACATTAAAATTGTTAAATTGCAAAATAAATATTAAAGATGGTATAAAATATGCTTTAGTAGGATTCTTTTTTAGTTCGGTAACACCAGGTGCTTCTGGTGGTGACCCTATGCAATTATATTATATGAAAAGAGATGGACTTCCTATAAGCCATTCAACTTTAGCAATTTTAACAGAATTTTCTAGTTTTCAGTTTGTTACTATAGTAATGTCAATAATAGGATTTTTTGTGAATTATAAATTTATTGAAAATTCAATTGGTAATATAAAATATTTTTTACTAATTGGTGTTATTATAAATACAGCAATTTTAATTATTATATTATTAACTATTTTTTCTAAAAAAATAATTGTTAATTTAGTAAATATTATTGGAAAAGTTTTAAATAAATTTCATTATAAAAAAATAGAGGAATTTAAACTAAAATGTCTTGAACAAATAAATGAATATAAAATTGGTAGTAACTTATTAATGAAAAATAAAAAAGTACTTATAAAAATTATTTTAACAACAATATTACAAGTTATTTTATATCATAGTATACCATATTTTATATATTTATCATTTGGACTTACAGAAGCAAGCTTTTTTCAATTTTTAACATTGCAGTCTGTACTATACATATCTGTTTCTACTATGCCACTTCCAGGTTCTGTTGGAGTTAGTGAGGGAGGATTTTTAATTATTTATAAAGTATTATTTCAGGCTCAATTATTAAGTAGTGCAATGCTTTTGAGTAGAGGAATAAGTTTTTATTTGTTTGTAGTAATAACAGGAATTTTAGTTTTGAGTTTTAGTTTGAATTATAAGAATGTTAAAAATAGAATTTAAAAAAATTTAAGATTTTATTTATGAAAAAGTTACTTTTATGTCATATTTAATGTTTTATAATATTTAATATAATTTTGGGAGAAATTGAGAGAGGAATATAACTTTATATGAAAAAAATTTTATTAAGAAAAGAGTATATATACGAAGGAAATTTAATATTAATAAATAAAAAATATAATTTAAAAGATAAAATAAAAAGTTATAATTTGAAACCTGTTAATGATGAATATGCTAATATATTATTAGATTATAATTGCAGTTTAGCACTTAACAATATATTACAGGAGATAAATAGTAAAAAAGAAATAATTTTACTTGATGGATACAGAAGTTTAAAAAAACAGCAGAAATTATGGAATAATTCTTTAAAAGAAAATGGGGAGGAATTTACAAAAAAATATATTGCATATCCCAACTGTAGTGAACATCAAGCAGGTTTAGCAGTGGATTTAGGGTTAAATAATGAAAATATAGATTTTATAAAGCCAAAATTCCCACATAATGGAATATGTCAGGAATTTAGAGAAAAAGCTATAAAATATGGTTTTATTCAAAGATACATAAAAGAAAAAGAACATATAACTAAAATTGCTGATGAAGAATGGCATTTTAGGTATGTTGGATATCCTCATTCTGAAATAATTTATAAAATGGGTTTTTGTTTAGAAGAATATATTGAATATTTAAGAAATTTTAAATTTGGAAAAGATTGTTTAATGTTTAAAAATTATGAAGTTTCGTATATAAAAATGGATGAAAATATAAAAGAAATTATTATTGAAGATGATGAATTAGCTACTATATCTGGAGATAATATTAATGGAATTATTATTACTAAGTTTAAGAAGATTAAAAAATAGATGATTAAATTTAAAAGTAAATACCATATTGAAAAGTTAAAGATAAAAAGATTAAAAAACAGAAGAGTTTGTTACTAAAGATATTGAAAGAATTGAACAAGCTAGTGTAACTCCTGAAAATGATAGTGGATATATGTCAGTTATAGCCATTACTAAAGATGGAAATGTATATGAAATTCGTAAAAAAATGTAATAGTGTATAATAAATAATTTTTATATAGAAAATCGATTATGAATAATATCTTCATAATCGATTTTCCTTTGGAAAAAACTTACTTTTCATTAAAATCATTATGGAAATTATGATTTCCAATTTCTAATACTTGAATTCCTTCTCTTATTTCTTTTTGATAACCAGAAACTATTTTTGGAGCATAAAAGAATAGTGCACCATCTTCAAATACTTTTCTGGTTGGATCCCACCCTTTACAAGCATCTTCTACTGCAAGAGCAAGATCTGGAACAGTATTCAGCATACTTTGTGTTACATCATCAATTGGTGCAAAAGCTGCTGGCTGTGTAATAACTGAATAAATGCTTTCACGGTTAAATCTTGGGTCATTAGAGAAATAGCGATTAAGTACAACTGCTGCAACAGCTACTTTTCCTTGATAAGATTCTCCTCTTGCTTCTTTGTATAACAATCGTTCAATGAACTTTTTATCTTCTTTAGAGATATTATAATAATATGAATTACCTGGGTTATATGCAGAGATTTGTGGTTTCTCTAATGTATTAACTTCACAGGCATTTGTTTCAGGTTCATTTGAAATGTTTGTTACTGGTGAGATAGTATCAATTGTTATTTTTATTTCTGGTACATATACTATATCATCCTCTTTTACATCTGCGCTAGCAGTGAAATAGATTTTGATTATAGTTAAAGCTGTTAAAATTATGCATATTAAAAATACAGATACTAAACGCCGTTTAATTTTTTTGGCATGTCGTTTTTTAAGCCGTCTTTCTTTTTCTTTTATACAATCATTGTATAGTTTGCATCTACAGCAGTCAGAATGTAATAAAGAATCGAAATTATGGGCTTCTGGACATCCTTTAAATAAAGGATGGTTTGTTTTAATTGTGTTTTTCATTTAAGTTTCCTCCTGTACTAATTCATGAAATTCTCATGTTTTATTTTTCAAATAAAAAAATACTAATTATATTATAACAATAACTATTTAGATAGTCAAAAATCAATATTTAATATAAAGTTTTTTAATTTTTTATTTTTTTATATTAAAACTGTAATTTAATTTTACAATTTATAATATTTAATATAAAAAAATAGAATATTTATTTTATAAGAATTACTAGATTTATTATTATATTTAAATATTTATAATTAGATAGATGTAAAAATATAGGTTTATAATAATAAATAGGTATATAAATGGTAAAATTAAGTGACTCAAAGGATATAATTATTTGATAGTTTGCTTAAAATATGATAATATTTGTATGTTAATTTATATAAGTTTTGAGAATATAAAATAAATATATATGGAGAAGAGAATAATGTATTATAAAACTTATTACAATTCAAAAGTTCGGAAGAATTTTTATTGTTAGTGATGAACAAAATATAATAGGATTATGGATAGAAGGTCAAAAATATTTTTATGATACTTTAAAAGAAGAACCTATTTTGAACGATAAAATTGATGTGTTAATAAAAACTAAAAAATGGCTAGACAAATATTTTAATTATGAAAAACCTAAAACAGATGAATTGCCACTTGCACCTATTGGAAGTGAGTTTAGACAAAGAGTATGGAAAATACTTTGTGAAATACCATATGGAGAAGTAACAACATATGGGGATATTGCTAAAAGATTAATAAAAGATACTGGAAAAACTTCTATATCGGCACAAGCAGTTGGAAATGCAGTAGGTCATAATCCGATATCTATAATTATACCCTGTCATAGAGTAATTGGAGCAAATGGTAATTTAACAGGATATGCTGGTGGACTTGATAAAAAAATTCAGTTATTAAAAATAGAAAAAATAAATGTTGATAAATTTTTTAAACCAAAAAAGGGAACTGCTTTATGATTTTAAATTATATTAAAATATATATAAAAATTTTTAAGTTATTAAAAATTTATGTTTTTAAAAAGAGTAATTGTATTGATAATTGCTCTTTTTTGTGTTATTCTTTAGTAAAATAAAAATCGATAATTATATAAAGGAGTTTAAGTTATGCCAACTTTAAAGGAATATAAAGAGTTTATTTTAGAGAAATTAGATTTATTAAATAATATTACTTGTAGAGCTATGATGGGAGAATATTTATTATATTATAATAATATTTTATTTGGAGGTATTTATGAAAATAGGCTACTTATAAAAATTGTAAATAGTAATAAAAAATATAATATGCAAGAACAGATACCTTATAAAAATGCTAAAATGATGTATTTTTTTGATGATATAAATAATAAAGAATTGTTAAAAGAAGTTATTATTGAAACTTGTAAAGATTTACAGGATTTAAAAAGTTTAAATAAGAAAAAAAGATAAAACATTAATGTTAAAAACTAATTTTCATTTTATTGTAGTTTGGCAGTTGCATGGAATGCTTTTACATTAATTAAAGAAATTTATGGAGAAAATGAATAAGGAGGAATAGTATGATATATAAAGATTTTCAGAATTTAAAGCTATCAAGTTTAGGATTAGGAACAATGAGATTACCTAATAAAGGCATAAATGGAGATACTCCAATTGATGAAGAAGAAACTGAAAAAATGGTTGAATATGCAATTAAAAAAGGAATTAATTATTTCGATACAGCATGGGGATACCATAATGGAGAGTCAGAGCTTGTAATAGGTAAAGTATTAAAAAAGTATCCTAGAGAAAGTTTTTATTTGGCTACTAAATTTCCTGGTTATGACTTATCAAATATGGATAAAGTAGAGGAGATTTTTGAAAAGCAATTAAAAAAATGTCAAGTTGATTATTTTGATTTTTATTTATTCCATAATGTTTATGAAAAAAATATCGACCCATATTTAGATAAAAAATATGGTATATTAGACTACTTATTGAAGCAAAAAGAAAATGGAAGAATTAAACATTTAGGTTTTTCTGTGCATGGTAGTTTAGATGTTATGGAGAAATTTTTAAATGCTTATGGAAAATATATGGAATTTGCTCAAATTCAATTAAATTATTTGGATTATGATTTTCAAGATGCAAAAGCTAAAGTTGAAACTTTAAATAAATATAATATTCCTATTTGGGTAATGGAACCATTAAGAGGTGGAAAACTTGCTAAACTTTCAGAAGAAAATGAAAATAAGTTAAAAGAACTTAGAGTAGATGAAGAAATACCAGCATGGGCTTTTAGATTTTTACAATCAATACCAGGAGTTACAATGATTTTATCTGGTATGTCAACAATGGAACAATTACAAAAAAATATAAAAACATTTGAAGAAGAAAAACCATTAAATGAAGAAGAGAAGAAAATATTATTAAAAATGGCAAGTGAAATGGTACAAAAAAATACACTTTCATGTACATCATGTCGTTATTGCACAGCACATTGTCCAAAGGGAATTGATATTCCTAAGATTTTAGCATTATATAATGAACATGTTTTTACAGGAGGCGGATTTATTGCACCAATGGCTATAAGTGCTTTGCCTGATGATAAAAAGCCAAGTGCTTGTATTGGATGTAAAAGTTGTGAAGCTGTTTGTCCACAACAATTAAAGATATCAGAAGCGATGTCTAATTTTGTAGAATTATTAAAGTAATTATTAAAATTCATGAAAAATATAAATGAAATTATTTATAATAATCTTATTTATATATTATAAAATATATAGTATTAATAATAAAAATTATATTGTTAATATAATGCAAAGTTTTGGGTAACTTAAAAACCTAAATATATTATATAAGGAGAAAATAAAATGGAAGAAAATTTAAATGAACAAAATGATGAGAAGGTAAAGAATCCAAAGAAAAGTTTTACTAAAAAGATTGTTATTCTTTTATGGGTACTTTTTTTAATTGCAGTTCCAACTACAGTTGCATTATGGTTTGCAATGGATAGAAGTGAGCAAGACTATGAAGAGGTAAAAGTAACAGTTTTAAGTGCTGAAACAGATAAAGTAACAGTAAAGAGTAAATATGGTTCAAAATCAACTACAGATTTTTATAAAATAAAAGTTGATTATAATGGAAAAACTTATGATTTAGAAAATGCACATGATACATATTCTTTTAGAGAAGGAAAAACAGTTACTGCATATTTATCTAATGGTAGATTATTTGCAAATATAGAAGGTGTAAAAACATCTACACCAATTGCAACTGTTTATTTTGTATTTTTATTTGGAAGTTTTGCTTTGCTTTTTGCAGCTCTTATATATACAGGAAAATTAAAACAAAATTAGTAGATTTTATATAAAATATAAAAGCCAATAATTTAAAAAAATTATTGGCTTTTATGTATTTTTTGTTATTATAAATTTGAATTATTATAAAGATTTAAATTAATTATATTAAATAAAAATAACACTTTAAAAATTAAAATAATAATATAGTAGTAATAATATTATTATTTTAATTTTCATAGTATTTGTTATTAATTATTGTTTTATATTACAAAATCGTAAGGATTATGTAATGAAAATCGATATGAATTATATAAAAAATAAATTATAATATAAAAAAGCATACATAGCATTTATATAGTAGTGAAAAAAAGCACAATTAATAATTAATGTTAGTAAATGAAAGGAGAAACATATGGGATTTTTAGGAAACATTTTATGGTTTATTTTCGGAGGTTTATTTAGTGGACTTTCTTGGGCACTATCAGGAATACTTTGGTGTATAACAATAGTAGGAATACCTTATGGAAAACAATGTTTTAAATTTGCATCTTTAGCCTTTGCTCCATTTGGTAAAGAAGTTATATATGGAGGAGGAATACCATCTTTATTTGCAAATGTAATTTGGCTTGCATTTTTTGGAATTCCAATGGCTTTAGAAAATTTATTTTTTGGTTGCATATGGTGTATAACAATAGTTGGAATTCCATTTGGAATTCAGTTTTTTAAAATTGCTAAATTATCGTTATTACCATTTGGTTCAAAAATAGCATAAGTAATTATTTTTTCATAACATTAATTATATTTGTGCATTTTTAAAAGAGAACAGAGTTTTCTGTTCTCTTTTTAGTTGACATTAAATTAAATTTTTAACTATTGAAGTGAACCATGTTTTGTTTAATTTATATAATTGAGAATAATTAGGCTAATATTATTATATATATATAGATAAAGTTTATAGGAAAGTTTTATCTTAAAAGTATATAAAACATTTAGATACTTGTCTATTGATTTATTAAAATATAGATGTTATTATATAAAAATACAAATTAAATATTATTTAATGATTTAACAAGAAATAATGATTTAAATATTGTAAAGATATTTTTAATGTAAATAATATTCAAAAATAGAGGAGATAAGATGGAAGAAATAAAATATATTCATTCTAATGTAAATTTATTTCATATTGATAAAAGCAGTAAATATATTGTTAATATAAAAAATAGTGGTAATTTAGAACTAGATTTTTTTGAATATGCAAATAATTTTTTTGAAGCAGCTCAAAATTTAAATAAGTATTTACTAGAAGAAGCATCTAAAAATAAAGATATAGTAAAACTTGATTCATTGTATTATGCTATGATTTATTTATATAGACAAGGTTTAGAGCTTTTATTAAAAGCATGTATATTTCAAAGTTTAACTGATATGACTTCTAGAAAAGATACTATAGGAGTAATTAGACATGATTTGAAAATGGCATTTGAAAAGTTAGTAGAGCTAAGAGGTTTGGATATTAATTGTAATGAAAATAGCAAATGGGTTATGGACTTTTTTTCAGATATTTCTAAAATAGATAGAAATTCTGATATGTTTAGATATCCATTTAGTACTAAAATGAATAGCTGGTTTGAAAAACAAACTCATGTTAGTTTAGTTGCTACAAAAGAGAATATGAATAAAGCTTATACTATTATTAGTAGTTTATATAATAAAGGAGTTATTATAGATGAATGTATAAATGCTAAGTCCCCAAAATTAATAATTGAAGGGGGAGATTATTATTCTCAAAGTGTTATATGTAAATATAATAGAAATTCTTATTATCAATATTATAATTCATATATGGAAGCAGCAGATCTTTTAAAAAAACAAATAATTGAAACACAAAGGATAAATTTGTTTTTACCAATGTGTTATTTGTACAGAAATGCTATTGAACTTGCTTTAAAACAAATAATTGTTGAAGATATTTTTACAGATTATTCGGAAGCTTCAAATAGTATTAGTAAAAAAAAGCATAGTGTTTTAGCTCTATGGAATGTTGTAGAACCAGAAGTAAGAAAACATGTAGTTAATGAAACAGAGTTAGATGATGCCTTAAAATATATTAAAACATTTCATGACTATGATTTAAGATCTGACTTATTTAGATATCCTTGTGATAAAGATATGAATAGTTATTTTACTAGTTTACAAAAATTTGATATAGATAATGTATCTTCTTGTTTTGAAGAATTATGCAATTTTTTAGATGGTATAGATAGTATGTTTAAGTCAATTAATCAAAATGAAATAGGAGATATATCATATTATTCTGGCTTTTAAAATAGAAAACTAATAACTTATAAAAAGTTATTAGTTTTCTATTTTATTTTGCAATTATTTCATAATCATAAAAAAATTAGTTATATATTATTTATTTAATTAAATTTCTATAAATCCATTTCTGCTCCATAGCCATAATGGTGTATGTATATCAATAGGGTTATATTTAGTTCCTTTTAATAATTCATTCCATCTATTTATTACTATAAGTTGTACATCATTTTTGTTTAATTCTTCATTAGTTAAAAGCCCTAGTTTATATGTTGATTGAATTACATGTGTGTCTGGTGCTACTGTTAAATTTTCAATATTTTTATATTTTCTATCTGTGTATTGATATATTACATATAGCCAATAGTTGCATATTTTTATTCCAGACAAATATGGAAATTTCTTTTTATTTTCTTTTTGTATAAAATTTCTTATTTTATTAACATCATTATCTAATGAATCAAATAATTTTCTAATATCTCCATCATATAATTCTACAAAGGTTTTACATAGAGATAACCATATATCTGTTTGTTTTTGCTTTTGTAATGCTATTTTATATTTTGTAAGTGCATATTGTACTTCTTCAAAAGTTTTATATAAACATAGTTTAGGATTAAATACGAAGTTAGTTTCTTTGTCGTTATATGTATTTAAGGCGCTTTCCCATAATTTATATGAGTTTCTTTGATAATTTAATGCCATAGGTAATGTAAAGTAAAGGTAATTTTCTGCACTGAGCATATTTAAATGTGGATTTGCATCTTCTGGCATAATTTCTCCACCAAGTGCCCCCTTTTTCCACATGTTATATAAAATATCAACTTTTTTAAATATTTCTTTTTTATTATACATATTTTACCTCATTAAATAATTTTTATAATAATTATTATATTATATAGCTTAAAACTTATCAATATAAAAATAGTAGTAACTAGTATTTTGTCAATAAGTAGAGATTATTGATAAAATTATATTGACTTTTATTTATAACTATTGTAATTTATATTTGTAAATAAATTACAGTTTAATGTATTTTTATTATAATGTTAAATATATGTGAAAATATTAAAATAAAACTTTTAGAAATGTAAAATGAAATTTGATTTTAATATATGCCAAAATATTAATTTAATAAAGGAATAACCAAAATGAAAGAAGATACAAAAAATTTAATAAAGCTATTTAAATATTATAAAAAGTACAAATTTTTATGTATATTAGTTATTGTATTAAGCTTAGGATATGCTGGAATATCATTACTTTCTCCTATTTATGAAGGTAAAATGTTAGGATATTTTGAGAATTTTAATAAATTTAACATATTTAAAATTGCACTTTTTCTTATGTTATTACGAATTATAATAGAAATAGTTACTAATTTATGGTCAAGGGTAGTTTTAAGACTCAATGGAAAAGTAAATTTTGATCTAAAACATGATATGTTAGAAAGTTTAACTAATTTTGAATTAAAAAATTTTGATAATTCTAATTCAGGTATGTTTATATCAAGATTAAATAAAGATACATCTGAATTATCTGAATTATTTGATTATATTACAGACGATTTTTCTGGAGTTATTTTAAATCTTAGTTTTATTGTATATGTTTTGTATCTTAATAAATATCTTGGATTGTTTCTAATATTAAATATTATATTAGTTTATATATTAACTTCTAAGAAATTATTTTATTATAAAAAGGTAAAAGCACAATATAAACGAAAAGATGAAGAACTAGTTGGAGTATACACAGATGTAATAAGAGGGGTTAGAGAAGTTCAAAACTTAAATTTAAAAGATATATTATTAGATAGAATAAATACTAGACAAAAAGATGTAATAAGTTATGATATAAAAAAGACTCATACCAGAAGAACATGGAATAGATATATTAAAAGTTTTCAACATATATTAGATTTTATATTTATAATTCTTGCAATGTATTATATAACAAATAATACATTGCAAATTAGCTCTTTTTTAATAATATTTTTGTACAAAAACAAGGTATTGAATTTAATAGATGATATATCAGAAATAAGAGAAAAACTTGCTGATGGAAAAGTATCTTCAATAAGAGTTTTTGATGTTATTGATTATAATACATTTACCAAAGATACCTATGGAAATACTGAACTAGCAGATGTAAATGGAGCTATAAAATTTCAAAATGTAAATTTTCAATATAATAATAAAGAATTATTTCAAGATTTAAACTTTGAAATAAAGCCTAACACTATGGTAGCAATTGTAGGAAGAAGTGGTGAGGGTAAATCTACAATATTAAAACTAATAGGAAAAAATTATAAACTAAATTATGGTAAAATTTTAATAGACAATACTGATATTAATGAACTTTCTAAAAATACAATTAGAAATAATATTTCTATTGTTTCTCAATCTCCATATATTTTTAATTTATCAATAAAAGAAAATATTAGATTAGCAAAATCAGAAGCAACTGATGAAGAAATAATAGAAGTATGTAAAGAAGCTCAAATACATGATGATATAATTGAAATGAAAGATGGTTATAATACTTTAGTTGGAGAAAATGGTATTATATTAAGTGGTGGGCAAAAACAAAGAATTGCTATTGCCAGAGCATTAATAAAAAAATCTAAAATTATTTTGTTAGATGAAGCGACAAGCGCATTAGATAATAATAATCAAGAAAAGATAAAAAAGGTAATTAAAAATTTATCGAAAGAACATACTGTAATCATTGTAGCTCATAGATTAAGTACTATTGTTGATGCAGATAATATACTTTTACTACATAATCATAGTATTATAGCTAGTGGTACTCATAAAGACTTAATTAATACAAGTTATGAATATAAGATGCTATATGAAAATGAGGAGCTTTCAATTAATATATAATTATTTTTGAAATAGTATTTGCGAACATTATAAAGGTTTTGGAAGAAGGATTTTATCAACAGAACTAGATAAAGAAAAATATTATAATAAATTTGGTTTTGCTATTGATGGCATAGTAATGTTTAATAAAGATTGGAATGATGATATTATATAAATATATTAGAAATTAACCTACTTCACTCCATATACATGACTATCTAATCGTTGTCAAGTCTTTTTGTTTATCTTGTTAAAAATTTATTGTAGTATAAAAATTACATTTGCAAATTTAATTCAAATCTTTCTATAAATCCTATCCATTCTCCCTTTTCATTTTTTACCCCTTGCATATAAACTCTTTGATTTCTAGCAGTTACACATACAAACATTTCTTTTCCATTGCTTTTAATTCCTTCGTAACCTTTTTTTATTCTTTCAATGGATTTTTCGTTACTATGACAGTCAAATAGACTTTTTCCTATTAAGTTTTTGTACCCTCTTTCTTCATAGTAATGGTATTGTGCATTTTTATTCATAAATCTAATAATATAATCATTGTCTACAAAAACAATAGGATATGGGTAACTATTTAAAATTCCTTCTAACATTTCAATTTTTTCCATGATTTTTTCCTCCTCAAATTCTTTATAATTTACTATATTATATTATTTTTTCGTATGGCAAACAAGCGAAAACGATATATTTTTTAAAAAATTGTATCTTTTTCACTTCTTTTATGATAAAATTCAATTATAGTTA
>JAAVYF010000063.1 GCA_022790975.1 Clostridia bacterium | reverse complement strand
TGAAGAGATGAGTAGAGATGATTTACTTAATTATGTAAAATCATTAAATGAAGAAAAATCAGGTAAGTTAGGATTAATATGGGACAGAGAAAAAGTACCAGAAGAAATTGTACAAGAATGTGATAAGAAAGTTCCTGTTTTAAAAAATATAGAAGAAAAAAATATTGTAACTAATAATACTAGTAGTATTAATAATAATTTATTAATCGAAGGTGATAATTTTCATGGGCTAAGTGTATTATCATATACTCATAATGAATGTGTTGATGTGATATACATTGATCCACCATATAATACTGAGAATAAAGATTTTATGTATAATGACAAATTTATTGATCCTGAAGATGGTTATAGGCATAGTAAGTGGTTAAACTTCATGGAAAAAAGACTTAAACTAGCAAGAAAGTTATTAAAAGAAAATGGCATGATATTTATATCAATAGATGATAACGAGTTATTTCAACTAAAACTTTTATGTGACAAAATATTTGGTGAAAAAAACTATGTTAATACAATATCAATTAATGCAAAAGTTAGCGCAGGAGCATCTGGTGGTGGCGAAGATAAAAAACTAAAAAAGAATATTGAGTATGTATTATTTTATTGCAAAAAATTTGATTCTATGCAGTTAAACGCAATATATAAAGAGGCTGAATTAATGGAGTATATTAAAAAGATGTCTGATGATAAAAAAAGTTTTAAATATACCTCTGTGTTATATAAAATTGACAATATAAAAGAGATAGGAACAATTAAAGATGGAAGCGGAGACGATATAAAATTATCGAAAGTAAATTCATATGAGATAAAAAGTGTAAAACAAGTAGCGAAAATTGAAAACATTTCTGAGGAAGAGGTTTATAATAAATACTTCGACAGGATTATGACTACAACAAATGCACAAACATCTATAAGAACCAGAGTATGGAATGCAACAGGAAACAAAAATGAAATGTATATAGCTTCTTATATTCCAAAATCAGGTAAGAATAAAGGACAAAAAACAGAACTGATTTTTATGGGAAAGCAAAAAGTGTTGGTAATTTGGCTAAAGGATACTTGCTTGCTAAAAAAAGGAAAAATTTATAAGAAAGAAAAAATTGGAACATATTGGGACGGATTTAGCTGGATAAATGTCACAAAAGAAGGGGCAATCAAATTTGATAATGGTAAAAAACCAATAAAAATGATCAAGCAACTTATATCATTGCACCCAAACAAAAATGCTTTAGTATTAGATTTCTTTGCTGGATCTGGAAGTACAGGGCATGCCGTTTTAGAACTTAATAAAGAAGATCATGGAAAAAGACAATTTATTTTATGTACAAATAATGAAGTTAATTTAAAATCAGAAATAGAATTTATAAAGAAAAATAAAATTGATAGTAATACATTACTAAAATACAAAAAAAATAACAATTCTCAATGGTTAAAATATATAAAAGAGAATGGAATTTGTAGTAGCATTACTTATCCAAGAATGAATAATGTTATTAATGGTTACACAAATAAAAAGGCACTTGGTGGTAATTTGCTATATTTTAAAACAGACTTTGTTGAAATGAGCAGTTCAAGAGATCAACTATACTATGATTTAACAGAAAAATGTATCCCAATGCTTTGTGTTAAAGAAAATACTCACATATCAGTAGAAAAAAATATTGAATATAACATTTATACAAATGAGGAGAAAAATAAATATACATGTGTTTATTTTGATGCTTTTGGCAGTAATTACTTAGAATTTATTAAAACTATTGAACAAATTGATGAGTATAAATCTTTATATATTTTCACATTAGGGAATGAAATAAATCAAAATGAATTAGTTGATGTAAAAAACTATGAAGTAGAACCTATACCATATAAAATATTAGAATTATATAATAAAATAATTGATTTAAGTAAGGAGATGTAATAATGAAACCAATGAAAAAATATCAAGAACAGGCTGTTAATCAACTGATACTGGCATCTAAAATGTATTTTCAAACTGAGAATAATGAAACAATTGTGCTTCAATCTCCTACTGGTAGTGGAAAAACATTTATGTTAACAAATTATATTTCTGAGATAGTTAAAGAAACTGAACATGAATTATGTTTTTTATGGGTTTCCATAGGAAGCGGAAATTTACATATTCAAAGTTATAAAAGTGTTAAAAAAAATATTTCCTCTTTACTTGAATGTAGTTTGTTAGAAGAAGAATTTTTAGGAAAAAGAAACAAAATAAATAAAAATGAAGTTGTATTTTTAAATTGGGAAAAAATCAGAAAAAAAGATGAAACAACAGGACAATATATAAATATTTTAATGAAAGATAAGGATGACATGAATTTTATTGAAGTGTTAGAAAATACTAGAAATTCTAATACAAAAATAGTCTTAATTATAGATGAAAGTCATAAATCTGCTAAAACTGCAAGAGCACAAGAATTAAGAGACAATATAATAAAACCATTTTTAACAATAGAAATGAGTGCAACTCCAGTTTTATCTTCTGATATGCAAATGAAAATACAAGTAGATCCTATCAAGGTAATTGAAGAGGGGATGATAAAAAAGGAAATAATAATTAATAAGGATATATCTGCTATTTCTAATGATGAATTATATTCACAAAATTTGATATTAGAGAGCGCTTATGAAAAAAGATTATATTTAAAATCTTTGTATGAAAAATGCAATTCTAATGTTAATCCACTTATATTAATCCAGTTGCCCAATTCAGATGCAGGTGAAGTAAAGAAAAAGGCGGTTTTAGAATTTTTTGAAAAAAAAGGAATAAAATCTGAAAGCGGAAAAATAGCTATTTGGTTAAGTGAAGATAAAGTTAATATTGAAGGTGATAGCTTAACAAAAAATGATAGTGAAATAGAATTTTTATTATTCAAACAAGCCGTTGATACAGGTTGGGATTGTCCTAGAGCTCAAATCCTTGTTAAATTTAGAGAATCAAGCAGTATAACATTCGAAATACAAACAGTTGGCAGAATTTTACGAATGCCTGAAGCAAAACATTATGATTGTGATGATTTAAATTCTGCATATGTATATACCAATATAAAATCAATTGAAATAAAAAAAGAAATTTATAATCCAAATATAATAAAATCTATATGTTCTAGAAGAGGAAACAATTATGAAAATATAAAATTAAATTCATATTATAAAAATAGAGTCGATTATGGTGATATTACTAGTGAATACTCTATGTTTTTTGAAAGATCATTTTGTAGATTTTTTGAAATTGAATATAAAGATTTAACTATTCCAAATTATAAAGAATCTGTAGAAAAAATGAAAAAAAAGGGAATTAAGGATGATTATGACCAAATGGATTCTATATTGAATGATGTAGAAGTTGATACAAATAATTTTGATAATGGAATGATTATAAAAGAGGATAGTACATTGTATATGAGTTTGTCGCCAGAAGATCTAGATATTAAATATAATAAATTATTATCAAAAAATGTTGGTAGTTTTTCCCAAAGTAGGTCAGTTTCAAAACTTAAAACGGCTATTTTAGCTGTTTTTAGAAAATATTTGAATATAAAACCATCAGATGGTGGAATTGTAAAAATTCAAAATGTGGTAGTTCGAAATGAAGAAATTTTTGATAAAATACTTAGTAAAGCCTTGGATGAATACAAAGATTTTCATGAAAAGGATATTCAATCTAAAAATTCTGGAAGATATAATAGTGAATGGGAAATACCTGAATCTAAGAACTATAATCCTGAAACTAATTCAGAAGTTAAATCTGAGTTATCTCTTTATCAACCATTATATATGCCGTGTGATTCAAATAGAAAAGTAGATGATCTTGAATTACAATTTATAAGATATTTGGAACTACATAAAGATCGAATAAATTGGTTTTGGAAAAATGGGGATGAACACATGGAATCCAATTTTGGAATAAGAAAAGAAAATGGACTAACATTTCAACCTGATTTTATTATTTCGTTTTCAGATGGAAGTATAG
>JAAVYF010000059.1 GCA_022790975.1 Clostridia bacterium | reverse complement strand
TTATTTATTTCTTACTTTTCGCTTTTTGTATGTTTGCACATACCTTTGGTTAATTTTTAATTCTCTTAGAATTATTTTCAAAGGATATTGTAATTTATTGTTTACTTTTCAATGTACTTTTTATTTTTGTTCCTATTTGCTTGGAACGAATTTTATTATACTACCTTACCATATTTTTGTCAACGATTTTTTTAAACTTTTTTTAAAATTTTAACTAGAAATTTTTACCTAAAATTATACTTTATTTTTTATAATTATTTTTTCAAAAAAGCTAACCTCTTTCAATGCTTATAATAAAAAAATAGTAAAAAAATTAAAGCCACTTTCAGTTAAAGTTTATACATTCATCATCAATTTAGGCTTTAGTAAATATAATATTATACTTTATTAATTTAAAGTAAGTTGTATAGGAACTTTGCAGTTCTTAATTAACTGTGTTGTATTTTATCACGTATATTTTACTTTGTCAATCATATTTTTAATATTTTTTATACTTTTTTATTAGTAAATTGTAAAAGTAAAATAAAGTTTTGATATAAAATAATATATTTAATATTTAACACAAAAAAATAAACAAAAATTTAAATTCTTTTAAAACTTAAGTTTTTGTTTATTTAATAATTTTTATTTTATTATTTAAAAATTTTTAGCCAAATAAAATAAATTATAAATATAAATATAAATATAAATTATTATATTTCAAAAAGTTACACACTCTACTAATCAATTCATATTAAAAAATCATTTTATTAAAAATTTCTTATTACTTATTAAAATTATATTTATTAATCCAAATATAATTTTTAGTATATATTATTCTTCTTACATTTTACTTGGCATATCTATTCCTAATAATTTGGCTCCTGTTTTTATTACAATTTGAACTGCATATGTTAAATAAATTCTGGCATCTTTTAATTTCTCATCATCTACTATGATTTTATTTTCATTATAGAAATTAGTATAATTTTGACTAAGTTCTAATAAAAAACGTGCTAAAAATGAAGGTTCATTTTTTAAAACGACATCATTTAAAACATCGCCAAATTTATATAATGTTCCAATTACTTTCATTGAAGCTTCATCTGTTAGTAAAGAAGTATCTATATTATTATATTCTGGAATATTTCCTACTTTCTCTAATACACTCTTTGTTCTAACATAAACATATTGTATATATGGTCCTGTATCACCTTGAAAGCTTAAAACATTATCCCAATCAAATATTTGATCTTTAATTATTGTATTACATAGATTATTAAAAACAACAGCTCCTAAACCAATCTTTTTAGCATTTTCTTCTTTTTCTTCCATATCGGGATTTTTTTCTTCAATAATTTTTGTTATTCTAGAAATTGCTTCATTTAACAAATCATTTACTTTTATAGCATTTCCTTCTCTTGTAGACATTTTTCCAGTAGATAATCTTGTCATTCCATATTGAACATGTTCTAATCCATTTACGCATTTTTCTGGAATTCCTAAATATTTTGCAATTTCAAATACTTGTTTAAAATGAAGTGCTTGTTCATAAGCAACTACATACAAACATTTATCAAAATTATAAGTATCTGCTCTGTACTTTATTGCAGCTAAATCTCTAGTAGCATAAATAGTAGAGCCATCAGATTTACGTATTATACATATACCTAAACCTTTATCTTCTAAATTTATTACTTTTGCTCCCTCTGATTGCTCAGTTATTTTTTTCTTATCTAAAATTTCTTCTATAATATCCATTTTGTCTATATAAAAAGATTCTCCCTTAAATGAATCAAATTTTACATCTAATAAGTCGTATATTCTTTGAAATTCTTTAAGACTTTCTTCTTTAAACCAATTCCATAATTCAGTGCAATATTCATCACCATCTTCAAGCTTTTTAAAATTTCTTCTACAAGCTTCTAAAACTTCTTCATCTTCTTTACAAGCTTCATTTATTCTTATATATATATTTGTAAGTTCTTCTATTGGAGCAGAAGATATATCATATTCTGTTCCCCATCTTTTATAACCTTCAATTAATTTTCCAAATTGAGTTCCATAATCACCTAAATGATTAATTCCTATAGTATTATATCCTAAAAACTTATATATTTTATATAAAGAAGCTCCAATTATTGTATTTCTTAAATGACCAATATGAAATGGCTTAGCGATATTAGGAGATGAATAGTCAATAAGTACTGTTTTATCTTTTCCCATATCAGATGACCCATAATTTTCTTTTTTTTGTTCTATTTGAGATAATACATTTTTTACTAAAAATTCCTCATTTACAAAAAAATTTAAATATCCACCATCTATTTGTATTTTTGATATATACATATCAGAAACTTCTATATTATTTTTTAACTCAATTGCAATAGCTGGAGGCGCTTTTCTTAGAACTTTTGCTAATTTAAAACATGGAAATGCATAATCTCCCATTTCTTTTGAAGGCGGAATTTCTATATATGATTCTATTTCTTCTACATTCATTTCCACTAATTTTGAAATTGCTTGTGCAATTATTGATTTAAAATTTAGCATAAAACCATCCTTTCATCTTTTATATAGTTTCTTTTTTTCTTATATTATCTTTAATTAAAATTATTATCTTTACAAAAAATAATAACACACATACACCTATTACTACTCCTATAGAATCTATACAAACATCTTGAATTTTTCCACTTCTTCCTGGAACAAATAGTTGATGTATTTCATCTGTTATTGCATATATTACTCCTAATAAAATTGAGATAGTTATTTGAATTTTTGGATTAATTTTAAATGTTAAAAAAAATCCATAAAATAAAAATCCTCCAGCAGCATATTCAGATAAATGTGCTATTTTTCTAATAATTGGTTCTATTGCTGATATAACGTTCTCATTTTTAGAAAATAAACTTGCAATCTTTGTACTTAAACCAGATGAAGCTTCTCCAGAATCTTTTGAAAAACCAAATACCACATACATCCATAGAAAAATAAGTATCAATAATACAACTCTTAATATATTTTTCTTCATTTAGTTTCTCCTAACTTACTTCTTTAATTATTTTCTATCTTATTTTTTATTAATTTTACATTATATTATAAATTTATATATTAGTCTTATTAACTGAAAGCTCTATTATTTTCTCCATGCTATCATCTTCAGCAACTTTATTTTTTCTAATTTGTCCACATTTCTCACATCTAAATAAAATTATATATCCCTTTTTAGAAGTTTCAATTCCTATTGGCTTTAATAATCCATGGCAATTTTCTAATCTATCTCCAGGGTCTTTATCCACATGTTTAGAATACAAACAATATGGGCAATGATTTCTACATGAATATCCAAGTTTTTCTACTTGTTTTTTACAATTTTCACATACAAAACTTTCATCTATTACTTTAAACATTTTGTTTCTCCGTTAAAATTTCTATTTTAATCTTCAAATATGCTTCCACCTATAAATTCTCTAATTAATGAGTTGTTTGGAATTAGAGAATCATCCATATCTTCAAAATATTGAAACATAGCTAAAAGACGTCTTGCTTCACTATATGCTGGCTCACTACTATCTATTTCTTGTAATAATGGAACTGCATATTTTTTTAAAACCGAAATTTCATAAACAATTGATGAATTAAACATTACATCAGCCTGTTCTTGATATGGAAATATATTCTTTTGTTCTCCTCTATTTACAGAATACCACATATTTAAAGTATGCAATGCATTATAATTTCTAAAGTTATTATCTCTTACAATACGTCTTATAAGCCTTGTATCTGTGGTTGAAATTCTATTATAATGATCTATGTTTAATACTGTTAAATCACTTATATATATTTTAAATTTATTTTCAGGAGAAATTAAACTTGTTAATTTATCATTTAAACAATGTATTCCTTCCATAATAATAATTTGATCTTCTTCAAGTTTTAATTTATTTCCTAAATACTCTTTTTTACCAGTCTTAAAATCAAATGTTGGAAGACTAACTTCTTCTCCATTTAATAATTTTATTAATTGAGAATTTAATAACTCAATATCTAAAGCTTCAATACACTCAAAATCATATTTTCCAAATTCGTCTTTCGGATTATTTTCTCTTTCTACAAAATAATTATCAACAGAAATTGTAACAGGTTTTAATCCATTTACTCTTAAACTCATTCCAAGTTTTCCTGCAAAAGTAGTTTTTCCTGATGAGGATGGTCCTGCAATAAGTATCATTCTAATATTTTTTTGATTTTTTATTTTTTGTGCAATCTCAGCAATCTTCTTTTCATGTAAAGCTTCAGAAAAAAGAATTAATTCCTTTTCTTTACCTTCTTTTATTTTTTTATTTAATTTATAAACTGTATTAATACCAACAATTTTATAAATATCATTATATTCTTTAAGTGCTGAAGCTAATTTTAAAGAATTTTTATGTGTTGGAAGTTCACTCGGATTAGATATTGAAGGATATCTAACAAGTAAACCACTTTGATATCTATCTATTTCATAAATTTCTGCAAATCCTGTTGATATTGGCATTGTTCCATAAAAATAATTAAAATATTCTTCACAATAATATAGCGACACTTTTTCTTTATTTACATTTAATTGAAGTTTACCTCTTAAAGTTGATTCAGACTTATAAAAATGTTCTGCTTCCTCTAATGTCATTACTTTTTTTATTATTGGTAAATCACTTTTTATAATTTTATCCATTTCTTTTTTTATATTTAATACAACTTCATCTGTTATTTTCATATTGGAAAATTCACAAAACATTGCATTAGATAATTGATAATTTACTACAAAATTTGAATCAGGATATATTCTTTCTGCAGCCATACTAGCTATATAAAGTAATCCTCTAATGTAGATTTCTCTACCATCTTTTACTTTTCTATCTATAAATTCTACTTTTCCATCTTTATTAATAGGTTGATTTAATGATGCTATCTCATTATTATATCTTGCTGCAATAGCTTCTTTTGGCATAACTTCTTCTAAGCCTTCACGTAAAGATATTCCCTCTTTTATATCAAACAATTTATCATTACAAATAATTTTCATAAGAAAAACCTCCTTAAATAACACTTAATTTAAGCCTATAAATATTTTGAAACAAAAATTGCTCCAATAAAAACACATATTGTACCTGTTATTTTTAAAACTATTGTAGCGGAATTTCTATCATTTACACTAAAATATTTATTAACAATTAATCTTGCATCATATATTAATTTAACACCTATAACCAAAAGCATAGTTCCTATAAAAAGCATAAATACTTGCATTTAAACATCCTCTTCTTTTTTGTAAAAAATTATGTATTATATAATATATCATTTTTACAAATTTGTAAACATTTATAATTAAATACATAATTTTATTTTTATTAAAATCTACAATAATTATAAGTTTCAATTCACATAAAATTGATTTTATGTATAAATATTGTAAACTTATTTTATATTTCTATTCTATCCTTAAATTTAACTTCTAACATTTTTTGTAAGCAAATATTTTCTGGATTAGTTAAATCAGGGTCTTTACTTAATATTTCTATAACAATTGCTTGAACTTGTTTTAACATTTCAATATCTGTGAATAGATTAGCAATTTTAAATTCTGGTATACCATGTTGCCTTGTCCCAAAAAATTCACCAGAACCACGAAGTTCCAAATCTTTTTCTGATATTACAAAACCATCATTAGATTTTGTAATAACTTCCATTCTTTCTTTTATAATTTGAGAATTACCTTGATATTTTAAAATACAATATGACTGATATTCTCCTCTACCTACTCTACCACGTAATTGATGAAGTTGTGCTAATCCAAATCTTTCTGCATTTTCTATTACCATTATATTAGCATTTGGAACATTTACTCCAACTTCTATAACAGTAGTTGAAACTAAAATATCTATATCTCCATTATTGAATCTTTGCATAATTTCATCTTTTTCTCTTGCTTTCATTTTTCCATGTAAACATTCTACATTATAATTTGGAAATATTTCTTCTTTGTATTTTTTAGTAAGTTCCACTGCTGATTTTAAATCCATTTCTTCATTTTCTTCAACTAGTGGACAAACTATATAACATTGTCTTTTGGCATCTATTTGTTTTGCAATAAATGCATTTACTCTAGGCTCTAATTCTTTTTTTACTGCATAAGTTTCTATTTTTTTTCTATTTGGTGGTAGTTCATCTATAATTGAAATATCTAAATCTCCATAAAGAATAATAGCAAGAGTTCTAGGAATTGGAGTTGCTGTCATAACTAAAACATCAGGATTTTGTCCCTTTTCAACTAATTTACTTCTTTGCCTAACTCCAAATCTATGTTGCTCATCAGTAACAACTAAACCAAGTTTCTTAAATTCTACATTATCTTCAAAAACAGCATGTGTTCCTATTAATATATCTATTTCTCCTAATTTTAGCCTTTCTAAAAGAGCCATCTTATTCTTTTTAGTTATTCCGACTTACTAACAATTCACACTTTATTCCATATTTTGAAAGAACTTTTGTAAATGATTCTAGATGTTGTTCTGCTAAAATTGCTGTTGGAGCCATTATAACTGATTGAAATCCAGATTTAACACATTTATAGCTAGATATCATTGCTATTACAGTTTTTCCAGAACCTACATCTCCTTGTAATAGCCTATTCATTGGTTTACTTGACTCCATATCTTTATCTATTTCTTCTAAAACTCTTAATTGAGCCTTCGTTAAATTATATGGAAGGTCATTTATTACATCAGACATTTTTATATTTTTATTAAAACAGATCCCTTGCTTATTTACATCATATTTATTTTTTAATTTTAATAGAGCAAGTTGCATACTAAATAATTCTTCAAATACCAATCTTCTTCTTGCTTGATTAAACTTTTGAAAATTATCAGGAAAATGAATTTGTTTAATTGCTTCATTTATATCATAAAGTTTATATTTTTGAATTAAATATTCTGGAATTGTTTCATCTAGCCTTCCATATACTTCATTTATTCCATTTTCTATAATCTTTCTAAGAGTATTTTGTGAAAGACTATATGTTAATGGATAAATAGGTACAATCTTTCCTGTATTTTTATTTATACCATCTAATTCAAATACAGGAGATTGCATTGTTATTTTTCCAGCTTTTATACTCACTTTTCCATAAAAACTATATCTATTTTCTGGTGTAAAATTATTTTTTAAATAAGTTTGATTATACCAATCTATTTCTATTCCACCAGTTTCATCTCTAACAAAAAGTTTACAAATTGTCATATTTCTTCTAATATGCAATTCATTCATTCTTCCAATTGGATATGCACTAATTAATGCCTCTTCTCCATCCACCAAATCAGCAATATTTTTAGGTTTACTTCTATCTTCATGTTCTCTAGGGAAAAATGAAATTAAATCTCCTAAATTATTTATTCCTAATTTATTTAAAAGTGTAACTCTATTTGGTCCAACTCCTTTAATAAATTGAACTTCCTTTTTTAAATCTACCATAAAATTCCTCTTTCAGAGGAATCTTATTTTAAATCTTTTTAACAAAATTAATAGTTCCTCCTAATGTTTCATTCTATTATAAAAAATAATTCAATAACTAACTACTTTAAAATTTTAATTTTACAAATAATCTAATATTTTTACTTGTTTATTTCTACTTTGCTAATTCATAAATAGCTTTAGCATAAATTTTAGTTCCCAACATCAATTTATCTATATCGACATATTCATTAACTTGATGACACATGTCTTTATCTCCAGGAAATGTCATTCCAAATGAAATGCAATTTTTAAATGCTCTTGCATAAGTTCCACCACCTATAGTTATTGGGCTAACATTTAATCCAGTTTCTTCATTAAATATATCTACTAATGTTCTAACTAAATAGTTATCTTTTTCTATGTATAATTTATTATTTGCATGATCCATACTATATTCTAATCCACTAATTTTAACTTTTCCTTCTTCACAATATTTTCGAATTTCATCAAAATTAGTTTCAACTGGAACTCTTAAATTTGTATATAATTTTAACTTTCCATCTATATATTTTATTCCGCCAATATTTGATGTTAGTACTCCTGATTCGTCTATAGTTGAAAATCCACCAAAGAATTTTGGACTTTCCAATTCAAAAAATCCTTCTTCCTTTAATTTATTTACATACCAGTTGTCTTTAAAGTATGAAAGTAATTTAATAATAGCATTATCCCCAAGTGTTGGATGTGCTGCATGAGCTGATGTTCCATATGCTACTAATTTTATTGTATCTTCACTTAATTTTTCTACATGAACTCCATCTCTATTTTGATATTTTTCTAGGTCTTCTAAATTACGCAATTTTAATCTAATCATACAATATTTAGGCACCACATTTATTGCATTATCACCACAATTAACCTCTAAAATATCTGCATTTTCTATATTCCAGTCATGTTCTATTTTAATAGTTATAATCCCTTTTTCAGCATAGATACCTGGAAAATCTGCATCTGGACTAAATCCTATTGTAGGTGCTTCTTCATTTTGTTTATAATAATTAATACATTCCCAATTTTTTTCTTCATTTAATCCTAAAATTAAACGTACTCTTTTTCTAATCTTCATTTTTTCAGCAACAGCCTTCATTGCATATAAACTTGCTATTACTGGACCCTTATCATCTATAGTACCTCTACCATACATTTTATTTTCTCTAATTTCTGCATTAAATGGGGATGCTGTCCAACCATCTTCTATATTGGCAGGAACAACATCTAAATGACCGAATTATTCCAACCATTTCTTCACCTTCACCAAATTCTATGTATCCACAATATCCATCTAAATTTTTGGTTTTAAATCCTAACTTTTTTCCAAGCTCTAACATATAATCTAATGCTTTTTTACATTCTTCTCCAAATGGTGCTCCGAACAGTTTCTTCTCTTTCTGAAATGCTTTTAAATGCAACTACATTTTTTAATTCATTTAAAATTTCATCTTTTTTAGAATCTATGTATTCCTTCAAATTATTTCCCCCTTTATTCTTATATAAGAAATAGTTATATAAGAATTTTACTTTTATTTACACATATTTTCCATTATAAATTTTTTAATGCTCTACTAATTTTCATTTCTGCATCTCTTTTAGCAATATCTTCTCTTTTATCATATAATTTTTTTCCTTTGCCAATTCCAACTTCTACTTTAATTTTACTATTTTTAAAATATAAAGTTAATGGAACTAAACTAACAGATTTTTGTTTAATCATACCATAAAATTTAAAAATTTCTTTTTTATGTAACAATAATTTTCTATCTCTTAATGGATCTTTATTAAATATATTTCCTTGTTCATATGGACTTATGTGCATGCCTAATATATATGCCTCGCCATTTTTAATCATTACATATGTATCTTTAATATTAACTTTTCCATTTCTTATTGATTTTATTTCAGTTCCTGTAAGCTCAATACCAGCTTCAAATATATCTGTTATATTATAATTATGTCTTGCTGTTGGATTTTTTGCAATTATCTTTTCCAATTTAGCTATCTCTCCTTAAATTTCAAAATTACACAAATATTTTATTGCTCTTTAGAAATTTTGTCAAGTTAGTAGTATTATTTGAGTTTGAGGATTTATAATGTTAAACTGTACTTGTTTTTTTGAATTTTTAGAGCTTTTTTATATTCTTAATTTTTAATTTTTTTGAATTATTGTTAAATGTTTTTAATTTTTGATTTTTTAAAGCCAGTATTAAATATTCTTATGTTTTGAACTTTTAGAACAATTATTAAGGTTCTTAAATTCTTTGAACTTTTTAAAACCATTTCTAAATATTTATTTTTATTTCTTTATTTAAATACAAAGAATATATATATATTTCTTCAACAATTTTACCAGTAGATAACTCTAAAGCTTGTTTGTATAATTGAAGTTGTGTTTTATATTTATTTATTAAACTACAAATATCTCCATTTTCAATATAATCTGTTTTATAATCTATTAAAACTATATTTCCATAATCGTTAATAAAATATAAATCTATTATTCCTTGAACTAATATTTTTTCAGATTTTGCATTATTAAAGAAATTTGTAGCATCTATTTCTACACAAAATGGCTTTTCTTTATATACTTTCTTTGAATTTTTAATTTTAGAGGCAAATTCAGAATTCAAAAACTCAAATATTTTTCTTGAATTTATTTTTTCAGCCTCAAAACTATTTATAAAATTTTTAGAAAATAAATATTCAATAAAATTTTTAACATCATATTCACTATTAACTTTATTAAAATCTATTTTTTGTAATACTAAATGAGTTAATGTTCCAATTTGAGTACTTGTTATTTTTTCTGAATTTAAAAACTTTGGCATACTTATTTCTATTCCAATATTTTTATTATTTAATTCAAAAAAGTCTATATTTTCATTTTCCATTTGTTTGATAGTACTAACAGTTGTTTTTAGTGGAATCTGAGTAGATAAGTTATTTTCATACTTCCAATTTAATTGTTTTTCTATATTTTCTAAATCTTCAAATTTTGAAAAGTCAAGTTTTTTAGAGTCTTCAATGATTTCTTCATATTGAACTATTATATCTTTTGAATTTATAATATTAATATCTAAAAAATCTACTTTGTTTTTTAATAGTTCGATATTTAAACATGCAAGTTCTATCCAATCTAAATAAGTTGAATATTTTTTTAGCAAAAAAGGACTAATTTTTTTTGAACTTTCGTATATTTGAATTAATTCTTTTTTCTTTTCTAATTCTTTAACTTCATCCTTTTTTACAGCTGTTATTATTAGCTTTTCTTTTGCTCTTGTTAGGGCTACATATAAAATTCTCATTTCTTCAGAAATATTTTCTTCTTTAAGTTTTATTTTTATTGCTTCTTTAGCTAATGTTGAATATGAAAGTTTCATATCAGAATTTATATATTCAGGTCCAATTCCAAGGTCTTTATGAAGAATAACTTCTCCTTTTAAATCTTGCAAATTAATTTTTTTATTACAATTACTTAAAAATACAATTGGAAATTCTAGACCTTTACTTTTATGAATACTCATAATTCTAACTACATTTTCATTTTCACCTATTATTTTAGCAGAACTTAAATCTGAATTTTTTAATTTTAATTTTTCAATAAATCTTATAAAATTAAATAATCCTTTAAAACTAGTTTTTTCATATTCTTTAGCTCTTTCAAATAACATTCTTAAATTAGCCTGACGAATAGCCCCATTAGGCATTAATGTAACATAATTATAATAACCAGTTTCAACATATATTCCCCATAAAAGTTCACTAATTGACATATATTCACCTTTTGATTTCCACTCATTAATTTTATTAATAAAATTTTGAACTTTTAATTTTAATTTTTCATTTTCTAAAACTTGTGCAGATTCTAATACTGTATACCAAAAATTACATTTTCTATTTACCAAACGAATTTCAATTATTTCATTATCTGAAAAACCAAATATAACACTTCTAAGCAATGATACTACTATTATATCTTCTAATGGATTATCTAAGATTTTAAGTAAATTTATTATTGTTTGTATTTCAATAGATTCTAGATATTCAGAAGCTCCATCTGTAAATACTGGAATATTATTTTTTAATAATTCTTTTTCAAAAATATTTGCAGATTTAGTAGAACGTAATAATATAACAATATCTTTATATTTAACCTGACGTACACCATCTTTTTTGTCTTTTATAACTATTTTTTTATCAATCATTTCTCGAATTCTTTTTGAAATATATTTTCCCTCTAGTTCTTCTTTTTTTATTAATGAAATTTCTTCTGTTATATCATCACATTCTTCGTTTTCTTGAGAAGTATCGTCAGAATTATCTATAATACAAACTTCAGATTTTGTAACTCCATTTTCTAATTCTTCATAATCAGCTCCTAAATTTAAATATTCTTCTTCTGTATATTCAATTTCTCCCAAGTTGCTACTCATAATGCATTCAAAAATTTGATTAGTTACATCTAAAATATTTTTTCTACTTCTAAAATTCTTAAATAATTGGATTTTCAAACCATTATCATTTCCTGATAAACTATAATTTTTATATTTGTTCAAAAATAAATCTGGACAAGCTCTTCTAAATTTATATATGCTTTGTTTTACATCTCCTACCATAAAAATATTATTTCCTTTAGAAACAGATGTTAAAATATATTCTTGTACCTGATTACTATCTTGATATTCATCAATAGCTATTTCTTGAAATTTATCTCTATACATTTTGGCTGTTTGGGTTGGGAGATAATTACCATTTTCATCTTTTCTAACTAAAATATTTAAAGCATAATGTTCTATGTCATTAAAATCTATTATATTTTTCTCTTGTTTTTGTATTTTTAAATTATTATTAAACTCTAATACAATTTTTTTTAAAGAATTTAAAAGTACATACATTTCAAAAATATCTTTAAAAGCTTCTTCAGAATTACATAATAGTATTTCATTTTTTTTATCTTTAATTTTATCTCTAACATTTTCCCTTATATTTTTTGCTTCATCTTTTAATTCAGTGGTAACTTTTTTATCAGTTGGCCATCTATTAAATTTAAAAATATTAGAATATTCATATGCTGAATCCCAAGATGTTTTTATTGCATTATTAAATTCTCTTAAACTTTCTATATCTTGTGAAATTACAGTAAAAAACTTATCTAGTTCTGGATATTTCATAAGTTTATTTTGAAGCATTCTAAGTGTATTTTTTCCATCTATAATTGTTTCTTCCATATCTGATAGCAAAATTTTTCCCCATTCAGTTTTTCCAAAATCTTCTTCTAATTCTTTTGATTGACTAAACATATCAATTTTTTCATTAAGCCATTCCATTGGAAAAGGTGCACTTTGAGAAAATTCGTATAATTTTAAAACAATATCTTTTAATTTTTCATCCCCTCTATAATCTGCATATGTATCTACTAATTTAAGAAATTCTTCATTTTCTTCCTCATATTTTTTTTCAAATAAATCTTCTAAAACTTCCTGCTTTAATAATGTTATTTCTTCTTCTGAACCAATTCTAAAATTAGGAGAAATATTTATTTCAAAAAAATTATTTTTTATAACATCTAAACAAAATGAGTGAATAGTACAAATATTAGATTTACAAAGTAAGCTAATTTGTTTTTGAAGATTTTTATTTTCTGGGTCTTCATCTAACTTTTTGTAAATTGCATCTAATACTCTTTCACGCATTTCAGATGCAGCTGCATTAGTAAAAGTTACAACAAGTAGTTTATCTATATCTACTCCATCTTTAATTATTTTTTGAATAATTCTTTCAACTAAAACTGCTGTTTTTCCGGCTTCCAGCAGCTGCTGCAACTAATATATTTGAACCATTTTCAAAAATTGCTTTTTTCTGTTCATCAGTAAAATTCACTATTTTTCCTCCAATTACATATAAAAATTGATATGCTTATTATAAAACAGCTGTTTGTGAAAGTCAATACAAAAATTATTTAATTTTTATATTTTTTTATTTTATAAAAAATTTTATATTGTATAATTTTCCCCACAACGTAGTACATAACTAATCAAACCGTGAATTAAGGTATTACTTTAATCAAAAGATTATATAAATACAAAAAGTCCCATACATTTTTGTATGAGACATAAATTTAAAAACTATTTAACTAAACTACAAACGATATCTGTTTTTCCTGAAAGCTCTCCTGCCTTATATTTTAAAAGGCTAATTTGCGATGGAACAGTATCTGTTGTTGGTACTTCAAATAAAATTTCCATTATTCCATCATTATCAATATCTAAAATTTCAATATTATTATAAGATAAATAATACCCATCTGTAGAAACAGAATCCCAACCAGATTTATTCATTGTTGCTAATGTAGATTTTAGAAATCCTGCTGATTCAACTAAAACAACTTTGGATTCCCCTGTTGCTTTATTAGCTAAAATAACAATATATTCATTTGTTCCATTACCGTCTAAATCTATAATTATTGTTTTTTTAGTATCATAATCAGAAAAACTAGAGTTATTATCTAAAACTACTGCTGGAATTGAATTTATTACTTGTATTTCTCTTGGTATAGCTTCATATTTTTCTGAAATTGCTACTTTGCCTACATTATTAATTTTAACTAATCCATCAAGAACTTGTGTTGATAAAGTTCCAAGAGTAGAATTTTCATAACCATAATTTGTATAATTATAATATGTAATAACGTAATTATCTTTAGTAGCACTTGAATTATCTATATATTTTAATTCTACTAAACCCATTTCATCACTATCTAAAATTAATCCATCATACAAAACAATAATAGACTCATTAAGTACTTTTCTACTGTCTGCATCTCCTGTTGTTACAGTAGTATTTCCTGTAGATGGAGGAGGCAATAATTCATTATTTTCTTCTTCATTATTATCAGAATCTATAACTGTATTTAACATATCTGCAACAGTTGAAAGATTTTCTTCTTGGTTATCTAAAGTCTCTTCGTTTGAATATTTATATAATGAATAATATATTACTGAACCAACAATAACTGTTATAATAACAATTATTGCAAGTAATACATTTAATAATTGTTTTGCTCTTGAACTTTTTTCTTCAGTATGTATGGATTCTTGTTTAAATTCTTCTTTATGTTCTTTATTATTCTCTTCCATATAATTCTCCTTTGTACAAATATCCTATATTATTTTATCATCTTAATATATTTTATTCAATAGATTTTTATGGAATATTTAAAATTATTTTTCTGCTTCCAAAATTTTTTCAATTAAACCACAAGACTCTCTGCCTTCTCCACAAAATTTGTCTGTAATGCAAGTTGCTCCAAGACCTTCGCCAATTAAAGGTGCAATTTCTTTTACTTGTGAAGCCATAGATTTTGCAACATTTCTTATTTGCCATTGAGCTTTATTACAACAGCGCATTCTACAAATCCATTGTAATGTTCTTGCATTCATAGCTGTTACAACATTTAACATCTGTGCTCCAATATAAAAATATACTAAATCTTCTTCAAAAACAGTTTCTTTAAATTCTTTATAAACTTCAATATTTTTATTTATATTTTCAATATATAATTTTTCTAAGTCTTTATTTGCTTTAATTGTTGCAGGAATCACATAATTATTTAAATCCCACATAGGAATAAATTCTGGTACTAATAAAGCATGCATTCTATGTCTTGTTAAATGAGTTAATATAGAAAGAGAAATTGGAATTTGAAATGTAAAATTAACTTGCTCTAGTTCTCTTCTTTCTTCTTTATGTAATATAATTTGCATTAATTTTCTTCTTGCATCAGAATCTTTTTCTTCAAGAGATTTTAAAATTTCTTTTGCTTGTTCTTTAGAACATTGATAATGATACATTATAGAGCTTAATAAAACGATATTATCAGCATTTTCTGTATAACTTATCATTTTCACATCTTCAAGAATTTTAATATCTGGTTTTTTTACATTTTTATCTAAATAATCAAATGGATTATTTAAGTTTTCATCTAATTTATTTAAACCTGGAATTAAATATGGTACATAAGATTCTGCTATTTCATATAATTTATTTCCAAATTCTTTAACTTCTTGAAATTTGCTTAGATTACCTTTTGTAAATGAAGCTATCATTCTTTCTAACTGTCTTGCATCTAATCCCATTATAATATTACTATGATAAGAATATGGTAAAATAAATCTTGCATCTTCTGCTGGTACTCCCATATCATGAATATCTCCATAAACGTTAAATAAATTTTGCATATTTTCTGTATATTTTTTCTTTAATTCATCATTTTTCTCATGAATTTTTCCTGATTTATTTCTAAACTCTGGAATAAAAAAGCCTGCTGTTCTAAAATCTACTTCTCTTCTTGATTTTATTGTAAAGGAAGCAAGTCTTGTACCAATTATTATTTGCTCTATTATAGGTGTTACATCACAAATTGCAAATACTAAATAATCGTGTTCAATAATTGATTTATGTCCCATTTTTATAATTCTTTTTATTATTTTTAAATTACTTTCATAATCATTTGTAGCTTCTAAAACCTCAAATACGTTTCCAGGAAATCTTGATAATTTTCCTGCTGATGCTACTTTTTGAATTCTTTTTTCTAACTCTTCTTTAGTTGTTCCACCTAGTAATTTTATTTCCATTATTTCAATCTATAATATATTAAATTATAAATATATTATTCTCCTTCCTTTGCTAATATAATAAAAATTGTTATTTACTCTTATTATTTATTCGACATTTAATTTTGAATTCCGCCCTTTTAAAAATTAAATTTTAAATAAAAATACTTTATATATAAATCTATATTAAAATATAAAATTAACTTATATTTACAATTTAAAGACCCAAAAATACGTAAAAATTTAAAATTTAATTATTAGAATAAATTATCTATTATATTAATAATCTCATCCATTTGGCTTTTATATAGATGTGAATAAGTATTTAAAGTTTCATCAATTTTAGCATGTCCTAAATATTTAGCAACTAAAGTTACATTTGCATTATTATTAATTAAAAGAGATGCACAACTATGTCTAAAATCATGAATTCTAATTTGCTTTACTCCAGATAATTTACAATTTTTATTTTTATGAATTCTAATTTTTCCACTTGTAATTGGATTATTATCTCCAAACACAAACCATTTTTTGGTAAACTTACTTTTATTTTTAGACATACTATACAATTTTTTCAAATCGTCAAGCAAAATATTTGCAATTGGAATTTGCCTAACACTAGATTTTGTTTTAGGAGTTGTAATAATATAACTTTTTCCTTCATTACTTTTAATAGAAACAATATTTTTATTTACTCTTAATATTTTTTTATCAAAATCAATATCTTCCCATGTTAATCCCTTAAGTTCTCCCCTACGAAGCCCACAATAATAAAATGTTTCATATATAGTTTTAAATAAAATATCTTTTTCTACTGATATAAATTGCTGAAATTCATCAAAAGTGTAAAATAACATTTCTTTAGGTCTTTCGTTTGGGTCTGTAAAATTAGTCATCTTATTATATATAGACATAAAATTAAAATCATACCATTTTGTTGCATAATTTAATAACTGTTTAAACAATTTATATATATGATTTTTGTGAGTTGTAGAAAATCCATATGAATTAATTTCTTTTTTCCATAATTCAAAATGTTCAATAGTAAAATTTTTTAATTTAATATTATATAAACTTCTAAAAAATTTTTCCCTATCTTTATAAGTTTTTAGAGTAGTAAACTTAACTTTATCTTCTTTGTATTTATAAAAGAGAATATATAGTTCTTTAAATGTCATGTTTCTATTTTTATCTATATTAATATCATTAGTTAATAAAAATTCTCTTTCTGCCTGTAGTGCTTCATTTTTAGTAAAGAATTTTTTTGATTTATATTTTCTTCTAGTACCGTCTAAATTTTTTACATAATCATAAAAAATCCATTTACGTCCATCTTTTGTCCATTCACTCTTTTCTAATAACTTTGTAGCCATAAACTCTCCTCTCATAAATTTACTTTGTTATAAATATCTAAATATAATATATTAGACAGTTTTATCTCTCAATGTTAGCATATATTTTTTACGTACGTCAATTATTTTTAATTAAAAATTATAAAAAATCTTCAAAATAGGTACCCATTTAGGTACTAAAATATTAATTTATTTTTTTATAATAAAATTAGTAGTTTTCTTTTATATAGATAGTTTTAGAGATTTTTTATATGTGTATATATATAAATTTCTTATATTTTTGGATAATTATTATTTAAAGAATTTTTATTATTTTTTAATAAATATTGAAGGTATTTTGTTTTTTATAAAGCATAAAGTCTATAAAATGCAATGAAATTCATACAAAATAGTACCTATTCAAGTACCTGTAATTAAATTTAGAATTTTAATTGTTTATAAATTAATAGTTTTTAGTATTTATAATATCCTTCTGGAGGTTCTGGCTTCTCTTATAATTCATGGGACGAAGAAGACGAAGTATGTGCCCCTATACTTCTAACTGGAATGAAGGCTATTACTTATAATAGTGATGGAACAATAAACTACGTAAATGCTCTTCCGCTCGAGTTTTAACGGGGAAGCGGAGATTTTGAAAGCAAGATGGGAAAAATAT
>JAAVYF010000058.1 GCA_022790975.1 Clostridia bacterium | reverse complement strand
CATATGAAGAAATGAAATATCCAGGAGAACGAGTACAAGTGGATGTAAAATATGTACCAACAAAGAATTTGACAAAAGAAGTAAAAGAAAGAGATGGAAGATATTATCAATATACAGCAATAGATGAATATACAAGAATAAGAATACTATGGGCAAGTAAAGAGCAAAGTATAAGTGCATCAACAGAATTTATAGGAATAATAAGAAAGAAATTCCCATTTGAAATAGAATGTATACAAACAGATAATGGATTTGAATTTACAAATAGATTAAATTGGCAAGGAACAAAGAAAAAGACAATGTTTGAAAAGAAATTAAACTATTAATTGATACAGTAGAGGTAATAATGGACATAAATAACCATTTAATAATTATAAAAAACGAAGATAAAACTAGTGAAATAGAAAACTTTCAAGAAGATAAATATTATATAAAAATAAAATATAAAGAATCATATAAAAAATATAATTATGTTAAAACTGATTTAAAATTTTATACAATAATGTATGGACACATATTGATTTTGTTATATATAATAAAATGGATAAAAAATTAGTAATTGCATTAGAAGTAGATGGATATTACTATCATAGAGAAGGTACAAAACAGCAAGAAAGAGATTTAATAAAAAATAAAATCTTGAAAAAATACGATATCCCTTTAATAAGATTAAAAACAGTAGGAAGTGGAGAAAAGGAAATAATAAAAAAAGAAATTGAAAACATTAAACTTTAATCAAATAGATATAAAAAAATAATTCAATTTATATAATAAAATTGGAGAAAAATAATGAAACGAGAAGAAATATTTAAATATATAAAAGAAAAATATAATGCAAATCCAGAATACTTATGGGATGATACACCAGATGCAGCAATATTTAGACATCAAAAAAATAAAAAGTGGTTTGCTTTAATAATGATAGTAAACTCTGAAGAATATATTAATGTAAAAACAGAACCAGTCTATTCAGATTTATTAAGAAATCAATATGATTACATAATTCCAGCATATCACATGAACAAAGAACATTGGAATTCAATTATTATTAGTAAAAATGTAGATAAAGAATTAGTGTATGAGTTAATAGATCAAAGTTACGAACTAACAAAGAAGTAAGCAGTTATATAATAAATAATTCTTGTAAATTTATGTTAATTTACACTATATATATAAATATTATATGTTATAATTAAATGAATCATATGATTTATTAAGATATAAATTAATTATTAAATTCATAAGAATAGAAAATAGCAAAGTTTTTATATTTCTATTAAATTATTAGTATAAAAAAAGAAAAATGAATGTATAAAGAAACAATAAATCATTTATAAAAATAGGAGTTAAATATGAAAGCCCTAATATTAAGTTTTAGTTCTAATCAAGTAAATGAAGACAGTTTTATTCCAAATAAAAAAGGATTAACATTTGCATGTGTAGAAGAATGTCAAAAAGCTCTAAATCAATATAATATTGCAAATGAGCATATTTGCATAAATAAGAAAAATATTAAAAAATGTAATGCTTGTGGAGAAAGAGGCTGGGGAATATGTCTAGATAAACAACATATTTGTATACAAAAAGACGATTTTAACGATATTTATAAATATATGGAAAATTTTGATGCATATATATTTATTACTCCTGTATATTTTCATGAAATGAGCGAATCTGCTAAAACCTTTTTTGATAGATTAAAAAGGTGTGATTCTTTTAATAAAAATTCAAAAATAAAGGGGAAAAAAATAGTTTGCATAGCTTGTGCAGGAGGAAGTGGCACAGGAACAGATGAAACATTAAATTCTTTTGATATATTAAATTATTTCTTAGGAACAAAAATGCATTCAAGAATACCTATAACTAAAAATAATTTTGATAATCAAAGAAGCATTATAATTGAATCAATGAGATTGGAGAACAAATAAAATGAGTATTGAAAATGAATATCTAAACAATAAAAAAGAAGTTAAAATAGGAGAGATAATTTTTATAGAATATCCAAAATGTTCTACTTGTCAAAAAGCAAAAAAGTGGTTGAAAGAAAACAATATTGATTTTATTGAAAGAAATATAATTTCTGAAACTCCAACAGTTCAAGAATTAAATGAATGGATAGAAAAAAGTGGAAAAGAAATAAAAAAGTGGTTTAATACAAGTGGATTAAAGTATAAAGAATTAAACTTAAAATCTAAATTAGAAACTATGAGCGATAAAGAAAAAATAGAATTATTATCGAGTGACGGAATGCTTATAAAAAGACCATTATTGATATCTAATAATGATATTTTTATAGGATTTAAAGAAGAATTATGGAAGATATTAATATAAAAATTTAATACTTTTCGAAAAAAAAATAATATAATATAGAAAATTTAACTTAAATTTCAAATTTCGACATTTTTTTCGTTTTTAATTTGTTATAATATTTAATGAGATTATATATAAAAGTACATTATTAATAAAATTAAAGATTATAATATAAAAAAATAAAAGTATAAAATCTTTAAATTGTTAAATAAAAATTATATTTCCATTGTACTTAGCAATATACTATAAATAAAGTTTGAATAAAATTGCAAAAAAAAAGTAAACATTTTTTAATATATACTTGCAATTAGTATTAGACTATTGTATAATATTCAAAATGCGTTTATAAATGCGTAAAAAATTGTTAACAAAGGAAAAAAATATAATGAAAGAAGGTTGGTAATTTAAATTTATGGGGAAGAATGTTTATGAAATTGGAAATGGAGAAGTTATTACATTTAAAATTCCAATACAAAGTTTGAAGATTGAAAAATGTTCTGAAAATAACAAAGAGTTTAATGAAGACACAAACAAAGAATAGCTAAATTGTTTCAATAGTATATTTTAAAATTATATTAATAATATAGAATTAAATTACATAATATTAAGTTAATTTTTTAATAGTATTAATAAATTATAGTATTTAATTTTTGACGTTAGTGAAAAAAGATGCTATAATAAAAAAACTTTAATATATAAAAGAATATAGCTATGAAATAGGAATTAAAATGAAGAAATTTGATAAAATTTATGTAGAAATAACTAATATTTGTAATTTAAATTGTAAATTTTGTGAAAAAGGCAATAGAGAATTACAATTTATGAATATAGAAGATTTTCAATTTATAATAAATATTATTAAAAATTATACTAGAATAATAGCTCTCCATGTCAAGGGAGAGCCTTTATTGCATCCTAATTTTAAAAAAATTTTAGAAATTTGTAACGATAATAACATTTTCGTAAATATTACTACAAATACAACATATTTGAAAAAAAATATTGAAATTTTAGCTAAATCACCAGCATTAAGACAATTAAATTTATCTTTACATTCTTTAATGCAAAATGATTTAAATGTAAAGGACAATGTTTTCAATATATTTGAAAATGTAGATATGATTAGAGAGCTTAATAAACATATAATATTTTCATATAGATTATGGAATATAAAATCTATAGAAGAAAATAACATTAATAGTGAAATATTAAACCTATTAGGAAACAAATACCATATAACTAATATTGAATATAGAAGTAAGGTAGAAAAATTTATTAAGCTTGATGAAAATGTATATTTGAATCAAGATATAGAATTTGAATGGCCTAGTTTAGAAAAAGATATAATTTGTCAAACAGGAAAATGTTATGGATTAAAAAAACATATAGGTATTTTGGTAAATGGTGATGTTATACCTTGTTGCTTAGACCAAAATGGTGATATAAAATTAGGAAATATATTTGAAAAAAGTCTTAATGAAATTTTAAATACTAATAGAGCACAGAAAATAGTTAAAGGATTTAATGAAGGAAAATTAATAGAAGAATTGTGCAAAAGATGTGGATTTATAAATACTAAATTTAAATAAATAGTTTATAATTTAAGCCTTGCTTACTATCTATAGTATCAAGGTGTTTTTTTATTTATAAGTATATATTAATACTGTAAAAACTTATACATTTTATAATATTAATAAGTAAAAAAATAAATGTCGAAAAAAAGCAATTAAAAATACTTGCAAAATGATGCGAAAATAATTATAATTTAGATAGTGATTAAAAAATGTCACTAATGATAAAAATTAGTTAGATAGAGAAAGCCCAATTTAGATTTGCTAAAGCGTAGTAAAAACTTAAATATTTATTATTACAAAAAATGTATTATATTAAAAAACAGTTTGCTGTAAGTTAAAAGGTAATTTTTCTCTAATAATTGAAGAAAGGATAGAATTTTATGGAAAAAGAAAAAATTAAAATTATTATTGCTGACGATAATCTAGAGTTTGTTTCAACATTTGTAAAATATTTAGAATTACAGGAAGATATGGAGGTTTTGGCAACAGCTAAAGATGGTATTGAAGCTTATGAAAAAATTATTACAATGAAACCAGATGTAGTATTGCTAGATGTTATTATGCCACATTTAGATGGAATAGGAGTTTTAGAAAAATTAAATGATAATGGTAATTTACCAATATGTATAATGCTTTCTGCTGTAGGACAGGATAATATAACTAAAAGAGCATTAATGTTAGGTGCTAATTATTATATGGTAAAACCATTTGAAATAGATTTATTAATAAAGAGAATAAGAGATTTAAAAAATTCAACTCAAAATCAAGCAAATTTTATAAGTAAAGACGTTGCAAAGCCAACATATATAAATATGGATACAGTAAAAACAAAAGAAGATAATTTAGAGGCATTAGTTACTAATATAATACATGAAGTAGGAGTACCAGCTCATATTAAAGGTTATCAATATTTAAGAGATGGAATTATAATGGTAGTAGAAAATATAGATGTATTAAATCAAATAACAAAACAGTTATACCCAGATTTAGCCAAAAAACATAAAACTACTCCGTCAAGAGTAGAACGTGCAATTAGACATGCAATAGAAGTTGCTTGGAATAGAGGTCAATTGGAAATGATAGAGAGCATATTTGGATATACTATAAATGCAAATAAAGGGAAACCAACGAATAGTGAGTTTATAGCTATGATTGCAGATAAATTGCGTTTAGAGTTGAAAAATGCTTCTTAAAATTAATTATTATAAAATATATTTTTTATAAATTAGTTTTAGTAGAATTTGTAAAAAATATCTTTATAAATTGATTTTAATTATAGTAAATTTTATAGAATATTTTTATAAGCTGATTTTAATTATAGCAAGTTTTATAAAATATTTTTATAAGCTGATTTTAATTATAGCAAGTTTTATAAAATATTTTTATAAGCT
>JAAVYF010000057.1 GCA_022790975.1 Clostridia bacterium | reverse complement strand
GGGTGCTGTCTTTGGGGGGGAAAATGTAGTCTGGTCCTCATTATAAATTTGAATATAGAACAGAAGTAGTGTTACTTTGTAAAAATAATGAAACTAATAGGAGAGAAATATGCAGTTTATTTGGAATAGTAGAAAATAGAACAATTTTACAAAATATGGAATAGACTACTATATGATTGGATTTATTGTTGAAAATATAAAACAAAACGGACTTCCAGATGGTGTATTTTTTTAAGTTGAAATTAATGATAATAAAATTCATATTAAAGAAAGTTACTTAATTATATAAGTATGTAAAATTGGATAATATATATGAAATTTTATTTATAGAAAAGTAAGTGGTGTGGGGGAAAGAAGCATAAAATTATTAAACAACAAAAATTAAAAATGTAAAAAATTTAAATATAAAATTTAAAAATTAATTAAAATTTATAGAATTTATAAAAATAAGTAAAAAAAACTGAAAAATAAAAATTTTGAAATTTATATTTTAAATTTAATTTTACAAATTTGTTTGGTAAATTTTCAAAAACCGAACATTTGTATATTAATAATTTTTCTGTAAAATTTATAAAAATTTTTATCGTATTATAAATTAAATTATAACTTATAATCACTAAAATCGTTTTTAAGCAATTTAATTTTATAATTTGTAACTTTTTATTATAAAAATTTAAAAATAAATTTATTTTTGTTATGTGGACTTATATATTTTTAATATTTGAATTTAGAAATTTATATTATCTTTATTATTTGTGTACAATTTTATAATTTTTAAATTCGTATAATTATTGTAAATACTAAACTACAACTAAAAATGTTTAAAAAATTGATGTATGAGAATCGATTTTAAACCGTTTTTATTTTAAAGTAATATAACTTGTTATCTAAAAAAATTGTTTATCCTGGTGCATTAGTAATTTTAAAAATTTTACTATAAAAATTTCATATTTATAAAAATGCTTTAAAAATGCCAAAAAAACGACGCACGAGAATCGATTTTAAGACGATTTTAAAAATTAGGCATATAGTTTGTTGTCTAAAAATAGTGACTATTTTAGAGTTTCAAGCATTTTAGGCGATTTTGAAAAAATGTGATATGAAATTATATAGTAATAAAAATTTTAAGAATATAAATTTAAAAATTAGACTATAAAATTTTTAATTATAAAGATAAAATATAAAAATGGCTAAAAATTGATTTTAAGAGGTCATTAAAACATTGACATAGCTAGCAAAGTAAAGGGTTATATAAAGAATAAATATAATATAGAAATAAAGTGATATAAGTGAATAATAGTAGTTGTAAGACAGCTAGATACCAGATATATGTAGAGATAGAGGTATTTGGCTGTTATATATATTGCTCCTCTTCCTTTTTGCACAAAACTTTGATTTTGTGCAAAGTTGCGTATAAGAAATTATATATATTCTGCTCTATCCTACACTTTAAGATTTTACAAAAAATATAATTTCATAAAATACACAAAGTTATTTTTTACTTTATAAAAGTTATTAGAAGAAGCTGAAATATATATCATCCCAGCTTCTTCATTTTAGAATCAGAAATTTGTTTATCATATTTTGTATTTCTTATTTTTCAATTGGTATCCAAATTTCTGTATCTTCATCAGTATATAACTCAAAATCTATATTAAATTTTTGTTTATATTCAGATGTTGTAAAATATTCTTTATATATTCTTGACCAAAGTTCATTTATATCTTTAGCTTGATTTCCTTTACACTTAAATACTACCCACTTACTCTTAGAAACATTAATAATTTCTGTTCCTGGTATTTGTTCATCATCTTTTTTCATTTCTATTCCTATTCCATATTTGTGCTGATTTGCATTATTTTCCCCAATACAAACACCTAATGTACATCTTGAAAAATTTTTGGAAATTTCTTTTAACTTTCCATTTTCTCTAACTTCATCCCAAAATTTAGGAATTTCGTCTTTTGTTTCAATACTAAAATCTCTCACAATAGCACATATTTTAAATGCTTCTTTATTTTCTATTCTATAATTCATAATCTTACCTCCATTTAAATTTAGGCTTAATTGAACTTTACTAAATACTTTTAGCTTTGATCCATCTACTTTAGCCATTTTAGGAGTAATCTCATGAAATTTTGTAAACGCTCTTGTAAAATTTTCATTGCTATTAAACCCATATTTTATTGCAACATCCAATATATTAGCTTTATGAACACTTAACTCATCTGCAGCACAAGTTAATCTTCTATTTCTAATATATTCTGCAGGAGATATTCCAATAATACTACTAAAAATTCTGTGAAAATAAAAAGAAGATAAGCCCAACTCTTTTGCTATTTTTTCATAATTAATATCTTCTTCAAGATTATTTTCAATATAATCTAATGCTTTTTGAAGCTCTACAATATAATTCATGATTTTCCCCTTTCTGATATAATTATAAAATAGATATAATAAAATTTCTTGATATTTCTTGCACAATATTATTTTTAAATTTTATTTTTTTACGTTATTATATAATTCTATTCCAAATATTTCTATTATAATTCCATCTTCATAACCATCTTCAAATAATCTATGAACTTTAGAAACTTTATAAGTTAATGCTTTATATTCAACTGTTCCTCCATCTTTTAAATGCATAGGAATTGGAATTATTAAAATTAATAAAATTATAATAACAATTACAATAATTATTTTCTTCTTCACAAAATATACCTCCTATTAAAATTTTAATTGCTAATATAATTATAACATTGCTTTATAAAAAAGTATATAAAAATACTAAAGCATTATATAACTATAATTCTTACTATTTTCTTACAATTCCTTAAGTAAGCTTAAATTTTTATAAATTTTGTGCTATAATTCATTCTGGAGGAAAAAATTATGACTTATAATATTTTAATTTTAGATGACGAAAAAGAAATTGCCGATTTAGTTGAACTTTATCTTAAAAATGAAAATTATAACATTTATAAATTCTATAATTCTAAAGATGCATTAAAATGTATTTCAGAAGTTAAATTAGATATGGCTATTTTAGATATTATGTTACCCGATATAGACGGTTTTTCAATTTGTAATAAAATAAGAGAAAACTACACCTACCCTATTATTATGCTTACTGCTAAAGTAGATGATATATCTAAAATTAAAGGATTATCTATTGGTGCTGACGATTATATTACTAAACCATTTAATCCTTTAGAATTAATTGCAAGAGTCAAATCTGCTTTAAGAAGATATCATAATTATAATAAAGAAAATGAGAATAACGATATTATTGAATTTTTAGGATTAAGTGTAAATAAGAAAAACCATAAGTGTATTTTATATAATGAAGAATTAAATTTAACACCTATTGAATTTTCTATTCTTTGGTATTTATGTAAAAATAGAGGAAAAGTTGTAAGTTCTGAAGAACTTTTTACTAATGTATGGGGTGAAAAATATTTAGATTGTAATAATACAGTCATGGTACATATAAAAAGATTAAGAGAAAAAATGCATGAAAAGCCTAAAAATCCTAAATTTATAAAAACTATTTGGGGGGTTGGGTATGAAATCGAAAACTAGTCTTTTAAGGAAAACTTTTTTTAATTTTATATTAAAAATATTTATTTTAACAATACTTGTTCCAGTAATAATATTAATTATAACTTTGATAGTTAATAATTCAGATTTTGGGTGGCTTTATGACTATTCTCCAAAAATTTACTATAAAGCAATAAATACATTTAATTTTTGGTTTGATTCATATGCTATATTTTTTACAATTTTCATAATATGGATTATAGGAATTTTTATAATTTTATATAGATTATTAAAAAAATTATTTTATTATATATTAGCAATTTCAGATGCTTCTAATCAATTATTTGATAAAGAAATCGATTATATAGAACTACCTACAGAGTTAAAAGAACTAGAACAAAATATGAATCATTTAAAAAGAGAATCTGAAAAAAATGAAAGAATTGCTAGAGAAATTGAACAAAGAAAAAATGATTTAATTGTTTATTTAGCACATGACTTAAAAACTCCTCTTACTTCTATAATTGGATATTTAGATTTATTAAAAGAAACTCAAGATTTAAGTATAGAACAAAGAATAAAGTATATAGAAATTACACTAGATAAAGCTTATAGATTAGAGGACTTAATGAATGAATTTTTTGAAATAGCTAAATTTAATGATACTACTATTGTTCTTATGAAAAAAAATTTAAATCTAAAATTTATGTTTGACCAATTAATCAACGAATTTTTCCCATTAATTAATGAACAAAATAAAAATATACTTATTAATTGTGATGATAATATTAATTGTTTTGCCGACCCAGATAAACTTTCTAGAGTTTTTAATAACATAATCAAAAATGCAATTTCTTATAGTTTCGAAAATACTAATATACAAATAGATGTTTCTTGTAAAAATGAATTAATTACAATTTATATAAAAAATGAAGGCTATACTATACCAGAAAATAAACTAAATTCTATATTTGAAAAATTCTATAGACTAGATGATTCTAGAAATACAAATAATGGCGGTGCTGGCTTAGGTTTAGCAATTGCAAAAGAAATTATAACTCTGCATAATGGAACTATAAGTGCAGAAAGCAAAGATAATATTACAACATTTACTTTAACTATTCCTAAAAATTAATAATCTTTTATAAAATTAAATAAAAATAAGAAAAAATTTTCTTAAAATTAATTAAATATAACTAATTTTTCATAATTAAAAGAATTATTATTTTATATAAGAAACTATATTTATTTAACCTTTATAATATTATCACAATAAAAATTAATAAAATTTTAAGAATTTATTAATTTATTTTTAAAATCTATTTTTTACTTTTTTTATATAATATAACTAGAATTTATCTTCCCTACTTACTTAAATAGAAAGGAATTCAAAATAAAATGAAGAGAAAAAGTAAAAAAATAATTTTTGTTTTATTATTTATTCTAATATTAATATATTTAAAATTTAATCATAAGCTAATTGATACTTTAAGCACATCTATTTCTGGAATAACTAATAATTCTACTTATTATAAAATTATAAAACAAGATAAAAATAATAACTATCATGGAATTGGTCAAGAAAAAGTAACTAACCAGGATGGATATTTTACTACTTTTACTACTACTGAAGATAACAAAAAAACATATAAAGAATTTAAACAAAATGGAAATTCTTCTTGGGCTAATCATAAATATTGGGGTGGTAATATGAGTGAAAATGGATGTGGGATAACTTCACTAGCAATTATTCTTAGTGGATATGGTAAGAATTATACTCCAGAAGATTTAAGAAAAAAATACTATCCAGTATTAAACGCAGAAAATATATCAAACGAATTACAAAAAACTTTTGAAATTGAAAATACAGATTTTTATTTTGATGATGCTCATTTATCTAAAAAAGCTATATCATCACATTTAAAAACTAATAGACCAATATTAATTTGTGTATGGAATAAACCTACAAAAAATCGTTGGACAACAGCTTCACATTATATGATTTTATTAGCAATTGATAAAAATGATATGGTATATGTATCTAATCCTAATGGATTAGATAATGATAGTAAAAGCTCTGGTTGGTATAACTTTGATGAAATTACTCCTTATATAGCAAAAGCTTTATATATTAATAGTTATTAAAAACTATATTATATAAATTTACACTTAACTAAATATATATATTATTATTTTAATAATAACTTTAATTAATATATTTATATTAATAATTTTTTTCATTAGTTATAAGTTTTATAAAAATTTGTTAATCATAAAATAAACCTATATATATCAAAATAACATTACAAATTAAAAGTAACTTGTAAAGAATTAATCCTCTTCAATAAAAAATTATTCTTTACAAGTTACTTAATAATTGATTAAAAATCTAAATATTTTTTTATTAAATAACTATTTTTATCCTTTATAAAATTCAAAAATAAAATTTATTATGTTATCAATCAAATTCTGTAAAACTATTTTTAGGAAATACAATTCTTACTTCTGTTCCCTCATTTTGAATTGAATTTAATTCTATATTTAGTCCTAGTTTGTCACACATTTTTTTACATAAGTATAATCCAATTCCTGTTGATTTCTTATTTGATATTCTACCATTTGTACCTGTAAATCCTTTTTCAAAAACTCTTGTTACTTCTCCCTTCATTATTCCTATTCCATTATCTTCTATATATAAAACAACATTTTCTTTTTTAGTTTTTGTATAAATTCTTATTTCAGAAATTATATCTTTTTTTATATATTTAGTACAATTTTGTATAATTTGATTTAAAATAAATATAACCCATTTGATATCTGTGTTAACATTTACATCTAAATCAAAAATATTTATTTTTATTTTTTCTTGTATTAATATATTCTTATTCTTTTTTATACACTCATTTACAATATCTTTTAAATTAGTAGACTTAATATAATAGTCTTTTTCGACAGTATTACTCCTTGCATAAAACAAAGCCTGTTCAACATAATTTTCTACTTTATCTAATTCTTCATTTATGCTTTTTGTAACTGAACTTTTATTATTTTCTACTATCATTTTACTTGTTGCTATTGGAAGTTTTATTTCATGAATCCAAAGTTCTATGTATTCTTTATAATCTTCTTGTAAATATTTATATTTATTTACATTTTCTATCATAGATTTATCTATTTGTTCTAAACTATCTTTAAATATTTTTCCTTCAATGAAATTTGGAGATTTTATAAGTTCTGTAATTAAATATTTCTCATCTAGTTCATTTAATAAATTATATAAGTTAGAATAAAAACTTTTTTTAGAAATATATTCTAAAATAATACTTATAAAATATACTCCCAATATACAAATTGGTATATAAATTTTAATAAAATTTCCAAAAGGATAAATTATTAAAAATACTTCAATGCTTATAAGTGCAAAAAATAATAGTATTATTGTTATTATTTTGTCTTTGATAAAGTTTTTGAAATTCATTTAATTTTCTCGTATAATGAATATATAGAAAAACATTATACATATCCTTTCTTTTTAATTTTTTATTCTATATTTTTTGGTATAATATTTGTATAAACTCTGTAGACTAGTGTTATTTCTATCACTTACCAATTTATTTAGAATATTTTATCTACAGAATTTATTTTTTCATATTTTTCTTTATTTTTTTAGTATATACCCCTGTCCCCTTTTAGTTTCTAACAATTCTTTTAAATTTAATTCTTCTAATTTATTTCTTAATCTTGTTATATTTACAGTTAGTGTATTATCATCAATAAAACTTTCACTATCCCATAAATATTCCATTATGTCTTCTCTCGATACTATTTTGTCTCTATAATCATTTAAATATCTTAATATTCTAAATTCATTTTTAGTTAATTCTATTTCTTTATTATCTTTTTCTATTGTACTTTTTGAAATATTTAAAATGAAATTTATACAATTTATTTTATCTTGGCTTATATTACCAGAACTTGCTCTTCTCAACAAAGAACCTATTTTAGCAAGTAATATTTGAATATTAAATGGCTTAGTAACATACTGGTCTGCCCCATAATTAATAGAAATTAATTCATCTAATTCATTATCTCTACTAGTAATCATAATAATCGGCACAGAAGATACTTTTCTAATCTCTTTACATATGTATTCTCCATTTGTTCCTCCTGGCAAATTTATATCTAATAAAATTAAATTAGAATCAATTTTTAAAATATCGTCTAGTGTATTATCAAACTTCTTTAAACTTTCAGCTAAATACCCATTATTATTTAAAAATATTTCTAATTCATCTCTTAATTTATTATCATCTTCTACAATTAAAATCTTTTCCATTTTTATCCTCCTTCTCATATCAAGTTATATAGTTAGTTTATATTTACAAATTAATTTATTAATATATAAAAAACTTTCTTTTTATAGCTAGTCAATTTAAATTATAACACAAATTAAATAAAAAATAACCTTACATTTTCGTAAGATTATCTTTATTTTTAAGCCACTTTTCTTTGCTTTTTTGAAACAAAATTTGTTATTATAATAAATAAAAAAGTAAAAATTAATACAATTCCTATATTTATTAAAATTGGAGTCAATGTTTTCATATTAAATATTTCTAATGAAGCCACTTTTTCATTATTATTTATATAATAATAAGATGGTAATATATGAGCAATTTTAACAACAAATTTAGGTAAATATTCTATTGGCACAAAAGAACCACACAAAAAACTTGAACCTAACGCAATTACATTTACAATTCCATTTATAGCTTCTTTATTTCTAACAATATTTCCTATTAAAAACGCTATTGTTACACTACACATTGTAAATATAAATGAGTTTATAATATAAATTAAACCATGTATAGTAAACATTATATTTCCTACTAATATGAAACTTAAAACAACATATAAAAACCACAATATAACAGCTAACAAAATATTAGAAATTAGTAATTGTCTATTATATTTTTTATAATTCATACTACTTATAATAGTTCTTTTACTTATTTTTTCTTCTTTAAAAGTAGATAATATTAAACATATTACATAAACACAACCAGCTAAAATACTATAATTTGCAAAATTATAATAAAATGTAGCTTTTTCTAAACCATTAGTATCTAATTTTGAAGTAATTTCTATTTTAGCTTCTTTTGATAAAACTTCATTAATTTTATCTATTAATTCTTTTTCATCTTTTATATCATCTAAATATGTATTTGCAATATTAAGATATCTTGAAAGTAACATTTCTGCAAATGAAGCTTGATAATCTCCAGTACTTTTTACTTCAATTTCTGGCTTTTTACCATCCAAAAAATCTTCTCTATAATTTTTAGGAATATATATAATATAATTTACATCTCTATAAAATAAAGCATCATTTATTGCTTCTTCTGAATTTTTTACATCTATAATATTACTATTTTCCTTTATATATGTAATTAAATTTTTAGTTATTCCCTCTTCTTTATTGTTATTTATTATTAAAATATCAGGCTTAGTTGCTATAAAACTTGTAGACTGTTCATTTGTTTGCATATTAAATCCAGCAAATATAATTAAAATTACTGTATAAACAATAATTACTGATTTGGATTTGTTTAATACTTTTAAAAATGCATTAAATACTGTCATATTTCTGCCTCCTTAAACTACTATATGAAATTATTATAGCTATTGTAGAAAAAATAAGTAAGCTTGCTATATTAAAAAAGTATCTATCTAATGTATCATAATAATAAAGTGAATAAAATCCATCAGTAATCATGCTTGCAGGATTTATTTTATTAATAATAGGAATATTTTTATCAATTATATATTTCATTGTAATTCCCATCATTCCAGATAGAAAGCACCAAAACATAGTAACTGCTATAACAATTCCTGTTTTTATATTATCATTTGTTTTAAAAACAGTTCCGTATAGCAATTCCAAAAGATAACCCAGCTAAACTTCCAACTACTCCTAATAAAATAATTAAAGGCAAATTACTTCCATAATCTACTTTTAATACAAATACTGTATATAAGAATAAAATAGCTAAACCTATTAATTGAGTCATATAACTTGCTAAAACAGTACTTAAAATGACTTTACCTTTAGAAATAGGAGCAACTGATACTCTTTTCCCTTTACTACTCATATTAGCCAAATTTTGATTAATTGATACCATTCCAAGAATTCCACCATAAAGGCAAGCCATTGCAATTAATGTATAAAATTCTATCATTGTATAACTTAAATTATTACTTGATATATCTTTTATATTTGTATTTTGGTTTTGAATTATTTCTAAAACTTCTTCATGAATTTTTTGATATAAAGATTCAATATTTTTTAAATCTTCTGGAGAAGCATTTTTCATATACTCTTCAGTTTTCTTTTCAGATATAGTTTTTATTATCTCTTCTGATTGCAATATTTCTTCTGAAACATATTTTAAAATAGTTTCATTAATTCCGTTAGTATTAACTACTATTTTAGGAGTACTATCTTCTAATAAAATATATCCGTATTATTTTATCTTCATCTAATAATTTCCTTGCTTCTTCTTCTGATGTATATTTAACATTAAATAATCTATCTTTATTTTCTTTATCGCTTAAATATTCAAATGATGATTTAAATATTATATCATTATCAAAAGCTTCATTATTTATAATTGCTATATCAAAGACTTTTAGTTTCTCATTATTTTCAATATCAGAAAAAGCCATATTAAAAAAAGTACCGAAGTATAATTGGAAATGCAAAAGTCCAAAATATTAACATTTTATTTCTAAAAAGATTCTTAAAAGAATACTTAAAATTATGTATAAACATTAGTCCCTAAGTTCCTTTCCTGTTAATTCTAAAAATACATCATTTAGTGTTGGTCTTTCTGAATAGATTCTAGAATATTTGATATTTTCATTTTTTAAATATTCAATAAGATCTACTAAATTGTTTTTACCTTTCTTATAAGTAACTAGTAAATTATTTTCATGATATTTTACTTCATCTACATTATCTAAATTCTTTATTTTATCTATATATTTACTTTCTAAATTATTTACTTCTACTATAACTTTTTCTTCAATTTTGGTAAGTTCTTTTAATTCATCACATGTACCAGTAGCTAAAATTTTTCCTTTATCAAGAATAATAACTCTATCACAAATAATTTCAACTTCTTCCATATAATGTGTTGTATAAACAATTGTTGCTCCATCTTTTCTTAATTTTTCAATTCCATCTAGTATATTATTTCTACTTTGAGGGTCAACAGCAACTGTAGGTTCATCTAAAAATATTAATTTAGGTTTATGAGCAATTCCACAAGCAATATTTAATCTTCTAAGTAATCCACCAGACAATTGTTTTGGATAAAATTTTTTAAATTCTTCTAACCCAACTAAAGATATTGCTTCATCTATATATTGTTTTCGTGTGTTTTTATCTTTAATATAAAGTCCACAAAAATAGTCTATATTTTCATATACTGTTAATTCTTCAAATACAGCAACATCTTGAAATACTACTCCTATTTTAGCTTTTATATCGTAGCTATCTGGGCTCATAATTTTATCGAATATTTTAATTTCACCACTACTAAAATTTAAAAGTGATAAAATACAATTAATTGTTGTAGATTTACCACTTCCATTTGGACCGAAGTAATCCTAGTATTTCTCCTTCGTATACATTAAAAGATAAATTATCTATAGCTTTTAATTTTTTGTATTCTTTATTTAGGTTTTTTACTTCTATAATGTTATTCATTTTTTAATTCTCCTTTTTCTTTGTTTTTAAATTGGTTTACAAAGATTTTTTATAGAATTACTTTATCACAAAATGCTATAAAATACAATAACTATATTTAGCTAATCTTATAAAATTTGTTGGTTTAAATATATTGCTATTGTTATGTGTAATTAAAATAGCATTATTATTATTATGGTGAGTCTATCAAATATTTACTTTTTTTAATAATTTATTAATTTCATTTTTGTATTATTAAGTTTTTTATAGATGTAAAATTTTAGATGTCTAAAATGAGCGAGTGCCTCGCTTGTATAATATATACTTTTTCTACCTCCTTGCTGTCGTCCTTGCTAAAGCAAGCACTCCATTCGCCATTCGGTTGGTCACTGTGCGTCGTACAAAAAAGTATACACAATACAAGAATAGCGAGGCACTCGCTCACGTTAGACGTTCTAAACGATTTAATTTATTATTTAATTTTATACAAAAAAATAAATAATGACTAACTTAGAAAAAAATAGAATAAATTTTAAGATTTATCCCAAAAATTAAGTAATATAAAATTAAAAAATAGTTCAGTAAACTATTAAATGCAATTTATAAGAAAAGTTACATGTTTAAAGCAAAATTTAAAATATAAAATAAATATTATTAAAACCAAGTGTATTAAAACATTATACTATTGAATTTTATAAAAATATAATGTATAATTAAAGTTACAAAAAAATTATATAAGAGGAGATTTGCTTTATGGAAAAAAATCGCATCAATGCTTTTAAGGCAAGAGTCGAAAGCAACAGTATTATTTTTTATTTCAATGGTAACAGCAAAAACGGCTTCAAGGGATATTTAGACACGTCTAATAACATTCAAAAAGAACGGATTATAGACAATGTCCCAGAATTCTTTGATTTGGAAATTATGTCTTTGAAAAATATTTTTCAATCATTTAAAGCCATGTTTTTGTATGTAATTTTACTATTGAGTTCAATTATTCTTTCAATATGCACCTCAAACACATTTCCAACATTTATCTTTTTATACTTTTTTGCATTTGTTTGGGTTAAGTGTGCATGGGCAATAATTTCATACAAAAATCGCCGTTTTGGGAACAAAAAAGAGCAACTAAAAGCTAGGCTTCATGGAGCTGCTCATAAAACAATAAACGCTTATAATGCACTAAATAGAGTTCCAACTATTGAGGAAATTAAAAAGTTCTCTATTTTTTCACAATATTGTGATAGTAAGCGCCTTTTGAACTATAGCATAATATTTTTTGTATTAATAATGATAATGCCCTTAGAAGAATTTAATATTATTTCTCAAAATATTAGTCTTCTAATTACCTTATTTTTCTGTGCAATTATACTTTTTAAAATTGATTTATTCAATTTTACTCAATGGCTTATCGTAGAAGAGCCTACAGAAACCGAGTTAAATGTTGCACTAAGGGCTTTGGAATGTCTTGAAGATTATAAGGTATTCCATAAGGAATTATAATATTAATATCAATATTAATGCATTTTGTTATTAAATCATTAGAAATAATCTAAAAAATAATCTAGAAGTTCTATCCTCAAAAATTACATCTTTGTAATTAGCCATTAGTAAAATGAAAAAATTTTGCTAATGGCCTTCTTATATTTTAAACAAATTATATGTTATCTAATAGTACTATAATCTCCATCATCAGAATCATCTGCCTTTAATATAAATGCTGTCGGAATAGGTCTACTTTTATTTGCTCCACTTTGTGTTGTTGGATTATTAATAAATTTATTTTTTATAGTCATTCCTGTTGAAGTTCCTCCATCTAAACATGTAGCATTATGTGCCCCATAATTTTCCATTATTTTTAGTACATCTGAATAACTAGCACCTTTAGCTAATGTCCTATTTCCATCTAATACTAAAAATAGCATAATTCCATCTTTTCTCTGACCTATAGCAGTTCTTGGAGCTTGTCCTGCTCCACCATTTCCTATAATATCTGCTTTCTGCCCATTTATTATTAAATATGGTCCAAAACTTACACTACTTCTTATTCCCATCAAAAGAGCTTGTTTTGATGATATATTTCCAAGATATAATTTATTATCTTTAGTTATTCCAATTAGCCCTCCTTGTATATTTTTAGGAGTAGATTTTCCATCATAAATTAATTTTCTGTTTGATATTGTAATACCAAGTGGAGTTCCTCCAGTTCCATGACCAGTTGGATCTTCGAAACCTCCTGCATTTATTGCAAGCAAAGCATTATTTTCTTCTGAAATAGTTGTAAGATACTGCCCATCTTTTCCTAAATATTTAGTAGTCACTACTTCAATTCTAGATGGATCATATATCACAGCTAAATACCCTGTATATTTGTCTGCTTTAATAGGTATTATTTTATAATCATTATTTCTAGAATCCTTTTCTAATACTTGCTTTTCATATTTATTTTTATAATCTATTTTACCGAAAACTACTGTAATCTATAAAATTAATTTCATTTGTATTTGTTACTATACCAAAATCTGAAATTGAATTTTTAGTTAAATAATATGATATTGTTTCAGTATCATAAAAACAAGTAGCTAAATATTTATGGTTCATAGTATTCATTGCAGTAGTTATAAACCAATTTCTAAAAAAGTCTAGTGGTCCATATATCAAAAAAATACCGTATATAACAACATATTATTCCAATAATACATATAAAAATTAATATATTCTTAATTATATAAATATATTTCTTATTTAAATTATCTTTGTTTAAAATAATGTTTCCTCCTATTTTTTAATTTATATAATACCCGCTAATTAAAATAACAAAATTTTAACTAACGGGTTTTAATATTTTAACTTTATTTAATTAATTTTATTTGCTACTATACTATAGTCCCCATCATCAGAATCATCCGCTTTCAATATAAATGCTGTTGGAACTTGACGACTTCTATGCCCACCTTTTTCTGCTGTTGGGTCATTAACATATTTATGATGTACAGTAAGACCTGTTGAAGTTCCTCCATCTAAATTTACAGCTGTATATGCTCCATAATTTTCCATTATTTCTAATACATCTGCATATGTAGCTCCTCTTCCCATTGTTCTATCTCCATCTAAAGCTAAAAATAAAACAATTCCATCTTTCCTTTGACCTATGGCAGACCTTGGAGCTAAACCTCCACCACCATTTCCAGAAACATCTACACTTTCACCATTCATTATTAAATATGGACCAAAACTTACACTACTTCTTATTCCTTTAGAAAGAGCCTGTTTTGAAGAAATATCTCCTAAAAATAATTTATTATCTTTAGTAAATCCAATTAAACCACCATTTTGTTTTGGAGGTAATGCTGCCCCATCATAAATCAATTTTCCATCTGAAATCGTTATTCCTAAAGGATAACCACCATTTCCATTTCCATTTGGGTCATTAAAACCACCAGCATTTATTGCAACCAAAGCATTATTATTTTCAGAAATAGTTGTAAGATATTGACCTTCACTTCCTAAATTTTGAGCAGTTACAACTTCAATTCTTGATGGGTCATATATTACAGCTAAAATTCCTGTATATTTATCACCTTTAATTTTTATAATTTTATAATCATTATTATTTGGTTTTTTCTCTAAAACTTGGCGTTCATATTCATTATCATATTCTATATTTTCCATAGAACCATAATCAATAAAAGTAATATTATTTGTATTACTTGCTCCACTAAAAGCAGATATTGAATTTCTATTTAAACAATCTTCAATTGTTTCATTATTATAAAACCAAGTTGCAAAATATTGATGATTCATTGTTGACATTGCTGTTGTAATTAGCCAATCTCTAAAACCGTTTTTAGGTCCATATAATAAGAAAAGTCCTACCATACAACAAATTGTGCCCACTATAAAAATAAATGTCATAAATTTTTTAAATAGATTCTTTCTTTTATTTTTCTTTCTATATCTTCTACTTTCGTTCAATTCTTCTTTTTCTTCCTTAATTGCTTCTGCTAATTTTTTATTAATTCTATCTCTTTTTCCCAAAAAGATTTCCTCCATTGTAAATTATTTTTATTTTAGTTGTTTAAGATATATTGGTTTAATTTTAACAATTATTTAAATATCCACTAAAATCGTTTTCATAGTAAAAATAATATAATTATTTAAAATATATCCTAACAATAATGTATATTTTATCATATACTAAATAAAATTACAATAGTAATAAATATTTAAAAGGGTCTAAGAATAAAAAATTTTCATTTCTTAGACCAAACATTTAAATTTTAAAATTAAATAATTAATACAAATTAATTTAATATCTCAATTTTAATTACATTGCTTATTAAAGCAAGTTTGTATTTATTCAATTAATTAATTTTATAATCTCTTCTTAAAATTTCTGCATATTCAATAATATCTGAAGTAATTCGCGGTCCAATATTAAATACACTATTACCACTTCTATAATAAATATTAGTCGATTATATTATCGTTTTTATTATACATTAGTGTATTATCTTAGTCAATACAATATTTATTTAAATTTTTACAATTTAAAACCTTTAAAACTAACAACAAAATAAACTTCTTTTCATAAACTATATTATGTATTAAATTATGTAAAGGAGGTAATATTTTGGAATTAATTGATAAAAAAATTGGATATTGTTTTACAGGTTCATTTTGTACATTTAGAAAAAGTATAGATGAAATGAAAAAACTTATTTTAGATAAAAAAGCAAAAATATTCCCTATTATGTCTTATAATAGTTATAATTTAGATACCAAATTTGGAAAGGCTCAAGATTTTATAAATGAAATTGAAACGATTTCTGGAAATAAAATTATACATTCTATTCAAGATGCTGAACCAATTGGACCTAAAGATATGTTTGATATACTAATAGTAGCTCCATGTTCACGGCAATACTATATCAAAATTAGCTAATGATATAATAGATGGTCCAGTTACAATGGCGGTAAAAAGTCATTTAAGGCGAGAAAAACCTGTAGTAATTTCTATTTCTACAAATAATGCCCTTTCTCGGAAATGCAGAAAATATTGGAAAATTACTAAATAGACGTCATTATTATTTTGTTCCAATGAAACAAGATAATCCTATTACTAAACCAAGGTCAATTGTTTTCGACCCAACTTACATCTCAAAAACTTTAGAATATGCTTTAGATAATGAGCAAATTCAACCTATTTTGTTATGAATATAAGAATACATCTCAAATGTAAAAAACATTTGAGATGTATTTAAAATTTTTTATTTAAATTATTCTATTTCTGTATATATGCTATCAGTAATTACATTATCAGCGTCATTATTTAAATTAATACCAACATTAATTTTTACATATTTTTTTGCTTCTTGTACATTTAAATAAAATTCTACATGGTAATCTATAATCTTTATTTCATTATTAATATATTTAATTTTTACTTTATTAATAGCATCATCTTTTAATTCGTCTATAGTTTTATTATAATAATTTCCATCAATAATACAATTTAAAAAATCAGAAGAGGATATATTATAAAAATTATAATCCTTATTTTCTAATATATATTTTTTAGCAAGTTTAATATCAGAATCATAAACTCCAGTAATAAAATTATTTTCAATCGTAAAAATATATCCACAATTAGTTTTAAATTCTCCAATTTTGTATATTGCAGTAATATATCCAGTAGTTTGTATTTCATTAGTTTCTACATTTGAATAAGAATTGCCATCCATATCAACAAATTCATAATTATTTAAACTAAAATTTGAATCAATTTTAGTTAATAATTTAATACAATTATTAATTGTTGCTGTTAAATTTATATCTGTATTAGATAATAAATTAACTTCATCTTTATTTTTAGCATTATCATAATTATTTTGTTTCATATTTGTTTTATTAGAATTAGCACTAGTATTTTGTTTTTTATATAAATCCTTTAATAATACAAAAAAATAAATTCCAATACTTATTAATAAAATAACAATAAAAAATTTTTTAACATATATTTCACCTTACCCTATAGATTAAATTTATTAAAATATCCTTTCAGTTAATATTATATTCTTTTATTTTACATATGTTGAATAAATGTTTACAAAATTCTATATAATTATTTCAACTGTTTTTAAATTTTTTTATATAACAAAATAGCTATAACCTTTTAGGAAATAGCTCTATAATTTTTATTAAATTAAGACATTATCATAAATTACTTATTTAGTAATTTATATAACATAAACTAAGGAAACATTTATAATAGTAGATATTAAGAATCCAAATACATAACATTTATATCAACATCATCTTCTATTCCATCTACCCTACCGCTTTCCGTCATTTGCCAAATTGAATATTTACCTTCATAAGTAGTTTTACTAGTATAATGAGCAAGCCAAACATCGTATTTAGTTGGATACCATACTCTTTCTAAATATGACTTACTACCATATAACATTCCTTTATATCCTTCTTTTTCTAAAATCTCTAAAAATGTATTTGCAACTTTATTTATTTTGTAAATGCTCATTCCAGTTGTATTAAAAGAGCTCCAACTTTCCCAGTCAAAAGCTACTGGTAAGTCAATTTCATAACCTTTTAAATTCTCTTTTACCCAATTTGCTTGTTCTACTGCTTGGCTTTCATTTTTAGCATATGAATAAAAATAAACTCCAACTGGTAACCCTACTGATTTAGCTCCTTCAATATTAGCTATAAAATATGGGTCTATTACTAACTCACCATCATATTCTGTTTGATAACCCATTCTTATAATTGCAAATTCTATACCTTGATTTTTTACTTTATTCCAATCAACCTCTTCTTCCCATTTAGATACATCTATTCCTATTTTTGTATTTTCAGTTTTATAGTTTTTTACAATATCTGCTATATAAACTTTCTTATCATTATCCTTTTTAGTATTTTCTTTAACATGTAATACAAAATCTTTTTGAGTTTTATTTCCACTAGAATCTGTTACAATATATGTTAAATTATAACTTCCAACTGTATTTACATCATAATCTCCAATAATTTCCCTTGTAAGATTACCATCAATTTCATCTGCGCTAAATAATACATCTATCAAATTCTTTTTATATCCTACTTTTACAGTATATGAATCACCTATAAATATCTTTGGAGGAGTTTCATCTACAGTTTTTAATGTAAATTCAAATTTTCTTTTTTTATTGTTTAAATCTATAAATTCAAATGGAACTGGTATATCACCTATTTTTTCAGTATTTATTTCATAGTCGTTAACTATTGTTCCATCTATACTTTCTATAAAATCAGAAACTTTTACTTTCTCACCAAATTCTACATTTAAATCTTGTTTTAAATTAACTTTTATTTCTAATTCTACTACATCTATATCTGCACTTGTCTGTACTACATCATTATGTTCTTTTCTATTTAGCCAAAAGAAAATCCCAGCTGATAATATAATTATTATAATCAATATTAATATTATTATCTTTTTCATACATTCTCTTTTCTATAAATTATTTATCTTATCATAATTAAATAATATCATAAGAAGATATAATTTTCAATAAAATTATATCTTCACTGGCACTAAATATTTAGTTTGTTTCCTTAAATTAGAAATTTTGAATTTCTTTCTCTTTCCTCCATATTCCCCATCTATAGAAAGATCTATTCCATCTATAGACTCTATTTCAATCTCTTCTGTTTTAAAATAGCATATATGTTTATCTTCTAGATTTCCTGTTAGAATTTTTATAATCAAAATAATTGTACTATATAAATGTTTTGGCTCTTTAACTAAAAGCACTTCGAATTTCCCATCATCTAATTCTACATCTTTTTTTCTATATATTGGAAATCCTCCCATATATTTTGAATTGCTTACGCTCCCATATAAAAAGTCATCTTCTATATTTTTTTCTTTAGATGTAATTTTTAATTTATAAGTTTTATAATTAAATAATTCTTTAATTCCATTTATATAATATGCGGCTTTTCCAATTCTATTTTTCCACTTTCTACTAGTTTTATAAGATGCTCTTGAAAATAATCCCATACTTACAACATAATTAAACTGGTCTGAATCACATTTTCCTAAATCTACTTCTTTTATCTCATAACTATTTAAATTTTTAGAAACATCTAATTTGTCAAATGAAATTTTTAAAGATTTAGCAAAATCATTTGTTGTTCCCATAGGTATAAATGCTATTTTGGGTTTTTTATTAGTTATAGATAATCCTTGAAGGGCTCCAAGTAAAGTTCCATCTCCACCCCATACAATAATATTTTCAATATCTTTATATTTTGCAACTATTTCTGGAGCATCTTCTTCAATTGTAGTATATTCTAATACTACATCATAATTATTTTCTTTTAAATTATTAATAATTTTTGAAACATATTTTTCTGATTTTGCTTTACCAGCTTTAGGATTTATTATTAATAATACTTTATTCATAGATACACCTTATTCCTTAAATATATATTTTATATATTCGATATTATTATTTTTACTACGTTCTACCATACAATTATAAACTTTATCTCTTAAGTTTTGTTTTTGTTCTTTTTTTTCCAAACCTTTATCTGGAAAAAATGGTCCATCTATATATGTAACAATTCTAATTTTGTTTTTAGAGTATTTTTGATATGTATTAGTCATACAAAACACTGGCTTTTCTAAATCTATAGGGTATTTAAAAGAAACTGCTTTAAATGGTCTTATTTTCGTACAATAAGGCCAAATGTGAGCTTCTGGATATATAGTAATTGCAGATTTTTCTTCTATTTTTCTTTCTATTGTAGAAATAAAATTCTTCATTGCTTTTTTATTAGATGGAATTGGAATTGCACCAGCCATTTGAACAATTGTTTTTAATCCTTTCATTGAAACATTTTCAGGATTTACAATAAAATAATTCTTCTTAAATAGCATTGGTATACTAGGAATACAAGTATCTGCAAGTGGCTGAGTATGATTCACATATACAAAATATCCTGTATCTTTATAATTTTTAAGTTTTTCTTTTCCTATATATTTTACCTTAAATTTCAAATTTAAATATATTCTCTTTATAATAAAAAGAACAGAATTTACTACCAAAGAAGCAATTTTCCAAAATATATTTTTGTGAATATATTTATAATTTTCATCTATTACAATTGGAGTAATATTAGCTCCTGAAAATTCATCATTAAGTTCATCTTTGTAATAAATTATTTTTTGCTCCATAATCTTTATTCCTTAATTTTTTAATATTTCTAACACATATTCTGGAAGTTTTGAATCATCACAAGTATATTTTAATTTTCTGCCATAAAAATCTTCATATATATTTTTCCATATTTGGAAGTTTTTAATTTTCATATTTAATATATTTTCTTTATCTGTTAAATTTTCATCTTTATATATTGGTTTTTCAATATGAATATAATATTCTAAAATTGGAAATCCACAGTCATCTATGCTTGCAGATTCAACTGTTGTAGTAAAAAATGGAATAATAGGAACATTATTTTTAACAGCAAACCTATATGCTCCATCTTTTAATGGTTTTGGTTTTTGATAATTAAGCCACATGCTTTGTTCTGGATAAATTAAAATAAAATCACCATTTTTTAATATTTTTTCAACAGCATCAAAAAATTTTCTCATTGTTTGATGATTTGAACTAAGTGGCAAAGTATTACAATTTCTAAATGCCATTCCAAAAAAGCCAGGAAAGTTTGTATAATTTCCTTCTCTTATTACTTCATAAATTTTATGATGCTTATACTTAGAAGAATTTTCAAATGTTTTTATTAAAGAAAGACCTTCAAAAGGATTAAAGTGATTTGAAGTAATAATTCCTCCAGTACTTACATTTTCTAGATTTTCTATACCTCTTACACTTTTTATAATTATTTGATTTTCTTCTACCATTTTATCAAAGAAAGCTTCTGTCATTGCAGTAAACACTTTAGATTTTATTTTATTCATGGTTTTTTCTTTTAAATAGTCTATTTGATTAGGAAGTAGCTGTGGAGCTGGTGGGTCATTATTTGCATCAATGTCAAATTTTCCTTCTAATTCTAATTTTTCTATTCTTTTTAAAATAGCAATTCTTTCTTCTCGTTTTTCATTATCTATATCCATGAATTTTTATCCCCTATTTTTTCTATCATCTCCAACACAGTCAACTTCTTTTTGGGCTAAATCAATAAGTCTTAAATATGTTTGAATATCAGCTTGTTTTTGAGTTTCTGAAAATTCTGATTTTATTTTAAAAATCGTATCATAAAATTCTGTATTTTTAGCATATTCCCAAAAATACTCTTCATATAAAATATTATCTAAATGCCATGGTTTATTTAAATTAAAATGAACTAATTTTACTTCTTTTGACCTATTTTCACTATTTGCAGCTGGCATAACATTCCATGAAGAATCTATATTCTTAACTCTTCCTTTACACAATCTATTTAAATAATCTTGGTCTTGTGCAACTCTAAACTTTACTGTATCTAGTAAATATAATACCTTTGATTTAAATCTAAAATTACGAAGTTCTTCTAAATTCATAAGTAAAACACCAGCATTAAAATAATCTTTAAAGTTTGCCAAACCTACAACAAGTTCTACATAATCACGAAGCTCTCTAATAGAACTAACAGCTCCATCAGTAGTAGCTCCAACTAAATTTGTTCCTAAATCAATATTATATAAATCTGCTACATCATGAAGTAAAATTGTATCAGAATCTATGTATAAAACTTTATCATATTCAAGATAAATATCTGGTATGAAAAGTCTAAAATACGTTGTTTGAGAAAAATAATCTCTAGTATAAAATTTATTTTGAAATTTTTCAATATATTCTGTTAAATCAACAAATTCTATACTAATATTTTCTTTTTCAAATTTTTTTATTTTTTCTTGATTTTCTTTTGTTATACTAGTAAATAATATTTTTAATGCATAGTTATTATTTTTTGAAGTATGTTTTATTAAAGATTCTATAGTTACTGCCAAAAATGGTATATAACAATCATCTACTGCAAAAAATACTGGTATCTCGTTATCCTTCTTATTCATAATTTTTTTCCTTTTTAAAATCCCTTTCATATTTTTTTAATAATTCCATATATTGTTTCAAGTCCTCATCAAAATAATGACATTTCAATATTTTATGTACTTTTTCAACATTCCATTGTTTAATATTTTCCGTATGGGGATATGGTCTAAACATTAATCTTTTACAGAAATGACAAATTATTGTATCTTCTTTATTAAATTTTGACTGCTCATTATATATTCTAGGAAGTATTTTCTTTTTTGTAGTTGACCAAAAAATTGCATCTTGGTCAGCAAATAAGAATTTACGCTTTCTAAGCTTATTACGTGCTTTTTCAAGTAATTTTGTTTGCCTTATTTTTTTCATATTTAATAATAGCATTCCAGCATTAATATAATCTGGTCTAATTATCCAGCATCCATATTTTTCTTTTACAGCTGCATATTCGTAATTTTCTATATCTATACTATAAAGCTTATTTAAATCTCCGTCCAACCATTATATCTATATCTAAATATAAAATTTTATCTGGTATATCTGGAATTAAATCTGCTAAAAGTCTTAATAAAGTATATGGTGTGCAATATGCTGTTTCATTTTTACATCCTTTAAACTCTCTATTATATTCATCTGTTACATCTATTCTAATTATATTATTTTGAGCATTTTTTTCTTTCAAAACTCTATTTAAAAAGTCAACTTGCTCTATAGTAATTGGAATATATTCAGAATTTAATCTTGCCATATCCATCGTAAAAATATAACAATTTATTGATTCATTAGTTCTATTAAGAATAGATATAAGCTGTGTAAGTGCTCCATCAAATACTTTTTTATTTCCACATAAAAGTAAATTAATCATTTTTCACCCTAAATTATTAAAATATATATTACAATTTTTTTCTAATTATGTCAATTTTTATTTAAAATTATATCTTAAATTATAAAAATTACATTCAACTTTTTACTTTTCCAAATTATAAAAATCTATTTAACTTTTACAATCTATTTTTAAAATTATATTAAAATATTAAGAATTTACCAAAAATTCAGCATAAAATTCTATATTTGTTTCATTATAATTTGTTGATTTTACTATTCTATAGTTTCCTTGCCCTAATGAACCATAATCTTCAAGCCAATTTATAGTTTCTTCATATATACCTTCTTCATTTAATTCATATGAAATATCTTCAAAATTAATTTCACGAAGAGGCTCCATATCTTTCCATACTCCATCTTGTTTTATTTGTAGTTTATATCCTGGTCCCCATACATATGGAGCTATATTTTTATCTACTATTATAATAGTAGCACCTGTTAAAGATAGCTCTCCAGATTTTAATTCTATTTGTACTTTATTTTTATTTTTTACTATTATATCTAAATCTGAAACTGATGAATTTACAGAATTTTGATTTGAAGAAGAGTTATCTACAGAAGATGGATTTTCTACTGTAGAATTTGTAGTATTTGTAGTATTATTTGTAGTATTTGAAACACTATTTGTAGAATTAGATATATTGTTATTTACAACATTTTCATTTGGTACAGAATTTTGAATTGTATTGTTTGCATTATCTTTACTTTCATTCGAAACATTATTATTTGATGTACCAGTAATAGTAATTGGGTTCGTATTAGATAAATTATTTGCTACATTATTATTAACAGGCATAGAAACATTTAATGGTTTGGGGTTTGAATTTGAATAATCTAAAACCATAACTATCACTACTATTATAACTATTACCAAAATAGTAACTATACTAATTATTAATTTCTTCTTACCACTAACATCTTTTAAATTCATTTTACAATCATCCCTTATATTTATTATTGAATTCATTATAAACTTTATCTTTAATATTTTATATTAAAATTAAAAAAAGTGCAATACTATTTTTTAAACAAACAACCGTCCCAAAATAAATCTTTTGGGACGGTTGTTTAATTGTAACACGATAGTTTTAAGAGAATACTGACAGGAAATTTACTTCATGATTTTATATCATTCATGAAGTTACGTGTTATAACTACTTCACCACTATCTAGTGCTTCTCGAGCTTTTTCTCTTAAACGTAGATCTGGATAAAGACTTTGGGCAGCTTCAAATAATTGCATTTCATTTATAAGCATTTCCAAAATCGCTATTGAGTAACTTTCAGACTTATCTAGCTCATCTCTTAGTCCTTCTAGTTCATTTTGAAGGCATAAAATCTGAGCATTGAGCTCGTTTTTCTCTGCAACATGTTCGCTATAGAGCTTTGAGATTTCATTACAATTTTCTTTGATGACATCCTTATTTTGATTAGAAAGCTTTTCGTTTTCGATATACAATCTTCTTAACAAGGTTTTTTTCTCATTCAGCTCTGTAGAAAGTTCTGTCTTTTCTTTTCTTGCAGTTTCATCTTTTTCACACAATATATCTTCTACTATCCCCCAAGCAAAGAGTAATATCATCACTACAAAAAACAAAGTTGCTAGCACTGATATTTTTCCTTCTTTGGAGGTAGTAAAAAATACTATGAGTATAGCTATTACACACACCATGATGACCGCCAAGCAAACATTCCGCTTACTAAAAATCTTTTCCATGTTCTTTCCTCCTGTTCTTTTTTTGTACGGAAAAGTTTTCGGTTACAATACTATATCTTTTAAAAAATCAGATATAGAAAAAATTTAAAAGCTCACACTCTTCCAAGTGTCTAGCTATTTCATTATAGCATATATTATATGAATTTGCAATAATACTATATTTTAACTCTCAAAATGTTATGTAGGTTTGTCAAACATATGTCACACTCTCTTAGAGCTGTCTATAGTTGAAATACCTAATATTCATGTTCTGACCTTCGCAACTTTGTTGCAACACTCAAGAAAACTGATAAAATGTTCCATTTTATGCATTTTTCT
>JAAVYF010000064.1 GCA_022790975.1 Clostridia bacterium | reverse complement strand
TAATAAAAGCACCACATATGCTCTGCCAAGCTTTGTGGTGTTTTATCTAGTTTATAGGTAGCACACATTTCTGTGGCTCTCATTTTCTATTTTTATTATACAGACATTTTTTTATTTTGTCAAATCTAACTTTTCGTTGATTTTTATTCTAAAGAATTAAAAATCATCAGTCTCAATAAAATTTAATTTACTAATAATTTTTTCTCCTAAAATTTCATGTGCTAGTTCTAATAATTCATTCCATAACGCAATTTGACCTCTATAGTGTGCATCTATTCCATATAAAATTTTTATATCATATTTTGTAGCAATATTCCAAAACTCTTTATTAGGATATTGTACATTACTTAGCTTTTCTTTTTGCTTTTCTATAGGAAAATCATTTAATTTTTTATTTTCAAAATATGTTTTATAAAAGATATCCTTTAAATTTATTTCTAATGGTATATTATATTTTTCTGCTGACTTACATATCATATGTGCAACTTTTTCTTCTATATCTCCAAATTTTTCTCTTTTCATCATGTATATATCTGGATGAGCAATTATATTTGGTATACTAAGTTGCATTGCTCTTTCAATATACTCTGCATATCTTTTCAAGTCTTCTTCTGTAAAGTCTACACTACCAAATATTTTTAAATTTTTATTATCATCATAAATGAAATGTTGTCCTAATATCAACTTATCAGTTTCATTCTTTAACTCTTTTAAATTATCTTCTTCTCCAGGTAAATATTCTACTTCATACCAGATTGAATTTCTATTTTATCTGCATATTTTTCTTTTAAGTCTTTAATACTTTCTAAGTATTCTAATCTTTGATTATATTTCATTCTTATATTTGGTCTTTTATCTATTTCATTTTTTTCTGGGCAATGGTCTGTAAATGCCATCTTCTTAAATCCCATTCGTATCAAATCTATAATATATTCTTCGTCAGTATAATCTAAATCCGAATGTCCACATCTATATGTATGTGTATGATAATTTAAATTTTGCATTTTTATTTCCTCTTTTCTTATATTTATTCTTTATAATATGGATTTAATGATTTATAATAAGGTCTTTCTGCTTTTGGAAATTGATAAGTTTCTCCTTTTTGGGCATTATCTATAACTCTTGATGCTGGTTCTAAATAATTATCTATGTTATCTGCAAAACTAATAATAATTACTTCTAACATTTTAGTTTCTACAAAAATCCCCTCTTCTCTAAACTCTTTCATATGATTACCTATCATATGAAGAACTTGATTTTTAAATTCTACTTCAATATCATATTTGCTAAGATAATTGTCTACAATATGAACGCCTTCATAAGAATGTCCTAATAATTCTGCTCCATTACCTTTTCGTGCTATATAATTTTCTTCTTCTAAAAAATCATTATATTCATTAGTTTTTCCTATATCATGTAATAAAGCACCAAATAATACTAAATCTATATCTATATTTAAGTTTGGATACATCTTCGCTATATTGTACGAGTTTCTAGTAACAGAATATATATGATATAGTAGTCCTCCTTTAAAATAATGATGTCTTCCTGGTGTAGCAGGTTTATTTAATAATTTTTCTTTATAATCATTATATATTTCTTGACAACATTCTCTTAATATTGGATTTTTAATCTTCTTACTATATTCAATACAATTTTTATAACATTCTTGTATTTCTTCATTAGACATTTTTATTTTCTCCTTTTAATTTTATATATTTATCTAATATATATCTTTGATATTCATGGTATAATTTATCTTTATATTCATTCGCATTTACCCAAAGTACCTTATGAGTTTTCTCAATAGGTTCTACAACTTTCTCATCAAACTCTGCAATATAAAATGTTGCAGTTACATCTAAAGGTCCTCTTTTTCCACCATCAGCCCATGATGTAACTTTATCAAAATATTTAATATTCTTAATACTATATCCTGATTCTTCTAATAATTCTCTTTTTAGTGCTTCTAATTCAGTTTCTCCTTGTTCTATTCCTCCTCCAAGAAAGAACCAAGTACCATCAGTAGCTATTGCTATTTTATCATCATCATTTCTTTCTATTATTACATAAGCACCATCTCTTTTTGTATATGTTACATTATTTAATTTTGTTCCGATTCTTATCATTTTAATTACCCACTTTCATTTTGTATCAATTTTAATTACTGAATATGAGTATATCAATAAAATCAAGAATTTACAATAGTTTAGTCAATTTTTCATCGCTGATATGAATAATTAGTGAACTATTAATTGTTTTTCTTTATTATCAATATTATTAAATAAGTATAATGCAACTTGATTTTGTTCTTCTTTTGACATTTCCATAATTTTAGCCATTGCAAACATTATAAGATGGTATTTTGCAAAATTTATTAAAGTGGTTCTATATTCTTCATCAATTTCTTTTAGCATAGTATCAAAATAGTTATACATCTCAGGTTTATCATATTTTAGATTAGTATAACTACTATCACTCATACATATTGCAAGTCTTAGTTTATTTGTTAAATCCATATCATTTATCATATCTATT
>JAAVYF010000086.1 GCA_022790975.1 Clostridia bacterium | reverse complement strand
TATTTTAGTTGTTGTAATTGTTAATGCAATTATTGGTGTTGTACAAGAAGATAAAGCTGAAAAATCTCTTGAAGCCCTTCAGAAAATGAGTGCACATGTTAGTAAAGTTATAAGAGATGGTAATATGCAAGTTGTTCCTGCAAGAGAAATTGTGCCAGGAGATGTAGTTATATTAGAAACAGGAGATTATATACCAGCAGATTTAAGACTAATAGAAACTGTTAATTTAAAAATACAAGAGTCAGCACTTACAGGAGAGTCTCTTCCCATTGAGAAAAATATAGATATTATTGAAGATGAAAAGACAAGCTTAGGTGATAGAAAAAATATGGCGTTTTCTTCTAGTATGGTGACTTATGGTAGAGGGAAAGGAATTGTAACTGCAACAGGTATGAACACAGAAGTTGGAAAAATTGCAAATATGATAAATGAGGTAGAAGATGGAGAAACTCCTCTTCAGGCAAGATTAAATAGTCTTGGTAAAACGCTTGGAATTGCTTGCCTTGTAATTTGTGCAGTTATATTTTTAATTGGTATAGCTTATGGTAAAAACCCAATTGATATGTTTATGACAGCTGTAAGTTTAGCTGTTGCAGCAATACCTGAAGGACTAGCAGCTGTATCTACAATTGTTCTTGCAATTGGAATGCAAAGAATGGCAAAGAAAAATGCTATTGTTAAGAAGTTACCTGCAGTTGAAACTCTTGGAAGTGCTTCAGTTATATGTTCAGATAAAACAGGTACACTTACACAAAATAAAATGACAGTAAAAAAGTTATTTTATAATGGAACAGTATATGATTTAGAAAAAGCAGAAGAAAATAGCGTACTTGAAAAGTTGATTTTTGCAAATATGCTTTGTAATGATACAAAGATTACTGAAGATGGAGAACTAAATGGAGATCCTACAGAAACTGCTTTAACTGATATGGGAATAAAGCTTGGATGTGTGAATATAGCTTGTGAAAACCCAAGAGAAAATGAAATACCATTTGATTCTGAAAGAAAGCTTATGACAACAGTTAACAAAGTAGGAGATAAATATATAGCATATACTAAAGGTGGAGTAGATGAGATATTAAAACTATGTATAGCTTATGAAGATATAAATGGAGTAAATAATAATTTAGAAGAGTATAAAAAGGAAATATATAAACAAAATGAAGAGATGGCAAGTAATGCTTTG
>JAAVYF010000056.1 GCA_022790975.1 Clostridia bacterium | reverse complement strand
GATATAAATGATAGCCCTGTTTTTCATACATCATATTTATCTAATATTCTATATGTATCATTGCTAGAAATTGCCTCAAATAAAGACATAAAAATTAAGACTTGTAAAAATTGTGGCAAATACTTTATTCCAATTAAGAATACAGAAAAATATTGTGATATTGCATACTATGAAAATGAGCAAACTTGTAAGACAATTGGTGCTACTAACTCTTATACTAAAAAACGAAAAACTGTAGAAGGAATAAGATTTTATAGAAACAACTATCAAAGAAAATTAATGCAAGCTAAAAGATCCGAGGATGAACAAATTAAATTAGCTTTCGAAAATTGGAAACAACTTGCTAAATCGAAGATTAAAGAATTTAATAATCACAAAATTTCTGAGGGTGAATTGCTCGAATGGATGAAGAATAATAAAGATAATTAGCGTTCTCACATATGATCAATACATTTTATAAATTATTATAAATTTAAAATAAGAGCCGTTTTAGGCCCTTGTTCATTTTTTATAATATCTTATCAATTTTATTTTTCCAATCTTCATTATGGATAATCCTATCCACAATAAAATCTGAATTTAAAAGTTCAGCTTTTGTAAACATAGATGCTGTTTTCCAATTTTCTTTTTTTACAATATATGTAGCATTTCCATACTTATTTGTTTCTAAAATGCATATTTTATCAAAAACGAATACCAAATAATCCTGAAACCCATTTATTCCCACATATTTTTTTAACGGATTTTTATTAATAAAAGTGGTAATTCTATATGCTTCAAAACTAGCTCTTTTTCTTTTTTCTCCTTCTTTTGGCGGAGAATATTTTTTGTTTCCCAATACGTCCCAAATTTCCTCTCCTTCAGGTAATATTTCCCAATTGCATATTTCAAATCCTTTTTTGGGAATATATTCTTCATAATCATCATCTAGTATTTGACAGAAACCAAATTTCTCTAATAGTATATTAACTGCAACTAAAATTTTATTGTAATTTTTCAGAAGATCTAGTTCTAAATCTGCATAAATTAGATTCTTCTCTTCTACATAAATAAAATCTACTTCCATAGGTTTAACAAAATCTTTTTGATATACATTTCTATATACATCGACAAATTCATAAATATCTTCTAAATCCTTTCCGTGATATTGTCTCCAGTGCCATTCTATAGTATTTATATATTTATTTTTTTTAGGTAAATCTTTGTTAGTTATATATTCTCCTACTGTATTTCTTTTACTATTTTTTCCCCAATTAATATCTGGTCTAAATTTTCCTGTCCCTCTTCTTTTTAGCTCATTTGGCACTTGATTTTGATCTAAGATTACTCCAACTTCCTTTTTTGTAAGTTCTTCAACTTTTTCTAAAAATTTTAAACTTCTAATTCTTTTTCCTTCTATCTTCATTATAGCACTCCTATCCTAAATTATTATTTTCATTTCCATCTGGTTTGGAAACTGGAGTATCTAAGCCATTTATTTTCCTGACATAGTACTCTTCATAATTTCCTTTTTTAATTTCTTTTACAAATTGATTTCTGGTCATTTCATTTCCATTTGTGCAGTCCTTAAATCTTTCATTTCTTCCAGAATCATTCTCTTGAATAACTTTTACTCTATGTTTTTTCATCTTTTTTCACTTCCATCTGCTCTATAATTTGCCTATTTACAAAAAGATTTTTTAATGCTATAATTCACATTGTAGGGTCGCAACTACAATTCTTTGTTATAGCTCTGGCATCAGAGCTTTTTCTTTTTGCAATTTTATTATACATTCATTTGTTCGTTTTGTCAATAATATTAAATATTTTATTCATTATTTTTTGAATATTGAATAAAATATATTAATTTTGTTAAAAATATTTAATAAATTATTTAATATTTGTTGACTTTTTAAAAAGGTAGGTGTATAATAATGACACAAAAAATAATAAATATATGGAGTGAAAATATGAATATTAAAAGAATTAAAATTGATGGTTTTAAAAATTTAAAAGATATTGATTTAACTCTAAATAATATCACAAGTTTATTATCTATTAATAGTTATGGAAAAACAAATACTTTGACAGCAATTATTTTTGGAATTGACTTTATTATCGGAAACAATAAAACTAGAAAAAATCAAATGATGTTTAATCCTGTAATTCCAGTAAATAAACATTATTTAAGTAAAACATTTTCTTTTGAAATAGAAACAACTATAAATAATGAAGAAATCATCTATGGTTATTCATTTTTGTGGTCTAAAAATAATGAAGATGGAAAAATTATAAAAGAATATTTAAAAGTTAAAGAGCCTAGTGAATCACAAAAATTCACATTCTATATAAAAAGAGAAAATGAATCCTCTTTTTATAAACCATCAAAAACAGGAGCTTGCAATAAATCAATATTGATAGAAAATTATGAATTAATTTTAAATAAAATAAAAGCTTATGATGATTTGTTTTATATGGATATTATAAAAAATCTAAATAATTTAAGAGTATTTATTGATCATGATTTTAATGCAACAACGCCTTATGGAATTGCTCCTATTTTGGATGGTGAGGTTTTTAATTATGATTTAAGTGGTAAAAATAATATACCAACTATATTATATGATATTCAACAAAAAAGACCTGATAGATTTAATCTAATAATAAATACTTTTACAGATATTTTTCCATCTATAGAAAAAATAGACGTCGTACAGATACCTATAACCGTTGAACAAAATGTCGACCCTAATAATCTTGAACCTTCAAAAGTAGCTGGTAAATTTTACGCACTTATAGCTAAAGACAAAAATTTGTCTTCAGCTATAGATTTCAACAATATGTCTGATGGTGCAAAAAGAATATTAAAAGTACTTACTAATTTAGAAATAGCATCTAACAACGGTTTTTCAATAGTTGCAATAGAAGAGCCTGAAAATTCCTTAAATCCCAAAGTATTACAGCAATATTTAATAGCTTTAAATGGTTTCGCTAAAAACATAAAAATTATTATTACAAGTCACTCTCCTTACTTAATGAATTATATTGAGCCTTCTAAAATATATGTAGGCTTACCTCATGACAATGGCATTGCTACATTTTCAAAAATAAAAGATAAATCAGTAAATAAATTGATGGATGATGCAGAAAGTCTTGATCTACGTGTAGGTGATTATCTTTTCGATTTGATGAGTGGAGATTCAAGTGACTTAGATACACTAGCTAAATATACGGAGTAATATATGAAAAAATGTGTAGTAATATATACAGAAGGCGAAACTGATGATGAATTTTATAAAAAAGTATTAAGTTTTATAAAAAATAAAATACCAGGGAATAAGTTTAAGGTAGATGTTTTAAAATCTTTTTGTATAACAGGAATTGGTAAATTCCAAAATAAATTATTAAATAAATTTAATAATGAAATAATTAAAAAATATGCAAAAACGCACGAAATAATAGCTGTGCTTTGTTACGATACTGATGTATTTGAATTTGGAGTTCACCCACCAATTAATAGATCAAAACTTGAAGAAGATTTAATTAATTATGGTGCCTCTAGTGTTATTCATATAAAGGCAAAGAAAAGCATTGAAGATTTCTTTATGTTAGATCTTGATGGAATAGTAAATTATTTAAAAATCACAAAACCTAAAAATTTGAAAGGATCAACTGGCTTAAAAAAATTAGAAACATTATTTTTAAAAGCTAATAGAATATATCAGAAAGGTCATAAATGTGCAGGATTTATTGATTCACTTAATATGGATATTATATTCCCTAACATATGCAATGAAATAAAACCACTTTGTATAGAATTAGGACTTAATAAAAATTGTAATTCTTGTAAAAGATATGTCTCAAGATGAGGCATATCTTTTTATTACATTTTGTCTAATATTTTTATGTTTCATATATATTCTTTTATGAATTTTAATGTAATCTTTGAAACCCGCATAAAATAGCTAAAAAAGGCTGGTAATTTTCTTAAAAATAATATATAATACCATAAAATACAACTACATACTCCTCCCACCCATATGCATACTTGAAAGGAGGTGAAAAAGGTAATGGCTGGGAGTATAGAAAAAAGAGGAAAAAATAGTTACAGGCTAACAGTGTCTGAAGGATTTGATTTAAATGGAAATCCTATGATACACAGAAAAACAGTACATGGAACTAAAAAAGATGCAGAAGTTGAACTAGCAAAGTTTGTTACTGAAGTACAAAATGGTTTAGTTGTTGATGGTAAATCTCTTAGATTTTCTGAATTTACAGAAATATGGAAAAGAGATTATGGTTCAAAAGAACTTGCTCCTACTACATACAAGCGTTATTGTAGAATGTTAGAAACAAGACTTTTACCATACTTCGGACATTTTTATAT
>JAAVYF010000055.1 GCA_022790975.1 Clostridia bacterium | reverse complement strand
ATAAATTTTTCCTCCTAATGCACTTCCAATTATCAATATAGTTAATATATAAATAATTTCACAAAATATTGATGCAATAATGCTTATTATAAGTTTAGATATATATATTGCTATTCTACTATGCCCGAACTATAATTTTATTTCTAATAATTCCTTCTGAATGTTCTTTACCTACAAACATACTTACAAATATTGCTATAAAAAGTCCTATATATAAAGTAAATTCGTTTGTTAATTTATCTAGTATCATTTCATTATTAGATGAATATCCTTTAAATAATACTAATATTGCTATTCCAAAACTTAAAAACATAAATAGCCAGAAGCTCATTTCTTTCTTTAATCTAAAAAGACCAGCCTTTAATAATTTATACATTTTCTGCACCTCCTATTAAATTTAGATAATAGCTTTCTAATGCTTCTCCTTTTTCTGTAAAATCATTCACTATACAATTTCTTTTTGAAAGTGCAGTAACAAGTTCTGATACATTAACTTTTTCATATATATCAATTATTTCATCAGAAATAATCTTATATGGTAATTTTGTTTCTTCTAAATATTTGACACATTCTTTTAAATTGCTTATAGTTATTTGTATTCTCTTTCTAAAATTTTGTTCTAATTCTTTTTTACTAATTTCTTTAACAATTTGGCATTTATCTATAAATCCATAACAAGTTGCAATTTTAGATAATTCATCTAAATAATGGCTTGATATTAAAAAAGTAATTCCCTTTTCTTTATTTAATTTTAAAATTAGCTCTCTTATTTCAATAATACCTTCTGGATCTAGTCCATTTATAGGCTCATCTAAAATAATGAAGTCTGGATTTCCTACTAGACTAATTGCTATTCCTAATCTTTGTTTCATTCCTAAGGAAAAATTTTTTGCTGTTTTCTTTTCTGTATTATCAAGTTTAACAGTTTTTAATATTTCATACAAATCATTATAATCTGGAATCCCAATAATTTTATACTGTTTTTTTAGGTTATCTTCTGCTGTCATATCAAGGCAAAGTGATGGTTTCTCTATAATAGCACCTATTCTCTGTCTACTTTTTGAAATTTCTCTACTTCTATTTGAAACTCCATAAATAGAATAATTTCCTAATGTCGGTTTTTGTAAACCACATATTACTCTAATCAAAGTTGTTTTTCCAGCTCCGTTTCTTCCTATAAGTCCATATATTGAACCTTTTTCAATGTGCATATTCAAGTTGCTTATCGCTTTAAATCTTCCATATCTTTTTTCAAGATTATTGGTTTCTAATACATATTCCATATAAATATTCTCCTTTCTATTTCATTTTAACAAGAAATAGTTAAGAAAATAGTTAAGAAAAAGTAAAATTTTAGTAAAGTTTTTATTGTTTCATTTTGAATCCTATTCCCCATACAGCTTCAATGTATTCTTCTAATGTAATTTTTCTTATTTTCTTTCTTATATTGCTTATATGAACTTTTAAAGAACTTTCATCACAATTTTCTGCATCTGTAGTAATTAAATCTAGTAATCTATTTTTTGTAACTACCTTATTAGGATTTAATAGCAGTTCTCTCATTATTGTATATTCTGTTCTTGTTAATGTGATTTGATGGCTTTGAATTTTCATAGTCTTGTTATCTTCTAATAGTTCTATATCCTTATATTTTAAATTTTTATCTTGCTCATGACTCATTCTTAATTGTACTTGTATTCTAGCAAGAAGCTCAATTTTTTCAAAAGGTTTTGTAATATAGTCATTCGCACCATCAAGCAATACTTTTACCTTATCTGTAGAAGATGTTTTAGCACTAATAACTATTATTGGTATAGTTTTATTTACTTTTTTTACTATATCTTCTCCATTTATTCCAGGTAGCATTAAGTCCAAAAGTATTAAATCTATATTATTATTTTTTATTATTGTTAGTGCCTCTGTTCCAGAATAAGCACTTTTTACAATATAATGTTCTTTTTCAAGAAGTTCTTTAATCAATTTATGAATATCGTTATCATCTTCTACCACTAATATTTTTTTCATTCATATCTCCTAAATTGTTTATTTTTATCATATATAATCTCAGCGATAACTTACTATTTGTCTTTATAATTATATATTAAATATATCTAAATATAAAGCACTTTGATTATTTAATATCTCTTGTTCATTTTCGTTCAATTTTAATTGTTCAAACATTTCATTAGTAAAATCAACATTTTTCTTTGAAAAATAGCACTTTCTTAAGCTAGGCTCACATTTTGCATTTGTTCCAAAGTACCCACCAAGCATTAAACCATCTGTACCATTGCAAATATTTATTTCAACAACTGCAACATCAACTCTACTGCTTGTAGGTTTGTAGTTTTCCATTACAGCAAATACAATTTCATCATTACATATCAAGTAACCCTCTGAGTATATTCTTTTATCGTGATAATCTACAAACTTCGCTTTGCAGATATTTTGTTTTTGCTCTAGTTCTAATATGTATTTATCAGGTGCAAACTTTTTAGTTCTAAAATTATAAGCATTAAAATATACATATAATTTATCAGTACCAAAAGGATTTTTAGACTTGTTGT
>JAAVYF010000085.1 GCA_022790975.1 Clostridia bacterium | reverse complement strand
TTAGCCTTATATATTTTTTGGTATTTATCCATCTATTTACTAGTTGTTCTTTTTTATCAATCTTTTGTTTAGTATATTTATTTTTTATTTTCATTTTTCACCTACTTGTTAACATTTTTGTCATTTACTTTTTGGAATACTCCTCCAATAATCCACATATAATCTTCTCTACTTGTTTATTAGTATATTCTTTCGGCAAATATTTTCTTAGTTGTTCATATGGCATAGTAAATTTTTCTTTTTGATATGGTTTCTCTTCTAACATAATCTGTTCTATAACTTCTTCATCTAATTTTCCTTCTAATTCTAATTTTTTCATCCTAATTGCTTGCCCAACTGTTGGTGTTGCATCTTCCATATCGATAAAATCACTAACTATATTTTGATTTTCTCTAGTTAAATATGATAATTCTAATGCAGGACTAAAAGCTATTCTTCCTACATCTACTAACTCTAATAATTCTGGAATTAAATTCGTTAACCTTATATAATTATTAATCTTTTTAATATTTCTTTCATTCGTAAATTCTATATTTTCTAATTTCCACTCTTGAGGAGTTACATCAAAAACAAAAATCCTTTTACTTTGAACTTTTATTGCGTCCAATTTCATTTTATATGCAAAAGCTCTTTCACTTGGCAATATATTTTCTCTATCTATATTGCAATCTATCATATTTTATTTCCTTTATTATTTTTAATATTAGTATAGTACTATTTATTTGCTATAAAATTCATTCCATACATCTTATTTTTCATTATTTTTAGGAAATTTTTTTGAAAGTTCATCTATCTTATCCATATCTATTTTTCCAGATAAAATACCAGAAAAAACATCTCCTACAACACCAGACATTGCTGTGTTCATAAGTTCTTGGTTTTTTTCATTAATTGTTGTTCTACTTTTTAGTTCTAATATTTCTTTTTCATGTTCATATTCTTTTTCTTTCTCTTCCATTTCTAACTTATGTTTTTTCTCTAAATCCTCTATATTAATTTTATGCTCTTCCATTAATCTATTAATTTCATGTTCATTATTCGTTTTTACTATTTCTAACTCTTGATTCATCTTCTTTTTTGCTTGCATATATGCCCAAAAACTTCCTATTATAGACACAACATATGGTGCAATATTTTTTACAATTTCTCCTAAATCCATATAATTCTCTCCTTATATTGTTAAATTTATCTATCTCTTTTTTAGATTTTTAGAATAATATATCATATCAGTACAGACTAATTCTCCATCCTTTATTTCTTCATCATAATTATCTATAAAAAAATTCTTTATTGTTTTTTCATATTTATCAAATCCTTGTTTAACATAAAATGGGATATTATTTTCTGTTGTTCCTACTAGCATCTTCTCATATTTTTGTTTATAATTACCACACAATGATTTTAATAACATTTTTGCATACCCCTTATTTCTATATTTTTCTTTTGTAACTATATTTTTTAATTCTAATACTTTTCTAGAAATAGGTAGGATTACTGCAATACAAATTATCTCTTCTTCTTTTTTTAGTGCATATACATCAGAATCACTTAGA
>JAAVYF010000084.1 GCA_022790975.1 Clostridia bacterium | reverse complement strand
ATAGGAACATCAGTATATATAAATATTGAACTAGATAAAGAAGGAACAGAGAAGTTAAAAGAAATAACAAGCACATATGTAGAAATTGAAGAAAGTAATGAAACAGATGCAAATAATGCAGGGGAAAGTGCAGAAGAAACAACTACAAAAGAAAAACAAGTTACAATGCAAGTAGAAAATCAAGATTTATTTAGTTCTGCATTTGAGAAACCAATTACAGATGGAATCATGTCTATAACATTAGGAACAGCTACTGATAATGCAACACTTTCAGAATATATAGAACAAGCTAATGTAATGGCAACAATAATTGGTTCAGGAGAAACAGATATACAATATGATATATCTGAAAATGTTTCAATTTCAGCAACAACAAATAGTGAAACAATAAAAATTATTGCAATTGTAACAGTTATTATTGTTGTAATAGGAATGATTTTATGGATTGTTAAATATAAAATTAATGGATTATTTGCAGTTATATCATATATTGGAGCAATTTCAGTTTTGAATATGTTTATAAGATATGCAAATGTAATTATATCATTAGAAACAATAGTTGCAATTTATACAATATTAATTGCAAATTATGTATTTATTAGTAGTTTTCTAAAAAAAGTAAAAGAAGATAAAGAAATTAATGACGCATTTATAGAATGTGTACTTGAAAAATTGAATATTATTTTACCAATAAGTATTATAGCAGTAGTGTTTACATTTATGGGATGGTTACCAGTATTTAGTATAGGAATGACTCTATTCTGGGGAATTATAACACTTGCATTAACAAATTATTTATTCACTAAAAATTTATTTGTAAATGAAAATCTAAAGAAATAGGAGGAAGCTATGAAGAATAAGAAAAATATAATATATATATTAAGTGTTGTTATAATTGTTGCAGGAGTAATATGTACTGCTATATGGGGATTTAACTATGGAACAAGTTATAGTGAAGCAGAAAGAATTACTATATATTTGGGAAAAGAATACAAGATGGAAGATATTAAACAAATTGTAAATGAAGTATTTGAAAAAGAAGATAAAATGTATCAAGAAATAGAAGGATTTTCAGATACAGTAGCTGTTACAGTAAAAAATGTTACAAGTGGTCAATTAGATGTATTAAATAGTAAAATAAAAGAAAAATATGAATTAGATGATGAAACAGTATTAACTAGTAGTGTTATACCACATCAAAGATTAAGAGATATAGTAAAACCATATATAATGCCTTTAATTATAACTACTATAATAGTTTGGTTAGGAATGGCAGTAGCTTTAAAATTAGGAGCAAATGAAGGTATTATTGCAAAATTAATTATGGCATTTGTTAATTTAGTTTTAGCAGAAGCAGTTTATGTAAGTGCATTTGCTATTACAAGATTACCTATAAATGAATTCTTTATTATGGGAATTTTATCTGTATATATCATTGTAACTATATGTAGTTTTAAATTTAAAGTAAATCTAGTAAAAGAAGAAAAGAAAAAATAGAAATTAATTACTATTCACAGAAATATTATTAACAAACTGTGAATAGTAATAAATTATATTATGCGAAAGGAATGTATTATTATGGTAGTAACAATGGAAAAATTAGTTGCTTTGTGTAAAAGTAGAGGATATATATATCCAGGTTCAGAAATTTATGGGGGACTAGCAAACACATGGGATTATGGACCACTAGGAGTGGAGTTAAAAAATAATATAAAAAAATTATGGAGACAAAAATTTATCCAAGAAAATCCACATAATGTTGGATTGGATTGTGCTATATTAATGAATCCTGAAACATGGGTTGCATCAGGACACTTAGCAGGTTTTTCTGATCCATTAATAGATTGTAAAGAATGTAAAACAAGACATAGAGCAGATAAGTTAATAGAAGAATGGATGCATGAGCATAATTGTGAAGAAATAGTAGATGGTTGGCCAGATGAAAAAATGATTACATATATGCAAGAAAATCATATAGCATGTCCAAATTGTGGTAAAGAAAATTTTACTGGAATTAGAAAATTCAATTTAATGTTTAAAACATTTCAAGGTGTAACAGAAGATTCAACTGCAGAAATATATTTAAGACCAGAAACTGCACAAGGAATATTTGTTAATTTTAAAAATGTTATGAGAACAACAAGAAAAAAATTACCAATGGGAATTGCTCAAATAGGAAAAGCATTTAGAAATGAAATAACACCAGGTAATTTTATATTTAGAACTCGAGAATTTGAACAAATGGAATTAGAATT